>PHAL01000059.1:14257-27562 GCA_002840355.1 Elusimicrobia bacterium HGW-Elusimicrobia-3 | reverse complement strand
CCGCCGGCGAAGAACTCGCCTCGCACACAGTGCTCGGCTCAGACATTCTTCGCCGCGGCCTTAATGATAGGCCGTCCGCTGCGGCCCTTGGCCCTGCGCCCTAAAATCGCTCACGGGAAGCGCTGCAGGGCCGTATAAAGATAAACCCTCCGCGCCCGTTTTGCGGGCGCAGAGGGTGAAAAGGAGGCTGACGCTGCTACTGCTGCTTAGTTGAAGGTCGAGGTGCCCACGCTGACGTTGGCCGCGTCGATCTTGCCCTGGGTGCGGGCATCCTGGGCGTTCTTGAAAGGAGCGCCTATTTCCTGCAGGAAACCGTCGCCCTGGACATAGTATATGTTCTTGGCGGTCATGTCCTTGATCATCGTGTGGACGGTCCACTTCAGCTGCACCTGCATGGAGGCGATGGGATCCTCGTGCGTGCCCACGTTGGCGATGGTGGAATCCGGCACTTCGGAGACCAGGGTCACTTTGTAGCCCCAGGCGGTGGTCACGCTGATCGGCTCCACGGTGACGCCGGTCAGGAACTTGCCCTTGCCCTGGAAGTTGCCGTTGGCGGTGTAGTGCACCTGGTAGGCGACCTTCACCACTTCGGAGCCGTAGCCGTTCTTCATGGAGAAGGCGTACTTCTTGGTGGTAGGCTTGCCCCAGCCCTGCAGCTGCGTCCAGTGGCTGGTGCCGAAGGGCACGGCGTTGGCGTAGTTGGTGGTGATGTTGACCACGGGCTGGTTCTTCTCGATGATGGCGAATATTTTCTCCACCAGGTTCACGATCTTGTCCATGGTGTCAACGGTGCTGTTGATCTGGTTGATCGCGTTGTTAAAGCCCGCGTTGGGGTCCGTACCGGTGCCGGTGACGCCGGGCAGGGTGGGGCCGTTGGGCATCGGGGGGTTGATCTGCGGGCCCGAGGGCGGCTTGGGCAGCTGGTCGGGAGAAGGGATCGTGCCGTTGCCGGGCTTAAGCGGTATCTGGCCGCCGCGGTCGGTGATCTCTTCGATCATGATCGAGCTCTCGTCGATCTCGAAGTATTTGGGGTCCAGGTTGTCGCCTGCGTACACCCGGCCCGCGAACAGCGAAGTTACGGCTGCGGTTATTGCGATTAGTCTCTTCATTTGTACTTCCTCCTTTTCGATTGCCGCCCCTTGCGGGACGGGTACTAAATCTTAGAATACGTTGGCCGGGTCCAGCAGCGGGGCGGCGGCCTTCACGTCCGCGGCCTGCTTGCCCTTCTTCCAGGGGCTGGCGATCTCGTCGAAGTAGCCGGAGCCTTCCACATAATACACGCTGGTGCCGGTGACTTCCTTGAGCACGGTGGACATCTTCCAGGTCAGCTTCATCTGCATGGCGGCCACCGGGTTGGCGTCGCTGCCCACGTTGGCGATGGTGGAATCCGGCACGGCGGCGGACATATAGAACTTGTAGCCCCAGCCCACCTTGGCCACCTCGGGGATGATGGCCACGCCGGTCAGGTACTTGCCCTTGCCCTTGTAGGCGCCATTATAGGTATAAGAGAACTTATATTTGCAGTCTATCATCACCGAACCATAGAGGTTCTCAGCGTAGAAGCCGTAAACGTAGGTCTTGGGCCTGCTCCAGTTGGCCAGCTGGGTGGCGGAGGTTACGCCCTCGGGGTAGGCGGTGGCGTACTTGGTCTCGATATTGGTTACCGGCCGGTTCTCCTTAACTATCTCCCAGATCTTGGAGGCTATGTTAACGATCTTCTCTATGGTCACCACTATACCGGCCACGTCCTTGGGCGGCTGCTCCTGCAGGCGCACATAGTCCATACCGGACTCTTCTTTGACCTCTATGAGGGTGACCCTGACCGAGTCGGGGTTGATCTCGAAATAACCGGGATTGGTTTTAGCCAGGTCTTTTTCCTGGCGGGTGAACTCCGGGGAATTCTCGGGAGTGGGAGAAATCTGCAGGCCCTCGGCGCTCGCTAACGTCGGGACGCAAAGAAGTACAGCGAGAAAGGCTGCGGGATAGGAGGAGAGGTATTTAGACATGTTGTGTACTCCTTGGTCCATCGGCTACATATAGAGTATATGCGATTGGCCTCCGTCCCATCAGCGTCAAAGGGCCCAGGCCTGAAAAATATTAAGGCCCACCCCCGACTGGGCCCTTTGACCTATATCAACCTTGACCCGTCAAGAGCAAAAAGAAAAAGGGCGGAACCTTGCGGCTCCGCCCTTTTCACGGGTGACCTATACTATACTACGCGGCCACCTTTTCCCCTTCCTTGGCCGGGGTCTCGCAGCTCATGGCGGCTATCTGCTGGTACACGCTGAGCCTCCACTTGAACTCCGCTTCGGCCAGTTTGGCCAGGCGGGCGGCCACTTCCGGGTTGGTCTTCTGCAGTGAGCGGAAGCGGTTCTCGCCGTTCATGAACTCCGCCACGGACATCGTGGGAGCCTTGCTGTCTATGGTCAGCGGGTTCTTGCCCTGCGCCTTCAGCGCCGGGTTGTAGCGGAACAGGGGCCAGCGGCCGCTCTGCACCGCGCGCTTCTGCTCGTTCATGCCCGAGCCCATGTCTATGCCGTGGGCTATGCAGTGGCTGTAGGCGATGATTATGGACGGGCCGTCGTAGGCTTCCGCTTCCGCGAAGGCCTTTACGGTCTGGTTATAATCGGCGCCCATGGCTATCTGCGCCACGTAGATATTGCCGTAGGTCATGGAGATCATGCCCAGGTCTTTCTTGGGCAGCGGCTTGCCGGCCGCGGCGAACTGCGCCACGGCGCCCAGCGGGGTGGACTTGGACATCTGGCCGCCGGTGTTGGAGTACACCTCGGTGTCGAGCACCAGCACGCGCACCTTGCGGCCGCTGGCCAGCACATGGTCGAGACCGCCGTAGCCTATGTCGTAAGCCCAGCCGTCGCCGCCGAGGATCCAGACGCTCTTCTGTATCAGGTAGTCGGCCAGGGTGCCCAGGCGGGCGGCCTGCTCGCCGCCCACGGAGACCAAGGCCTTCTTCAGGTCGGTCACGCGGCCGCGCTGCTGCTCTATCCCGGTCCACTCGCTCTGGTCGGCGTTGAGGATGTCGTCGGCCAGCTTGGCCTGCGCCTTCAGCGGACCTTCCTTCATGGCGGCCAGCAGCTCGCGGGCCTCGCCGCCCATCTTGTCGTAAGCCAGGCGCATGCCCAGGCCGAACTCGGCGTTATCTTCGAACAGCGAGTTGCTCCAGGCCGGGCCTTTGCCGTCCTCGCGGACGCAGTAGGGCGTGGTGGGCAGGTTGCCGCCGTAGATGGACGAGCAGCCGGTGGCGTTGGCCACGGTGAGGTGGTCGCCGAACAGCTGCGTCATCAGCTTCACGTAAGGCGTCTCGCCGCAGCCGGCGCAGGCGCCGGAGAATTCGAACAGCGGGCGCACCAGCTGGGAGCCCTGCACGGTGTTGCGGTTTACCTTGGAGGAACCCTGGTCCTTGAGGGCCAGGAAGAACTTGAAGTTCTCCCTCTCGGTCTCGCGCAGCGGGAACTGCGGGGCCAGGTTGATGGCCTTCTTGCCGGTCTCCTTGCCTTCCTTGCGCTCCTTGCCGGGGCAGCTGTACACGCAGGCGCCGCAGCCGGTGCAGTCTTCCACGGCGGTCTGCACGGTGAACTTGAGGCCCTTGAGGGCAGGGGCCTTGGCGTCTACGGACTTGAAGGTCGCGGGGGCCTTGCCGAGCTCGGCGCCGTCATAGGCCTTGATGCGGATGGCGGCGTGCGGGCAGACCATGGAGCAGAAGCCGCACTGTATGCACAGGTCCTTCTCCCACACCGGGGTCTCGAGGGCGATATTGCGCTTCTCGTACTGGCTGGTGGCGGTAGGGAACGTGCCGTCCACGGGCATCGCGCTCACGGGCAGGTCGTCGCCGCGGAAGGCGATCATCTCGCACAGCGTCTCGCGCACGAACTTGGGGAAGCCCTCGACCGCGCAGGAGCGCACGATCTTGGAATCGGCCTTGCCGACCTTCACTTCCTCGATGGCGGCCAGGGTCTGGTCCACGGCGGCGTAGTTCTTGTTGACCACTTCCTCGCCCTTCTTGGAGTAGGTCTTCTTGATGGAGGTCTTGATGGCGGCGATCGCCTCGTCCTTCGGGAGGACGCCGGAGATGCCGAAGAAGGCGGTCTGCATGATGACGTTGATGCGCGCGCCCATGCCGGTGGCTTCGGCGATCTTGGAGGCGTCGATCACGTACATCTTCAGGTGCTTCTTGACGATGACTTCCTGCACCTCTATCGGCAGCTTGTCCCAGACTTCAGCGGCCCCGAAAGGGCTGTTGAGCAGGAAGATGCCGTTATCTTCGGCGCGGTTGAGCATCTCGTATTTCTCGAGGAAGCTGAACTGGTGGCAGCCGATGAAGCGGGCCTTGCTGACGAGGTACGGCGCGCGGATGTAGGTCTTGCCGAAGCGCAGGTGGCTGGCGGTCATGGAACCCGCTTTCTTGGAGTCGTAGACGAAGTAGCCCTGCGCGAACTGGCCGGTCTCTTCGCTGATGATCTTGATGGTGTTCTTGTTGGCGCCCACGGTGCCGTCGGAACCCAGGCCGAAGAACAGCGCGCGGAAGGTATCCGCGGGTTCGGTGGAGAAGTCGGCGTCGTACTTGAGGCTCAGGTTGGTGACGTCGTCGTTGATGCCGACCACGAAGCCGTTGAGCGGCTTGGCGGCGGAGAGGTTCTCGAACACGGCTTTCGCCATGGCCGGGGTGAATTCCTTGGAGCCGAGGCCGTAGCGGCCGCCGACGATGGTCGGAAGCTCCGCGAGAGCGCCGGCCTTGAAGGCGGTGGAGCAGACGGTGACCACATCCTGGTACAGCGGCTCGCCCAGCGCGCCCGCTTCCTTGGTGCGGTCGAGCACGGCGATCTGCTTGACGGACTTCGGGAGGGCCTTTATGAAATCGGCCTCGGAGTAGGGCCTGTAGAGGCGCACTTTCAGCACGCCCACCTTCTCGCCCTTGGCGACGAGGTGGTTGACGGTGTCTTCCAGCACGTCGGCGCCGGAGGCCATCACGACCACGACCTTGGTCGCGTCGGGCGCGCCCACGTAGTCGAAGAGGTTATACTTGCGGCCGGTCAGTTTCTCGAACTGGCCCATGGCTTCCTTCACCATGGTGGGTACGGCGGTGTAGAACTTGTTGCCGGCTTCGCGGCCCTGGAAGAACACGTCCGGGTTCTGGGCGGTGCCGCGCAGCACGGGGTGCTCGGGGTTGAGGCCGCGGGCCTTGTGCTCGGCGATGAGCTTCTCGCTGATCATGCTGCGCATGACCTCGGGGGAGAGGGTCTCCACCATGTTCAGCTCGTGGCTGGTGCGGAAGCCGTCGAAGAAATGCAGGAAGGGCACGCGGGTCTTGAGCGTGGCGGCCTGGGCTATCAGCGCGAAGTCCATGGCCTCCTGGGGGTTGGCCGAGGCGAGCATCGCCCAGCCGGTCTGGCGGCAGGCCATCACGTCGCCGTGGCCGCCGAAGATGGAGAGCGCGTGGGCCGCGACTTCGCGGGCGCTGACGTGGAACACGGTGCTGGTCAGCTCGCCGGCGATCTTGAACATGTTCGGGACCATCAGCAGCAGGCCCTGCGAGCAGGTGAAAGTGGTGGTGAGCGCGCCGGCGGTCAGGGAGCCGTGGACCGCGCCGCTGGCGCCGCCCTCGCTCTGCATCTCTATGACGGAAGGGACGGTGCCCCAGATGTTCTTATCGCCCTTGGCGCTCCAGACGTCGGAGAGCTCGCCCATGACGGACGAAGGGGTGATGGGGTAGATCGCTATGACCTCGTTGGTCTTGTGGGCCACGAACGCCGCGGCCGTATTGCCGTCCATTGCAACTTTTTTATTAGCCATTATTATTATCTCCTTAGGGATGTAACTGCGAAATCGGGACTGGCTGACAGGAAAAAGTATAGCATTTTTGCCGGTCGAAGGTCCTCCCGGGGGCTGGCGCGGGTATGCCTTCGCAGGGGCCTCGCGGAGGTGAGGCTTGCGTAGCGCCGAACCGCAGCGAAAGAGCGAGGCCACGGTGTGGCCGAGCGTACCCGGAGAAGGCGTACCCTCGCCTGCCCCCCCGTTGGGCAAGGTCAACTCACGGGTTTTGTATAATTATTCTATGGAAAACAAGCCAAAGAAACCCACACCATCGATAAAGCAGAACCATGGCCGCCACCAGGACCCCATAGCCCGCCGCAACAATTTCGACGAAGTAGCCCTGGGCTTCGGCCTGGAAGAGGCCGTCACCGAGGCCGCCCGCTGCCTGGGCTGCAAGACCAAGCCCTGCGAGCTGGCCTGCCCCGTCAACGTCAAGATCCCGGAATTCGTGGACCTGGTGCACAAGGAAGACCTGGGCGCCGCCGCCTCCAAGATCTTCGAGACCTCCCTTTTCCCCGCCATCTGCGGCCGCGTCTGCCCGCAGGAAACCTACTGCGAGAACGCCTGCGTACTCAAGGAAAAGTTCGGTCCCGTCTCCATCGGCCGGCTGGAGCGCTTTACCGCGGACTACGCGCGCAAGAACGGCCTGGTGACCCCCCCGCCCTGCGCCCCCGACACCGGCAAGCGTGTGGCCTGCGTGGGCTCCGGCCCCACGTCGCTGGCCGTCGCGGCCGAGCTGCGCAAGCTGGGCCACGCGGTGACAGTGTTCGAGGCGCTGCACGAGTTCGGCGGCGTGCTCAGCTACGGCATCCCCACCTTCCGCCTGCCGCGCGAGGTGGTGCGCTTCGAGGTGGACATGCTGCGCCGCATGGGCGTGCGCCTGCTCAAGAACGTGATGGTGGGCAAGTCCATCACCGTCGAAGAGCTCAAGAAGGATTTCGACGTGGTCTACATCGGCTCCGGGGCCGGCCTGCCCGCCCCGATGCACACCCCCGGCGAGGACCTGGTGGGCGTGTACAGTTCCAACGAGTTCCTTACCCGCGTCAACCTGATGGGCGCCCACAACTTCCCAGAAAGCGACACGCCCTATTACATCGGCAAGAAAGTGATAGTGGTGGGCGGCGGCAATACAGCCATGGACTCCGCCCGCTGCGCCATGCGCCTCAAACCCGACAGCGTCACGCTGCTCTACCGCCGCACCCGCGCCGAAATGCCGGCCCGCGTGGAGGAGGTGGAGAACGCGATGGAGGAAGGCATCAAGTTCGAATTCCTGACCGCGCCGGTGGAACTGGTGGGCGACGAGCGGGGCCGCCTCAGGCGCGTGAAGTGCATACGCATGGAACTGGGCGCCCCCGACGCGAGCGGCCGCCGCAAGCCGGTGCCTCAGGGCGGCTCCGATTTCTTCATCGAGGCCGACAGCCTGGTAGTGGCCATCGGCTCGAGCCCCAACCCCGTCATACAGCAGAGCACGCCGGGACTGGCCACCAACAAATGGGGCGGCATCATAGTGGAGGAGGGCACCGCCAGGACCTCGCTGGACGGCATCTACGCCGGCGGCGACGTGGTGCGCGGCGGCGCCACCGTGCTGCTGGCCATGAAGGACGGCAAGAGCGCGGCTAAAGCCATCCACGAAAAGCTTTCCGCCAAGGAGAACTAGCATGAACCACGATATCTACTCCACCGAAGGGCTGTACAAGATCGTAGAGAAGACCGAGCTGTCCGAGACGATCTCGCAGCACGTCATCTACGCCCCCCTGATAGCCGCCAAGGCCAAGGCGGGGCATTTCGTCATCCTGCGCTCGCGCGAGGGCGGCGAGCGCATCCCGGTGACGCTGGTGGACTGGAACCCAGAGCGGGGCACGGTCACCCTCATCATACAGGCCATCGGCAAATCCACCACCGAGATGAACGCCCTCAAGCAGGGCGACTCGTTCCTGGACGTGGCCGGCCCGCTGGGCACGCCGGTGGAGATCAAGAACTGGGGCACGGTGCTGGGGGTGGGCGGCGGCGTGGGCATAGCCGAGCTGTACCCCATAGCCCGCGCCTACAAAGAGGCCGGCAACAAGATCGTCTCCATCCTGGGCGCGCGCAACAAGGGGCTGCTGATACTCGAGAAAGAAATGGCCGAACTGGGCGAAGTGATCGTCACCACCGACGACGGCTCCGCCGGCAGGAAGGGCCTGGTCACCGACGCGATGAACGACCTTTACGCCGCCGGCCGGGGCCCGGACGCCATCTTCACCATCGGCCCGATCCCCATGATGAAGTTCGTGGCGCTGGCCTCGCTGCCGCACAAGACCCCCACCTTCGCCAGCCTCAACCCGGTGATGCTCGACGGCACCGGCATGTGCGGCGGCTGCCGCGTGGAGATAGGCGGCAAGCCCAAGTTCGCCTGCGTGGACGGGCCCATGTTCGACGCGCACCAGACCAACTTCGACGCGCTCCTCAAGCGCACCGCCGCCTACCGCGAGCAGGAGAAGGAATCGCTGGAGCGCTACGCCCGTGACCACCAGTGCCGCATAGGCCTGCACTGAGCCGTCCGGTTGACACCGGCCGGAGTTAAGTTGCACAATCTCGGGAGAAGTAAAACCAAACAGGGAAAAGGGGAGCAAAATGAAAAAAATACTGATAACCATAGCGATAGTGGGCGGCTTCGCCTCCGCCGCGATGGCCGCCGGTTACGGCGCCGCCGGTTGCGGTCTGGGCAGCCTCGTGTTCCAGAATAACAACGAGACGCAGATCCTCGCCGCCACCACCAACGGCACGTTCGGCAGCCAGACCTTCGGCATGACCTTCGGCACCTCCAACTGCAACAACAAGGGCCTGGTCAAGCTGTCGATGGCCCGCGAGAGCTTCATCGAAGCCAACTATAAGGACCTGTCCCGCGACGTGGCCTCCGGCAAGGGCGAGTACGTGAACAGCCTCGCCAAGCTCTACGGCTATACGCCCGAGACCAGCTGGCAGTTCACGCAGCTGCTGCAGAAGAACCACACCGTCATCTTCGCCGCCAACGACGCCAAGACCGCTGTTACCGCCATCAACAGCCTCGTCTCCAGCATATAAGCGGTAGTGACTTACTGCGGGCCGGCGGCGTAAAAACCTCCGGCCCGTTTTAATTTATAAGGGGCAACGATGTCGCGCAAATCCATTTTCCTCCTACTCCTCCTGGCCGCGGCGCCCTGCGCCGCCCTCGCTCCGGAACAAGAGCTGCAGCGCCTGGCCGCCAGGCAGCGGGCCGCCGCGCTGCAAGCCTGGGAGGACCCATACTGGCGCAAGCTGCTCTACTACGAGAAGGGTCTGCTGGGCAACCGGCGCAGCGCGTCGGTGAACCCGCAGTTCTACCTTTCCAAGTGGGGGCAGATAAATCCCCGGCTGGAGCTGGAAGCCGCCGTGGACGGCCTCTACTTCGAGGGCCCCGACAATGACAGCCCGGAGTGCCGCTTTCCGGAGCGCTACCGCTGGCTGAAAGAAAAGCTGGGCCTGGCGGCCGAATTCCCGCCGCGCGCCTGCCCCGATTTCGAGGAATGGAAGGCGGCCCTGGACACCGAGTCCGTCAGCCTGCTGTTCGCCGGCGGCTACCTGAACAACCCGTCCACGCTCTACGGCCACACTTTCCTGCGCCTGCACAAGCGCGGCGGCGCCGGCGCGGACCTGCTGGACTACACCGTCAATTACGCGGCCACCGCCGACGCCGACAGCGGCCTCTTCTTCGCCGTAAAGGGCCTGGTAGGCGCCTACCCCGGCCAATTCGCTACGGTGCCGTACTACCTCAAGATCCAGGAATACCACAATATCGAGAACCGGGACCTCTGGGAATTCCCGCTGAACCTCAAGCCCGAAGAGATCGACCGCCTGCTGCGCCATTGCTGGGAGCTGGGCAAAGCCTCTTTCCCGTACCTGTTCTTTACGCGCAACTGCTCGTGGCAGCTGATGCCGCTGCTCGACATTGTGAAGCCCGAGCTGGATCTCTCCCGCCGTTTCTCCCTCTGGGTCATCCCGTCCGATACGGCCAAGGCCGTGCTGGAGGCCTCTCCCGCCGCCGAGCCGCTCTGGCGCCCCTCCCTCTGGAAAACGGTGGACTGGAAGCGCTCGCAGCTGACGGAGCTGGAGAAAACCGCCGTGCTGGCGCTGGCCCGCGGCGATCAGAACGCGGGTCTCAGGGCGATAGACGCCTGGCCGGCGCGGCAGCAGGCGGCCGTGCTGGAGACCGCCGTGGATTATCTCAGCTGGCGCTTCTACGCGCGGCGCATAAAGCAGGAAGAACTGGACCGCCGCACCGACCCGCTGCTGGCGCGGCGCGCCCCGCTGGGGCAGCAGGAGACTTTTACCGGCGGGCCCCGGCGCCCCGCCACCTTGCGCGAGGGCCACGACAGCCTGCGCACAGGCGCGGGTTTGGTGGCGCTCGAGAGCGGCCCGGCCTACGAAGTGCAGGCCCGTTTCGCCGCCCAGGACCTGCTCGACGATCCGGCCGGCTACCTGCCCGACGCCGTGCTGGAGATGGGCTCGCTGCGGCTGCGTTACGAGCCGGAATATAACCGGTATTACGTCAAAGAGGGGCGCGTGGCCCGCGTGGTCAGCCTGAACCCGTGGGACGACTGGGTGCGCCGCCAGTCCTGGGAAGTGGCGGCCGGCGTGGAGCAGGCCCCCGAGACCGGGCGGCAGAGCGGCAGGGCCGCCGTCTGGGCCATGCACGCCGGCTCCGGCCTGGCCGCCCAGTGGGACGGCCCCGTGCGGCAGCTCTGGTACGCCCTGCTGCAGGCCGACACCGCTTTCGGCCCGGCGCTGCATAACAACTGGCGCCTGGGCGCCGGCCTGAAGGCCGGCGTACTGGCCGAGCGCGGCCGGCTGCGCGCGCTGCTGGAGGCCCGCTACATCGGCTACGCCTTCGGAGACACCCGCCCGCTGTGGGCAGGGACGCTCGCGGCCTCTTACAAGCTGGCCCGCAACAGCTCCGTACGCGCCGAGCACGCCTGGCGCGGCGGCGTCCGGGAAACGGGCGTCTACTTTCACCAGTTCTTCTTCGCCCCTTGATATGCGCCCGCCGCTGATTCTCCTGGCCGCCGCGCTGTCCCTCTCGGGCTGCACCCATGCCTTCTTCAAGCCCACCCGCCACATACACGCGGACCCCGCGGCCGAGGGGCGGAGTTACGAGGCCATAAAGTTCGCTTCGGCCGACGGCACGCCGCTGACGGGGATGTTCTTTCCGCCCGACGGCAGACCTAAAGGCACCGTGGTGCATTTTCACGGCAACGGCCAGAACATGACCGCGCATTATCCCTACGCCGCCTGGCTGGCCGGCGAGGGGTACAACGTGTTCACCTTCGATTACAGGGGCTACGGCGCCTCCGGCGGCCGCCCGTCGCTGGCCGGCGCCGTGGCCGACAGCCGCGCCGCGCTGGAGCACGCGCTGCTGCTGCCAGGCGCGGAGCCCGGCAGGATCGTAGTCTTCGGCCAGAGCCTGGGCGGGGCGCTGGCGGTGGCGGCGCTGGGCGAGTCAGGCTTTAAGCCCGCGGCCGTGGTGCTGGAGGGAACTTTCTACTCCTACCGGCAGGTGGCCGCCGCCGTGCTGCGGAGCAATTGGCTCACCTGGCCGGCCTCGTGGCTGCCGTACCTGCTGGTCAGCGGCAGTCATTCCCCGTCGGCGTATATCGGCGGCCTGACCTGCCCCAAGCTCTTCCTCCACGCCGCCGGCGACGGCACCGTGCCCTTCTCCCAGGGCCGCCGCCTCTACGACGCGGCGCCCGCCCCCAAGGAATTCTGGGAAGTGCCCGCCGGGCACATAGAAGCTTTCACGGCCTTCCGCGCCGCCTACGCCCCCCGCCTGCTCGCTTTCCTGGACGCCGCCCTGCCGGGGTAGCGGGCCTGCTCGCCACTTGCCACTACCAACCGTATTTCATACGATTAACGCATGCTGGAAAACATACCCCTTAAATACCTTTGGATACTGCTGGGCCTGGCCATCATGAGCATGGAGCTGTTCCTGCCCGGGTTCATACTCGTGTTCTTCGGCCTGGGCGCGGTGCTGACGGGCGTGCTGCTGGTCTTCATCCCGATGGGGATCAACACGCAGCTGGTCCTCTTCACCGTCCTCTCGATCATACTGCTGGCGGCGTTCCGCCGCATGGCCCAGGGCTATTTCGTGGGGCGCGTCGCCAACGTCAACCCGACCGGCGCCGCCATGGAAAAATTCGACGGGGAAACCGCCGTGGTGACCGAGGACATAGTCCCCAATTCCCCGAAGGGCAAAGTGGAGTTCCACGGCAGTTTCTGGAACGCCGACGCCGAGATGGAGATCGCCAAAGGGCAGAAAGTCACCGTGCTCGCCCGCCACAACCTGACGCTTAAAGTGCAGCCGTTCAATTAAGGAGAAAAACATGGAATTCATTCTTGCGATAGGCGTAATCTTCGTGGTGATGGTCCTGGTCAACGCGGCCAGGGTCGTGCCCCATATGACCGTTTTCATCGTCGAGCGGCTGGGCAAGTACCACACCACCCTCGAGGCCGGCTTCCACATCCTGATCCCCTTCATAGACCGGATCGCCTACCGCCGCAGCCTCAAGGAAATGGTGGTCGACGTGCAGGAGCAGACCTGCATCACCAAGGACAACATCTCCGTGCAGGTGGACGGTATCCTCTACATCCAGATCATGGACCCGGTGAAGACCTGCTACGGCATCACCGACTACCAGTTCGCCGCCACGCAGCTGGCGCAGACCACGATGCGCTCAGAGATCGGCAAGATCGACCTGGACCGCACCTTCGAGGAGCGCGAGAAGATCAACATGGAGATCGTCAACGCCGTAGACAAGGCCTCCATCCCGTGGGGCCTCAAGGTGACCCGCCACGAGATCAAGAACATCACCCCCCCCGACAGCATCAAGGGCGCCATGGAAAAGCAGATGCGCGCCGAGCGCGAGAAGCGCGCCATCATCGCCGAGTCCGAGGGCGACAAGCAGGCCAAGATCAACCGCGCCGAGGGCGACAAGCAGCAGAACATCGCCCTCTCCGAAGGCGAGAAGATGAAGCGCATCAACGAGGCCGAAGGCCGCGGCCAGGAAATAGAGCGCATCGCGATGGCCACCGCCAAGGGTATCCGCGAGATCGCCACCGCGATCAACGAGAAGGGCGGCTCCGACGCCGTGAACCTGCGCATCGCCGAGCAGTACCTGGGCGAGTTCGGCAAGCTGGCCAAGGTCAATAACACCCTGATCATCCCCGCCGACCTGGGCGACACCGCCGGCATGGTGGCCGCGGTCAGCAAGGTGTTCACCGCCACCCGGCAGCGCGCCTCCGACATCGAGGCCGGGGCCGCCCCCGCCGCCGCGCTCCCCGGCGCCAAGCCCGCCGGCCAGCATTACCCCCCGCTCAACCGCCCCCAGCAATAACGGGCGCCAGGCGCAAAAAAAGAACCGGGAGAGCTTCTCCCGGTTCTTTGTTTTTATAACTACCGGAGCCTTGACTAGGTGGGGGCGTGGG
>PHAL01000059.1:0-14247 GCA_002840355.1 Elusimicrobia bacterium HGW-Elusimicrobia-3 | reverse complement strand
GGCCGAAGCGGGCCGGTTTCCTCCGCCGGCGGAGAACTCGGCCGGCACACAGTGCCGGCCTCAAACAGTCTCCGCCGCCGCACTAATGATAGGCGGTCCGCTGCGGAAACCGTCCCGACGCCCTAAAGTCGCTCGCGCCAACCGCGCCCACGCCTACGCTTACTCACCCATTTCTTTGAGGGCTGTTTTAAGGGCGTCCTCATGGCGGCGGCTTTCCAGCGGGGCCATCAGGCTGTAGGCGCAGGGCACCACCAGCAGCGTCAGCAGCGTGGACAGCAGCACGCCGCCGATGACCACCAGGGCCATGGGGATGCGTGTCTCGGCGCCGGGGCCGTAGCCCAGGGCCGGCGGGATGGCCGCGGCGATGGTGGCGAAAGAGGTCATCAGGATGGGGCGCAGCCGTATGGGACAGGCTTCGAGCAGCGCCTCGTCGACGCCCAGGCCGCCCTCGCGGCGCCGGTTGTTGGTGAAATCCACCAGCAATATGGAATTCTTCTTCACGATGCCCATCAGCAGGATCAGGCCTATCATGCTGTAGATGGACAGCGAGTGCCCGCCCAGCTTGAGCGCGATGAAGGCGCCGGTCAGGCTGAACGGCAGCGCCAGCAGCACCGTCAGCGGGTGCAGGAAGCTGTTGAACTGCGAAGCCAGGATCATGTAGGCCACGAACACGCCCAGTACCAGCGCGAAGGTGAGGCTGGAAAAGGACTCCTGGAAGGTCTTGGAAGTGCCCGAGAACACCACCCGGTAGCCGTCGGGCAGGATCTCCTTGGCCAGGCGCTCCACTTCCTTGATGGCCTGCTCCTGCGACGCGCCCTGCGCCACGTTGGCGAACACGCCGATGGCGCGCTCGCGGTTCTTGCGCGAGATGGTGAGCAGCGTGGTCTTCTGCTCCACCCTGACCACCTCGGAGAGCCGTATCACTTCCCCCCGGTTATTGCGCACCCAGATCTTGTTGATGTCCTTCGGGTCGCTGCGGTCGCGCCCCAGCAGCTGCACGCGGATGTCGTAGCGCTTGCCGCCGCGAGTGAACTTGCCGGCGCGCACGCCGCCTATCATGGAATTTACCGCGTCGCCGATAGAGGCCACGCTGACGCCGCGGGCCGCCGCCTTCTCGCGGTCGGGCAGCACCTGCACCTCGGGCATGCCCTCCTGGTAATCGGTATCCACGTCCGCCATCTTGCCGGAAGCGACCATCTTTTCCATCAGCTGCCGGCTGTACTCCCCCAGCCTGTCCCAGTTGGGGCCGCGCACGCTGAATTCAACGGGGAAACCGCGCTGCGCCGTGAAGCCGCCCAGCGAAGGGTCCTGAATGGCCGCGCGGCGCACGCCGGGAATGGCGTTGAGCGGCTTGCGGGCGTAGCGCATGAATTCCTGCTGCGTCGGGGGCCTGGTCTGTCCGGGCAGCGGGACGCGCTCGGCCGGGGGCTTCATGGCTATCATCAGCATGCCCTGGTTCACCTGGCCGCCGCCGAAGCCGCCGGAATTAGCCATGAAGGTGCGGATGTTCGGCTGGGCCATGGCCCACTTCTCGGCTTCTTCCATGGCCTTGGCCGTCACCTCGAGCGGGGTGCCCACCGGCATCTGCACGCGCGCCAGGAAGCGGCTCTGGTCCTGGGCGGGCGAGAACTCCTTGGGGATGAACAGGATGAGCGACATCGAGGCGGCGAAGACCGCCACGGAGACCAGGATGACGGCCCAGCGGTGACCGAGCAGGCGGCCGAGCAGCGCGGCATAGGAGAGGCGGGCCCGGTGCATGAGGCCGTCCATCGCCCGGCCTATCCACAGCCCCCGCTCCGCGTCCACGAACTGCGAGCAGCGCATCGGGGTAAGCGTGAGCGCCTCTAGCAGCGACAGCAGCACGGCCGCCGTCATGGTAACGCCGAACTGGAAGAAGAACTTGCCGATGATGCCCTGCATGAAGACCACGGGCAGGAAGATGGCAAGGATCGCTATGGAAGCCGCCATCGCCGGGAAGGTCATCTCGCGGGCGCCCAGGATGGCCGAGCGCACGCGGCCCTCCCCCTTTTCGTTGTGGCGCACGATGTTCTCGAGCATCATGATGGCGTCGTCGACGACGATGCCGATGGCCAGCGTCAGGCCCAGCAGCGTGAACGTGTTGAGCGTGAAACCCATGAAGTACAGCACCAGGAAGGAGCCCACGATGGACGTGGGGATGGCCAGCAGCACGTTGAGCGTGGAGGACCAGGAGCCGAGGAAGAGCCAGCAGACCACCGACGTCAGGATGACCGAGAGCGCCAGCGTGAAGGTGAGTTCTTGCGTGGACTCCTCGATAAAGCGGGTGGCGTCGTTGACGATCTCGAGGTGCATGCCCTCGGGCAGGGTCTTCTTTATCTCCTCCAGACGCGCCTTGACGCGCTTGGCGGTGGCCACGGCGTTGGAGCCGCGCTGCTTGTTTATTCCCAGGCCCACCGCGCGCCGGCCCCAGTTGCGGGTGATCCGCCGCACGTCGGCCAGGCCGTCCTCGACCCTGGCCACGTCGCCGATATGGTAGGTGCGCCAGATGGCCGAGCCGCCGCGGCCCGAAATGACGATGCGCGAAAAGGCCTCGGGGGTGGGCGCCTCGCCCAGCACCCGCACGTTCAGCTCTTTTTTGCCGGTGTCGATATAGCCGGCGGGCTGCTCGGCGTGCTGGGCCGAGATGGCGCTCAGCACGTCGGTGACCGTCAGCTGCGCGGCGTCCATCTTGTCGGAATCCAGCCAGACGCGCAGCGCCGGGTCCACGTAGCCGCCCATGCGCACCTCGCCCACGCCCTCGACGATGCTGAGCTGGTCGCGCAGCACGTCGTTGGTATAGTTCATCAGGTCGGTCACGGGGCGGTCCCCGGAGAGGGCTATCCAGATGATCGGCTGGTCCTCGGGGTTGGTCTTGGTGACTACCGGCGGGTCTATTTCCTTGGGCAGGTTGCGCGCGGCCTGCGAGACCTTTGCCTGCACCTCCTGCATGGCGTCGTCGATGTCGTGCTCCAGCTCGAACTCCAGCGTGATGCGGGCCGAGCCGCGGCGCGAGGAGGAGGAGATGTCCTTGATGCCGGCTATGGTCATCACCGCGCTTTCCAGCACGTCGGTGACCTGGGTCTCCATCACCTCGGGGGCCGCCCCCTCCAGCGCCACGCTGACGTTCACCACCGGGTAGTCCACGTCCGGCAGCTGGCTGATGCCCATGCGGTTGAAGCCGATGGCGCCGAAGACGATGAGACCGAGCATCAGCATCCAGGCGAAGACCGGGCGTTTTATGGACAGGTCGGAAAGGGTCATTTAAGTTCAGCTCCGGCGGCGGTTTCCAGCTTTATCAGGGCCAGGCGCGCCCGGGCCTGCGCCTGCGACAGGGCCAGGCGGGTCTGCTGCGCGGTATTGAGCGCGGCCAGCACGTCGAGATTGTTGACCAGGCCCAGGCGGTAGTCGTCGGCCTGGTAGCGGGCGTTCTCCTCGGCCAGGACCAGGGCTTCGGCCAGCGTGCGCTCCTGGCGCAGCGCATAGTCCAGCTCGTCGTAGGCGGAGCGCACTTCGGAGAGGGCCTGCCGCAGCGCCAGGTCCAGCGCCAGCCCCGCGGCGCGCCGGGCCGCTTGGGCCGCGTCGCGGCCGGCCTTCAGGGCGCCGCCGGTGTAAAGAGGGACCTTCAGGAAGGCCCCGGCGTCCCAGCGGTTCTCCGGGACGGGCCCAGGGTCGCGCAGCACGAAGTAATTGGCCGCCAGGTCCAGCGTGGGCAGCGCCCCGCGCTCCTGGACTTCGGCCAGGTAGCCGTAGGACCGGGCCGAGAGGCGCCTGGCTTCCACGTCGGGACGCGAGCGGGCCAGGGCCAGGTAATCCGCCAGCGGGGCCCCGGCGCGCTGCTCTACCGCGGCTGGCGCCAGGTCCTGCTGCAGGCCGGTCATGAATTTGAGCGCCTGCTGCGCCAGCCGCTCGTAAGAGAGAGCGGCCAGGTAGCCGGCCTTGTCCTGGGCCAGCTGCGAGCGGGCCGATACCACCTCGCTGCGGCGCGAGCGCCCAATGGCCGCCCGGGATTCCAGTTCGGCTATGCGCCGCGCCGTGACCTCCAGCTGGCCGGCGCGGATGACCGCCTCGCGCTGGGCGGCGAGCAGGTTGAGGTAGGCCTGGGCCGCGGAGAGGTAAAGCCGCTGGCGGGCGCGCTCCAGGTCGAGCCTGGCCGCGCCGGAGCGCGACAAGGCCGCCTTTACGGAGACATAGTCCCGCATGCCCGAGTAGAGGTTGTAGCCCGCCGAGAAATAGCCGCGCGACGCGGCATCGGCGTTCTGCTGCCTGGTCAGGGAGGCGTTGAAATCGAAGGAAGGGCGGAAGCCCGAGGCCAACTGCCGCTCGGCCGCGTCCAGCTGCGCCACGCCCTCGGCGGCCGCGACCAGCTCCTCGCTGCGCCCGAGGGCCAGGGAGCGGGTCTCCCCCATGGTTATGGTCCGCATGGAGGCGGTGGAGAAATCCTGGGCCGCCAGCGGGGCGGCCGCCAGCAGCAGGCAGGCGAGGAGCGATTTCATCACCGCTATTTTACCAAACACCGGAGAGGGCATAAGACTGGTCACTTCTTTATCAGCTGCCAGGCGATGTCGGAAGTCCTGGAGAGGTGGTCGAGCAGCAGGTATTCGCTGTTGGACTGCGGGTTCTTCACGCCTACGCCCACGCTCACCGCGGCAATGCCCCTGGCGTTGAGGACGTTGGCCTCGCTGCCGCCCCGGGCCGGGACGGGAGACGGCGTCAGGCCGGCGCCCAGGATGGCCTCATCGGCGAGCCGGCGCACCTCCGCGCCCCCGGCATGCGAGTACGGAGCGAATTCCCAGGACCACTTGAAAGCGGCCGCCCCGCCGGCGGCCGCGGCGGCGGCTTCGAATCCCGCCTTGATCCTGTCCAGCACCGGCCCCGCGCTCTCCGCCACGGAGGCGCGCACCTGCCCCCTGACCATGGCGGCCAGGGGCACCGTGCCCGGCTCGGAACCGCCGGCGATGGTGCCTATATTGGAAGTGGTTTCGGCGTCGTGCCGGCCGAACTTCAGGCCGGCCAGCGCGCGGGCGGCTATGCTGATGGCGCACACGCCCTTCTCGGGCTCGGCGGCCGCGTCGGCCGAGCGCCCCAGCACGTCGGCGGAGAACTGGGCCACGCCGTGGGAGGAGACGGTATAGGCCCCGGGCTCGAGCGGCGCGTCGAAGACGAAGCCGAAGCGCACCGATTCCGGCAGGACCAGGTGCTTCACGCCGGCCATGTTGTGGCGCCCCTTGGTGGTAAAAGCCAGCGTAAAAGGCTTGAGCGGCAGATTGGTGTTCACCGCGCGCTCCACCGCGTACAGCAGGGCGGCCATGCCGGCGCGGGCGTCGGCCCCGAGCGGGTTCTTGCCGTCGGCCGAAACGCGGTCGGCGGTCACCGCGGGCACGGTGGAAGAAGTGTAACGGAGCGTATCCATGTGGGCCAGCATGAGAAGGTCCCCCCCGCCGCCCACGCGGCAGACCACGTTGCTGGTGGCCGAGAGGGCGGCCGCGGCCGCGCCGTCCATCTGGGCCGGCAGGCCCAGGCCGCTCAGGAAGGCGAAGACGCGCTTGGCCACCGCCTCCTCTTTGCCGGGCAGGCCGTCTATGCGGGCCAGTTCCAGGAACAGGTCTAAGAGCCGCCGGCTTACCATCGCCTTATTTCGCCCACTCGCGGGCCAGGTTCACCAGCACCTCGGCCGACTTGTTCATGCCGTCGAGCGAGACCCACTCGTAGCGGCCGTGGTAATTGTAACCGCCGGTGAAAACATTGGCGTGCCGCCGCGCACCGGCTTGATATGCGGCACCAGCCCCGCCTGCCGCACCGCGGCCAGCAGGTTGCCCATGATCTCGGGGCGCTTTACTATCACTTCCTTCATGTTGCGGTACTGCTCCTTGAAGGAGAGTTCGATCTTCGCGAGCGGGTACTTCAGGCGCGCCGCGGCCACCAGGGCTTCGAGCTGCCGCTCCATGGCCTTGAGCTTTTTCAGGTCGTGCTCGCGCGCGATGCCGGACACCTCTGCCTTTTCTATCCCGGCGGCGATGTCGGAGAACATGAGGAACCCCTCGCGCCCGGCCGTGGTTTCGGGCAGCAGGTTCTCGGGCCAGGCGGTTACGATATCGGCGGCTATGCGCGCGGCGTTGGCCAGCGCGTTCTTGGCGGTGCCGGGATGCACGCTCTTGCCGGTGATGACGATTTTGACCCCGTCGGCGTTGAAGTTCTCTTCCTCCACCGCGCCGGCCACGTCCCCGTCGAAGGTATAGGCGCACTCGGCGCCGAAGGCCTTCACGTCGAAATATTTCACGCCCTGGCCTACTTCCTCGTCGGGGGTAAAGCCGATCCTGAGCGCGCCGTGCGGGATCTCCGGGTGCCGGAGCAGGTGCCGCGCCGCCGCCATGATGATGGCTATGCCGGCCTTGTCGTCGGCGCCCAGCAGCGTGTCGCCGGAGGCGGTGACGATGTCCTCCCCCCTGCAGCCGGCCAGTTCGGGGCAGTTCTTTTCGTTGAGGACGACCCCGAGCTTGCGGCTGATGACGATGTCGCCGCCCTTCCAGGCCCTGTGCAGCTGCGGCTTTACCCCGGCGCCCGAGGCGGCTGGGGAGGTGTCCATGTGGGCCAGCAGGCCGATGACCGGCTTCTTCCCCTTCACGGTGGCGGGGATCTCCGCCGTGACATAGCCGTACTTGTCCAGCTTCACCTTTTTGGCGCCGATGGCTTTAAGCTCGGCGGCCAGCAGGCGGGCCAGCTTGAATTGCTTTTTGGTGGAAGGGAAGGTCTGCGACTTCTCGTCGCTGGCGGTGTCTATCCGGACGTACCGGTCAAAGCGTTCGTAGATCTCTTTCTTCAGGTCCATGCAGCCTCCCGGGCTTAAAGCTTCTTAATATAAAAAAGGATATAATTAAAGCATCCGGACATTCAAGGAGCCCGCAATATGGCCATCAGCTTCATGCCCAAAGAAGTGAAGTTTTTCGACTTTCTCAACCTGCAGACCGAGAACATCGTAAAGGCCGCCGACTGCTTCAAGCGCTCCGTCAAAGCGGGCCGCTTTGACGAGGAGACCGTCAGGAAGATAAAGAATTTAGAGCAGGAGGGCGACACCCTCTCCCACGAGATCGTGGACATGCTCAACCGCACCTTCATCACGCCGATAGACCGCGAGGACATCTACGCGCTGGCCAACACCCTCGACGACATCATCGACATGATCAACTCGATGGCCAACCGGATAAAGCTCTACAAGCTGGACGCCAACGAGGAGCACATGGTGCTCTTCGCCGAAACCATAGACCAGTCGGCCCAGGCGCTGGCCAACGCGGTCAGGCACATGCACGACACCAAGCGCGCGCGCCGCGTACTGGACTACTGCATAGAGGTCAACCGCCTGGAGAACATGGGGGACCAGATCAGGGAGAAGGCCATCGGACGCCTGTTCGAGACCGAGAGGGACCCGATCATGGTCATCAAGTGGAAGGAGATCTACGAGGTGGCCGAGGCCACGCTGGACACCTGCGAGCACGTAGCCAAGGTCATAGAAGCCATCCTCGTAAAACACGGCTAGCGCCGGCCCCGGCACACCGGCTCCCGGCTAAAGCGAAAAAGGGCCGCGTTCTGCGCGGCCCTTTTTTACGGGTACGGCGGGCTATTCCTTAGCGGCGGCGCGGCCGGCCAGGATGCCGGAAGTCCAGGCCAGGTGCAGGTTGTAGCCGCCGGAGTCGCCGTCGAGGTCCAGCAGTTCCCCCGCCACGTAGAGGCCGGGGACCAGCCTGGAGGCGAAAGTGGCGGGGTCAATCTCCGCCAGCGAGCAGCCGCCCGCCGTCACCATGGCGTCCTCGAAGCCCAGCGAGCCTTTCACCGAGACCGGGAAAGCCTTGAGCATGGCGGCGAGGCCGTCCAGGCCGGGGCCGATCGGAGCGTCCCAGCCAAGGCCGCAGCGGAGGGCGGCGGCCTTTATCAGTTTCTCGTTGAGCAGGCCGCAGGCGAAGTGCCGCAGCGGCCGGCCTGCGAACAGAGCGGCGCGTTTCTCCAGCAGCGCGTAGAGTTTCTTCTCCGTCAGTTCCGGAAAGAAATCGGCTTCCAGGTAAACCTTATAATCTTTCATGGCCGTGACCGCGGCGCGGCTGAGGTCCAGCACGGCGGGCCCGGAAACGCCGTAAGCGGTGAACAGCAATTCCCCGGCGCTCTCGGCTAACGGCTCGCCGTCGAGCATCAGCCGCAGCGCCACGGGGGCGCGCACCCCGTCGAGCTCTTTAAGGAAAGTTTCCCCGGAGCGCAGCGGCGCTATGACCGGCACCAGCGCCGAGACCGCGTGGCCTAGCGCGCGCAGCAGCGCCGCGCCTGAGGCCGAGCCGCCTATCTGCGGGTAGCAGGGGCCGCCGGCGGCCAGCACCACGCGCCGCGCGCCCAGCAGGAACTTCTCCCCTCTCCCCGCCTTCTTCTCCCACTGCGGCGCCACCTTGCAGGCCTCCACCGAGAAGCCGCCCCCGCCGGGAGTCAGCGCGGTCACTTCCGTCAGCGTCTGTATGCGGCCGCCGCGGAAAGCCAGCTCGTTGGAGAGAGCCCCCACCACGTCCTGCGCGCGCATGGAGCGAGGGAAAAGCCGCCCGTCGGCCTCCTTGACCCAGAGCAGCCCCAGGCCCTCGAAAAAGGCCGTAACCCCGGCGGGCGGCAGGGCGGCGAAGGTCTTCTTGAGAAAAGCGGCGGCCGGCGGGTGGTAGCGCGCCGGCGTCACCGAGGCGTTGGAGAAATTACATTTGCCGGCGCCGGTGGAAAGGATCTTCCTGCCGGGCACGTGGTTCTTCTCCAGCACCAGGACCGAAGCCCCGGCGCGGGCCGCCTCCACGGCGGCGGCCAGGCCGGCCGCGCCGGCCCCGGTCACTATGACGTCGTAGGTGTTTTGCATAATGAAGAACGCCCGGGCGGCCGGGCGTTCATCCGGATCAAGGCCGCCTTACACCCTGCCGGCGGAGCCGAGCACTGTGGCGTTCTTGTCCATGTACATCTTGACGAGTTCCTCTCGGGCCGGGCCCAGGTACTTGCGGGGGTCGAACTCGGTGGGCTTCTCGGCGAAGACCTTGCGTATGATCGCGGTCATCACCAGGCGGCCGTCGGAGTCGATGTTGATCTTGCAGACGGCGCTCTTGGCCGCGCGGCGCAGCTGGTCGGCGGACACGCCCACGGCGTTTTCCATCTTGCCGCCGTACTTGTTGATCATGTCGATATATTCGTTGAGCACCGAGGAGGCGCCGTGCAGCACGATCGGGAAGCCGGGGATGCGCTTCTCGCATTCTTCGAGGATGTCGAAGCGCAGCGGCGGGGCGCTCTCGCCGGGCTTCACCTTGAACTTGAAGGCGCCGTGGCTGGTGCCGATGGAGATGGCCAGCGAGTCCACGCCGGTCTTCTTTACAAAATCCTCTACCTGCGCGGGGTCGGTGTAGTTGGAGTGCTCGTGGGAGACTTCGTCCTCGATGCCGGCCAGCACGCCCAGCTCGCCCTCCACCGTGACGTCGTATTTATGCGCGTACTCTACGACCTCCCTGGTGATCTCCACGTTCTTCTCGTAGGGGTGGTGGGAAGCGTCGATCATGACGGAGGAGAAGCCGTTGTCGATGCAGCTCTTGCACAGCTCTACGGTATCGCCGTGGTCGAGGTGCAGGGCCACCGGCACGGGCCCCTCTTTGAATTCCTTGATCATCTCCATGGCGCCGCGGCCCATCCAGCGCAGCAGCGTGGCGTTGGCGTAATCGCGCGCGCCCTTGGAGAGCTGGAGGATCACCGGCGAACGGGAGCGGCAGCAGGCGGTCAGGATGGCCTGGAGCTGTTCCATGTTGTTGAAATTATAGGCGGGCACGGCGTAGCCGTCCTTCATGGCGTTCTTGAACATCTCGCGGGTGTTGACGAAACCGAGTTCTTTGTATGATACGGGCATATTGTCCTCCGGCCGAAATTGCGCTTCAGTGTCATTATATTAATTAAAGCGCCTCCGTCAAACTTACTTTCCCCCCGTGGAATTTGCTAAAATACCTTATTCCGCCTTTCCTGTACGGCACAACCGCGCGGGGTCAGGGGTCGGGGAACTAACGGGGACAACGGAGGGAAAATGCAGCACCAGGAAAAACCATATCTTACTGGCAGGGCCTTCTTATTCAGCATTCATAAGGGCGAGGACCTGCTGCAGGCGATCCAGTATTTCTGCCATCACCACCAGGTCCGCTGCGGCCTGATAAACGCCATCGGCGCCGTGGAGAAGGCGGTATTCAGCGTCTACGACCAGAAGGCCAAAAAGTACATCAAGCTGACGATGGAGAAGGAACTCGAGATCCTGTCCCTTTCCGGCAACATCAGCCTGTTCGACGACAAGCCCATGGTACACGCGCACGCGATGTTCTCCGACAGCGAGGGCAAAGCCTTCGGCGGCCACCTCGTGGCCGGCTCGCGCGTCTTCAGCGCCGAGGTCTGCGTACAGGAGCTCACCGGCGATATCAAGGTGCGCAAGCTGGAGAAAGCCACGCAGCTGCCGCTGTGGGCCAACCCGGTCTGCCTTAAATGACGGACGGCGAACCCAGGGCCATGGATGGAGGCGGCGCGAAACCGCCTCCATCTTCATTCCGGGCCGGCTTCGTGCCCATCACCGGCCTGCCCAACGCCGGCAAGTCGACGCTGATGAACGCCCTGTGCGGCACGCGTCTTTCGATCATCTCGGAAAAGCCGCAGACCACCCGCAACAATATCCTGGGGATACTCAACGGCAAGGATTACCAGGCCGTCTTCGTGGACACCCCCGGCTTCCTGCGCGCGCGCAACATGTTCGAGCGCAGCATGGAGGGCGCCATCAAGCGCGCCGCCGCAGAGGAAGGGGACCTCTGCATCCTCATCGTCGAGCCGGGCCTCCCGCCGGAGGACAAGATCCCGCTGTTCGACCCGCTCAAGCAGGTGCGCTGCCCGCTGTACCTGGTCATCAACAAGCTGGACAAAGAAAAGACCGCCGACCGGGCCAAGGCCGCGGAAGACTTCTATTCCCGGCTGCTCACCGTGGACAAGGTCTTTCACGTTTCCGCGCTCACCGGCGGGGGCTTGAAGGAACTGCGCGCCGGCCTCAAGGCCGCGCTGCCGGAACACCCCCCCTACTACCCCGTGGACCAGGTCACCGACCGCTGGGAGAAGTTCTACGCCGCGGAGATAATCCGGGAACAGATCTTCAAGATGTACACCCAGGAGATCCCCTACTCCTGCGCGGTGGAGATAGAGGTTTTCAGGGAAGCGCCCGGAGAGGACGACCAGATACTGGCCGCGGTGCACGTGGCGCGCGCCGGGCAGAAGCCCATCATCATCGGCAAAGGCGGCTCGGCCATCGCCCGCCTGCGCGAGGCTTCGGCCAAGGCCATAGGTTCTTTCCTCCACCGCCCGGTGGAGCTGCACCTGACGGTCAAGGTGACCCCCGGCTGGCAGGATAACCCCGTTTTCCTGAAAGAAATCGGTTTCTATGACAAGAAGTAGCGGAGAGGAGCGGCTGGTCTACGCGCTGGCGGCCTACCTCGGTTCCTCGCTGCTGGCCACCGTGCTGCTGCTGCTGTTCTCGCTGGCCTCGATGAAACTGTTCTTCGCCGCCGCGCGCTACGCGCTGGGGCCGGAGGCGGTATACTGGCTCAAGCCCGCGCTCTGCGACTCGGTGGGTTTTGCCCTCGCCTCGGCCGGCACCGCGCTGGCCCAGTACTATCTGGTCAGCCTGCTGCGGCGCGCCGCCGACGAAAAGCTGTTCCTCGCCGTCATCTGCGGTTTCACCGCCCTGTTCTGCGGCCTGCTCTTCTGGCGGACCGCGCTCTTCTCCAGCCTGGGCGCCTACGGCCTCTCCGGCCTGACGGTCACGCTGGCAGCCCTGCTGGGCGGCCTGGAAGCGGTTTACCAGGCGGACACGGAGAACCCGTGGCCGTCTTCGGTCTCCTCTCTTTTTCGTTAACTTATTCCCAGACGCCGGGGATCTTCTGTCCGCAGGGGCAGGCGCCCCCCGGGCCGAGCAGGTTCGCCGTTACGGCGAAACCTTCCCGCTTTATCACTTCTTTGCCGCAGGCCGGGCAAGCGGTGTGCTGCCCCTGCGCGCCCCGCACGTTGCCGCAGTACACGTAGCGCAGGCCGGCGGCCAGGCCCAGGCTCCTGGCGCGGGCGAGGGTCTCCGGCGGGGTGGGCCGGGCGGCGGCCATCTTGTAGTCCGGGTGAAAAGCCGTAAGGTGCCAGGGGATATCCGGAGACAACCCGGCGATGAAGCCGGCCATTTTCTCTATCTCGCCGTCTGAATCGTTGAAACCCGGGATCAGGAGCGTCACGACCTCCAGCCAGAAGCCGGCCTCCCGGATGACGCGTATGCCGTCGAGCACCCTGTCCAGCCTGGCGCCGCACACCTTTGAATAGTTCTCCGGGCTGAAACATTTCAGGTCTACTTTCCAGAAGTCCATCACCGGCCGCAGCAGCGCGGCGGCCTCCGGCGTGGCGTAGCCGTTGGAGACGAAGGCCGCGCGCAGCCCCAGTTTCTTTCCCTCGGCGAAGACCGCCGCCGCCCACTCGGCAGTTATCAGCGGTTCGTTATACGTGGAGACCAGCAGCCGCGCGCCGGCGCCTTTAGCCGCTGCGGCCAGTTCCGCGGCGGAGACTTCCTCCGGCTCCGCGCCTGCGGCCGAGCCCAGGTCCGAGAGCTGCCAGTTCTGGCAGAAACCGCAGCGGAAATTACAGCCGTACATGCCGAAAGAGAGCGTGCGCGCGCCCGGCAGGACATGGAAGAAGGGCTTTTTCTCTACCGGGTCGGGAGCGGCGCCGGAGACGTAGCCCCAGGGGGCCCGCAGCGCGCCCCCCCTGGCAAAGCGCACGCCGCAGATCCCGGTCCCGCCCTCGGGGACCGCGCAGCGGTGCGCGCAGGCCAGGCAGCGTACCCGGCCGCCGGCAAGTTTTTCGGAGAGGGCGGCCTCGCGGGATAATTGAGGAAGAAAAAGCATCAGGCTCCCTGCAGGCTGGGCTTGGGGGCTATGACCTTGAGGGCGGAGGGCAGCACCGTGAAGCGGATGCGTCCGTCGTGGGAGTAGAAGTCCTCGCCGTCAAGGTGGTACCACGCGCCGCCCCCGCAGTCGAACTCCATAACGCGGCCCTTGTAAGCGGAATAAATGTCCGGGTGCCGGTCCAGCGTGCCCCGGAACAGGGCCGGCACGGCGGCCAGCAGCCGGTACAGCGGGGCCTTTTTTATGGAAACGAGGTCGAGCAGGCCGTCGTCGATATAGGCGCCGGGAGCCACGCGCGCTCCGCCGCCGTACTGCACGCCGTTGAGCACCGCGTTCACCAGGGCTCTCAGTTCCAGGCGCCGGCCGTCGAGGCTGACGGTAACCGGCGACGGCTTGTAGGCGAGCAGGCGCTTGGCGGCGTGCCACACGTACGGCAGGATGCCGCGTCGCGAACCCAGCGAATTAAAATCGTGCGCCACCTCGGCGTCCAGCCCCACGCCGCCGGAAACCAGGAACAGGCGGCCGTTGGCCAGGCCCGCGTCCACCGGGCGGGGCTCCCATTTCAGCAGCCCTTCCAGGGCGGCGTCGAAGTCCAGCGGTATATACAGGTTGCGCGCCAGCCCGTTGCCGGAGCCGCAGGGGAGAATGCCCAGCGCGGCGCCCTTGCCGATGAGCGGGATGGCGGTCTCGCGGATGGTGCCGTCGCCGCCCGCGGCTATGACGCGTGAGAAGCCCGCCAGCACCGCGCGCGACGCGAGCTCAGAGGCGTGGTCGCGGGCCTCGGTGAAGGCTATCTCGCAGCGCAGCTTGCGGCCGGAGAAAAAGCGCTCTACGCGCTCGCGGATAGTGCCGCGGCGCAGGCCGGCCTTGGGGTTGATGATGAAAAAATAGGACATCTACTCGGTGGCGCTGAGGCCCGTGGCCCAGTCAGCCTTGCCGCCGGTGGGCTCTATGGCCAGCAGCGTGTTGCCGGCCCCCGACGAGCCCTTGCCGCAGCGGAAGCTCACTTTGTAGTCGTAGCCGATGCGCAGGTCCGGCTTCGGCCCCAGCACGCCCGAGTCTTCGACATAGAGATAGGCGATCTCCTTGGAACGCCCTGAATAGACCAGGTTGAGCCGCCAGCCCGAGGGTACGCGCTTGGCGGTTATCATCTGCAGCTGCATCTCCAGGTCACGGCCTTGGTAGTGCTCGGGGCGGGCGAAGAAATTGTCCTCTTCACCCCTCAGCGCGCGCGGCCCCGGCCGGGGCGCCTCTTCCATGACGATCTCGGCGGGCC
>PHAL01000091.1 GCA_002840355.1 Elusimicrobia bacterium HGW-Elusimicrobia-3 | reverse complement strand
ATGATGATCATCATGGTGTTTTTCAGCTTGGATTTGGTGCGGGCGAGAAAATAGGCGGTCGGGTAGCCGAGCAGGAGTAAGATTCCTGTGGTTCTGAGCGCTATCGATACGGTTGTCTTGAGGATGTTGAGATAAAAGCTGTCCGTGAGGAATTTCACAAAATAGGTGAGGCCGTCTTCCCGCAGGGTGTGTATCAGGATGTAGAGCATAGGGGCCGCAAACATCACCAATAACGCAAAAGTCGTAGGAAAAGACAGGAAGAAGAGATTTCGTTTCTGGCTCATGGAGTCACCTCTTGTCCATCGTGGCCGGCGGTGTTCACCAGCAAGGGGAGAAAAGTCTTATGCATCACGTCGATGAGGCCTTTGTCGGTCAGCTTTACATCGGGTGACACGGCCAGCGGCATGAGGGTAAGGAAGGTAAGGGTTTCCTGGTGGTTGAGGTGGAGCGAGTTCTTTGCAGCTAGGTCGACTTGCGCGAATCTAGTGGCGATGGTCTCTTTATCATCATCGCATAGAATTCCTGCGATGGGGAGTTGGATGGATGCGAGAATCTTGCCATCGAGCACCGCGACTACACCCCCTTCGGTCCGGATCAATTCATTGGCAGCGATGGCCGCATCCGCATCATTGGCGCTGTATACCACCAGGTTGTGGCAGTCATGGGCATACGTTGTGGCCAAAGCCCCTGTAAAACCATCCATATTGCCAATCAGAGCATGCGTCCTGCCGCCCTTGCCGGTATGCCGTTCGAACACGGTCATCTTCATCAAGTCTCCCTGTAGGAGAACCCCCTTAGAGACGGCCAGTTCTACCTGTCCGAGCTTGGTGCGTGAGGTTTTGCCGTCCTGCACGATGACGTTCACCATAGCCTTGGTACCGGTGGCTTGGATGATGAAGTCCGCGGGCGTCACCGGATTGACTTTTATCGTGTGGCGGGTAGAGTCGGGAAACGGTTCGGCGGTTATAGCATTAAGCATGCTCCCGTCGCGCGCGACCAGCTTGCCATCGCTGAACACCGCCCAGGCATGGAAGTGCTCGAGATCGTCAAGGAGCACGAGGTCTGCCGCGTAGCCGGGAGCTATAGCGCCCCGGTGGTGCAGCCGCAATCTATCGGCGGCGTTGATGGTCACATAGCGCACTGCCTTGATGGGATCCAATCCAAGCCTCACCGCATGTCTCAGCAGGGCATCTACATGGCCATGCTCGGCCAGCCTGCTGATGGGGACATCGTCGGTGACCAGCATGATGCGGTTCTGGACGGGGAACTGGTTGAGGTAAGCCATGAGTTCCGTGGTGAAGAACCGTTCTTGGATTTGGACGCACATACCGTATCGCAGTTTCTCGGCCACGATGGCGGGATCCATCATCGTATGGTCGCAATCGATCCCCGCCGCGGCGAAGGCCTGCAGTTGATGTCCTCGGAGAGTGGGGACATGTCCATCCAGCAGCACTCCTGCCTTTTTAGCGGTATCGATGATGGACATCATCTTGCTATCCCCCGCGATCACCCCAAGGAAGTCCATCACTTCTCCCAATCCCCGCACCCCGGGATACTGCAGCATCCTAGCGATTTCCTCTGCTCCGATCTCCGCACCGGATTGTTCGAAACCTGGGGCCGAGGGGACCGTGGAGGGGGC
>PHAL01000058.1 GCA_002840355.1 Elusimicrobia bacterium HGW-Elusimicrobia-3 | reverse complement strand
AGAACGCCGCCAGGGACGCCGGCCGGTTCGCCGCCGAGATCGCCTTCGCGCTCAAGCGCGTGATGCTGTTCCGCCGCGTGGAGTGGCTCTCGCTGACCGACGGCCTGACCGGCCTGTGGCGCCGCAGCGCGCTCGACGAGAAGGTGCGCGAGGAGCTGCGCCGCGCCGCCGCGTTCAAGACCTCGATGGGCTTCATGATAGCCGACATCGACCATTTCAAGCACCTCAACGACACCTACGGCCACCAGTTCGGCGACGCGGTGCTGCGGCGCGTGGCCGAGCTGCTGCGCTCCGGCGTCTACGAGACCGACTTCGTGGGCCGCTACGGCGGCGAGGAGTTCGGCATCGTGCTGCCGCGGGCCGATTCGGCCGGCGTGCTGCGCAAGGCCGAGACCATCCGCGCGCGCATAGAGGCCGAGCCCTTCGCGCAGGGCCTGGAGCGGGTACGCCTTACCGTCTCCATCGGCATAGCCCATTTTCCGCGCGACGGCCGGACCCCGGAGGATATCATCGCCAGGGCCGACGCAGCGCTTTACGCAGCCAAGGAAGGCGGACGCAACCGCGTGCTGGACGCGGGCAGCCTGTAACCGGAGGAACAAATGGAAGAACAAAACAACAGCGGCGCGGATACTAACGGCCGGCAGCCGCAGCAGGCCGCCCAGCCCGCACAGCCGGCTCCCGCCGGGAAGACCGCCGGGGGCGGCACGGCCCTGTGGCTGAAGATCATCGCGGTGCTCTACGGGCTCTCGCTGATCGCCGCCTTCGCGGTGGTCAACAGGGCCGACACCGCGCGCAAGGCCAGGAGCAAGGACATGGACCTGTCCAAGCTGACCGGCCTGCAGAAGAAGAAGGACGCGGTGGCCGTCATCCCGATCTACGGCGTGATCACGCAGGGCTCCTCCGCCCGTTCCTGGGACCGCGGCAGCCAGCAGACCGCCAAGCGCATCCGCACCATGGCCGCCCGCAAAGAGGTCAAGGCCATCGTGCTCGACATCAACTCCCCGGGCGGCTCGGTGGGGGCGGTGCAGGAGATCTACTCCGCCGTGCTCAAGGCCAAGGCCGAGACCAAGAAGCCTTTCATCGCCCGCTTCGGCGAGGTGTCGGCCAGCGGCGGCTACTACGTGGGCGCCGCCTGCGACCAGATCGTCTCCCACCCGGGCACGATCACCGGCTCCATCGGCGTCATCTTCAGCGTCAGCAACATCGAAGGCCTGATGAAGAAGGTCGGCCTGCGCAACGAGGCCATCAAGTCCGGCAAGTTCAAGGACATCGGCTCGATGACGCGCGAGATGAGCCCCGAGGAGCGCCGCCTGCTGCAGGGCATGATAGACGACTCCTACGAGCAGTTCGTGGCGGCCGTCGCGCAGGGCCGCAAGATGACCGTCGAGCAGGTCAAGCCGCTCGCCGACGGGCGCATCTACACCGGCAGGCAGGCCAAGGAGGCCGGCCTGGTGGACAAGTTCGGCGACCTGCAGGACGCGGTGGACGCGGCCGGCGTGGCCGGCGGCCTGGGCAAGAACCCGCGCGTGCTGTCCGACGGCGACCCCTTCGAGAACCTGATGTCGCTGCTCGACAGCAAACTCTCCCTGCGCAGCAGCGCGGTGGAGCAGGCGCTGGACGCCACTCCCCGGGTGGAATACCGCTGGTCGGGGCGCTAGCATGAACCCGATCAATACTCTCGCCGCGCTGATAGACCGCCCGGAACTCCTCACTGCCGCCGACCGGCCCGCGGGGCTGGGCCGGACGGGCATGCTGGGCTACCTGGCGGGCACGCTGGGCATCTTCGCCTGGCTGCGCATGTACTCGGCGGTGCCGCCTGGTTTCCTGTCCTTTGCGGCCGTGCTGCTGTGCCTGCTGGGCCTGAACTTCCTGATGGCGGCCCTGCTGCACCTGTTCATGGACCTCACGGGCGCCCGCGGCGGCGCCGGGCGGCTCTTCCTGGCCTTCGGCTGCACCGACTACCTGATGTCGCTGCTGATCCCTATGACCTTCTTCGCCAAGCTCAACCTGGTCGGCGGCTTCGTGGCCTACTCGGCCTGCGTGGCGCTGCTGGTCTACGCCCGCGTGCGCATAGTGCGGCGCGTCTACGCTGTCTCGGCCAACAAGGCCGCGCTGGGCGTGCTGCTGCCCTATGCCTGGATGGGCGCGGCCGCGTTCGTGGCGTCCGTCTACTCCCTGGCCTGGCTGATCTGGCTGGTGATCTGATGTCTAAGATCCCGCAGGTAAAGGAATACGGCGGCCTGCCCGTGGTGACGGCGGAGAAGATGAAATACCTGGACATGAAGGCCTCCAGGGAATATTCCGTTCCCCCGGCCGACCTGATGGAGAACGCCGGCCGCGCCATAGCGGAGGCCGCGCTGGAATTCGCCGCGGCCGACCTGGGCAAAAAGCCCGACGCCCTGAAGGCCGTGGTCTGCTGCGGCAAGGGCAATAACGGCGGCGACGGCCTGGTGGCCGCCCGCTACCTGCGGCAGGCGGGGGCGGCCGTGAAAGTTTTCATCCTGCCTCCCAAGGAAGAGGGGTACGGCGAGCTGGTGGTGGCCAACCTGGCCGCCGCCAAGACGGCCGGCGTGCCGGTAGCGATGACGCGCAAGGAGGACCTGGACGCCCTGGCGGCCGAGTTCGCCGGCGCCGACCTGCTGCTCGACGCGCTGCTGGGCGTGAGCGCGGTGGGCAAGCCCACTGGCCCGGTGCACCGCGTCATACAGCTGATGAACAAGAGCGCCCGCCCTATCGTCGCCGTGGACATCCCTTCGGGCCTGAGCCCGGACACCGGCCACCACAGCGGCGTTTTTATCATCGCTAAACTCACGCTCACGCTGGGCTTCGCCAAGAGCGGCCTGATGGCCGCCCACGCGCAGAAGAACACCGGCGTCATCAAGGTCCTGCCCATCGGCTACCCGCCGGAACTTATAGAACAAGCCCGCCGCTAGCAGACAAAAAAAAGAACCGGGGACCTCCCCGGTTCTTTTTTTTGCGCGCTAGCGTTATTTCAGGCCGATGACGGCCTCGGCCACGTTCACGGCGTGGTCGCCCATCTTCTCGAAGCTGTTGAGCAGGTCTGAGTACAGCGGCCCCACGCCCGCGCCGCAGCTGCCGCTGGAAATGCGCGCCATGTGTTTTTCGCGGTATTCGTTGCGCAGGCGGTTCAGCTCGTTCTCCAGCTCCCAGATCCTGGCCATGATGTCGCCCTCGGGCTTCAGTATGAAGCCGCGCGTCTCCTCGAGCATGCCGCGCGCGTGGGAGGCTATCTTTATGAGGTCCGTGTAGGCCTCTTTGGTGAGGGCCAGGCCGGGTTCCCGGGTGCGCCCGAGGAGGATGGCGATCTTCTCGCCGTAATCTCCCATCTTCTCGAAGTCGTTTATCATGCTCATCAGCGAGAGCACCTCGCGGCTGGTCTTGTTGGAGAGCCGCTCGTGCACCAGCGCCGCCAGGTAATTGTTGATCTTGTGCTCCAGCACGTCGGTGGTCTTCTCGTCGGCCTTGATGGCGTCTATCTCGCTGTCCTCTATCTTGCCGTCCGCCAGCGCGGCGGCTATCTTGGCCATCATCCCGGTCACCACGCCGGCCATGTTGTCGATCTCCTTGCGGCCCGCGTCTATGGCCAGCTCGGGCGCCCTGGCGAAGGGGGTGGTAAGGTAGACCAGCTCGTGTTCCTTGGGCCCGGTCACCTTCTCGTCGGGCATCACGAACAGGATGACCTTCTCGAACTGCCTCACGAAAGGCAGCATCAGGCTGGTGTTCATCACGTTGAAGATGGTGTGAAAGGCCGAGATATGCAGCGGTATGGCTACCAGCAGCGCGGCTTCGCTGGCCCCGTACGGGGCGCCCGGCACTATCAGGTCCACCAGCCGTATTATGGGGGAGAACAGCAGCGTCACCCAGAGCACGCCCAGCACGTTGAAGAGGAAATGGCCTATGGCCGCCTGCTTGGCGGTGCGCGAGGCGCCTATGGCCGCCAGGTTGGCGGTGATCGTCGTGCCGATGTTCTCGCCCAGCACCAGCGCGGCGGCGGCCGGGAAGTCTATGATGCCCTTGGCCGCGGCGGCTATGGTGACGGCCATTACGGCGCTGGAGGACTGGAAGACCACTGTGAGTATGGTGCCTACCGCTATCAGGCCCAGCCGCGGCAGTATGTCCGACGGCGAGAACCTGGCTATCCAGGCCAGTACCTCGGGGGAGTTCTGCAGGTTGGGGATGCCGTCCTTGATCAGCTCCAGGCCGAAGAACAGCAGGCCGAAGCCTACCATCACCTCGCCTATGCGGTGCGGCCATTTCCAGCGCTTGACGAAGCGCGAGAAGAAACCGATGCCGATCATCGGCAGGGCGAAAGCGGAGATCTTTATCTTGAACCCCAGCAAGCTGACTATCCAGGCCGTGACCGTGGTGCCGATATTGGCGCCGAAAATGACGCCCAGCGCCTGGCCCAGCGTCAGCAAACCCGCGCTGGCGAAGCCCACCACCATCACGGTGGTGGCGCTGGAGGATTGTATGATGGAGGTTACCGCGAAACCGGAGAAGGTGCCGGCCAGCCTGTTGGTGGTGGCCTGCGCCAGCATTTTCCGCAGGCCCTGCCCGGCGCTTTTCTGCAGGCCCTCGCTCATGATCTCCAGGCCCAGCAGGAAAACGCCCAGGCCGCCCAGGAGGTAGAAGAACATTTCAAGACCTTTCAGCATGTGATTGTCCCTTGTTTTTTATGGATGCCGGCGCAGGTGCCGGAATTAAATTATAGCAACGCGGGGTGGCGCGAGGGTGTAAAGTCTGTGTAAAAATTACAGCGGCGGCCGCGGCAGCAGGGGGGCCAGCTTGGCCGAGAGCTCGGCCAGATGCTCGCGCAGGCGCGGCTGTTTCTTTAGCATAAGCGGCAGCAGCGTCTTGCGTATCCAGTTGCGCGTGTAGTATTCGTCGTCGTTGGTATGGTCCCGCCTGGAGGGGAGCGCGTTGAACTTTATATATTCCTCTATCTCGCGGCGCGAAACGGCCAGCAGCGGCCGTATCAGGTCCACCCTGGTCTTGCCCTTCCGGCAGAGTTCGCGGCGCTCGGGGATGCCCAGCAGGCCCTTGGGTTCGGTGCCGCGCAGCAGGTTCAGTATTATCGTTTCGGCGTGGTCGTCGGCGTGGTGGGCCGTCGCCACCAGCGAGCACTTGTTTTTCAGGGCCGCGGCCGACAGCAGCCGGTAGCGGGCGTTGCGGGCGGCGTGCTCCACGCTGTTGCCGTGCTTTTTCGCCAGGGCCCGCACGTCGGCGGAAAGGATGGAGGCCGGGAGGCCGTAGCCGGCGGCCAGCTTCTTCACGAAGGCCGCGTCGGCGTCGGCCAGGCGCCCGCGCAGCTTGTGGTTTATATGGCAAACGTACAGCCGCAGCCGGTGCGCCCGGGCCTGGCCCGCGAAATAATCCAGCAGCGCCACGGAATCCGGCCCGCCGGACACGGCCAGCAGGACGGCGTCCCCGTCCCGGAACAGGCCGCGCCGCCGCGCGTTGGCGTTCACGCGGTTCCAGAGCTGCAGGGTCACGTCCTTCCTGTCCTTCATACCGAGATTATAGCAAAGCCCGGCCGCCCGGATTTTGCGGGGAATTTGACGCCCGCCCTGCCCGCCGCGCGGGACCTAATTGTATAATTCCATTATGAACGAAAAGATACTGGTGGTCGAGGACGAGCGGGATATCGCCCGCATGATAGAGTACAACCTCAAGAAGGACGGCTACCGCCCGATCCTCGTTCAGGACGGTTCCTTCGCCGCCGCGACGGCCGCCAGAGAAAAGCCCGCCCTTATCCTGCTGGACCTGATGCTGCCCGGCCTCGACGGCCTGGAGGTCTGCCGCCGCCTAAAGGCCGACGCCAGGACCTCCTCCATCCCCGTCATCATGCTCACCGCCAAAGGGGAGGAGTCGGACAAGGTGCTGGGCCTGGGCCTGGGCGCCGACGACTATGTGACCAAACCGTTCAGCCTCAAGGAGCTGCTGGCCCGCGTGGGCGCGGTGCTGCGCCGCAGCGCCGTGAAAGCCGCCGCGGCGGAGGCCCCCGGCAAACTAAAGGCCGGGACGCTGGAACTGGACGCGGCCAAAGTACAGGCCCGCCTGAAGGGCGAGCCCCTGGAGCTGACCTCCAAGGAATTCGAGCTGCTCAAGGCGCTGATGGCCTGCGGCGACCGCGTGCTGACGCGCGAGGAGTTGCTGGAGAAGGCCTGGGGCATGGACTCCTCGCTCGAGGTGGAGACGCGCACGGTGGACGTGCACATAGGCACGCTGCGCAAGAAGCTCGGCAAGGATGGGCGCCGCATCGTCACCGTGAAAAACTACGGCTACCGCTTCGAGGCCGAATGAATTTCTTTTCCACGCTTAAATTCCGCATCCTGCTCTCCTACGTGCTGGTAGTGCTGTTCGCGCTGGCGGTGACGCTGTACCTGCTGGACCGTTCCGGCGCGCTGCCGCTGCACGGCCTGCCCGGCGGCGCGGCCCAGGCTTTCGCGCTGTCCGCCGTCTTCGCGCTGGCCGTGGGCTGGCTGGTGACGGCCCTGCTGGCGCGGCAGTTCGGCGAGATCGTGGCAGGCTCCAAGCGCTTCGCCTCCGGGGATTTCGGCTACCGCATTCCGGTCGGCTCCTCCGGCGAGCTCAGGAAACTTTCGGAAACCCTGAACTACATGGCGGGCGAGCTGGGGACCAAGGCGCGCGACGCCGAGCTGCGCCGCCTGGAGCTGGAGGCCGCTTTTCGCGACATGCCCGAGGCCATTCTGGTCGCCGACGGCGCCGGCGTGATCACCCGCATCAACGACCGGGCCCGCCAGCTGATGGGCGTGAAGGGTTTCGAGCCGGAGGGCATGCGCCTCTCCGGCATGCCGGCCGGGCCCGAGCTCTCGTCGGCCGCCATCAAGGCCCTCTCCAGCGGCCAGGCGGTGCAGCTGGAGGTGGAGCTGGCCTCCGCCCCGGGTATGGTGCTCGGCATCAGCGCCTCGCCGGTGGTGGAGGGCGGCGCGGTGCGCGGCTGCGTGCTGGTGGCGCGCGACGTCACCGGCCCCCGCCGGCTGGAGAACCTGCGCAAGGATTTCGTGGCCAACGTCTCGCACGAGCTCAAGACCCCGCTCACGGCCATCAAGGGCAGCGCCGAGACGCTGCTCTCCGGCGCGCTGGAGGACAGGGAGCACGGCCCGGCCTTCGCCCGCAGCATCTACGAGCAGTCCGTGCGCCTGGAGAAGCTGGTGGCGGACCTGCTGAACATCTCCTACGCCGAATCCGGCCGCGCCGCGCCGGAGACCGCCGCGCTGCGCCTCGGCGAACTCGTGGCCGAGACAGCCGCCGGCCTGGCCGCCCTGTTCGCGGCCCGCGGGGTCTCGCTGGTCAACGCGGTGCCCGCCGGGCTGGAGGCGCGGGCCGACCGCGACAAGCTCTCGCAGGTGCTGATAAATCTGCTGGACAACGCCGCCAAGTTCAACCGCGAGGGCGGGGCCGTAAAGGTCACCGCGGCGCTGGAGGCCGGCTTCGTTAAAGTGACCGTGGAGGACGAGGGCCCCGGCATACCGGCGCGTCATTTGCCGCATATCTTCGAGCGCTTCTACCGGGTGGACAAGGCCCGCTCGCGCGAGCTGGGCGGCACCGGCCTCGGTCTCTCCATCGTCAAGCACCTGGTGGAGCTGCACGGCGGCTCCGTGGGCGTGGACAGCGCCGAGGGGCGCGGCTCCGCCTTCTGGTTCACCCTGCCCTCCTGACTTCCGTCATGTAGCCATGCCTACGCCCGGCCTGGGCCCTCTTTCACCGGGGGGCTGGGCCTTTAGCCTCATCCGGCGCCCCGTCCGGACCGCTATACTATAGTTAATGAAAAACATATTCCATCTGGCGGTTGCGGCGGCGATAACCCTGGCTTATGCCGGTTCCCTGAGCGCGGCGGACCAGGTTTCTCCTTTCGACGGCGGCGGCCTCTCCCTCTCCGGCCAGAACGCGGAGCTGCCCGCGGTGCCGGCCCCCGCCAGCGCCGAGCCCGAGCTCAAGCAGGCCCCGGTCCCCGCCCACGGCTTCAGCGCCGAGCAGCTCGGCAGGATGCGCGCCCATAACGAGGGCCTGTTCGGCACCCACTCCAAGGGCCTGGCCTTCGGGGACGAGGACCGCGCGGTGCGCAAGTACCGCCCCTACGCGGACTACGAAGCCCCCGGCTACCTGATCATGAGCGCCGACTTCAACTTCAACTCCCGCCAGGCCAAACTGCTGATGGCCAGCAAGCTGCCGGCCGACGCCACGCTGATCATCTTCACCGATTACGACGACGCCTCCGTAAAGGAGAATATCCTGCGCGCCTACGAGAGCGTGATCCCCCGCTCCCGCGTGAAGGTAATAGCCCTCCGCGGCGCCAACCAGGGTTTCTGGGCCCGCGACGGCATACCGGTGCCCGCTATCGACAAAGCCGGCAGCCTGGTGGTGGTGGACGCGGTCTACGGCCACCGCTTCGAACCCGACGCCCAGATCGCCAAAATGTTCGGCGCGGGCCTCGAGAAGCACCAGTACTATTACGAGGGCGGCAACTACATGGCCAACGCCGCCGGCGACTGCATCATGGTCAACCACGGCTACCACACCCAGATCCCCGACAGCGTCTTCGTCGGCCAGTACGGCTGCAGCCGCATGATACGCCTGCCCTTCGTGGACGGCATCGGCCACATAGACGAACACGTGCGCTTCATCAGCGAGCGTGTGCTGGTCACCGACCTGCCCCAGTACAAGGACACCCTGCAGGGCCTGGGTTTCACCGTGCACATGCTGCCCAAGCCCAGCGGCCCCTACGAGACCTACGTGAACTCGCTGCTGATGAACGACCAGATCATAGTGCCGGTGTTCAACCGCGCCAGCGACGCGCAGGCCCTGGCCGTGTACGAGCGTCTCGGCCTCAAGGCCAGCGGCGCCGATTCCCGCGCCCTCTCCAACCAGGGCCAGGGCTCGGTGCACTGCATCACGATGACCTACCCCAAGGTCCCGATGACCAATTTGCTCAAGGCCCTCGGCGCCAGAGAGATCTGAGCCTTTACGGGGCAAGACTGCGCGGGCCCGGCGGCCCGCGCATTTTTTTGTCCCGGTTCTTTACACGCACTTTACACGGGCTTTAACCGGCCTTGACCGGCCTTAGCTAGACTATACGCGTACAGAAACCGCATTAGGAGAAAACCATGGGTATTAATTTCCTGCCGAAAGAAGAGAGGTTCTTCGACTTCCTCACCCAGCAGGCCGAGAACCTGATGAAGGCCGCGGAGTTTTTTAAGGCCGCCATCAAGGACGGCCGCCTGGACGAGGACGAGGTGAAGAAGATCCACGCGCTGGAGCAGGAGGGCGACACGCTGGCCCACGAGATCACGGACATGCTTAACCGCACGTTCATCACCCCGATAGACCGCGAGGACATCTACGCGCTGGCCAACCAGCTCGACGACGTGCTGGACATGCTCAACGCGATGGCCGGCCGCATGAAGCTTTACAAGCTCAACCCCTCCGACGAGCACTTCGCCCAGTTCATCGACCTCATCGACCAGGCCGCCGCCGCCCTGGCCAACGCCGTCAAGCACATGTCCGACACCAAGCGGCAGCGCCGCGTGCTGGATTACTGCATAGAGATCAACCGCCTGGAGAACCTCGGCGACTCCGTGCGCGAGAAGGCCATCGGCAGCCTTTTCGAGAACGAGAAGGACCCGATGATGGTCATCAAGTGGAAGGAGATCTACGAGGTGGCCGAGGGCACGCTGGATAAATGCGAGCACGTGGCCAAGGTCATCGAGTCCATCCTGGTAAAGCATGGATAGCACGCTGATAGCCATAGTCTTCCTCGTCGGGCTGGCGCTGTTCTTCGACTTCCTCAACGGCTTCCACGACGCCGCCAACTCGATAGCCACCATCGTGGCCACCCGCGTGCTGTCCCCCAAGTACGCGGTCATGTGGGCGGCTTTTTTCAACTTCATCGCCTTCGCCTTCTTCGGCCTGCACGTGGCCGGCACGATAGGCAAGGGCATAGTGGACATAGCGCAGGTGGACAGCTACATCATCTTCGGCACGCTGATAGGGGCCTGTTCCTGGAACATCATTACCTGGTATTTCGGCATCCCGTCGAGCTCGTCGCACGCGCTGGTGGGCGGCCTGATAGGCGCCGCGCTGGTAAAGGCCGGCACCTCCGCGCTGATGATGCAGGGCATCCTGAAGACGTTGGCCTTCATCGTGATCTCGCCGGTGGTGGGCATGCTGCTGGGGCTTGCACTGGGCGTGATAGTTTATAACCTGTTCGCCAAACAGACCCCGTCCAGGGTGGACCACTGGTTCCGCAAGGGGCAGCTGCTCAGCGCCGCGGCCTACAGCCTGGGCCACGGCGGCAACGACGCGCAGAAGACCATGGGCATCATCGCCGGGCTGCTGTTCAGCGCCGGCTACCTTGGCACGGAATTCCACGTGCCGCTCTGGGTGGTGCTGACCTGCCACGCGGCCATAGCGCTGGGCACCATGAGCGGCGGCTGGCGCATAGTGAAAACGATGGGCAATAAACTTTCCAAACTGCGCCCGGTGGACGGGTTCTGCGCCGAGGGCGCGGCCTCGCTGGTATTGTTCGGGGCTTCGGCCATAGGCGTGCCGATAAGCACCACCCACACCATAACCGGCGCCATCGTGGGCGTGGGCTCGCTCAAGGGCGTGCGCGCCGTGAAGTGGGGCGTGGCCGGCAACATAGTCTGGGCCTGGATCATCACCATCCCCGCCGCCGCCGCCATCTCGGCCGGCAGCTACTGGCTGGCGGTCCGCCTGTTCTAGATCAGGGATTTCTTCCGTCGCGGGGGCCCGGGCCGTATGCCCGGGCTTCGCCGTTCCCGGCCGGCGGTTTTTCCGTAATGCCGCCGTTATTTTTTATAAAATATAAAGATAGCGGCGCGCAGGCGGGCAAGGGGCCGGGATGAAAGTTTTCGTAATAACACCAACCTACAACGAAAAAGAAAATATAGGGAACCTCGTAAAAAAGGTGCTGGCGCTGCCGGTCGGCGCCGAGGTCGTGGTCGTGGACGACAATTCCCCGGACGGCACCGGCCGGCTGCTCGACGAGCTGGCGGCCGGGGAGCCCAGGCTGCACGTCATCCACCGCCCCGGCAAGCTGGGACTGGGCACCGCGCACATAGCCGGCCTGCGCTACGCGCTGGCCCGCGGCGCCGATTTCGCGGTCACGATGGACGCGGATCTTTCCCACGACCCCGCCTACATCCCCGTCATGCTGGAGGCCGCGAGGAGTTTCGACCTGGTGATAGGCTCGCGTTACGCCGCCGGGGGCGCGGCGGTGAATTCTCCGGGCCACAGGCGCGCCCTCTCACGCGGCGCCAACCTCTTCGCCCGGTCGGTGCTCGGGCTCAGGGCGGGCGACTGCACGGCGGGTTTCCGCTGCTACAACGCCGCGGTGCTGCGGGCGCTGGACCTGGACGCGATCTTCTCCGACGGCTATTCCTTCCTCATCGAGGTGCTGGCGGAGATACAGGCGCGCGGTTTCTCGATAGGCGAAGTCCCCATAAAGTTCATCGACCGGGAAATGGGCGCCTCCAAAATTTCCCGCAGCGAGATCAGCAAGGCCCTTTACACAGTGCTGCGCCTGGGCCTGCGCCGCGCCGTCCCGGCGGGTTTCAGCCGGAATACAGGTACGGAGAAATAGCTTGCAAAACAACCCGGCCCCCGAAAATTTCGCGGAGATCATAAGGACCGCAGGACCGCTGAGCCGCCTGCGCATAGCGTTCCACACCGGCCGCTACCGCAAGGTGGCGGCGATGCTGGTGCCGGGGCGAGTGCTGGACATAGGCTGCGGCAGGCCCTGTGAGAGCCTGCCCGACCAGGCCTTCCTGCGCTTCCTGGGCCGCCCCGGTTCCGTGGGCCTGGACCTCAAGCGGCTCGAAGGGCCCTACGAGTTCCGCCAGGGCAGCGTTCTCGCCCTGCCGTTCAAGGACGGCGAGCTGGACAACGTCACGGCGATGGAGATACTCGAGCACATCACGGAGGTCCGCGAGGCGCTGAAGGAAATTAAGCGCGCGCTGCGGCCCGGCGGCGTGCTGGTGATGACCACCCCGGACAACAGCCCGCTCTGGAACCTTATCTGGGGCGTCTGGTCCGCCACCGTGGGCCGGATGTGGCACCACGAGCATCTGGTCTCCTATAACGCCGGCCAGTGGCGGGCGCTGCTGGAAGAACAATTTACCGTGACCGAATTCCGGAGGCACTGGCGCTTCGACCTGGTGTTCCGCTGCGTGCCGCGCTGACGCCCGCGAACATGGGAAAAGATAAAAAATTCACCCTGGCCCTGGGCCTCGTGCTGGCCCTGGCGGCCGGGCTGCGCCTGGCCCCGCTGCTGGCCCTGGGCCCGCAGGTCGAGCCGGATACGGGGGCCTACCTGCAGGTGGCCGGCATCCTGGCCGAAACCGGGGATTTCTCCTGGGTCGACGACGTCACCGGCCGGCTGGAGCCCTACGCCTACCGCATGCCCCTCTTCCACGTATTTGCCGCCGGGCTGATGAAGGTCTTCGGGCCGGAGATCTCCGCGCCGTTGGCCGCGGCCAATGTCCTGCTTTCGCTGCTCGTCGTGCTCATGGCCGGCCTCTATTTCCGCGCCACGGCCGGGCCCGAGGCGGGGCTGCTGGCCGCCGGGCTGGCCGCGCTCAACCCGAACGCCATCTTCAACGCGGCCCTGCTGCTCACCGACAACTATTTCGCCTTCTTCGCCTTTCTCATGGTCGCGGCCGGCCTGGCCGCCCTGCGGCGCCGCTCCGGCGCGGCTTTTTTCCTGTGGGGGCTCGCCATCGGGCTGTGCTCCCTGGTCAGGCCCATAATGAAGTTCTACTGGCCGGTGCCGCTGCTGCTCCTGCTGCTGCCCTGGTTCAAGGCCTCGCTGCGGGAGAAAGCCCGGCTGGGCCTGCTGTGCGCCGCCGGCGCCGCCCTGCTGCTGCTGCCCTGGGCCGCCAGGAATTACAGCCGGCTGGGTTTTTTCGGGCTGGAGCTGAACCAGGGGGTCAATACTCTCTGGTCCACCATAGATATGGTCCGGCCCTCCACGCCGGAACAGGCGGCGGAAAACCCCCTGCGGGCACAGGTGCGGGATATAGTGGCGGCCAGTCCCGGCCCGCTCGCGGCCGAAACCGAGATACGCGCGAGGCTGGGGCTATCCCTGCCGCAAACCAGCTCCGCGATGGCCCGCCTGGGCGTAGAGACGGTGCTCAATAACCCCGGCGGTTTCCTGCTGCGCTTTCTGCGCAACGCCGCCAATATCGCCACCTCGCCGAGCGCGGTGCTGGAGCTGGCCGGGCGCTTGTCCGGAGGCGGTTCTTTGCCGGGCCTGGCCGAGGCCGCCCGCAACAGGGACTGGACCGCGCTGGCGCTGAACCTGGGGGCCCGGGCAGTG
>PHAL01000057.1 GCA_002840355.1 Elusimicrobia bacterium HGW-Elusimicrobia-3 | reverse complement strand
GCAAAATCGGCGTCGCGCACACCGTGCGCGCGCCTGCCGCCCTCAGGCTCGGCGCTTACGCAAGCCTCGCCTTCCGGGGGGCTTTTGCTAACCCTGCCCATATGGTCTCCGCCAGTTTCTCTCATGAGACGGCCTGGTTGCGGGACAACGGCAGGCTGGCGAGGGTATGCCTTCGGAGGGGCCTCGCGGAGGTGAGGCTTGCGTAAGCGCCGAACCGGAGCGAAAGAGTGAGGCCACGGTGTGGCCGAACGTACCCGGAGAAGGCGTACCCTCGCCGGCCCCACCTCTGTCTGACCCGTGCCTGAAGGGCCCATACGCTGGGCAAGCCGCCAAAGCTTGAACATGGTGACAGATTCGGTTCGCTTCACTGGGTGGGGGAGTTTTGGTGTTTGCTATAATAAGGGCGATGAAAATCGCTATCGCGCAGATCAACCCCAGGGTGGGCGACATTGACGGCAACTTCGAGCTGATAGAGGCCTTCGCCCGCCGGGCCCAGGAGGCCGGGGCGGACCTGGCCGTCTTCCCGGAACTGGCGCTCACCGGCTACCCGCCGCTGGACCTGCTCGAGAAGAAAAATTTCATAGACGCTAACTTAAAGGCCCTCAAGCAGCTGGCTTCGCTCAGGCTCAAGACCGCCCTGGCGGTGGGCTACGTCGACCGCAACCCGGCGAAAAAGGGCAAGCCGCTGCACAACGCCATAGCGCTGATAGACGGCGGCAAAGTAACCGCCCGCCGCTTCAAGTCGCTGCTGCCCACCTACGACATTTTCGACGAGGCCCGCTATTTCGAGCCGGCCTCCGACAACCGGCCCGTGCGGTTCCGGGGAGAGACCCTTGGCCTGACCGTCTGCGAGGACATCTGGGCCGGCACCAGCCTGCTGCCCAGCCGCCTGCTCTACCGCAACAACCCGGCCAAGTCCCTGCTGGACGGCAAAGCCTCCGTCATCATCAACATCTCCGCCTCGCCGTTCTACCGGGGCAAGGGCGCCTTGCGCCGCCGCATCCTCTCCGCCCTGGCCCGCAGGATGCGCGCCCATATCGTCTACGCCAACCAGGCCGGCGCAAACGACGAACTGATCTTCGACGGCAACAGCTTCGCGCTGGCCCCTTCGGGCCGCGTAACCGCCGCCGCCGCCGGCTTCGCCCAGGACCTGGTGCTGGTGGACACCGCGGCCCCCGCGCCGGCTCGCCCCGCGCGCCAGCCCGACGTCACCGCCGAGATCTGCGAGGCGCTCACCCTGGGCATCCGCGACTATTTCTCCAAGCAGGGCTTCTCCAAGGCGCTGCTCGGGCTCTCCGGGGGCATCGATTCCGCGGTAGTGGCCGCGCTGGCGGCCAGGGCGCTGGGCCCGGCCAACGTGACCGGCGTGCTGATGCCCTCGGAGTACACCGCCCGCCGCAGCGTAGACGAGGCGCTGGACCTGGCCGGCCGCCTGGGCATAAACTCAAAGATCATACCCATAAAGAATATCTACCGCGCCTTCCTTAAAGAACTGAACGCGGGCGGGGGGAAGGACATAACCCTGGCCATGCAGAACCTGCAGGCGCGCTCGCGCGGCAGCCTGCTCATGGCGCTCTCCAACGCGGGAGGGGCGCTGAATCTGGTTACCGGCAACAAGTCGGAGATAGCGGTAGGCTACTGCACGCTCTACGGCGACACGGCCGGGGCGCTCGCCCCCATCGCCGACCTGTTCAAGACCGAGGTCTACCGCCTGGCGGCCTACCTCAACAAGGATGCGGAGATCATCCCGCGGGCCATCATCAAACGGCCGCCCACGGCCGAGCTCAAGCCCGGCCAGCGGGACCAGGACGACCTGCCCCCGTACAAGACGCTCGACGAGATCCTGCGCCTCTACCTCGAGGAGAACCGCACGCCCGCCGAGATAGCCGCGCGCGGCTTCAAGCCCGCGCTGGTGGCCGGCATCCTGCGCCGCCTCGAGATCAACGAGTACAAGCGCAAGCAGCTGCCCATAGCGCTGAAAGTCACAGAAAAGTCGTTCGGCTACGGCCGCAAGATGCCCATAGTCAAAGCCCTGGATTTCCTCCGCTGATGCTCAAACGCCTCCTGGTCCTCGCGCTGGTACTGGCGCTGCTCTCTCCGGCGGCGGCCGCGCCGCCGGCGCGCAAGAAGAAAACGACCGTCCAGCCCGCCCCCAAGGCCAAGCTGGAACTGGTCAAGCCGGAGCCCAGGAGCAAAGAGGAAATACTCAAGACCGTGCAGCGCCCCGTCCCGCCCAAGGAAGGCCTGCTCGGCCGCGTGCTCAACGCCATCACCATAGACACCCGCTACGGCCCCATCATCCCGTTCCCGGTGGCCGACTCCAGCAAGGACCTCGGCCCCAGCGTGGGCATCATGCCGGTCATCGCGCTCAAGAAGAAGAGCTCCGGCGACATCAAATCCGTCATCGTCCCGTCGTTCAGCTACAACGACAACCTGCGCACCACGATGACCTACCGCCAGTATATCTTCCCCGACGACAAGCGCTACTTCATCCTTCGCGCCTCGCGCTCCGAGAAGGTGGAGCGGGAGCTGATGGCCTATTACTACACGCCCCAGCTGGGCGGCTCCGACTTCCGCCTCAGCCTGGAGGCCAAGCACTGGGTTACGGGCAAGCCCTCCTTCTACGGCTACGGCATCAATTCGCAGCGCGGCGACAAGGCCAATTACTCCCTGCAGATGACCGGCGAGGAGATCATAGCGGACGTGCCGCTGATCAAGCACCTCTATCTCAATTTCAAACACTCCTATTTCGACAAGCGCATCGGCCCCGGCCCGGTGACCACGGTCAGCCAGGTCAAGGAGCAGTTCCCGGCCGACTACGCCGTGGCCTCGGAGATGCGCACCTTCCACACCAACCGCCTGTCGTTGGTCTACGACGACACGGACCACCCTTTCCTGCCCAAGATAGGCACCTACGCCAGCGCCTCCGTCCTCTATTCCAACGAGGCCCTCGGCTCCGACTACGAGTACCGCACCTACGCGCTGCAGGTCAAGCACTACTATAACTATAAGGAAGAGGGCCGTTACGTAACGGCCGCGCATTACCTGCTGCAGTTCCAGCGCGGCGACGCGCTGCCTTTCTACGCCCTGCCGCAGCTGGGCGAGAGCACCGGTCTGCGCATGGCCGGCGACGGGCGCTTCACGGACCGGGGCAAGTTCGTGTTCACCATCGAGGAGCGCATCACGCTCTCCAAGACGCCGTTCTACAAATTTATCAGCGAGACCGAGATCGCGCCCTTCCTGGACGTCGGCACGGTCTTCTCCAAGGTCTCCGATTTCCGCGCCAGCGACCTCAAGTACGCCCCCGGCATTTCCGCGCGCCTGGTCATCCGGCCGCAGCTGGTAGCCACGATAGACCTGGCCTTCGGCTCCGAAGGCACCAACGCCATCATCAAGATCGGCTACCCGTTCTAATGACGAAACGCGGCGGAACGATAAGAATCTCGGCCAAGGCCATAGTGATCAGGAACGGGCGCCTGCTGCTGATGCGCGCCAGGGACCGGCACGGCGTCTATTACCTGCTGCCCGGAGGCGGCCAGCGCCCGGGCGAGACCCTGCACGAGGCCGTGGTGCGCGAATGCCTGGAGGAGACCGGGGTTCTGGTGGCCCCCGGCGAACCGCGGTATATCCGCGACTACGTGGGTACCAACCACGAGTTCGCCCGGGAGGACAGAGGCTTCCACCAGGTGGAGATCATGTTCGACTGCGATTTTATCAGGAAAGTCGGCAAGGCCCGGCTGCCGGACCCCGGCCAGACCGGGGCTGAGTGGGTTTCCCTGCGGCGCCTCGGCTCTGTGCGCCTGTATCCCTCGGTATTAAAGATACTGCTGTCTCCCGACGGCAAGCGGCGCGGCCGCGTCTACCTCGGCGACTCCAACTAATCATCGTTCAGCATCCGCGGCGTGGTCGGGTTAGCAAAACCCTGCCAGAGGACCGAGCTTGCATAAGCGCGAGGTCCGAGGCGGGGAGTGGCGAGCACGGTGTGCGGGTGGAGCGAAGCGACACTCTCCGCGACCACGTTTTTGCGTTCCGACCTCGCTGCGGATGCAGCCGTGGGGAACTATTTGGTCTGTAGTTGCCGCAGGCGGGACTCGAGGGCGGCGCGGTAGCCGTCCTCCACGTTGCGCTGCCCCTTCGAGACCCCGTCGCGGAAAGCGGCGAAGTAGGGCTGCAGGCGCCCGTCGTCGTCGGAGACGGGGAAGAACATCAGCGAGCGCAGCGCCGAGCGCAGGCGCTCCGGCGGCAGCGCCAGGAACTCCTGCGCGAAGCCGGAGACCACGGGGACGGGATATTCCGCGGAGTAAAGGTTCTCGCGCAAGGTATCCTCGTGCGCCTCGACGCCCAGCCTCATCCGCCGCGAGGCGGAGTCCAGCCCCGCGCGCATCGCGGCCAGGCGCTCCCCGTCCTTCACCAGCACCGACGCGTGCTCGAGCGTCTTGAAATATTTCTCGGCCGAGGGCAGCGACAGCCGCCGCGGCCCCAGCGACTCCAGCCCCTCGGTGACGCGGCCGGACTTCAGACCCGCCGCCGAAAAAGAGACCAGGCGTTCGCCGTGAAGCGCCAGCAGGCTCCGCACAGGCGCTGGGAATCCGAAGCCCGACGCCTCCCAGCTCATGGTCCGCGCGAACTCCAGGCGGCCCAGCAGGAGAGGGAAGATCTCGGACAGCGCCCTCACCGACAGCGCGCCGGCGGGCAGGCCGGAGGCGTAAAGGACCAGGCGGCGGCTGGTTCCGTAAGCTTCTACCGAGGTGACGGGCAGCCCGCGCCGGGAGAATTCCTCTCCGGCCAGGCGTTTGAGCTGGTCGGCGGCGGGGCGCACGCCCGAGGACGGCAGAGTCTCCGAGAAGATCTCCAGCAGCGAGTCGCGGGCGGTCACGCGGCCTCCCCGGCGTGCAGCGCGCCGTAGGTGAGGCGGCCGGACCAGGCGAGGTCGGCCGCGCGCTTTTTGCGCTGCGAAACCATGGCCAGGCGCTCCAGGGAGATCCCGATCTCGGCCCCGGCCGCGCTCCGCGCCGCGGGCGGGTCCAGGTAGCGGAAAACGGCCAGCGGCAGCCCGTCGAGCAGCACCTGCCAGCCGGCCGGCCCGCCCTCGCCGGACAGCCAGCGCAGGTCGTGCTCGGCCCTGTCTATGCCGGTTTCCTTGATGGAATTAAGAAAGAGGCGCCTGACGTCCGCGGGGGCCGGCCTCATCAGGACGCGGTAACGGTAACGGCCCGGCAGCCCGTCCGGAGCGAGCTCGCCGCGCGCCGCCGCGCCGGCCAGGCTAAGCGGGCCGGGCAAGCCGGCCGCGCCCGGCGGCAGCAGGGCGCAGCCCTGCCTGGCCCAGAACCGGTCTAGTTTGAAGATTATATCCTGAAAATCCACTTTGCCTCCGCCGCGCCAGCGCTTATTGTACATTTTTGGACGGCCGGTCATTTCACGAAAGGCAGCGTGCGCAGGGTGATATCCACCTGCCCGCTGAAAAAGCGGCTGAACAGACCGTCGATGAAGACGGCCGCGCGCTCGTCCTCCGGGAGCTCCCGCACCTCGGTCCACGCGCCCGCGTGCAGCGTGTCCCAGAGCCCCGCCTCCGGCCCGGCCGCGGTCTCCCTGAAACCGAAGCCGGCGAAATCCAGCGCGCGCAGCGTGAAGGCGCGGCGCAGCCAGAAGGCCGTACCCCGCGCGTCCAGATCCTCCAGCGCGCCCAGCAGCAGGTCGTATTTCTCCGGCGACGGGCTGGCCGCGGGCGTGAGTTTGTTGACCACCTCGCAATAATGCTGCGCCAGATAGAGACTGTCGAGGTCCTTGCGGATATTGCCGAACACGCTCAGCGCGAGACCGCCGGTGCAGACTGGAAAATTGGACCCCTTCTTGAGGTAGAAGCGGAAGTCGCCCCAGCAGAAAGCCTCGCTGAGGGCGCGCAGCTTTCCGCGCGCCAGGCGGACGCTCTTGAAGTTGACCTCCACCTTGCCGTGCTCCAGCGTGAAGACCGTGACGATGCGGTCGCTCTCCCTGAGAGGCCGCCGCTGCAGCACTATCCCGTAATCGCAGAAAACCATAGCCTTATTCTACTATTTTGCCCCGGCGGCAACCCGGGGCCGGGGGGGCAATATGCTAAAATCATAATCCGGCCCCGGCGTCATAACTCCGGCCGCGCGCGACTTTTAGGAGACTATACAATGCCTGCAACAACCATGGAATCGCTGGTCAATCTCTGCAAGAGGCGGGGGTTCATCTTTCAGAGCTCGGACATCTACGGCGGCCTGCAGGGCGTATACGACTACGGCCCGCTGGGCGTGGAGCTCAAGAACAACCTGAAAGCCGCCTGGTGGCGGGCGATGGTCTACGAGCGCGACGATATAGAAGGCCTCGACGCCGCCATCCTCACCCATAAATTCGTGCTCAGGCATTCCGGGCACGAGGCCACCTTCTCAGACCCGATGGTGGACTGCCGCAAGTGCAAGAGCCGCTGGCGCGCCGACCAGATCAAGGACGGCAAGTGCGAGAAATGCGGATCGGCCGACCTCACCGAGCCCCGCCCGTTCAACCTGATGTTCAAGACCACCGTGGGCCCCGTGGCCGACGACGAGCATTACGCCTACCTGCGCCCCGAGACCGCGCAGGGCATCTTCTGCAACTTCAAGAACGTCATGGACTCCACCTCCAACAAGCTGCCCTTCGGCATAGCGCAGATCGGCAAGTCCTTCCGCAACGAGATCACGCCCAAGAACTTCATCTTCCGCGTGCGCGAGTTCGAGCAGATGGAGCTGGAGTTCTTCGTGCTGCCGGGCACCGACGAGGACTGGCACGCCAAGTGGGTGGAGAGCCGCGTGGCCTGGTGGCGGGAGCAGGGCCTGGAGAGCGACAACCTGCAGCAGTTCCACCAGCCGAAGGAAGAGCTCGCCCATTACTCCAAGGCCACCGTGGACATCCTCTACAGGTTCCCGCACGGCATGGAGGAACTGGAAGGCGTGGCCAACCGCACCGACTTCGACCTGGGCTCGCATTCCAAGAACCCGCAGGAGCTGGGGCTCAAGGCGCGCGTGGAAGAGAACATGGATTCCGTGGTCAAGCTCACCGCGCCCGACCCGGTGACGCAGAAGCCGCTGGTGCCTTTCGTCATCGAGCCTTCGGCCGGCGTGGACCGCGGCGTGCTCGCGGTGCTGACCGAGGCGTACACCGAGGAGAAACTGGAGAACGGCACCGAACGCGTCGTCCTCAAGCTCAAGCCGCACCTCTCGCCCATCAAGGTCGCCGTGATCCCGCTGGCGCGCAACAAGCCGGAGATCGTTGCCAAGGCCAAGGAGATAAAGGACGCGCTGCTGAAGCTGGGCCTGGGCCGCATCTATTACGAGAACTCCGGCAATATCGGCAAGAGCTACCGCAGGCACGACGAGGTAGGGACCCCGCTCTGCGTCACGGTGGACTTCGACACGATAGGCAAGGGGGAGACCGCGGACCTGGAAGGCACGGTCACCATACGCGACCGCGACACGATGAAGCAGGTCCGGGTGCACGCGTCAAAACTCGCCGAGCACATCACCGGATATTTCAGGACCGCAACGGCGTAGCGCGGGGCCCTTTGCTTTAAGCCCCGCTAATTTATATAATTAACACACTATGTTACCTACTTACAGACCTAATGTCAGCAAACGCAAAAAGCACATCGGCTTCCGCGCCAAGATGAAGACCAAGGGCGGCCGCAAGGTGCTCGCTCGCCGGCGCGCCAAGGGCCGCTGGACCCTGATCCCCGATATAAAGTCGTAAGACTTTATCCGGGGCAGAGTGAAACAGTTCGCCTTTTCAAGAGCTTCGCGCCTCCGACTTAAAAAAGAGTTCGAGGCCGTTTTCGACGCCGGGAACAGGACGGCCACCAGGGATCTGGTGGCCTGGCATTCCGAGAGCGCCGGCAAAGAGAAAAAAATCGGCCTGATGGTCTCCAAGAAGACCGGCGGGGCCGTGAAGCGGAACAGGTTAAAAAGGCTTCTAAGGGAAGCTTTCAGACTGACGAAAGAAGAGTTAAAGGAAGGCACGCGCCTTATCATTTATCCCAAAGCCGGCTGCGCCATGGAAAACCTGGCCCAGGCCGGCAAAGCGCTGGAAACCGTCCGGCAGAGGGCGCGCCTAAACAGATGACGGCAGACAAGACCGTTCCCGAAAATCTTAGATCGCTTGCGCTGCGCACGCTGCGCTCGGCTTACAGGACAGTGCGGCCCGTACTAGGGCCGGGAACCTGCCGGTTCCACCCGTCCTGCTCCGAGTACGCGTTCGGCGCGCTGGACAAACACGGGATTTTTAAAGGGGGGAAGCTGGCCGCCGGCCGCCTCTCCCGCTGTCATCCTTTCTCCTCCTCGCCGGGCGGGCACGACCCGGTACCCTGAAAGCACCCCACGAAGCCTCTCGTATGGCGGGAGGTTAAATGCAGAAAAATCTTATACTCGCGGTAGTCCTTTCCTCGCTGGTCTATATCGGCTGGTACTCCTTCATGGAGAAGAAGCTGCCCAAGCCGGTACCGGCCGACCAGCAGCAGGCCGCCGCGCCCGCCGCGCAGCAGGCGCCGGCCGCGCCCGCCGCCGCTGAAAGCGCCGACGCCCTGATGGCCGAAGCCCAGGCGCTGCTCAGGGAAGCCAACGCCCTGGACGCCTCCGCCCCCGAAAAGACCGCCAGGCACGCGGGCACCGCGGCCGAGAAACTGATCACCTCGGTGGAAGCCGGCAAGGCCAGGTACAGCTTCTTCATCCCCAACGCCTCGCTGGCCAGCGTGGTCTACCAGGGCCCCGTCGCCCCGGCTGAGCTGATCCCCGTCACCGGCAACGGCTTCTTCTACACCACCCTGCCCGGCGAGTTCAAGCTCACCTCCAAGACCGCGTCGCGCCTGGAATTCACCTCCAACCAGGGCCCGCTGCGCGTTACCAAGCGCTATACCTTCTCTCCCGACAACGGACTCAACACCCTCGAGATCGAGGCCGTGAACACCTCCGCCCGGCGCCTGACGCTGGCCCCCTGGGAACTGCGCCTCGGCCCCGGCCTGGATACCGTGGCCAGCGAGATGAAGGAGAACAAGAGAGAGCTCAAAGCCGCCTACACCTACTCCGAAGCCGGCCGCAAGCACCCGGTCTTCAAGGAGATCGAGGATGACGAGCCCTCCGCCCACGACTGGGTCTGGACCGGCCTCAACAACCGCTATTTCCTGGCCGCCCTGACCGACGCCAATTTCAATACTACCCGCCCCGTGCGCCGCGACGAGACCGTTGGAGACAATAAAGAGGTGCCGCTGCTGGCGGTACCGATGCTCTCCGCCGAGCTCGCCCCCGGCGAGCGCAGGACCTGGAGCTCCAAGTTCTATATCGGTCCCAAGGACTACGTCCGCCTGCAGGCCCTCGGCTCCGGCCTGGACCGCGCTGTGGATTTCGGCTTCTTCGCGCCCATCGCGAAGCTCGCCAATTCCGCGCTGGCCTACTTCTACAAGGTCACCGGCAACTACGGCGCGGCCATCATCATTCTCAGCGTCCTGATACAGCTGATGCTGACCCCGCTGAGTTTCAAGAGCTTCAAGGCCATGGCCGTGATGAAGAAGATACAACCGGAGATGCAGGCCATACAGAAGCAGTACAAGAGCGATCCGCAGCGCATGAACAAAGAGATCATGGAGCTCTACAAGCGCCACGGCACCAACCCGCTCGGCGGCTGCCTGCCGATGCTGCTGCAGATACCGGTCTTCTTCGCGCTGTTCACCGCGCTCAAGAACTCCTGGAGCCTGCACGGCGCGCCGTTCGTCTTCTGGATCAAGGACCTGTCGGCCAAGGACCCCTTCTACGTGCTGCCGCTCGTGATGGGCGGCATCATGTTCCTTCAGCAGCACCTGAGCCCGCAGACCACGGACCCGGCGCAGGCCACGATGATGAAGTGGATGCCCGTCATCTTCACCTTCATGTTCCTGACCTTCCCGTCCGGCCTGGTGCTGTACTGGCTCGTCAACAGCGTGTGGGGCTTCGCGCAGACGATGTACCTGCAGAAGAAGATGGCCTGAAAATTTGTAACTGAAAGAGAGGAGACACTCAAATGAGAGAAACCAAGACAGAAGCGAAAACAATACAGGACGCCGTTGAAAAAGGCCTTGCGGAAATGGGCCTCCGGCGCGACCAGGTTGAAGTGGTGGTCGTCAGCGAGGGGAAAAGCGGCTTCCTCGGCATTGGGGCCAAGAAAGCCTGCGTCATACTTCGTGAAAAGCGCTGGGGCGAAGGCCGCAGCGAAGAGCCGCGCAGCGGCGGCAGGGGCGGCAGCAGCAGGGGCGGAAGCAGGGGAGGCAGGAGCGGCGGACGCGGCGGAGACCGCGGCGGACGCGGCGGCAGGGGCGGAGACCGCGGCGGACGCGGCGGCGAAAGCCGCGGCGAGCATTCCTCCTCGGCCCCCAGGCGCCCGGGCCGCTACGGCTACGAGGACGCCAGGCTGCCCGCGCAGGAAGAATCCCGCGACAGCAGGCCCCAGCGCGAGGACCGCACCCACAGGACGGACCGCGTTTACAGCGAAGCGCCGCTTGGAGCCGATTATATCTCCATGCAGCATGAGCAGGACCCGGTGGAACACGCCAAGTCCGCGCTGCTGAAGATGCTTAAACTGATGGGCATAGAGGCCACCGTTACCGAGGCCAGGCTGGACACGGCGGAGAACCTGCTGTTCATCCGGTTCGAGTGCCCCGAGTCGGCCGCCTTCACCGAGGAAAACGGCCGCGGGCTGCAGTCCCTGCAGTTCGTACTGAACTCCATAGTCAGCCGCAAGCGCGAGCCGCACCTGGCCCTGCGCCTGGACACCGGCGGCTACTGGGACAATAAGGAAAAAGAAATAGCCACCCGCGTGGAAGAGGCCGTCACCGAGGCCCGCCGCGAAAGCAAGCCCTTCCACATGGACCCGATGCCGGCGTCGATGCGCAAGATAGTGCACAACCTCATAAAGACCAAGTACCCCGACATGGAGACGGTCTCCGAGGGCGAAGGCCGCTGGCGCAAAGTAGTGGTGCGCTCCATAGAGAGGCCGCAGGAGCAGGCCGCCGTCGAGCCCCAACAGGCCGCCGTCGAGCCCCAGCAGGCCCCCGTCGAGCCCCAGCAGGCGGAAAAGCCCGCAGAGCAGCCCGCGGAAAAGCCCGCGGAGCAGGCCGCCGAGCAGCCCGCGGAACAGACCACCGAGCAGAAGTAAGCCCGATGGGACACCCGGCGTGACGGCGGCAGCGCCGTCACGCCGTTTTCTTTAATAGGGAAAGAACAGGTCCATGATACTGCCCGACACCGGCGACACGATAGCCGCCCAGGCCACCCCGCCCGGAGCGGGCGCTCTGGCCGTCATCCGTATTTCCGGAATCAACGCTTTCAAAACGGCGGCCTCCTTCCTGCGGCCGGCCGGCGGCGCGCCGCCCCACGGCGTGGCCAGACTGCTCGCCGCGCGCGCCGGCGGCAGGCTGGTGGACAGGGTGGTGGCCGTCTTCTTCCATGGCCCCGCCAGTTATACCGGCGACGACACCGTGGAAATAACCTGCCACGGTTCTCCTTATATCATACGCACGCTGCTCAACCTCGCCGTCAGGGGCGGGGCCAGGCCCGCCGGGCCCGGCGAGTTCACGCTGCGCGCCTTCCTCAACGGCAAGCTGGATCTGGCCCGGGCCGAGGCCGTGGGCCAGCTGATCGAAGCCTCTTCCGCCGCCGCGCACCGGGCGGCCGTCACACAGGCCGAGGGCGGCCTGTCGCGGGAGGTGGCGGCCATCCGCGAAAGCCTCGTGGCCCTGCTGGCCCAACTGGAGGCCAGGCTGGACGACTCTTACGAGGAGATACCGGACCTGGAGATCCGGACCTTCGCCCGCGCCGCCGAGGCCGCCCGCGCGCGGGCGCAGGGCCTCGCCGACAGCTATGCCGCCGGGCGGGGGGTGCGGGACGGCATAAAGGTGGTCATAGCCGGGGCGCCCAACTCGGGCAAGTCTTCGCTGCTCAACGCGCTGCTCGGCTACGACCGGGCCATGGTCTCCGGCGCGGCCGGCACCACGCGCGACACGCTGGAGGCCAGGCTGGAAGTGGACGGATTCTCCGTGCAGTTCACCGACACCGCGGGCCTGAACGCCCGCGCCGCGTCGGCGCTGGAGCGGGAGGGGATACGCCGCGCAGAAGCGGCCATCGCCGCCGCCGACGCCGTGCTGCTGGTAAAAGACGCCGCCATAGCCGAAACGGCCAGCGACCGCCGCGCCGAGCGGGAGACGCTGCGCCTGGCGCTGGCGGGAGCCCGGCTGCTGCGGGTTTATAATAAGACCGACCTGCCGGCGGGGCGCCGCCCCGGCGCGGGGTTCAAGGTCTCTGCCAGGACCGGCGCGGGGCTGGGCAGGCTGAAAGCCGCGCTGGTAGCCCAGCAGAAAAAAGTTTTTGCCGACGGGGCACAGGCCGTAGTCACCTCGGCGCGGCATTACGCCGCGCTCTCCGGCGCCGCGTCGGAACTGGCCGCGCTGCGGGGGGCGCTGCGCGGCAAGAATCCGCCGCTCGAGCTGGCCGCCGAGCACCTGCGCGGCGCGCTGGAAGCGCTGGCCGGGCTCCTGGGCGAAACCGCGCCGGAAGAAGTGCTGGCCGGCATCTTCGGCAAGTTCTGCGTGGGCAAATAATGAAAGACTTCTTCCCTTTTAAAGTTATCTTCGAGCCGGCCAGGACCTTCGCCGGCATGGCCGGTACCGGCTGGGGCTGGCCGCTGGCCCTTTACGCCCTCTCGATGACGGCCGCCGCGGCGCTGCTGGCCTGGCTGCCGCCCCACTTCATCGCCGGCGCGCTGGAGGGAGCCGCGCTGCCGCCGGGCCGCGGCTTCTTCTTCTACCTGGCGGTCTCGCTGACCGGCGGGGGGATACTGACCCTTTTCTCCTGCGCGCTGCTGGCGGCCGCTGCCCGCTTCCTGTCGGCCGGCCGGCTGGCCCTGCGCCTGCCGCTGGCCGCCGCCGCGGCCGGCTTCTTCGGGATCTTCTCCGCCGCCGCCCAGGGCTCGACCGCCCTGCGGCCGGCTGGCCTGGCCGTAGCCGCCGCAGCAGCGCTCTTCGCGGCCCGGGCGGCCTGGCGCGACCGCAGTCTGTTCCCGTCGTTGCTCAAGGCCCTGCTGGCCCTGTCGGCGCTCAGCCTGGCCGGTGACCTGGCCGGCGGGCTGGCCGCGCTGGCCGGCTCTCAGCGGGCTTACGCCGGAGTACAGTACTTCTTCGCCCTCGTCTCTCTGCTCTGGCTGGCCAAAGCGGCGGCCGCCGTCTACGCTATGAGCGGCGCCAGGGCCATGACAGCGGCCGTGCTGGCGCTGCTTGGCGCCATGGCCGCCCTGTTCCTGGCCTTCAATCTGGGCCTGCTGCCGCAGGACGTCTTCCAGGTACTGCTGCTGCTATGACCGCCTTCAACTACCCTGACAGCTTCGACGTGATAGTGGCCGGCGGCGGCCACGCCGGCTGCGAGGCCGCGCTGGCCGCCGCCAGGCTGGGCGCGCGCACCCTGCTGGTCACCCAGGACCTGGA
>PHAL01000056.1 GCA_002840355.1 Elusimicrobia bacterium HGW-Elusimicrobia-3 | reverse complement strand
GGAACGCAAAACGCGCTCGCGCACACCGTGCGCTCGCTCATCAATCGGGCTCGGCGCTACGCAAGCCTCGCCCTCATGAAGGTTTTGCTAACCCTGCCCCTGCGGTCTCCCCTCCGCGAGATTTTCATGAACGATGACGGACCGTTATGCAATCAGCGGTCTGGCGGAGACCATATGGGCAGGGTTAGCAAAAGCCCCCCGGAAGGCGAGGCTTGCGTAAGCGCCGAGCCTGAGGGCGGCAGGCGCGGCCACGGTGTGGCCGACGCCGATTTTGCGTTCCTGCCCATATGGTAGGCCGCCAAGACTTTCAGCACAGAATTAAGGATCACATTATGGAACACCACTTCAAGGTTTTGCACAAGGACAAGGAGACGGCGGCGCGGGCGGCCGTACTGACCACCAACCGCGGGCTGGTGCATACGCCGGTCTTCATGCCGGTGGCCACCCAGGGCACCGTGAAGGCCGTCACCGAGCGCGACCTCGTGGAGATCGGCACCGAGTGCATGCTCTCCAACACCTATCACCTCTACCTGCGCCCAGGCCTGCCCACCCTCGAAAAGTTCGGCGGCCTCAACGGCTTCATGAACCATCCCGGCCCCATCCTCACCGACTCCGGCGGCTTCCAGGTCTACAGCCTTAGCCGCCTGCGCAAGATCACCGAGCACGGCGTGCACTTCGCCTCGCATATAGACGGCAGCCCGCACTTCTTCACGCCCGAGAAGGTCATCGATTTCCAGGCCTCCATCGGCTCCTCCATCTGGACCTGCCTCGACGTCTGCGTCAAGAACCCGGCCTCCAGGGCCGACGCGCTGGACGCGCTCAAGAAGACCAAGCGCTGGGCCGAGCGCGCCAAGGCGCATTTCACCGAGAAGGTGCGGCATATCCCCCACGAGAAGCGCCCCAAGCTGTTCGGCATCATCCAGGGCTCGATCTACACCGACCTGCGCGCGGAGGCCGCCAAACACATGGCCGAGCTGGGCGTGGACGGCTTCTGCGTGGGCGGCCTGTCGGTGGGCGAGAGCAAGGCCCAGATGATGGAATCCCTCGCCGCCGTCATGGAGAACCTGCCCAAGGACAAGCCGGTCTATTTCATGGGCCTCGGCACCCCCGAGGATATCTGGAACTCGGTGGAACTGGGCGTGGACATGTTCGACTGCGTGCTCCCCACCCGCAACGCCCGCAATGGCCAGGCGCTGACCTCCACCGGCAAGCTCTACATCAAGAACGCCCCGTTCAAGAACGACGAGAGCCCGCTGGACCAGGACTGCGACTGCGTAACCTGCCGCAACTACTCCAAGGCCTACCTGTCGCACCTGTTCAAGGCGGGCGAGATCCTGGCCAGCCAGCTGATCTCCATCCACAACCTGCGCTTCCTGATCAACCAGACCAAGCTGATGCGCCTGGCCGTGGCCTCGGGCACGTTCAAGCAGGCCAAGAAGGCTTTCATGGACGCCTACCTGCCGGCCAAATAAGGGCTTATTATTAATATAAATGGAAATTTGTTAGAATAGTACCCGTACAACAAACCGACGGAGGAAAAAATGAACCAGAACCCCGCACTCATGCAGCTCATCCCCTTTATAGCGGTAGCCGTTATATTTTATTTCCTGCTTATCCGCCCCCAGCAGAAGCAGATGAAAGAGACCAAACTGATGCTCGAAGCCCTGAAAGCCGGCGACAAGGTCATAACCCGCGGCGGCCTGATAGGCACGATCTCCTCCGTCAAAGACGACGAAGTGGAGCTGGAGATCGCCAAGGGCGTAAAGTCCGTTTTCACCCGCAGCGCCGTGGCCGCCGTAGTGGGCCAGGGCAAGTAAACCAAAGGAGCATCGGAAATGAACAAATTACACTGGAAAATAGGCACCGTACTGGGCCTGCTTATCCTTTCATTCTGGCTGCTGTACCCCAGCGTGGAATGGTATACCAAGACCAACGACGAGCGCGCCAAGAGCGAGGCCATGCGCATGCGCCCCAAGCGCATCCTCAACCTGGGCCTCGACCTGCGCGGCGGCACGCACCTGCTGCTGGAGCTGGACGTGGAAAAGCTCGACAAGAAAGAGAAGCTTAACGACGCCATGGCCCGCGCCATAGAGATCATCCGCAACCGCGTGGACCAGTACGGCGTCGGCGAAACCCCGATCTCCCGCCAGGGCGAGCGCTGGATCTCCGTGGACCTGCCCGGCATCTCCAATACCGAGGAGGCCGAGAACCTCATCGGCAAGACCGCGCTGCTCGAGTTCCGCCTGGTCAACACCTCCGACGCGGCCCAGGCCGTGCTCAACAAGGTGGACCTCATGAGCGAGCCCCCCTTCGGCAAGAACGGCGTGCTGCTCCCCGAGATAGCCAAGATGATGCCCAAGGGCACCATCCTGCGCAAGGCCGCTCCCGGCCCCGACGGCGATCGCGCCCGCTACTACGTGCTCGAGGGCGACGTGCCCGTGACCGGCGCCTACCTTGAGAACGCCCGCATAGAGACCGACCAGCAGTTCGGCACCCCCTCCATCGGCTTCACCTTCAACAAGGAAGGCGGCAAGCTGTTCGAGAACTTCACCGGCGCCAACGTGAACAAGTACCTGGCCATCGTGCTCGACGACGTCGTGCACTCCGCCCCGGTCATCAAGAGCCGCATCGGCGGCGGTTCCGGCGTTATAGAGGGTTCCTTCACCATCGAAGAGGCCCGCAACCTGGCCATCATCCTGCGCGCCGGCGCGCTGCCCGCCCCGGTCACCATTATCGAGAAGCGCGTGGTAGGCCCCAGCCTCGGAGAAGACTCCATCAAGAAGGGCCTCTCGGCCGCCGCGATCGGCTTCATCTTCGTCATCGCCTTCATGCTGGTCTACTACCGCGCGGGCGGCTTCGTGGCCGACATTGCGCTGGCCCTGAACTTCGTGTTCCTGGCCGCCGCGATGAGCTACTTCGGCGCCACGCTGACGCTGCCCGGCATAGCGGGCATCATCCTGTCGCTGGCCATGGCCATCGACGCCAACGTGCTCATCCTCGAGCGCATGCGCGAGGAGAAAGCCCTGTCCAAGCCGGTGGCGATGATCATCCCCGTCTCCTTCGACAAGGCCTGGAGCGCCATCCTGGACTCCAACGTGACCACCTGGATCGCGGCCATCTTCCTGTTCCAGTTCGGCTCCGGCCCGGTCAAGGGCTTCGCCGTCACGCTGACTATCGGCCTGCTCATCGGTGTGTTCACTTCCGTCTTCGTGACTAGGGTCGTCTATGAATTCTGGCTCACGTCCAATCCCAAGGAGCTCAACATATGATGGTGTTAATAGGAAAGACCAATATAGACTTCATCAGCAAGCGCTTCGTCTTCTTCGCCGTCTCGGCCGTGCTGATAGCCGTCGGCGTGATCTCCCTGGCCGTGAAAGGCCTGAACCTGGGCCTGGACTTCACCGGCGGCACGCTGCTGCAGGTGCAGTTCGAGGCTCCCGTCACCACCGCGCAGGTGCGCGCCTCGATGTCCAAGGCCGGCCTCGAGACCGCCATCCAGAGCTTCACCGGGCGCAACGCCTACCAGCTCAGGGTCAAGGGCTCGCAGGACAACGTCAACGAAGTGGCCGACAAGATGCTGGCCGGCTTCGCCGCCTCCTTCCCGGGCAACAAGTTCACCGAGGAAAAGCGCGACTACGTGGGCCCCGTGGTGGGCCGCGACCTGGCCAAGAAGGCCCTGTTCGCCGTGGTGCTGTCGCTGTTCGGCATCATCGTCTACGTGGCCTTCCGCTTCTCCAACCCCGTCTGGGGCGCGGCCGGCGTGGTCTCGCTGATGCACGACGTGTTTATAGCCATGGCGGCGCTCTCCGTCACCAACCGGGAGATCGACCTGGTGGTGGTGGCGGCCCTGCTCACGATAGCCGGTTACTCCATCAACGACACCATCGTCATCTTCGACCGCATGCGCGAAAATATGCGCATGTTCCCCAAGATGCACCTGGGCAAACTGATCAACACCAGCGTCAACGAGACCCTCAGCCGCACGCTGCTGACCAACCTCACGGTGCTGACCGTGGTAGCCGTGCTGTTCTTCATGGGCGGCGAGGTCATCAACAACTTCGCCTTCACCATGCTTATCGGCAGCATCTGCGGCACCTACTCCACCATAGCGATCGCCACCCCGCTGGTCTACCAGTGGGAAGGCAAAGGCAAATAAAGCTGACGGCGGCAAGGTCATGAGGAAGATAAAAAGGTTCAAGATCCCGGTCTACTCCTACGAGGTGCTGCGCAAGGCGCGCAAGCACCGCCTCGACCTTGCCTCCATAGGCCTGGCGGACGAGACTGCCGTGCGCGAACACGCCTCGGGCCTGGCGGCCGCCCTGGAGCCCGCTGTGGTCTTCGAGTACCTCCCCCCCGAGGACGAGACCGCCGGGCGCATAGCCGGCGAGACCCGCCTGCCGATGACGGCCGGCATCCTGACGCTGGGCCAGAGCTTCGAGGACAAGCTGGCCAACCCGGCCGACGACACCCACAAGCGCCTGGCGCGCATAGCCGCCCAGGTCTTCATGCAGACCGCCGTCAGCGTGACGGCGGACCTGGCGGTGCGCGAGGCGGAGCCCGAAGGCTTCGAACTCGGCCCCGCCATCTATATCGCCTCCTGCCCGGAGCCGGAGCTCCCCCCGCAGGAAGCTACCGCCGTGCCGCTGTTCGAGAACGAACTGATCAAGGGCCTCTGCGAGCGCCTCGAGGCGTCCAAGATCGGCGTCTCGTTCGACACCGGCGCCTTTACCCCCAAGTATTCCGCGGTCTTCGCCCTTCCCTGGCTCTCCAAGAAGAAGAAAAAAGCCGCGGCCAGGAAGTAAACCCGCCCGATGGGCTACCTATTACTGCTCCTCTACAGCCTGCTGGCGCCGGTCATAGCCGCGCTCTACGCGGTCTTTTTCCTGCTATCGCCCCGCCGGGGCCTGATGAAAGCCCTGGGCGGCGAGCTCGGCGAACGCCTGGGGCTCGGCGCCCCCGCCTTCGCCGCGGCGCCGGTCTGGATACACGCGGCCTCCATGGGCGAGGTAAAGGCCGCCGCCAAGCTGGCCCCCGAACTGGCCGCCCTGTATAAAGCCCCCCTGCTGTTCACCTCCTCCACCGCCGCCGGCCGCGCCGAAGCGGCCCGCCTGGGGGCCGAGGCCAGGCTGGCCCCGCTGGATTTCTACCCCTGCGCCGCGGCTTTCATCGCGGCCGTAAAGCCCCGCCTGCTGCTGCTGGTGGAGACCGAGATATGGCCGGCCACCCTGTACGCCGCGGCCAGGGCCGGCGTGCCGGTCTTCATCGTCAACGCCCGGTTGTCCCCCAGCACCTCCGCTCTTTACCGTGCGCTCGCCCCGCTGGCCAGGCTGGCCTTCGCCGGCGTCCGCCGTGTGCTGGCGCAGACCGCGGCCGACGCCGCCCGCTACGGGTCGCTGGCCGGCCTGGCGGGCAAAGTAACAGTCACCGGCAACCTCAAGCACGACATGCTCGGCGTCTCCGCCTCCGGGCAGGACAAGGTGAAAGTTTTCATCGCCGCCGGCGGCTGGGGCGACGCCCCGGTATTTACGGCAGGCAGCACCCACCCCCCGGAGGAGCCGGTAATAATCGACGCCTGGCTGGAGGCCAGGAAAAGCGTGCCCGGCCTCAAGCTGGTCATCGTGCCCCGCCACCCCGAGCGGCTGGCTGAGACCGAGAAATTATTGGAAAGCCGCGGCGTGGCCTATACCCGCTGGTCGCGGGCCTCTGGCCCCGCCGCGGACTGCCTGTTGGTGGACGCCATGGGCCTGCTGCAGGCCTTGTACGCCGTTTCTACCGCCTGCTTCGTGGGCGGCACGCTCGACGACACCGGCGGCCACAATTTGCTGGAGCCCGCGCTGTTCGGCAAGCCGGCCCTGTTCGGTCCCAATTACCGCAACGCCCGCCACGCCGGCGACGCGCTCCTAAAGCAAAAGGGCGGCTTCCTCTCGGAAACCGCCCCTGAACTGGCCAAAACTCTTACATCGCTCTTAACAGACCCGGCCAGCCTTCAGGCCGCCAGTCACAACGCCTCCGCCACCCTCGCCGTCCTGCGCGGCGCCACCGCCAAGACCATCGCGGCGATAACGACCGCCGCCACGCCTCAATAACAGGAAACCGCAGCGCCAAGCCCGGTCACTATGCCGTTGGTTACCGTCATGCTCCGGCAGGTGCCGGTACCCTGCGTGGAAACGATCACGGTAAAAGATGCGCCGGCGGCGCCGCCCGTTATCGAACCGTTGCCGTGCGTGTGGCTGTCATTGGCCACCACGGTGGTGCCGGGGGGGCCGCTAACGTCCCCGGCCAGGCTGCTCGTTGTATAGAAACCGTTGGTGACGGTCGCGGCGTTGCCGGTGGCGTTGCCGGTACCGCCGTTGGCCACGGGCAGTATGCCCCCCACCTCGGAGGTAAGTGTTATCACGCCGTCGTCGGCTATGGTGTCGGCAGTGCTGTCGTAGTTGCCGTTCGTCTCGGTGCCGAGGCTGACGCAGTTGGTGCAGGCCACGTCGTTGGCGGCGCCGCCCTCGCTGGCGGAGCCGGCGTAGTTGCCGCTGGTGTCGGTGCCCAGCGTGATGCCGTTGCCTCCGGAAAGGTTGCCGGAGCCGTCGCTTTTGACGAAACCGGCGCCGAAACCGTTCATCCTTATCGTGCCGCCAGAAGTTATACGCATGCGCTCCAGCGACGTGGTCTTGAAGACCAGGTCGTCCGCCAGCGAGGTGCCCAGGAAGTCGGTCGCGTCGTTTATGTCGTTGCCGCGCAAGCCCCAGGCGCCGTAGCCGCCGCCGCTGGCATTGTCCACGTAGGCGCGCGTGGCGGCGTCGCTGGACGTCAGCGGGCTGCCCAGGTTGACTATCCTGCCGGTGGTCATGTTCAGAACGCCATTGTTGACCAAAATACCGGAGGCCGTCTCCACGCTATACTGCGTGGCGCCGACGGCCTTGAACGTGCCGCTGGACGAGGTCGTTATGGCGCTGAAGGTGGGGTTGCCGCCGGTATGTATGCTCTGCGGCAGCGAGAGGGTTATCGTGCCCGCCCCATTGGTAACGATCACCTGGTTGGAGGTACCACCGAGCGCCGCCACGGACGGGGCGTTCCCGGTATTACCTATGAGCAGCTGGCCGTTGGTCAAAGCCGCCAGCGAGGCGACGTTCCCGGTACCGGCCCCGTACAGGACGCGGTTGGACGGCAGCGTAGCCAGGCCCGTGCCGCCGCTGGCCACGCCGAGCGGCGTGGTAAGCGTGAGCAGGTCGAAGGTGGGGTCGGCCGCGGTATGGATGTCCTGCGGCAGCGAGAGCGTGATGCTGCCGGCCCCGTTGGTGACCAGCACCTGGTTGGCAGTCTGAGTCAGCGTGGCCAGAGTGGGCTCCTGGTTGCCGTCGCCTATCAGCAGCTGGCCGTTGGCCAGCACGCCCGTGACGCCGATGGCCGCCGTCCCGTTGCCGAACAGGACGCCGCCGTCGGTAAAGGTGCCCGCGCCGGTGCCGCCGTACTGCACGGCCAGGTCGGAGGCCAGTTCCAGCGCGCCGGCCGAAGTGAAGGTGGACTTGGTAAGCCCGGAACCGAACTGAGCGCTGCCGTTGACCTCCAGCTTGGTCTGCGGGGTTATCGTGCCGATGCCCGTCCTGGCCGCCGCGGCGGTAGAAAGATACACATCGGAGGCTACCATCAGGCCGGACAGCCGCACCTGCGAATTGGAGCGCTGCAGCAGCTCACCGTCGAAAGCGATGTTGCCGGCCACCACGAGGTCTTCCACGGAGTCGGCGCTATAAGGGTTGAGCGGGGTGCCCAGCACCAGGTCGCCGCCGCGCACGTTGAGCCGCGAGACCGGGTTGACGGTGCCTATACCCACGTTGCCGCCGGTATTGAGCACCACGCCGTCCAGCGAGCCGGCGCGCAGGATGACGTTGCCGCCGCCGATGAGGTCGGCGTTGGACTGCACCACCGCGTCGGCGTTGGCCGAAATGGAGGTGGCCGAGCCTATGGCCTCGGCGCTGACGATGCTGGTGCCGTCGGGGAAGATGATGCCGTTGCCCGTGCCGTCTATGCGCAGGTTGCCGGCCACGGTCAGGCGCCAGTTGGGGTCCATGACCGAGGTACCCATGCCCACGTTGCCGATGGTGGAGCTGACGAAGATGGACGGGGTGGTGTTGTAGCCAGTAGAGATCCAGACCACGCTGTTCTGGACGCGGTGGTAGACGGAATCGGTGACGGTCTTGGCTTGGCCTCCGACTACCAGCGCCAGGTTAGGCAGGTAATTGCCGCTGAGCGTCTCCAGGCTGGCGGCCTTGACGGGCCCGCGGTAGAAAGCCACCCGGGCTTCGCCGGTGGAGCCGGCCACCAGGTACGCGGCGGCGTTATGGGCGAATTCCGAGGTATTGCCCCCCACCTGCAGGTAATCGTCGCCGGGGAAGTCGAAGCCGATGGCCCCCACGCCGAGCCGAGAATTAACGATGACATCGCTGGAGACGGCCACCTGGTTGCTGAAGGTGTTCTGGCCGGTAAAGGTGTTGGAGGAGGCGATATACGCGGGGATGCCCGCCATCGACCCGATGCCGCCGGTGACCTGCAGCGAGCCATAGACCACGGTGGACGACAGGTAGACCATGTTGCCGTTGGAGGAATTGGCGTCCAGGTCCCCGTCCACACGCACGTTCCCGGAGAAAGCCGCGGTGGCGGCGATCACGCCGTAATCCGCCAGCACGCTGCCGCGCACGTGCAGCTTCTCGCGCGGCGTGTCGGTGCCTATGCCCACGAAGTAGGGATTGGTGTACTGCAGCAGCAGGTGGGAGGCGTCTATGGCCCGCACCTCGTTGACCCGGCCGGTCCAGGTGTTGTTATAGGCGCCGATGGACACGGAGCCGCCGCGCGCGCCGCTGGTGGCGCGGATATTACCGGAAGCGTAGATCCGCTCGTTGGCGGGAGCCGTAACGCCCACGCCCAGGTTGCCGACGGAAGTGAGCCAGAGGCGCTCGGTGTTATTGGTGGCCGCGATGATGGTGTTGAGCGTTTCGCCCAGCGTGACATAGTTATTGCCGATGCCGCGCAACCGCCCGCCGTCGACAGCCAGGTTCTCCGTAATGTTGACCTCGCTGTCGACGCGGTCGGAGATACCCTCGTTGCCGACAAAGAGGGAACCGTTCACGTCCAGCTTGCCCATCGGAGCGTTCGTCCCTACGCCTAGATCTCCGGCGGAGGTGATACGGGCCTTTTCGTTCGTGCCGACGAAACTGCGTATGCCGAAAAGGATATTGTCGGAACCGGACGAATCCGAGTCGGCCAGGATCGTCGCGTCGGAGGTGCTCGTGATGCCGCCCGCCACGCCGCCCACCAGCGCCGAAGGCTGAATACTGCCGTCGGGATACTTCAGCCGGCCGCCGTTTATCAATTCTATGTCGCCGTCCACCGTCAGTTTGGTGGACGGGCGAATCGTCGAACCAACGCCGACGCTGGAGGCGGTGTTCGTAGCCAGGTAGACCTCGTAATGGACGGAAAGGGAGCTCATGGTCACGCTGGCGCCGTCCTCCAGGCGCTTGGACACCACGGCGTAAGCCACGCTGTTGAGGGGCTCGCGGGGGCTCAGCGTATCGCTCTCCACCTGCACTTCCAGGTAAAGCCGCTCCCCCCCGGAAAGGATGGCGGCGGGCGGGGTAAGGTCAGCGCTGAAAATACCCTGCGTGGCCTGGGCCGTGATCTCGGGGCTTTCCCACAGGCAGGGCTGGCTGACGCCGCCGCAGGCGCCGCCGCCGGTATTGTTGGCGCTGGGCGAGTTGTAGATGCGGAAGTAAAGATGCACCGGGCCGGTGATGGGGGCGTTGTCGCGTTCCAGGCGGCCCTGGTAGTTCAGCGTGCCCGGCACGCTGCCCGGGGCCACTTCGCCGGCAACGGCCGGCAGCGGCAGCAGCAGGGCCGCGCACAGGGAAAGAATGAATTTTTTCATAGGAGCACCTTACCTGACTATGACGATCTTGCCTTTCTTGACTGAGCCCTCGCCCTTGACCACGAAGAAGTAGAGGCCGCTGGCCACCTTGGAGCCGGCGGAGTTGCGCAGGTCCCAGCCCGCGCTGTCGATATTGTTATTCTTCTCCACCGTGACGACTTTCTCGCCGGAAACCGTAAAGATGTTTATCGTGGCGCGCAGCGTCAGGCGCGTGAACGTGACGCCGGTGCAGCCCCGCGAGGACATGCAGGGGTTGGGGTACACGTGCGCGGCGCCCAGGTCGGCCTGCGGCGGACGCCAGGAATTCACCACGCCGCTGGTAACCGTATAGCGCCCGCCGGACAACGAGCCGTAGCCGAGCTGGGTGGTGCTGCCCAGCAGCGAATAGGCGCCGCCCGTCTTGGGCATGCTGTTGCCCACCGTGGTCTGCTCGCTGATAAAAAGGCGATGGGCGCCGCCGGCCATCAGGGCCGAGGTGTAATTGTAGAGGCCCGCCGCTGCCAGCGCGGCGAACAACAATGGAACCGCAGTCTTTAACCGCATACTATATAGATATATGATAACCCGCGTTAAGTCAATGACAAATAAGTTAAATATTTGTTACGGCCGGCCGACCGGCAAATCCCATAAATGATATAATTTTTATCAATTCATGGGAATAAACAGGCCCGACCCGCGCATACTAGTCATCAGGATGTCCTCACTGGGGGACATCATCCTGACCGCCCCCGTTTTCCGCAACCTCAAGGCCCGGTGGCCGAACGCGCGCCTGGATATTTTGGTCAAGCCGCAGTTCCTGGGCGCCGTCTCCAAGAGCGCCTTTATCGACCGCGCCCTCCCCTTCACGGGCCTGCTGGCGGCCGTGGCCGCCGCCAACGCAGCCGACTACGACGCCATCCTGGACCTGCACGACACCCCCCGCAGCCGCCTCATCTCGCTGCTGGCTCGCGCGCCGATAAAGCTGCGCTACCGCAAGGCCTCGCTGGCCCGCCGCCTCTTCGTCGGGCTTCGCATCCCCAGCCCGACGCTGGAAAAGCACACGCTGGAGCGCTACCTCGAACCGCTGGCCGCCCTGGGCGTGCCGGTGGTGCACTCCGGCCCGGAGCTGGGCGACTGGAACCCCGCCGGCGACAGGCCCGAGCTGAGGAAAGGGCCGCTGCGCGTCTGCGTGCTGCAGACCGCCTTCCTCGGCGACTGCGTGCTGACCCTGCCGCTGCTCAAGAAGCTCCGCGAGATCATGCCGCGCGCCGCGGTCACCGTGGTCACCCGCCCCGAGACCGCTGAAATTTTCAAGGCTTCCGGCCAGGTCAAGGCTATCATCGAGGACAGGAAAAAGACCGCCCCCTCGCGCTTCGCCGAATTCAGCCGCCTGGCCGCCGAACTGCGCGCGGGGAATTTCGACGCGGCCATTATCCCCCACCGCTCGCTGCGCAGCGCGCTGCTGGCCTGGCGCGCCGGCATCCCGGTGCGCGTGGGCTTCTCGTCTAGCGCGGGCAGTTTCCTGATGACCCACAAGGTCCCTTTCTCCTGGCTGCTGCACGACGTGGAGCGCAACCTCTCGCTGCTCTCCCCTTTAGCCGAGAACCTGACCGCCGCTTTCCCGGGCCTCAAGCGCGACGCCGGCGCCCCCTACGGCAAGGACGACCGGGTGATAGCCGGCATCAACGCGGGCTCGGCCTGGCCGACCAAGCGCTGGCCCGCCGAAAAATGGGCCCGCCTCATCAAGCTGCTGGCCGCGGCGCACGGCGGAAAAGTGCTGATGGTGGGCGGCCCCGGCGAGAAAGAATGGAACGGCGAAATAGAGCGCCTGGCCGGCCCCGACAACTGCCTCAACCTGACCGGCCGCACCTCCATGCCGGAGCTGATGGAGGCCATCCGGCCCCTTAAAGTTTTCATCTCCAACGACTCGGGGCCCATGCACATCGCGGCGGCGCTCGGCGTGCCGGCCGTGGGCGTTTTCGGCCCCACCACGCGCGAGCTCGGCTTTTTCCCCTACGGCCCCAATAACCGGGTGGTAGAGACGCCGCTGGCCTGCCGGCCCTGCGCGCTGCACGGCTCGAAGGCCTGCCCCCGCGGGCATTTCCTGTGCATGCGCCTGCTGACGGTGGACGAGGTTTTCCGCGCGGCGCAGGACTGCAGGAAATCCCGCGCTGCCCATCTCACGGAGGCTGCGAAATTATGACGATAGCTGCTGCGGCATTAGTCCTGATAGCGCTGGGCGCGAGCGCCCGCTGGACCTGGTGGCGGAGCTCCGCGCCGGGCATGAAGGTGCTCTGCTACCACAAGGTAGGCACCCCCCCGCCGGGCTCGAAGCTCAAGGACCTGTGGGTCAGCCCTAAGAAATTCCGCGCCCAGGTGAAGTACCTGCTCGACCACGGCTATACCACCCTGTTCTTCTCGGACCTCAAGGCGCTGCGCGACGCCGGCCAGCCGCTGCCGGAGAAATCAGTGCTGATCACCTTCGACGACGGCTACGAGAACAACTACACCGAGGCCTGGCCCATACTCAGGGAACTGGGCGCCAAGGGCAATATCTTCGTGGTCTACAACACCATCGGCAAGACCAACCTCTGGCATAACCCCGCCTCCGAGCCCTGGGTCAACATGGCCACGCTGGAACAGCTCAAAGAGATGCAGGCCAGCGGCGTGATAGAGTACGGCTCGCACACGATGAACCACCCCCACCTCTCCGCGCTCAAGCTCGACGACGCGGCCTGGGAGATGGCCGAGTCCAAACGCCAGCTCGAGGCCGCCTTCGGCCGTGAGATGTGCGCCTTCGCCTACCCCTACGGCGACGGCGCCTACGCCCCCGCGATCAGGGCCAAGGCCCTGGAGGCCGGCTACACGTTCGACTTCAGCTTCAAACAGGGCAAGACGCCCTGGCCCTGGGACCGCGAGAACAGGACCATCGACCGCCTGTTCATCCGCGGCCGCGACAACAACTGGGACCTGGCGCTGCAGCTCTCCCGCGGCGCCTCGAGGCTTTAAGGGTCTTTTTGTATAATAACAACGCGAGGTAAACACAAATGAAAGATTTAGGCATAGGCAAACTGGTAAGCGAGCTGGCCCGGACCAATACCGAGCTCTGGCACGAGGAAGACAAGGCCCGCGTGGGCGACGTGCCGGCCATAGCCGCCGCCAAGAAGAACATCGACAAGCTCAACCAGCAGCGCAACGACCTGATAGAGCGCATAGACGAAAAGGTGCTGGAGGCCATCAATGGCTGAGACCATTGGCAGCCTGGCCGACAAGATCAGCATCATCCAGCTCAAGATCTTCCACATGCGCGAACAGCTCGATCGCGCCGACGCCACGCAGGAGCACAAGGCCGCCTGCGCGGGCAAGCTGGAGGTGATGGGCGCGCAGGTGCGCGACCTCGAGGACGAGCTGACGCAGCTGGTGTCCGACGTGGCCGCGGGCCGGGTCAAGCTCAAGATCTACCGCCAGTTCAAGATGTACAACGACCCCCGCTACCGCGCCTCGGCGGCGAAGTAGCAAGGGTTGCCGGGTACCGCCTCACCGCTCGCTCATAGAGCGGGCGCGGCGGAAGAGGGCCGGCGGTCCTCCGCCGGCGAAGAACTCGCTCGGCACACAGTGCCTCGCTCAGACATTCTTCGCCGCGGCCTTAATGATAGGCCGTCCGCTGCGGCCCTTGG
>PHAL01000055.1 GCA_002840355.1 Elusimicrobia bacterium HGW-Elusimicrobia-3 | reverse complement strand
GTCCGTGGCCGGTGCTCGTGCTCTCGTGCGTCGAACTCGGTGTCAGCGGACCGCGCGGATCGATCTCGGCGAACATGATCGAGTCGAGCAGCTTCGGGTGGTTGTCTTTCACGCACAGCACGTAGTGGGCGCCTCGCTCGCGAATCGTGCGGGCGATCTTGGTCTGCGTCCCCATCGCATCGATGGTGACGATGCAGCCCGCGATATCGAGCACCTTGAGCAGTTCGGGAATCGCCGTGATCTCGTTGGACTTCTCCGCCGTTGCCGTCTGGCCCAGCACCACGCCCAGGTAGCCGGCCGTGATGGCCGGCAGGGTATAGGAGCCGGCCGCGCCGTACATGCCTTCCGTGATGAGGATGGCAAAGAACATGAACACGAACGGGGAAACGATGCCGCCTGTAAAATGAACGGCCGGCGTGAGGAGGGCGGCGGCGGCCAGCCCCATCAGGGAGTTGGCGCGGCGAAAATCTCCGGAGGCGGCGCGGCTCAGGAATAAAAAATAACCGCCGTAAACGGCGGCGCTCAGCAGGGCCAGCGCGCCCAGGGCCCTGGGCAGCGGGGCGCCCGCGGCGAAGATCACCACGGCCGCCGCCAGCGACACGCCGGCGGCTATCAGCACCTGCGCCTTGAGCTGCGCCGCGTATTTATTCTCGGATCCCGGTTCTGTCATAATTCCCGCAACGCTATTTCCTCTATTACAGAGTTTATAGTATTGCGCGGGAATTAATATATACCCCAAAAGGGGTAGAAGGTCCTATGGCCGGGAGAGCCCTTCGCGGATGGCGTAGAGCACGATGTCGGTCTGTTTGTGGATGTCCAGTTTGCGGAAAAGGTTGCGCCGGTGCGTGCGCACGGTGCTCTCGGAAATGCGCAGCCGGGCGGCGATCTGGGAGTAGCGCAGGCCTTCCACTATCAGGCGCACCAGCTCCCGCTCCCGCTCGGTGAGCAGCGAGGCCCGCACCGGGCCGGGCTTGCGGACGCGCTGGGCTGCGGGGCTGAGCACGGCCGCCAGCGACTGGCTGACATAGCGCTGGCCGCCGTGCACCGCGCGCAGCGCGCGCGCCACCTCCTCGGCCGCCGTCTCCTTTACCAGGTACCCCATGGCGCCGGAGAGCAGCGCCTTCTCCACGGTGGGCTTGTCGTCGTGCATGCTGAGGATGATCACCCGGGCGCCGGCCCGCTCGGCCAGCAGGCGGGCCATGGCCTCCAGCCCGTTGAGCACCGGCATGGAGATGTCGAAAACGCAGACATCCGGCGAAGAACTGCGCGCCAGCGCCAGGGCGCGACGGCCGTCGCGGGCCTCGCCGGTGACCAGAATGTCGGGAGCGGTGCTCTTGAGCACGGCCTTGATCCCTTCGAGCACCACCGGGTGGTCGTCGGCCAGCAGCACGCGGATCCTGGCCTGGGCGCTCATCTGGCGGCCTCCCGGGCCAGCGGCAGTTCGGCCTTCAGGGTGGTCCCCGCACCGGGCCTGGAGTAGACGGAAAAATAGCCGCCGGCGGAATCGGCGGCCTCGGCCATCATCTTTAGGCCCAGGCTGCCCTTCTTGCCGCGCCGGGCGGCGGTATCGAAGCCGCGGCCGTCGTCGCGCACGGTCAGCGTCATCCAACCGCCGCCGCAGTCCACCGAAAATTCCAGGCTCTCGGCGCCGGAATGTTTCTCGGCGTTGCGCAGGGCCTCCTGTGCCAGGCGGTAGAGCACTATGCCCAGGGGACTCTTCGCGGCGCGCCCGCGCTCGGGCAGGCTGACGCTAGAGCGCACGGCTATGCCGGAGCGGCGCTCGAAAGCGGACAGCAGGTCTTTCAGCGCGGCCCCCAGGCCGGAGACGGCCATGCCCGGCGGCCAGCTCTCCACGCAGGCCCCCTTCAGGTCCGCGGTCATATCTTTCAGCGTGCGGCGGGTCTGGGCCAGGCGGGCCAGGCCGGCGCTCCGGCGCCCGTGGCGCAAATCCTCTTCCAGCAGCAGCAGCGCCGCGGACAGCCCCACCTGCAGCGCGCCTATGGCGTCGTGCAGCGAGGCGGCCAGGCGCTTCTTCTCCTCCTCGCGGGCCAGCATGATGCGGGCCGAGACGCGCTTGCCCTCCTCCTGCTGCCGGAGGCGGCTGGTCACGTCGCGCTCCACCACTATGCCGTAAACGGCGTCGCCCAGGCGCACGTTGCGCGCCGTCACCTCGGTGGCCAGCGGGGTGCCGTCGCGCCGGCGCTGGCGCACCTCGAAACCGCCCGCCCCGCCGCTCAGGCTGGCCAGGCGGCCGCGGCCGAGCGAGGCGCCCAGCACGGTGACCGGCCGGCCGGCCAGTTCGGCGCGGGTGTAGCCGTGCAGGGCCAGCGCCGCCGGGTTGGCGTCGCGGATCACCGGGGTGCGGCCGGGCGGCAGCTCAAGCAGCAGTATGGAATCCCGCGCCTGCTCGAAGATCAGGCGGTACAGGTCGTCCCCCGCGGCGGCGGGCCGCGGCGCGGGTCTGGCGCTGGTACCGGGGCGCTTTTTCATATGCCTTATTCTTGCATAACTGCCGCCGCCGGTCAATAAGGGCGGAAAAAGGGATATTGTTGTATAATCAATAAATCATCGTAGAATTTCCTGAGACCTGACAACGGAGCCGCCATGAGACAGATCAACGTGCTGCTTGTAGAAGACAACCCCGGGGACGCCGAACTTACCCGCCAGTCCCTCGAGGCCTCAAAGCTTTCGGTACACCTGACGGTAGTGGACGACGGCGAGAAGGCCCTGAAATACCTGCGCCGCGCGGCCCCGTACCAGAAGGCGGACAAGCCCGACCTGGTGCTGCTCGACCTGAACCTGCCCAAATTGCCCGGCGGCGAAGTGCTGAAGGCCATGAAGGGCGACAAGGCCCTGCGCGGCATCCCCGTGGTGGTGCTGACGACCTCGGAGGAGGAGAGCGAGATCTCCCGCTGCTACGCCGAGGGCGCCAACTGCTACGTCGTCAAGCCGGTAGACTTTAAATCCTTCATGGGGATAGTCAGCGCCATAGAGGAATTCTGGTTCTCGGTCGTCAAGCTCAACGACGCCGCGAAGACCAGCCGCTCCGCCAAGTCCGGCGGCAGCGCCCGCTAGCGCATGCGCCTGCTGCTCCCCGTCCTCCTCGCCCTGCTGCCCGCCGCGGCCCTCGCCTCTCCGGGCGGCGACCTGGACTTCTTCGACTTCGAGCGCGCCTCCCTCGACGAAACCCTCAATGTGCGGACCGCCGTGGCCTCCCGCCTGGATTTTTCGGCGCGCGAAGCCCCCGGCATAGTCACCGTCATCACCCGCGCCGAGATCATCAATTCCGGCGCCAGGAACCTCGCCGACGCGCTGCGCCTGGCCCCCGGCCTGGACCTCGCCGTGGACGTGGAAAGCACGCTGGGCATGGGCATACGCGGCAACTGGGCCTACGAGGGCAAGGTGCTGGTGCTCGTAGACGGCCAGCGCTACAACGAGCCTTTCCTCGGCACCGCGCAGATCAACCGCATCCCGGTGGAACAAATAGAGAAGATAGAGATCATCCGCGGGCCCGGCTCCTCCGTCTACGGCGGTTTCGCCGGCCTGGGCGTCATCAAGATAGATACGCGTAGCGCCAAGGCGCTCGACGGCGCCGCGGCCGCCGCGGCCTACGGGCGCATGCAGCGCGGCGGGGGCGAGGCCTCCGGCGACCTCGCCTACGGCAAGGTCTACGAGAACTGCGAGTTCTCGGCGCAGTTCCACAACTCCGGCGCCGACAGCAGCGACCGGCGCTACACGGATTTCAGCGGCGGCTCCTACGGCATGAACGGGGCCTCCGACTTAAAGTCCCGCAGCCTGAACATATACTCCCGCAACCGCTGGTTCACGGCTAGGGTCATAGCGGACAGGTACCGCACCACCCAGCAGGACCATTACGACAGCACCGTACTGCCCCGCCCGCTGCCCAGGAATTTCGACGCCTATTTCACCGAGCTCAGCCGCGAGCTGACGCTGGCCGACAGTTTCACGCTCACCCCCTCCTTTAACTACACCTACCATGAACCTTTCAACGGCTATGACGCCGTAGAATACCCGCGCGACAAGTCCAGCCATTCCTCCCGGCTGACCCTGGTGGCGGCCTACGCGGCGCCGGGCGGGACCCGGCTGTCCGGCGGCGCGGAATATTCGGTGGACAAGGCCATCCTGGCCGACAACACCCCCGCGTTGCCGCCCTATTATTTCAAGGGCGGCAAGCGCGACGTTAAATACGCCAACAGCGCTTTGTTCCTGGAAGGCCTCTCGCAGTCGTCGCTGGGCCTGTTCTCCATCGGCGCCAGGTACGACAAGCACCAGGAATTCGACCACGCCTTCTCGCCGCGCCTGGCCTGGACCAGGGTCTTCGGGGCTTTCCACGCCAAGGCCATACACAGCCGCTCGTTCCGCGCGCCCGGCATAGACAACCTCGCCGCCAACCCCGACCTGCGCCCCGAGCGCGTCACCGTCACCGAGCTGGAAACCGGCTACAAGCTCACCGACTACCTGTTCGTCTCGGCCAATGTGTACGACATAAGGATAAAGGACCCCATAGTCTTTTACGTGGAAGATTCCACGCAGAAATACGGCAACTACGGGCGCACCGGCACCAACGGCTTCGAGCTCGCCGCGCGCCTCAAGCGGGCCTGGGGCTACGCCGACGCCTCCTACTCCCGCTACGCCGCCGCGCATAATACGGTGGCCTTCTACAGCGCCGGTAGCGGCGGGGAGCTGCTGGCCCTCGCCCGCGACAAGTTCACGCTGAACTCCAGTTTCAGGCTGGCCGGCGACTTCTCTGTAAACCCGTCGGCCGTCTACCTGGCCGGCAGATACGGCTACCGCTCCGCCGGCAACGTCAGCCGCTTCGACGACATACTGCTGGCCAATGTGAATTTCTCACTGAAGAACCTGGCCGGCGGCCGCCTGGAACTGGGGCTGGGCGTCTACGATATTTTCAGCTCGGGCTACTCCTACCTACAGCCTTACGACGGCGGCCACGCCCCGCTGCCGGCGCAGTCCCGGGAGGCCCGGCTCAGGCTGGCCTGCAAGTTCTAGCCGTAGCCGCTTTTTAAATATGCCGGAGAGCACGACCAAGAGCAGGGTATCGCGCCACGCCGCCGCCGCGGCGCTGCTGGCGGCCCTGCTTTGCGCCCCCGCCCCGGCCGGCGCGCAGGATGCGGCCGCCGTGCTGGCCAAGGGGTCGGGGCTCTACTTCGAGGCCTCGCTGGCTTTCCAGAGGGCCCTCGGCCGCCCCGTACAGGTTTACGACCTGGCCGCCGGCGCCCCCTCTCTGCCGCGCAGCCTCAAGGCCGCGGCCGCCTTCGGCTCCAAAGCCGCGGCCCTTAAATACCCCGCCGGCGCCAAACTGATCATACTGCTGGCCCCCGGCTACACGCCCCCGGCCGGCAGCCGCGCCACCGTAGTCTCCGCCTTCCCCGAGCCGGCGCAGGCGCTGGCCGCTTACAAGTCCCTGCAGCCGGGCCTGGCGCGCCTGGCCGTCTTCTACCGGGGAGCACCGGCCACCGCCTACCTGGCCGAACTGGCCCGGGCCGCCGCCCGCCTGGGCCTGGAGATAATCCCGGTACCGCTGGACACGCCCGAAAATTTCCCCGACGCGCTCAGGGCCCTGGCCGGCGCCGACGCCTACTGGCTGCTGCCCGAGCCGGCGCTGATAAACAAGACCTCGCTGAAGGTACTCTCGGAATTCTCCTGCGCGCATAAACTGCCTTTCTACGCCCCCTCCGCCGGCCTGACCGAACTGGGCGCCGCCGCCTCCTTCGCGCCGGGCGCGGACGAAGCCGCCGCGGCCGCGGCGGACGCGCTGACCCGCGCCCTGGCCGGCGAGGCGCTGCCCGCCACGCTCTACGCGCCGCGGTCCGCCCTGACGGTCAACGGCGACTTCTCCCGGCGCTGCGGCCTGCCCTTAAAGCTGCCCGCCCCGGCGGGAGGCGCCAGGTGAAACTCCGCGCCAAATTCCTGGCCTTCCTGCTGCCCCCGCTGCTGCTCAGCGGCCTGGCCATACATTATTTCACCGGGCGCGCCGTCTCCGACACGCTGCAAGAGGAAGCCGCCGCGGCCGCCGCGGCCGGCGCGGCGCGCTTGCTGGGATCCTCCACGCTGGACTTCACCGCCCCGCGCGAGCAGGACCTGCTGCCTTTCCTCTACGACCTGAGCGGGGGCCTCAAGGCCTCCTACGCCTACTTCGCCGGCAACGACGGCCGCATCGTGGCGCATACCGACGTAGGCCGCCGCGGCGGATCGCTGACCGCGCAAGCGGGCAGGGCGCTGCCGGGCGGCGCGTCCTACGCGCTGCTGGGCGACGGGCCGCACGCTTTGATGGAAGTGCTGGTGCCGGTCACCGAGCTGCGCGTGCATTCCCCCGAGGAGCTGGCCCTGCTGGGCGCGGGCGCCCCGCCCGGGCGCCTGGGCACTCTGGCGCTGGGCCTGCCCCTCGACGCGGCCTATATCACCGAGCGGGGCATAGCCCGCAAGAACGCCGCCATCCTGGCCGGCGTCTTCCTGGCCATCGTGCTGATGTCCTTCGCCCTGGCCACGCTGGTGCTGCGGCCGGTGCGCCAGCTGGCGCTGGCCACCGAGCGCATCCGCCGCGGCGACTACGGCGCCGAGATCCCGGTGACCTCCGGCGACGAGCTGGGCGAGCTGGCGCGCAGTTTCAACACCATGTCGCGCACCCTCTCGGGCACCATCGTTTCCAAGAACTACCTGGACGCCATCGTCGACAACATGCTCGACATGCTCGTCGTCACCGACCTCGACGGCGTGATCCGCAAGACCAACCGGGCGGCCAGGGCCGCGCTGACGCCGGCCGGCCTGCCCGCCGAGGGCCGCCACGTCTCCGCCCTCTTCCCCGGCGAGGGGAGCGGCGGCCGCTGGCTGGACCTGCTGCGCGATCACGGCGAACTGCGCGACCACGAGGACGTGCTCCGCGCCGGGCCGGGCCCCGGCGTCCCGGTGCTGGTCTCGGCCTCTTTCATCCTCGACAACGAGGGCGCCAAGGGCGGCATCGTGGCCGTCATCCGCGACATCGCCCTGCGCAAGAAGTACGAGGCAGAGATGTCCCGCTCCAACGAGGACCTGCAGCGCTTCGCCTTCGTGGCCTCGCACGACCTGCAGGAACCCCTGCGCACCATCTCGAGCTACATCCAGCTGCTCGAGAACAAGTACCGCGCCACGCTGGGCCCCGACGCGGAGCGGCACGTGGACTTCATCACCGGCGCGGTGCAGCGCATGCGGACGCTGGTGCGCGACCTGCTGGAATATTCCAAGATCAACCCGGCCCTGCGGCTCGAAGACGTGGACACGGACGAGGCGCTGGACTACGTGCTCGCCGTCCTGCAGGACGCCGTCGCCGCCGCCGGCGCCGTCGTGGAGCGCGGTGACCTGCCGGTGCTGCGCGCCGACCGCAGCCACATCGAGCGGCTGTTCCAGAACCTGGTCCTCAACGCGGTGAAGTTCAACGACGGCGGCGCCCCGCGGGTGCGCGTGGACGCGCGGCCGGGCAAGGGCGGCTGGGTGTTCAGCGTCAGCGACAACGGCCCGGGCATAGACCCGGCCCACGGCGCCAGGCTCTTCAAGCTCTTCGGCCGCCTGCACGGCAAAGGCGTGCCCGGCGCGGGCATAGGCCTGGCCTCTTGCAAGAGAATAGTGGAATATTACGGCGGCGAGATCTGGTTCGAATCCGGGCCCGGTAAGGGCTCTACCTTCTTCTTCTCCATCCCCTCCAGCCAGCAGGCGGCTTAATCCGCCGGCAGCGTGACCACGGCGGAGAACCCGCCGCGCTCCCCGTTGAGCACCCTGATGCCGCCCCGGTTGCGCGTCAGCAGGTCGCGGGTGATCATCAGGCCCACGCCGGTGCCGTCGCTCTTGGTGGTGACGGACTGCCTGAACACCGTCTTCAGCGTCTCTTCGCTCATGCCCGGCCCGTTGTCCGAAACGGTCACCCTGGCGTCGGCCCCGGCCCGCTCTATGACGATAGAGACGGTCCGGGCGCCGGAGTTGCCGCTCACGGCGTCCACGGCGTTCTTGACGACATTGAAGAAAGCCTGCTGCAGGTCCTGCCTGGAGGCGGTAACGGTTACGCCGTTCACCCCCGGCGGGGCCAGTTCTAACGCGACCCCCTTGGCCTTGGGCGAGAAAGCCACTATGGCCAGCAGGTCCTTCATGAAATCGGCCAGGTTTATCGCCTCGGCGCTGGGCCCGCCCGGCTTGCCGAAGCGCGTGATCCCGTGCAGGGATTCCACCATCCGGTCCACCGTCTCGCTGACGCTGCGCAGCACTTCCTTGTCTTCGGGGTCTTTGGCCTTGGCGCTTTCCAGCTCCAGGTAGCCGGAGACGGCGGCTATCGGGCCGCGCAGGTCGTGCGCTATGCGGTGGGCCAGCACGCCCAGCTGCGTCGTGGAGTTCAGCTCGGAGAATTTCCGTATCAGCGCGTCCTTCTCGGCGGCTTCCAGCTGCACCTGGCCGCGCAGGTTGCTGATGATGCGCGCGCTCATGCTCTTGGTCAGGGCGATATAGACTACCGTCAGCGTGGCGATGATCAGCACGGCGGGCGGGCTGGCGTAGACCGCCGCCGACCAGGGCACCAGGTTGGGCAGGAAGCCGAAGAAGTGGCCCAGCACCACGAACAGGTAGCCGGCGATGCTCGCCGGCATCGTGAACTGGTTGTCCAGCCCGTAGAAGCTCTCGGAGACCAGCATGGCGAAGTAGAGGAAGATGAACGGCGACACCAGCCCGCCGGTGAAATAGACGGCCGCCGTCACCACCATCACGCCGATCTGGCTGAGCAGCACGCCGGCCCGGGTGTAGCAGAATTTGCAGATCAGGCCGAAGAGCAGGAAATAGAGAAAGTAGACCAGCGCGCCGACCAGCGCCAGGACGGAGAGTCCTTTGTGGAAAGGCAGGGTATCGCTGAAATAACTGAACGAGGCGAACAGGGACATCAGGCCGGCCGCGAAGGCGTTGAACCTGAGCATGTCCCGGGCTTTCCCCTCGGGAATCTTGTTAGGCATACCGGCGGCAGGCGCCGCCCCCCCCTTTACCGAGTTATGCCGAGCTTGTCCGCCGCGCGCGCCAGGTCGGCGGCGAAAGCGGTCCCCAGCAGGGCCGCGGGGCGGCCCAGCGCCCGCTCCAGGCCCGGGTCGCGCCGCACCACGGCGTCGGCGCCCTTGGCCCTCGTTCCGGCGGACATGTTCTCCAGCACGCCCAGCACGGGCACGCCGAGTTTTTTATAAAGTTCCAGGGAGCGCTCCAGCACGTCGTGCGCGAGCAGGGACGGGGCGGTGACGGCCAGCACCTCGGCCCCGCGCGCGAAGCGCATCACGTCGAGCGCCGCGTCGTTGATGCCGGGCGGCATGTCCAGCACCAGGAAATCCAGCTCTCCCCACTGCGTTATGGCCAGGAGTTCGATGATGGCGTCGGAGACGTTGGCCCCGCGCAGCGGCACGGCCTTGTTCTCGGAGAAGAACACCACGCTCATGAACTTCACACCCTCGTACACGGGCGGCTCCAGGCCTTTCTCCTCTTTGGGGAAAAGGCCCTTGGCCCCCAGCACCAGGTGGCCGGAGGCGCCGGCGAAATCCAGGTCGAACAGGCCGGTCTTGTAGCCCCGCTTGGCCAGCAGCAGGGCCAGCGTGGCGGCGGTGACGCTCTTGCCGATGCCGCCTTTCCAGCCGGTCACGGCGATCACGCGCTTAACGTTCTTAAGTCTTTCCGCTATCACGGACGGGCGCGGGTCGATGTTCATTTTTCGCCCTTCAGGTAATTGATGCTCACGCCGCGGCCGCGGGCTATCTCGAAGTCGGGGCTCTTGCACTTGGGGCATTTGAGGAAGGTGTGCGCCATCTCGGGCACGAAGTGGATGAACTCGGCTTCATCCTTGGTCTTGCGCAGGCCCTTGAGCGGGAACTCGTGCGAGCAGGCCTTGCAGCGGAAGGCGGCGGGCTCCAAGGTGATCTTGAATTTGCAGTCACGGGCGGCCGGGAACTGCGCGCGGAGTTCTTCCAGGGCAAAGGAGAAGATCTCCTTGTCTATGGCCTGCAGCTCGCCGAAGAGCACGCCCGTTTCCTTGAGCTTCTTCAGCTGCTGCGCGCCGGCGTGTTCGACGGCGGATTTAATGACGGATTCTGCGAGGGCCCATTCGTGCATGCCTCTATTATACAAGTTAATAATAAAGGCTAAAACCCGCCCGCGCTACTTCTTCCAGGTGACGGTCAGCGAGTTCTTTTTCCGGTCGTAGCTGAAGGCCAGGCCGTCCCGCCCGGCCGGCAGGGTTTTCACCGTATAGCCGAGGCGGCGCGGGGCGTCCCCGGTGCAGAGGGCGTCCGGCGCCGTCCCGGCCAGGAGCCAGGGATGCGTGCGCGCGAGCCGCACCTTCAGCGGCCCCAGCGCCAGCGACTCGTCCTTGATGGCGAAATCCTCGGTACCCGACGGGAACTCCAGGCTCGAGCCCTTGTAGCCCAGGTAGCGCCGCCCCGAGCAGAACACGGCGGCCCAGGAGAGCACGGGCGCGCGCGCCCCCTCCGCCAGCCTTATGAACAGCGCCGCGCGGTAGCCGGCGGCGCTCTCGGGGGGCTTCACTCCGGGGAAGACGATCTCGGCCCGGCCTTCCCCGCCGCGCACGGCCACCGTCACGGAGCTCTCCAGCCTGGGGGCGCCGCCGCCGTACCTGGCGTAGTAGCCGGTGTCGGTGGGCGGCGGCACCGGCGGGATATTGTCCTCCGGGCAGCCTCGCCCGATCGGCATGCGCGCGGCATTGAGGTTGAAGTCCGGCGACAGGTCCTGGGCGCGCCCCTGCCCCGCCGCCAGCAGCAGCGCGGTCAGCAGTACAGGGGCCAGGGCGCGTTCCATATCATTTCCGTTACTTGATCAGCCTGCGGAAGCTGGCTATCTCCATCGGCCGCAGCTCGGTATCGCCGGGCGCGCGCCGGATGAGGGTGATATTGCTGCCCTGCGCCAGGCTGAGCGCCGCGTACTGCGCCTCGTTGGGGTTGCAGAGCAGCTGCACCACTCCGGGCTCGCCGGGGCCGGCGGACTTGTGCACGCCGGTCACTATCACGTTCTGCAGTATGGTGGCCGTCACCTTCTCCCTGGTGTCCGTGCCGGTCAGCGCGTCGAAGGAGACCAGCATATCCACCCGCTCGCCGCGGCCGAGGAACAGGGCCTGCGAGGCGGGGACGGGCAGGCTGACGCCGCGGTAGCCGGGCAATACCCGGGCTTCGGGGGTGTACCTGGCCGCCGGTTTCTTGCCGGCGCCCTTACGCGGCTCCTCGAAGAGCTGGGCGAACAGGTCGCGGCTGCTCCTGAGCAGACCCGCGGCGCCCGCGTCGAAAGCCTTGCGGTCGCCCTTGGCAAGCGCCCCGGTGAGCCCGTCGAAGCCGCGGGTCGCGGCGTCCAGCGTGGCCAGCATGGGCCCGCCGCGCCCGCCGAACGAGGTCTCCAGGCCGGCCTTGGTCAGGCGTTCCACGCTCATGATGAAGCGGATGCGCATGTCGTTGAACCCGGCGCTGTCCGCCATCGGGTCCGCGGCGGCCAGCCGCGCTGTGGCCTCGTAGAGGATGGACACCGGCGTCTGCCAGACTACGGCCTCGCTGAGCTCCCCCTCATCGGGGTCCTTCCACACCTTGCGCGCCGTCATCGCTGGCAGCGCCCGCTCCAGCCAGACCGGCAGCTGCAGCGACTTCCTGCCGGGATGGCAGGAGGTGGCGCGGTTCTTCACCCCGGCGTCCTGCACCGGCGACAGGTAGTAGTAGAACAGCTGCATGTCCTCGGCCGCGCAGGCGGCGTCCCTGGCGGGATAGCCGGCCCCCATGGCCCCGGCCGGGGCGGCCAGCAGGGCCGCGATCAAAAGTATCTTAGGTTCCAGTTTCATAAGTCCTCCGTGGCCAGCCTTACTTTATCAGCTTGCGGAAGCTGGCTATCTCCATGGGGTGCAGCTCGGTATCGCCGGGCGCGCGCACGACGATATTGACGTTGCCCTGCGCTATGGCCAGGGCCGCGTACTGCGCCTCCACGGGGTTGAGCAACAGCTCCACCGCGCCGGCCTCCGAGACCTTGGCGGGCTTATGCACGTTTATCACCACGACGTTCTGCAGGAAGGTGGAGGTGATCTTCTCTTTGCGCTCCTTGCCGTCCTTGTCCTCCATCCGGGCGTCGAAGGTTACCAGCACGTCCACGCGGTCGCCTTTCTTGACGAACAGCAGCTGGTCGCCGCCTACGGTCACCGGGGTGCCCCTGTAGCCTTTCACCAGCCCAACTACGGGCGCCTTGGCGGGAGCCGCCGGGGCGGCCTGCACCTGCCGGACCCTTTCGAGGCCGGCTTTAACGTCGGGATTCTGCGGGTCGATAGCCGCGGCCGCGCTCCATTCCGCCCTGGCCTTTTCGTGGTCGCCAGCCTGGAAGTATTTCAGGCCGGCCAGGTACCGCAGCTGCGCCTGCTCTTTGGCCCCGGGAGCCTGCTTTGCCTGCTCCGCCGCCACGGGGGTGCCGGGCGCGCCGAGTTCTCCGGCATGAACACGGCCCGCCGCCGTCAGGGCCACCGCGCAAACCAACGCTATCTTTAACATTTTCATAAGGCCTCCTAGTCCTTTCTTTAAAGCGTCCGCAATTCGAAGATCTGTTCCGGCTCTACCTCACGCCGCTCCAGGGCGAAAGTGCCGCTGCCGGTTTCGAAAATTATGGCCGTCCCGCCCTGCCGCTCCGTCTTGTTGCCGCTGCTGAGTTCCATCACGGGGGCTTTTATGGGCTCACCGCGCAGTTCGGCCATGGGCAGCGAGGCGAACAGGGGGCCGGCGCTGCCGGACTCGCGCAGGCTGGCCGGCAGGCGTGAGGTAAGGGCGGACGGGGGCGGCACGGTGGCGCCGAGCGGCGCCGGGGCGGGTATCTGCGCTACCACGGCCGGCTGCGGGGCCGGCGCGGGCTGGCGGCGGGCACTAGGCAGCAGGGCCACGGCGATGGCGGCGGCGGCGAAGGCGGCCCGGGCGTAATTGTTGGCCAGCAGGCCTCGCAGCAGAGAGGCGAAGCCCTCGCCGGCGGGGATCAGGCGGGCGCGCAAGCTGGCCTTTACGCGGCTCTCGCCGCTGAAGTCGACGGCGGCCAGGGAGGCGGCCAGGCGCAGGGCTCCGTCCCCGGAAGCGGAAGGAGTACCGCCGCCCTGAAGGATGGCGTCTAATTCTCTGTTGAAGAGTTCAGCCTGCTCGACCTCGTTCATATCTTTCCGCCCTCCAAGTCAGCCTGCATCTTTTTTACCGCCCTGAAAATTATTATGCCCACATTGCTCTCGCCCAGCCCGGTCAGCCCGGCTATCTCCCTGTTGTTCATGCCCGAGGAGAACTTGAGGGCTATGATGTCCCGGGACCGTTCGTCCAGCCGGCCGATGGCGTCCAGCAGGCGCTCCCGCTCCTCTTTGCGCTCCAGGGCGTCCTGGAGTCTGGGGTCGCGGGCCTCGGGCTCGGGGGCGTCGTCCAGCGAGACTTCGCCCCTGCGGTTCCTGCCCCTGGCCCAGTCGGTCACCGCGTTGCGCGCTATGCCGAACAGCCAGCCTTGCGCCGGCCCCCTGGCAGAGTCGTAGGTCTCGTAACCGCGCAGCGCCGCTTCAAAGATCCGTCCCGTCACATCGTCCGCCTCAGCCGCCAGCCGCACATGATAGCGTACGTAGTTGTACACCTTGTTGAAATAGCGGTCGTAGAGTTCGGCGAAATCCATATACTTGCTCTCTATACTAATAAATACGGCGCCCCCCCGAAAGTATTACATCCCCTCCCCGCCCTATTTCTATAAGCACCTTACGAATATCTGTCGGTCGGCGGTTCACCGTACGGGCAGGAACGCAAAACGCGCTCGCGCACACCGTGCGCTCGCTCATCA
>PHAL01000004.1 GCA_002840355.1 Elusimicrobia bacterium HGW-Elusimicrobia-3 | reverse complement strand
TCTCCTTCATCCGCGTTGCATACAAGGTACTTTTTATCTCCCTTTGCCCTAAGGAGGAATTCCCACTTCTGCCCGGTCAGGAAGCCGGCCCCGCCGGTGCTGACCATCAGCACGTCGCGGCGCCGCTTGGTGGTCTCCGTGGCGTTCGGGTCGGTCAGCGTCTGGGCCACGGCCAGCGTGGCCTTGCTGCCGGGCCAGGGGATGGAGTGGTCTTTCAGCAGGGAGCCGCGGGGGAAGATACCCATGAACACGCCGAGGCTGGCCGAGACCATCAGCCAGAGGAACATCTGCCAGACGCTCAGGTTGAAGCCGATGTCGCGGCCGAAGACGTTCTGTATATAGAAGAAAGCCGACAGGATGACGACCATGAAGGCGATGCTCGACACCAGGCCGATCATGGCCTGGATGATGTTGAGCTCGATGGCGAGCTCCTGCCCTTTCATGCGCTTGCCCAGCACGAAGGCGGCCAGGAACATGCCGCCCATGGTCAGGTCCACGCTCTGCCCGAGCTTGAGCGTGACGTAAGGCGTGGCCGCCGCGGCCACCGCGCACAACAGGCCTCCCAGCAATAACAACCGCCAGTTCAGTTCTTTCATTTAGTCTCCTCAAAAGGTGCTTTGCGAAAAAATCGCGGGGCTTTTGTTCCGCAACTTCACCATATAATATAAAAAAGTCCGGCCGCTTGGGAGGCGGTAACCCTCTCTCCGCGCCGTGGCGGGCATTGCCAAGGGGCGCGGCATTTGGGAGAATATCGCTTCGATATGGCACTGATAATACAGAAATACGGCGGCACCTCCGTCGGCACCATAGAGCGCATCCGCGCGGTGGCCAAGCGCGTGATACAGAGCGCCGGCCGCGGCGACAAGGTGGTGGTGGTCGTTTCGGCCATGGCCGGCGAGACCAACCGCCTCATAGAGCTGGGCCGTACCGTCTCGGAAAGGTCGGAAGGGCGCGAGTTCGACGTGCTGCTGGCCACCGGCGAGCAGGTGACCACCGCCCTGCTGGCGCTGGCCATAGAGGCGCAGGGCCGCAAGGCGGTCTCCTTCCTGGGGCACCAGGTGCAGATAACCACCACCGGTTCCTTCTCCCGCGCCCGCATAGAATCGGTGAATACCGGCCGCACGCTGGAGGCGCTCGGCGACGGCTACATCGTGGTGGTGGCCGGCTTCCAGGGCGCCACGCGCGAGGGCTCCATCACCACGCTGGGCCGGGGCGGCTCCGACATCACCGCCGTGGCGCTGGGCGTGGCGCTGAAGGCCGACCGGGTGGAGTTCTACAAGGACGTGGACGGCATCTTCACCGCCGACCCGTCGGTCTGTCCCGACGCGCGCATGCTGCCCAGGGTCACCTACGAGGAAATGCTGGAGATGTCCTACCTGGGCGCCAAGGTGCTGCACCCGCGCTGCGTGGAGATGGCGCGCCGCAACAAGTTGCCGCTCATAGTGCGCTCGTCGCTCAATTTTAATCCGGGCACCGCCGTGGTGACCGAGGAGGAGATCATGGAATACGCCGCTGTGGCAGGTATAGTCTGCGACAAGAAACAGGTGAAGGTCTCGCTGCTCAGCATCCCCGACAAGCCCGGCATCCTGGCCGGCGTCTTCACCGCCATCGCCGAGGACGAGATCAACATAGACATGATAGTGGAGGACACCACCGGCGCCGACCGGGCCACCTCGGTCTCGTTTACCTGCGGCTCGGCCGACCTGGCCGCCGCGGAGAAAGCCGCCAAGAAGATAACCTCCGGCTACCCGGGCAGCAGCTATGCCGTGCGCTCGGGGCTGGACAAGCTTTCCATCGTCGGGGCGGGCATGCGCCTGCATAGCGGCGTGGCCTCCAAGATGTTCACCGCGCTCGCGCGGGAAGGCATCAGCGTCTACATGGTCAACACCTCCGACATCAAGGTCTCCTGCCTGATAGAGGCCAAGTATTCCGAGCTGGCCGTGCGCACGCTGCACGAGGTCTTCGAGCTGGGCAAGACCACGGCGCGCAAAACCGCGCCCCGCAAAAAGCCGGCCCGCCGCGCCTAGCGCCGCCCCCGCAAACAAAAAAAGGGCCCGAGAGGGCCCTTTTTTTGTTTCGTCCCGGCGGAGCTTACATCCCGAGTTCCCGGCGCAGGCGGGCTATGGCCGTTTCCTTGGCCTTGGCCTCAACCTCCACCGTTATGTTCAGCTTCCTCCAGCAGGCGGGAAAATCCTTTATATCTATGTAATCGTGGTGCGGGCGCGGGTCGGAGCCTTTCCAGCCCTCGCGGGGGCTGGAGAGATGGAACAGCGGTTCGCGGCCGCCCCAGGTGGCCAGCGCCTGGCTGGTGGCCTGCTCTACCGAAAGGCCGTCGGGCAGGCAGCGGTGGTGATGCACGTCGTAGACGAAGGGCAGGCCGTGTTCCCGGCAGAAAGGCAGCAGGTCGGCGGGGGAATAGGTGCGGTCGTCGTTCTCGAGCGCCAGGCGCGCGCGGGCCCGGCGGCTGAGGCGCTTGAGCGCGGCGGCCAGCCGGCCCAGCGCGGCCGGCTTGTCGCCGTAGGCGCCGCCGCCGTGTATGTTTATCACGTCGGCGCCGGTCCACTCGGCGGCCTCGGCCTGGTATTCCAGCTCCAGCAGCGAGGCCGCGGTGACGCTCGCCGTGGGGGAACTGAGCAGCACGAACTGGTCCGGGTGAAAGGTCAGGCGCAGGCCGAGGGCTTTCGCCTGGCGGCCGCAGGCTTTGAAAACGGAAACGGTCCCCGGGCCGCCGGGCAGGTCTTTGAGGTCGTAGCCGGCGCGCGGGTGGGTCTTGAGCGGCAGCAGCTGGCTGTTGACGCGGAAGCTGCCTATGCCGTTGGCCGCGCAATAGTCCAGCGCCCGCTTCAGGGCCGCCGCGTTGTCCTGGCAGATGCCGGCCAGTTTCTCCGCGCGCGCCTTCGGGGTAAGCTTCAGCACGTGGGTGGCGGTGGCCGTGCGGAAACTTATCGGCTCCTCGTTGAATTTGCAGCAGAGGCCCAGGCGTATCATGGCTTGCCTCCGAGCAGTTCTTTCACGCCCGGGAAATTACCGGACGGCACATTGTCCGCGGCCATCATGCGGTACTGGTCCAGCGTAAGCGGCGGGTCCGGCAGCAGGGCGAAGAGTGGGACCAGCGGCAGGAAGAGCGCGCGCGGCACCGGCAGCACCAGCCGGCGCAGCCCCGCGCCCAGGAGCGACTCGCTGAAATACTCGCGCATGCTCATTTCCCGCTCGCCTGCCAGCTCGTAGATGCCGGCGGCGGCGGGGTCTTCGGCCAGGCGCCTGAAGCAGGCGGCCACGCTCGCCACGGGCACGGGCGCTACCCGCAGGCCGGCCGGCGCGGCCAGCACCGGCGTCCAGCGGGCCGCCGCGGCCAGGCGGGCGGTAAGTTTCTGGCCGGCCCCGGCGATGAGGGAGGGGCGGGCTATGGCGTAAGGTATTCCCGAGGCGGCTACCAATTTTTCGGCTGCGGCCTTGCTGCGCTGGTAGGCGGAGGGGGAACTCTCGGAGGCGCCCAGGGCCGACATCTGCACGAACTTCTTCACCCCCGCGGCCGCGGCCCCGGCCAGCAGGCGGCGGGTATATTCCACGTGCACCAGGTCGAAATCGCCGGAGATTATGCCCAGCAGGTTCACCACGGCGTCGGGCCGCTGCGCCGCCACCAGGCCGGCCAGGTCCTCGCTGAAGGGCAAGCGCTCCACGCCTGGCGGCAGGCTGCCTCCGGCGCCCCGCGCGGGGGCCAGTACCCGGTTGCCGGCCGCCAGCGCGGCGGCAACATGGCCGCCCACGAAACCCGTGGCGCCGGTGAGTAAAATGCGCATGCGGTGATTCTACCAAAAGCGGCGGCCCGGGTTTTTGTTAAGATATATTTATATTTAGCGAGGGCGGGAAAAAAATGAAAAGATTATTGCTGCTGCTGCCGCTGTTTTTGTCCGGCTGTTCCGTCGGGACTCCGGAAGGGGTAACGCCCGTCTCCGGCTTCGAGCTGGAGCGCTACCTGGGCAAATGGCACGAGATCGCCAGGCTGGACCACCGCTTCGAGCGGGGGCTGACCCGGGTCTCGGCCGAATATTCCATGCGCGCCGACGGCGGGGTGCGGGTGCTCAACCGCGGCTATAACGCCGCGAAGAAAGTGTGGAAGCAGGCCGAGGGCCGCGCCTATTTCAACGGCAGCAAGAGCGTGGGCAGTCTCAAGGTCTCTTTCTTCCGGCCTTTCTACGGCGGCTACAATATCGTCGAGCTGGACGCGGATTACTCGTTCTCGCTGGTCTGCGGGCCCGACAGGTCCTACCTGTGGATACTGGCCCGCGAGCCGCGGCTGGACCCGGCGGTGCTGGAGCGCCTGAAGGCGCGCGCGGCAGCCCTCGGCTTCGATACCGCGGCGCTGATCTATCCCGAACCCGCGGAGGTAAAATGAGCGTCTCTTCTCACCTGAACCCGGAGCCCGAGCGCAGGCTCTGGATCATACACGAAAAAGTGCGCCTGGCCGCCGACCGCACCGATCTCAAGCTGGCCGCGCTGGCGGTGTTCGCCGCGCTGGAGCTGGCCCTGCTGAAGGGCGGGCCCCGCTGCGGCGCCGGCTACGCCGCCATCCTGCTGCTCTGCGCGGTGATCCCGCTGTGCCTGTTCGCCTTCTCGCCTTTCATCGAGGCGCAGGGGCCGGTGCGCGCCCTCGACGGCAACGCCAAGCCGCAGCCCGGCGACTCGCTGATCACCGCCCGGGACCTGGCCCGGTACCCGCAGATGGAACTGGTGACGCTGCTCGACCGCTACCTGGGCGGCGGCATCACGGCGACGCGCTACTACGAGGACATCGTGGCGCAGATCCTGCTGCACGCCCGCGTGACGGCGCGCAAGTCCCGCTTCTTCCTGATCGCCAGCGCCGTGGCGCTGGCCGCTCAGCTGCCCCTGGTGGCGGCCTTCGCCGCCCGCTAAGGCCCGGTTTTTTCTAAAATATCGCTATGCAAAACATCTCCGCCCTGTTCGGCCCCTGGATCATCGGCTTCTACGCGCTGCTTTTCCTGCTGACCGCCCTGTTCTACCGCGCGGTGCCGGCCGCGCGCAAGCGGCTGGGCGGCACGGCCCTGATGGCCCTGTTCTCGATAGCGGGCATACTGACGGCCCGCGTGATGGGCGGCGCCGCCGCCGGCGGCCTGCCCAGGCTCATAGAGGTGGCCTCGCGCATGCTGGCCATGGCGGCCGTCATCAACCTGGCCGGCGTTTTCGCCTTCTCGCTGCTGCTGCCCAGGCTGCGCACGCGCGTTTCCAAGTTCGTGGAGGACGTGATACTGGCCGGCGGCTACCTGGTGGGCGGCCTGGCCGTCATCTCGGCCTCCGGCGCCGACCTGAGCGGCGTGCTGGCCACCTCGGCCGTGGTCACCGGCGTGGTGGCTTTCTCGCTGCAGGACACGCTGGGCAACGTGATAGGCGGCATGGTGCTGCACCTGGAGGACACTTTCAAGCCCGGCGACTGGATAGAGATAAACGAATACAAGGGCATAGTGCGCGAGGTGCGCTGGCGGCAGACCACGCTGGAGACGCTCGACGGCGACGTGGTGATAGTGCCTAATATCATCCTGATGAAAAGCCCCGTCACCGTGCTGGGCCGGGCCGCCTGCGGCACCCGTTGGCGCGCCGTGCCGTTCAACGTCTACTACGATTCCACGCCCGGCGAGGTCTCCGCGGCGGTGGACAGCGCCTTCCTGGAGGACGCGCCGGCGGGGGTCTCCCCGACGCCAGCCCCTTACTGCGGCGTGAAGGATTTCCTGCCCAACTGCGTGGTCTACGAGCTGCGCTATTATCTCACGGACTTCACCTCGCCGGCCGGCGTGGATTCCCGGGTCAGGTCCAAGATCTTCTACGCGCTGACCAGGGCCGGCATAAAACTTTCCATCCATCACCGCGCGCTGGTGCTCAGCGAAGCCGCGCAGGCCGCGGTGGACCGCGGGCAGCAGACCGAGCACGAGCGCCGCCTGGCCGCGCTGAGCGGCGTGGACGTCTTCGAGCCCCTTACCGCGACCGAGCGCGGCGAGCTGGCGGGCAAGCTGAAGACCGCCCCCTTCTCCAGGGGGGAGAAGATCACGGCGCAGGGCGACGTCTCCGACTGCCTCTACATCCTCCGCTCCGGCGGCGCCGAGGTGCAGGTGCGCTCCGCAGGCTCCGCGGCGCATACCGTGGTCAAGAAGCTGGGGCCCGGCGACGTGCTGGGCGAGATGGGCCTGCTGACGGGCGAGCCGCGCACGGCCACCGTGGTGGCCTCCGGCGAGGTGCTCTGCTACCGGCTGGACCGCGACAATTTCCGCGGCGTGCTGGCCAGCCGCCCCGAGATCGCAGAGGCCATCGCGGCCATCATGGCCAAGCGCCTGCTGGAACTGACGGCGGCCAAAGAAAAGATGGCCGGCGCGGCTTCGCAGCTGAAAGCCGAGCAGAGCAATCTGCTCTCGCGTATCAGGGATTTCTTTAAGTTATAGCCACTTGTGGCGCGGGTAGCGCCGGGCCAGGGCGGGCTTGAGCTTGGGGTAGCTGTCCGCCCAGAAACTCTTCAGGTCCTTGGTTACCTGCACCGGCCGCATGGAGGGGGCTAGTATATGCACCACCAGCGGCACCCGCCCCGCGGCCACGCGGGGCGTTTCCGTTAAAGTGAACAGGTCCTGTATCTTCGCCTCCAGGAAAGGCTCCCCGTTCTTCGGGTAGCGGATCTTGGCCCGGCGGCCGCCGGGCATCTCCAGCCGGGCCGGGGCGTGCCTGTCCAGCAGCCGCGCCTTCTCCCAGCCGTACCAGTCCTGCAGCGCCGGCAGCACCGGGCGCGCCCTGGCCTCGGCCACGCTGCGCGCGCCCGAGCAGATATCGGCTATGATCAGGTTCCTGTCCTCGGGCGAGAGCGGCTCCAGGCCCAGGTCGGGGCAGGCCCTGGCCAGGAAGTCCACCCGGGCCAGCCAGTCCTCCACTTCCTCGTCCCACTTCTGCAATTTCTCGTTGCCGCTGATGAATTCTTCCGCTATCAGTTCCGAGGACGCCTTGGCCGGCCGCGCGGCGCTTACCTCCCGGCGCACCGTGACGCCGCGGTAGAGCGTAAGGGTCTCGGTGACCGGCGTGCGCATGACCTCGTCCAGGGCCGGGCGTGAAACCGTCTGCATGTCCCCGGGGAAAGCTTCGGCCAGCCACTCCTCTTTGATCTCGGCCGCGAAGGACAGGGTGATGTCGGCGCCGCCTTTCTTCAGGCTTTCGAGCGCCTCGCCGGCGCAGACCAGCGGCGCGCCGGCGGCCGCGCTGTAGGGGGACAACTGAGCCCGCCTGTCGCCGGGCAATTGGTAGCGGCCCTTCCCCGCCGAGAACAGCGCGCCCACGCGGTCGGGGAAGGCGCGCAGGAAACACTTGGAGGCCAGCGCCAGCGCCCGCCCGCCGCCGGGGGAGGCGCCGGCGGCCAGGCGGCCGGCCAGGCGCCAGGCGTCGCGGGCGGCGTTCTGCTTTACGCCGGCCCGTTCGCAGGCGGAAAAATCGAAACCGGCTGCCGCGCAGCGCTCCAGCGCCCGCACCACCGCGCCCCGCACGGTCGCGGGAACGCTGGCGGCGCGGATGCTCGAAGAACTCGGCGTCGCGGTTCGCGGCGCGGTCGAGTCGATAGGCGGCGTCTCGGTCCGTACCCCCGAGACTTTCGAAGAGTGGACGCGCGCCTCTCTCTCCGAACTCGGCGTCACCAGACCGGAGGACGAAGAGGCGTTGAAGAAGCGCATCCTCCAGGCCGCCGAAGAGGGCGACAGCCTCGGCGGGACCTTCGTCCTCTCGATCACCGGCCTCCCCCCCGGCGTCGGTCAGCCCGATGAGCCGCTGCTGGCTGGGCGCCGCGCTGCTGCGCATAGGCAGCGGCGAAGCCGCGCTGGAGCTGCTGCGCCCGGCGGCGCGGGATGGAGAACCCGAGGCCGCGCTGTGGCTGGCCCAGGCGCTGCGCCAGGAAGGCAAAACAGCGGCCGCACTGCGCGCGGCCGAAACCGCGCTGGCCCCAGACCATACCCATCCCTGGGCTCTGCTCAGCGCCGGCCTGCTATGCCTGCAAACCGGCCGCGACCGGCGCGGCCGGCGCCTGCTGGCCGCCTTCGCGGCAGGTAAAGGGCGCACGCTGAACCCGCCCGCGCGCGTAACCGCGGCCTGGGCCGGCTACGCGCTGGGCAGCTCATCCTGCCGCCGGCCCGAACTGCATTTCCTGCGCCTGGCCGGCCGCCGGCTGGCCGCGGGGAGGCCTAATGAATAAGCGGCGCATAGGAGGGACTCTGCTGACGGCCGCCCTGGCCTGCGGGGCAGCGCTCTTCGCCGGCTGCGACATTCCTATCGGTACGCCGGAGGAGCGCATGTTCAAGGCCGCCAAGAACGATTACGAGAGCAATATGCGCCGCCTTCTGGACTCCGGCATCAGCCCCAACATCACCGACGAAGCCGGCTGGACCCCGCTGATGTGGGCGGCGGCCAAGGATAACCTGGACAGCATCAAGCTGCTGCTGTCGCGCGGCGCCTACCTCGAGGCCCGCAATAAGAAAGGCGAGACGGCCCTGCACATAGCGTCTCGCTGGAGCCGCCTGGACACGGTGCGCTACCTCGTTTCCGTAGGCGCCAAGACCGGGGCGCTGGACCGCCTGGCCTGGCCGCCGCTGATGTGGGCCGCCATGCAGGGCCGCACCGAAGTGGTGACGGCCCTGGCCGAAGGCGGCGCCAGGGTGGACTTCAGGGACACCAACGGCAATACTCCTCTGATGATGGCCGCCTTCCGAGGCCGCGAGGCCACCGTGCAGGCGCTGCTGAGCCTGGGCGCCAACCGCGCCCGCCGCAACCGGGCCGGCGAGACCGCCGCCGACGCGGCCAGGCGGAGCGGCTACGATGAACTCGCCGCCCTGCTGGAAACCGGGGCGGCCGCGAGGCCCGCCGGCAAAAAGAAAAAAGCGCGCTGAACCCATGTCATTCAAGATCACTACCGATACCGGCGACGCCGGACTGACTGCCCAGGCCGCTACCCCCGGCTACCTGCTGGCCGACCTGGCGGCCGGCTTCGCCGCCCTGACCTGCGGGGGAGCCATAGAGGAGAGAACAGCCAGGAACATCTCGCTGAAAGCCGAAAGCCCGGAGTCGCTGGCAGTGAATTTTTTGAACGAACTGGTTTTCCTGGCCGACACCGAGGGCTTCATAGCCGCGGCCGCCAGCGTGAGCGCCTCTTTCAAGCCCGGCGCCTGCGAACTGACGGCCGCCCTGCTGGGAGAAACCCTGGCCTTCGAGCGGCACCAGCGCGGTTTGCTGGTAAAAGCCGCCACCTACCACGGGCTCAAGATAGAGCGCGCCGGCGGGCTGTGGCGGGCCGCCATAGTGCTGGACATTTAATATGGACCCGCGCGTAAAAAGACTGGATCCTTACCGCCTGGAGATCCCCTCCACCTACAAACCCGGCATGAACGGCCGCGTGATCGTCTACGCCGACGAGGCCATAGCGCGCGACATAGAGACCGGAGCGCTGGAGCAGGCCGCCAATACCGCCACGCTGCCCGGCCTGGCCGGCCCGGCGCTGGCCATGCCCGACATACATTCCGGCTACGGTTTCCCGATAGGCGGCGTGGCCGCTTTCTGCGCCAGGGACGGCGTCATCTCGCCGGGAGGCGTGGGCTACGACATCAATTGCGGCGTGCGCCTGCTGGCCTCTTCGCTGGAAGCTAAAAGCGCGGCCAAAAGCCTCGAAGACCTCGCTCATAAGCTTTATGCCGGCATTCCCGCCGGCGTGGGCGCCGGCGGCGGCCTGCGGCTGAACCGCCGCGAGCAGGACGCGCCGCTGATAGAGGGCGCGGCCTGGGCGGTGAGTCAGGGCCTGGGCCGGCCTGAAGACCTGGCCCACGCCGAATCCGGCGGGGCCCTGCCCGGGGCCGACCCGCGCGCCATCAGCAACCGGGCCATGGAGCGCGGCCGCGGCCAGATTGGCACGCTGGGCTCGGGCAACCATTTCCTGGAAGTGCAGGAAGTAACGGACATTTACGACGAGGCGGCCGCGCGCGCCTACGGCTTGTTCAAGGGCCAGTTGACCGTGATGCTGCATACCGGTTCGCGCGGCTTCGGCCACCAGGTCTGTACCGATTCCATAGAAGCCATGCGCGCCGCCGCCGGCCGTTACGCCATACCGCTGGCCGACCCGCAGCTCGCCGCCGCCCCCTTCCGCAGCACCGAGGGCCAATTATATTTCGGCGCCATGCAGGCCGCGGCCAATTACGCCTGGGCCAACCGCCAGGCCCTGACCGGGCTGACCCGAGAAATTTTCGAGAAGAGTTTCGGGCTGGGCGAAGCCCGGCTGGACCTGCGCCTGGTCTACGACGTGGCCCACAACATAGCCAAGTTCGAAGAGCATGAGATCGACGGCAAGAAGGTGAACCTGATAGTGCACCGCAAGGGCGCCACGCGCGCCTTCGGCCCCGGCCACCCCGACCTGCCAGCCGACTACGCGGCCGTAGGCCAGCCGGTGATCATCCCCGGCGACATGGGCCGAGCCTCCTACCTGCTGGCCGGCACGGCCCGAGCGATGCGGGAAACCTTCGGCTCGGCCTGCCACGGGGCGGGGCGGCTGATGAGCCGCGGCGAGGCCACCCGCCGCGCCAGGGGCCGCCGCATAGCCGACGAGCTGGCCGCGAAGGGCGTCTGGGTGCGGGCCTCCGGCCGCGAGACGCTCTCCGAGGAGATGCCCGAGGCCTATAAGGACGTGGAGAACGTGGTAGGCGTAATGGCCGGCGCCGGCATAGCCAAAAAAGTGGCCCGCTTCCGCCCCCTGCTGGTCATCAAGGGTTAACCCGCAGGGCGCTGCGCCTAAATTATATAATTGGATACGGGCTTGCCCGGCTAAAATGAAAACCTACCATTTCCTTCCCATCTTCATCGTCATGGTGGCCTCTTACGTGGCCATGCATTTTTACGCGGCCAACTGGCTGGCCCGGGCTTTCACCCTGGCCCCGGCCGCCGCGAAATGGCTGCGCCTGGCCCTGCTGGGCCTGGCCCTGTTCTCCCCCTTTATCATGTTCCTCAAGCGGGCCTTCCACGGCGGCGCGCTGGAGCAAGTGTACGCCGCCGGCTACGCCTGGATGGGCATCATCTTCATAGCAGCCCTGGTCTTCGCCTGCTCCGACCTGGCCGCCCTGCTGCTGCGCCGTTACGCCTGGTTCAAGCCGCTGCCTTTCGCCTGCGCCACCCTGACGCTGCTGGCCGTCATCGTAGGCTGGGCGCTGTACGGCGGCCACAAGACGCCGGACATCAAAGAGGTCACGGTTACGATAGCCGGTTTGCCCCCCGCCCTGGACGGCCTGCGCATAGCGCAGATCTCGGACATGCACGTGGACTCCGGCTTCAAGCTGCGCCAGTACGCCGCCATAGCCGACCGCATAAACGCGGCCCGGCCGGACCTGCTGCTGATCACCGGCGACCTGATAGACCCGGGCATAACCTGCCGCGAGGAGATAGCCGAACTGACGGCCAGGATAAAGCCGAGGCTGGGCGTTTTCGGCGCGCTGGGCAACCACGAGTACTATTACGGCCTGGGCAATGCCATGGACTGCTACGCGGCCTTCGGCATAAAGCTGCTCAAGAACGAGGCCTATGACCTGGGCGAGCTGCGCCTGATAGGCCTGGGCGATATACATACCGAACACCTTACCCGCGAGGACGTCACCGGCATACTGCGCAAGCACCAGGACGGCAAATTCACCATACTGCTGTCCCACCAGCCGGTCTTCTACCGCGAGATAGCCGCCACCGGGGACTACCTGGGCTTCTCCGGCCATACCCACAAGGGGCAGATCTTCCCCTTCCATATCTTCACGCGCCTCGTTTATAAGTATTTTTACGGCTTATATAAAGTAGGCGGCAGTTATTTCTACGTAACTTCCGGCGCCGGCACCTGGGGCCCCCCCCTGCGCTGGCTGGCCCCCGCCGAGATCCCGCTGATAACCCTGCGCAAGCAATAGGCCCAAAGGGCCCAGACGGGCCTGGCCCATTTAACCCCGGCCCCCTGGGCCCGGTGAACCTTGCCGTTTTTGCCCCCTCTGATAAACTATAGATGTAGCGAAACCAAGGAGGGAGTGAATGAACGGCACCTTCAAGAACCTTGCTCTGATATCGGCACTCTTCTGCTTTACGGCTCAGGCCTATGCCAACGGGACCGTCCCCGCGGATAGCCAGCCCAAATCGGAAACGACCTTGTTGATGGAGCAGGCCCTGAACCAGGGCGGCAGCGCCGCCACCCGCGAGGCCGCGGTCAACGAACTCCTGGCCAACATAGAAAATTACCAGTCCGCCGGCACGGCCAACAAAGGCCCGTACGAGGACAACCTCAAGGCCCGCCTGAAGGCCATCGACTCCATCTGGTCCCTGGGCCAGATCGGCGACCCCCGCCTGATGGCCAAGCTGACCAAGTTCTACTCCCAGTCCGACGACGTGCTCAAGGTCAACCTGATCATCAGCATCGGCAAGCTCAAGAACAACACCAAAGCCGGCCCGTACCTGTTCGACATAGCCGCCGACGCCCGCGAGACCGAAGTGGTGCGCGCCGCGGCCTTCGAACTGCTCGAGCAGATAGGCTACCCCTCCACCGTCATCAACCTGAAGCGCTCCGCCAAGATCGGCATAGAGAAGGCCGACCTGATCTACACGGGCGGCATCACCGGGAGCATCAGCGGCTGGTTCAGCCCCGACCTGCCCGTAGGCCACGCCGGCCTGTTCGTAGGCACCGAGGTCAAGGACGGCAAGATCAAGCTCCTCATCGCGGACTGCGTGCCGGACAACTTCAAGCCGGGCGGCGTGCGCAACATAGATTCCTGGTACAACTTCACCCACCACTATATGTACCCCTACTACGGCAACCGCACCACCCCGGTGAAGCCCACCGCGGCGCAGCGCGAGCGCATCGCCCGCCTCGGCATAGCGATGGGAAAGATGGGCCTGCACTACAGCGACACCCACTTCTCGCAGAAAGGTCCCCAGGATTTCGACTGCGTGGGCTACACCGAGTTCCTCTACGAGGCCGTCGGCCTGAACCCCACCGAGAACAGCTACGAGACCGGCACCGGCTGGCCGCTGACCCCCTGGGAGCAGTTCATAGCCGTGAAGCCTTACGCCGCGGCGGCCCCCTCCGCGATCATAGTTCCCAGCCACAACATAGTGATGCCCAGCCAGGCCATCATCACCAACGGCTTCAACGCCCTGGGCGGCGCCTTCGGGACCATAGGCTTGCGCGCCCCCGAAGTGAACACCAACATACAGCCCGAAATAATAGAGTAAGCCCCTCCCCAGGAGAAAAGAAAGCCCCGGCAGACCGGGGCTTTCTTATTTGTATTGACCGGCCAAGCCGCCTGACCGGGACAAAACAAAACCGCCGGGACCTCCCGGCGGTTCGGCGCTACCCGGCGGCGGGTCAGCGGTATCTCACCTTGTAAACGTCGAAGGTGACTCCGCCTATCGTCACGTGTTTGGAATAGTCGGTGCGATACTTCTTCTTCAGCATGGCGTTGGCCTGGCCGGTGACCAGCAGCTCGTCCTTGCCGGCTATATCCTCGCCCAGCTTGAACGATACGTTGACCGCGGGGCCGTAAGCGTCGTCGGCGAAGCGCAGCAGGCCGCCGTGGTGCACGCCGATGCAGATGTTGTATTTCTTATGCTCCGGCAGGCCCACATTGCGCTTCTTAAGCCAGCGGTGCATGTCTATGCCGCAGGCGACCGCCTTCACCGGCTCGGGGAAGAGCAGCATCAGGTTATCGGCCTTGTCGGAGAGGGTTATGCCGCCGTGGCGGGCCACAATCTTCTCCAGCGCGTAGTGGCACTTGGTCATGTTGTCCATGAACTCTATGATGCCGTGCTCGTGCGTTTTTTTCGAGAAGCCGGAGGAGTCGCAGGAAACTACCGTCAACTCGGCGGCGCAGGCCTTGTGTATGCGCGCGTCGACAGCGGCGGCGTTGCGCGCGTTGCGCTGGAGCATCAGGCCGAAGAATCTCTTTGTGGTCATCGGTGATTTTCTCTTCATAGCAGAAGTATACAAAAACGGCCGCGGGGTTTTAAGTCCCGCGCAAAGAAAAAGCCCGCCGTGGCGGGCCTCTTCGCGTCCATGCCTCCGGTTACAGCTGGTTGAACATCAGCTTGTGTATGAGGCCCTTTATCGGCATGGCCGGGATCTGCAGGTCCTTCACCTTCTTGGCGTGCTTGGCCGCGGCAGTGTCGGCGCGGAAGGCGGCGTCCAGTTCGCCCACGGCCTGCCTGTCGGAGAAGTTAACCGCTATCTCCATCACGTAGCGTATCGAGCGGGGCTGCAGGTTGAAGGAACCTATCGTGCCGTAGGCGCCGTCCACCGTCATGAACTTGGAGTGCAGCCGGCGGCTCAAGCCGCCCTCTTTCAGATAGACGTTCACGCCGGCCTTCATCAGGTCGGGGAACTCGCCCAGTATCATAGCGCCCATGATCTTGTCGCCGATGGTCTCGAGCGAATTGGAGAGGATGTTCACCTCCACGCCGCGGGCCCTGGCGTCCAGGAGGGCCTGTTTCACCGAGGGCATCATCACGAAGATGGCGTTCTCTATGTTGATGCGCTCGCGGGCGCCGTACATGGCGCGCAGCATGGAAAGCAGTATATAGGGCTCCTGGCCGGGGGTGTTCCAGACTATGGAGGCGTCGGAGGAACCGGCCGGGGCGGCGTCATAGGCGGAGGCGTCGGCGCGCAGCGCCAGACCGTCCTCGGCGGCCTGGGCGTTCCAGGCCTGCGCGAAGAAGCGCATGGCGTCCTTCAGGGCCGGCCCCTGCACCAGTACGTCGGTGTCGCGCCAGATCTCGTGGCCGGCCATGTGCGAGTACTCGTTGCCGATGTTCATGCCGCCCAGGATGGCGTACTTGCCGTCGGTGATCAGGATCTTGGAATGGAACTCGTGGTAATTCTTGGAGCGGGGCTGGTAGCGCAGCACCGGGATGCCGGCGCGCTCCATCTTGCCCAGCACGCCCTTGTCATAGAGGCCGGCGGTATCCTTGTCTATCATCAGGCGCACGTCCAGGCCCTCGCGCTTCTTCTGTATCAGCAGGTCGGCCGTGTGGTGGCCGGTCTCGTCGTCATAAAAGGCCCAGGTGGTCAGGTAGACGCTGCGCCTGGCCGCGCGGATGAGCTCGGCGCGCTTGCCGAAGGAGGCCGCGCCGTTGATGAGGGGCTTAATATAATTACCGGAGGAGAAAGGGGTCTGCTGCACCGCCGCTACTCCGGAGAGAAAGGCCTGGCCAGCGGAGACGGGGGCGCCGGGCCTGGTCAGCGCCAGGTGGCGCGCTGTCAGGGCGTCCCAGCCCTCTATCGGGGCCACGCCGGCCACATGGCCGTTGGATTCCAGTTCGGCGCCAACGTACATCGAGAACATGCGGGCCGCTTCCTCGGGGGGCATCTTGGCGCCGGCGGGAAAGAAGCGCTCCAGGCGCGGGTCGCTGAGCACGGCCACTATCACCGGCTCCAGCACGCCCTCGGCGTAGGCCTGGCCCAGTTCCTTGACTATAGCGTCGTCCACGCGGGTAGGGTGGTTCCAGTTGGTGGTCACCTGTTTTACCAGGCGCTCCTTGAAAGCGGCTACCATCAGGGCTTTGTCCTCTTTCGGCATCTGCACGGCGGCCGGGGCGGAGGCGGCGGGCGCCGCGCGAAAATTGTCGGAGCCGGCGTAGCCGCCGAGCTGGCCCAGTGCCTGCTGGCCGTAGCTGAGGTCAGCGAAACAGGCGAGAAAAATGGCGAAGATGGTTATGAAGATGGCGTTGAAGATCTTTAGCTCGTAAACGAGGGTTTTATGTACCATGCCTATAGTCTAGCGCACGGCGAGCCCGGCCAAAAGGGCCAATGGGACCTGAAAGAATAATTAAAGGGCCTACACCCCGGGACAAAGGGCCCAGATCACTCTTCCTGGCGGGAGAGGTAGCGGCTGAAATTGCGGGCTGTTTTGAGGGCGGTCTTCACCAGGCCCCTGCGCGAATACCTGGGAGCGCAGTCGTCCAGTTTCTCTATCACCCAAAGACCGTTGCCTATACCCTCTAGCAGTATGGGGTCGATGGCGTCACCGTAAGCGGCCTGCCAGACCTCCACGTATTCCTTCTCCATACCTTCCCGGTTGGCGTCATCGAGCACCAGGTAGCCGCCGGGGGCCACCGCGGCGAAGGCGTCGTAAAATACCGACTCCCGGCCGTAATCGTCATGCGGGGCATCTATGAGTGCCAGGTCGAAAGGCCCCATGGCCTCCAGCAGGCCCTTGGGCAGATCGTAGCCGAGCAGCAGGCGCGGACCGTAAAACCTGGGCCGCAAGTCGGACGTGCGGAATTCCACCTTGGCCGGGCACTCCGAAGTCTCGAAGGCCTCTTTGGCCAGGGCTGTGTACTTCGCGGAATCGTCCAGCGAGAGCAGGAAATTATCCTCCTGCGCGGCTATCTCCCTGGCCATCATCAGCGTGGAGAAGCCGGAGCCGAATTCCAGCACCCGCCTGGCGCCCAAGGCGCGGGTGAAAGCGGCCAGGAAACGGCAGGAGGTGGGATCCATGGCCCACGAGCCCGGATGCTCGAACCGGGAGACGCTGACTTTGTCCATTTCAGCCACGGCGGCCGCGATGTAGGTGTTCATAATTTTATAGCCACTCCAGGGAGCGCGGCCCGCAGTTCAGCAGCAGGTCCAGGGCGCTCATGTCGGGTTCGAAACCGGGGAAAGCCTGCGGGTACTCCCGCGGCTTGAACTCCTGCCAGGACAGTTTTATCCCGGCGTAGCTGAAGACCCCGGGGTCAAGGTAATCCTTGGCCCCGGCGCCGGACAGGTAGCCGTCGGCCCCGGCCGCGGCGCAGAGCCGCGCCAGGCGGGCGCTGGAGGCTTCGTTCACCTTGAACTCCGAGGAGAAACGCACCGGCGTCTTTATACCGAAGCCGTCCTTCAGGAAATCCATGGTGGCCATGGCCAGGTCGGACAGCAGCCGGTAATCGCGCGAATAAAGTTCTTCCAGCGCGGGCTGGTGCTGTTTGAAGAACGGCGCGCGTGCGTAGTTCATTTTTATGGACTGCAGGTGGTCTGCCAGCCAGCCGGGCGGGAGCTCCAGCTCCACCTCGTTTATCTTCTGCGAAAAGCGGCCTTTGGAGATGACCGGGGCCGTCAGGTACTGCCAGCCGCGCGGCGTGCGGATGCGGTTGCGGTTCTGGAACTCGCGCTTCTCGAACTGCACGTCGTCGAGGTAGATGAACAGGTCGGCGGCCCGCATCTTGGCGAAGAACCGGAGGCCCGGCCAGTATTGGAGTTGGTGTATGGCGGCTATCATTTGCGAGCGGTTATTATCAGCGAAGAACCGGCGTAGACGCGGCCCAGACTTAAGAGCCACAAGGCTTGCGCCAGGCTATAGTATAGAAATTTAAGGAGCCCCGTAGAAAAACCTCCCAGCCGGCCGCCGCTGCGGTAGGGGTCGCCGGAGGTGGGCCGGGAGTTGCGGATGCTGATCTCCCGGAAGCCGGCCCGCTCTAGCATTACGCGCAAGCTGCGCGGCGTAAAGTTGAAATCATGCAGCACTGCCGGCTTAAGGCCCAGCGACTTAAAGAGCCACCCACTCTGCAGCCGCAGCAGCGGCAGGTGGAAGCCGGAGTTGAATTCCCGTATATATACCGCGCCGCCGGGTTTGAGCAGTTTGGATATTTCCGCCGCGGCGGCTACGGGCGCGTCCATCTGGCTGAAAACCTCGAACACCGTCACGGCCGCGTAGGCACTTCCCTCCAGCCCGCATTCCTCCACGGGCCTGCGGTGCACGGCAGCGCCGCCCCCGGCGGCCAGATCCGCCAGGCGCCCGTCTAGCTCCACCCCCTCCCCCCTCCAGCCGCGCGCGCCCGCGGCGCGCAGCAGTTCGCCTCCGGCGCAACCCACGTCCAGCAGCCGGCCCTGCCCCGGCAGCGCATGGTCCAACCAGTCTAAGGCGGCCTCGAACAGTTTTGTTTTGGCTGAACCGTAGATTTCCCGCTCCAGGCCCGGCGCGTAAGCCGCCACAACGGCATGCTTCTCGGCGGCAAAGGCCAGGCCGCAATCACGACAAGTCAGCAGGCCGGTCAGGGCGGTCCCTTTTGACTCGCCGCCGCAGACGGGGCAGGCGCTCATGCCAGCAGCTCCGCGGCCGCCGCCAGCGCGTCAGCCGGCGTCACGGCGTCCAGGCAGGCGGTATTGGCGCAATTGAATTTGTAGCAAGGCACTTCACAGCCGGGCACATCCTTGCGCAATACGCGCAGGCGCTCGGCCGGCACCGACGGCGAGAAGCGCCAGTGGTCGCCGGGGCCGAAGATGCACACGGTCTTCGTTCCCGCGGCCGCCGCGAGATGCATGGGCCCCGTATCGTTGGTAATGAAAACGTCCATCAGTGCGTAAAGCGCGGCGCTCTCGCGCGTTGAATATAGTCCCGCGGCGGGGAAGACCCGCTCCGAGATCTTCAGGCCGGCGGCCAGACTCTTCTCCCCGGCCGAGCCGGTCACCACCAGCAGCGCGGAAGGGTATTTCTCGAGCAGCAGCGAGACCAGCGCTTTCCATTTCTCCGGCGCCCAGCGGCGCGACGGACGGAAAGCCCCGGGGTTGAGGCCTATCAGCGGCCGGCCGGAAAGGCCGCGCGCGGCCAGGTCCTTCAGCACGGCCCGCTTCTCGTCGAAGCCCGGCGTCCAGCTGATGGTCAGGTCCCGCGGCTCCAGTCCCAGCGGGCCCAACAGCCTGGCTGTCAGCTCCACCTCGCTCTTCTTCTCTATCTCTTCCTCGTAAAAAGTGAAAGTGCCGGCGGCGCCCAGCCCCTCTAGCGCGCGGCAGACGGAAAGGCCGGGCGCCACCAGTTTGTTCACCAGGCCGGCCTTTACCAGGCCGCCGAACGACGAGACCAGGCTGAAATTGACCAGCGCGTCGAAGCGCCCGCTCCGCAGCGCCAGCAGCGTCCGGAGGAATTTATAGAGCGCGGCCGGGCCGGCCCAGCGGTAATGTATGGGCACAGCGTGCACCCGGTCTATGCCGGCTATACCTCCGGCCAGTTCACCGGAGCGATCTATGGTCAGCAGCTCCAGCGACGCGTCCGGGTAGGCAGCCCGCAGCGCGCGCACGGCGGGAGTCATCATCACTATGTCGCCCAAGCCCGCCATGTTCACCAGCAATATCTTGCGCTTGCCCCTCACGCTCCAGGCCCCCGAAATCACCGCCGGCGGGTTATGACTGGTATGCTCAAGCCACAGGTGGAAGACCGAGGCCGCGTAAATGCGGTCGTAGAGGTTGCGCCGGCCGGAGGAGTGCTCAGCCAGCATTTTAGCCACCCCTTCAGGCGACAATACGCCCGCCCTTTTTACAGCCTCGGGGCTGAGAGCGGCGGCGGTAAAATCCTTGAGCTCGTTGGCCTGCCAAGCCGCCAGCGGCACCTGGAAGCCGCGCTTGGCGCCCTTCGCTATCTCCGGCGGCAGACGGCCGGCCATGGCTTTCTTCAGCAAATGCTTGAGCCTGAAGCCGCGGGTCTTGTCGGCCAGCGGTATGCCGGCCATGAACTCCACCAGCCGCGTATCCAGGAAGGGCACCCGCAGCTCCAGCGAGTTGGCCATCGAGGCCCGGTCGGCCAGGCAGAGCAAGTCGTCGGGCAGGTAGGAGCCGAGCTCGAAGCCGAAGATGCCGTCCGGGCCGCCGGGCAGCCCCGGCAGCGCGCCGGAACCGGCGGCGGTCTCGGCATAAAGCCGGCCGGAGTAGAATTCTTTTTTCTCCGCGGCCGCGAGGTAAGAGATCCAGGAATTATAGCCGCTGCCGAAATCCCCTGCGCCGGAATTAAGGAAACGCTTTACGCGACCGGGCAGGTTGAAGGAGGAGCGGCTCTCCGGCAGCAGCGAAGCGGCCGAGCCGGCCAGCCGGCGCAGCCCGCCGGGCAACTTCAGGTAGCCGGGCAGCAGCCTGGCCCCGAGATGCCGCGGGTAGCCGCCGAACAGCTCGTCGCCGCCGATGCCGGCCAGCGCCACGGTCACGCGCGAGCGGGCTTCCTTGGTGACCAGATAATTAGCCAGCGCGGAGGAATCGGCAAAAGGCTCGTCGAAATGGCCGGCGAGCTTGGTGATCACCGCGCCGATATCGGCCTCTACCGGGATGATGAAATGTTCGGCCCCGAAGCGCTTGGCGGCTACCGCCGCCGCGGCGGTCTCGTCGAAATCGCCCCCGCCGAAACCGGCGGTAAAGGCTTTCACGCCGGAGCCGGCATGCTCGGCCATGAAGGACAAGATAGAAACGGAATCCACGCCGCCCGACAGCAGCAGGCCCAGCGGCACGTCGCTGACCAGCTGTTCCTTGACGCTCTTGGACAGCAGGTCCCTGATATTTTCCAGCAGGTACTCTTCGGGCTTGCCGGCATTGTCCGCCGGGGTCAATTCCCAGTATTTCTCCACCGCCGCCGCGCCGTTGCGCAGCACCAGCACGCAGCCGGGCTCCAGTTTCTTTACGCCGCGGTATATGGTCAGCGGCGCGGGCACGTAGAGGTAGGTGAAGTAGCGGTCTATAGCCAGCGGGTCCAGGTCGCCGCAGACGCCGGGCGCCAGCCGCAGCGCCTTCAGCTCCGAGGCGAAATAGAACTTATTGCCGGCCTGGGCATAGTAGAGCGGCTTGATGCCGAACTGGTCTCGGCCCAGCAGCAGTTTGCGCTCCTTAGCGTCCCACAGCGCGAAGGCGAACATGCCGCGCAGGAATTTGGGGAATTCGTCTCCGTGCCGCTCGTAGAGATGCGCCAGCACCTCGGTGTCCGTATTGGTGGAGAAGCGGTGGCCCTGCGCCTGCAGTTCGGCGCGCAGTTCTTTGTAATTGTAGATCTCGCCGTTGAACACCACGGCCACGGTGCGGTCCTCGTTGAAGACCGGCTGCGAGCCGGTGGCCAGGTCTATGACCTTCAGCCGACGCATGCCCAGCGACACGCGCTCCTCGTCGGTAAAAAAACCGTCCTCATCGGGGCCGCGGTGCTCCAGCGAGCCCGCCATGGCCCTCAGCAGGCCCTCGTTCTTATCGCCGGCGAAACCGCAGATGCCGCACATCAGCGCGGCTCCGGGGAAAGTACGGGTTCGAGAGTAATCATGCAGGAATTTTTCTAAGCCCTCCGAGAACATGCAGCACTCGCCACTGTCCCCAGCCTATACCTCTTTCCTTCATAAAGTCGAAGAAAGCCTTATTCTGTCCCACGTCATGCGAGAGGAACAACCCGCCCGTCTTCAGCCGCGGCCAGGCCGCGCGGTACTCCAGCGTCATATGCCCGTAGGTATGCAGACTGTCGTGCAGGAACATGTCTATCTCACCGAGTTCCTTGAGCAGCGTCGGCAGCAGCTCGGCGGCGTCGCCGACCCGCAGATCCCATCTTTTTCGCAACGCTTCTTCCACTATCCAGCCCGGCAGGCGCCCCACCGGCAGCAGGCCGCTGGGCAGGTCGATGGAGTACAGCTTTCCTTCACCGTTGTCCTCCAGCGCGCGCAGTATATAGGAGGAGGTTACCCCGTCCGCCACGCCGGTTTCCACCACCACCCGGGGCTTTAGCAGGCGCACCAGGCTGTATATGGCCGGCGCCTCCCTGGTCATCTGACCCCCGTAGCCGTCGCCGTGTATTTTCAACTCGGAGTCCAGCCTGGCCTTGAAGGCGGTGTGCCCCGAGAGCTGCCGGCGAATCTCTTCCACTGCCGCTGGTGAGGCTTCCGGAGCGAGAAAACCCACGAACTCGCTGGCTGAAACCCTGCGGTAATGGTATTTAAAAGCCTCCAGCTCCTCAAGCGGATGCAGCAAAGCTTTCAAAAAGTGCGCTGGCCGTATCACCCGCAGCACGCTCGCCAGTCCGCTCATTGATTCCCCGCCTTAAGATAGAATTCTTCGTGCGCGTGCATGAACGGCTCAAGAGTGAAGCGAGAAGCCGTTCCCGCCGCGGCCGCCCCGAACCGGCGGGCGCCGGAAGGGTCGGAGAGCAGCGCGGCCAGCCTTTCAGCCATAGCGGTGGGGTCCCCGGCTTTGAACAGGGCACCGTTGTCCCCGTCCGTCACTAGCTCCTTGACCCCCGGCAGGTCGGCAGCCAGCACCGGTTTGCCGATGGCCATGGCCTCCAGCAGCGCCAGCGGTTGGCCCTCGGAGCGCGACGGCAGCACGAACACGTCGGCAGCGGCCAGGAAGTCGCGTACGTCGTCGCGGAAACCAGTAAAAACAACTTTATCCCCCAGCGGCGCCGCCAGGCGGCGCAGTGCGGCCTCCTGCGAGCCGGAGCCGGCGATAACGCATTTGATCTTTTCGAAGAGCTCGGGCCGCGACTTACCCAGCAGAGGCAGCGCCTCCAGCAGTATGTCGAAACCCTTCTGGTTCTCCAGCCGGCCCAGGGCGGCCAGCACGATTCGGCCGCGCAGCCCCAACTCGGCGATCACACGCGAAGCGTCGAAGCCGTCCCCGCCGTCCAGCACCGCGGGGTTGGGGATGACTTCCACCTTGCCGCCGGGAATGCCGTGCCGCTCCACCAGCACCTGCTTTATATAGTCCGCTACCGTGATAAAAGAGTGGGTGCGTTTCTCGGCCGCCGCGTTCAGCGCCAGGTAGATTTTCTTGCGCAGCCAGCCCACGTCGAAGCCGTCCACCGGCATCGCCACTGTAGAAACCGCACGTACGCCGGCCTTCGCCGCCGCCAGCGCGCAAAAGAAATCCGCGCGTGCGCCCTGGCTATGGGCCACGTCTATGTCGTTCTCGGCCATCATCGTCCGCAGGCGCCCGATATTGCGCAGGTTCAGGCGGCACGAGAGGTCCAGCGGCAGGAAGCGGCAATGGTCCTTTACTTCTTCATAAAAACGGCCCGACGGCAGGGCCGCGCAGTAGATGCCGAACTCCTCCTTCGGTAGCCCCCGGATCAGCAGCGAGAAGGTTTTCTCTCCGCCACCGTAACAGGCATTCTCTATCACGAAAAGTATTTTTATCCTGCGCTTCATAATAACCCCCGTGACGGTCCTTTAGCGTGCGTGCGCCGCATGTCAGTCGAGCAGCGTGTCTCCGATGTTGGACAGGTTCCAACCGCATCCCTCGGGCGCGTGCTTTTTCTTTTTCAGCAGGTAAAAGGTGGAGGCGGCCAAACCGTGCAGATTCCGCCCCAACAGGTCCACGAGCGGATAGGGGAGCGGGTACAGCGTCGCGGACTCGACAGCCGCGATCTCGAAATTGTGGTTGGTCCGCAGAAAATCAGAGAACGCCGAATGCGTGAAACAGCGTATGTGCGGCCCGGTGATATTATTGCACAGCGGCTGCCGGCCGGCCAACATCAAGACCCTGTTGTGAAGGGCGGCCAGGTTCGGGATACCGATAACCAGCCAGCCGCCGGTCTTGACCACCCGGTCCATTTCCGCCAGCGGCAGAAAGATGTTCTTCAGGTGTTCAAGGACCTGGTTGCATACCACGACCTCGAAACTTTCATCGGCGAAAGGCAGTTTTTCCCTCTCGAAGTCCACGCACTCCGCCTTGAATTTAGAGGAAGCCTGAAGGCAATGCGCTTTGTTCCCCTCCACCCCCGTCACCCCCCCGGGAGGAATTGAAAGGGCGTCCGCGTAAAGCGGGGCCTTGCCGCCCTCGGCGCAGCCAACGTCCAGCAGGGAATCTGCCCGGCCTATGCGGCGCAGCAGCCTCATTACGGCCTCGTGCACGCGCAGGCCTTCCTGGTCGGCCCGCACCGCCTTGCGTAAAAGATCCCTGAGCAGTCCTTTTTTCATTTATTGTCCGATAATTGTCCGCGCTAAACGGCCCTCCGCCAATGCTACAAATTTCCGGTTGAGCCGGCTACCCGGCCGTGTCCTGTTCAACTCGTGCAGGCCGCCCATTGGGCTCGGCAAAATATGTCCAGTAAGTGCGCATCTCCTCGCCATAGCACAAGGATGAAAGACTGACCACAGAAAGATGCAGTTAATGTTACAATTTTTAACCGGAAACGTCATATCGTGCAATATATATTATTTATATAATCACAAAAGACGTTTTCAGCATATATTTCGACAAAATGAGCACCACACGCAGAGGCTTAATCTCGAACTTCCTATCCCTGTTCAGCGTTCAGGTTGTAAATTATATTTTCCCCCTGATAACCGTGCCGTATGTGGTTAGAGTCATAGGCCCGGAAAAATTCGGCCTGGTAGCCTTTGCGCAGGCGCTGATCCAATATTTCGTGGTAATTACGGACTACGGCTTCAACATGTCGGGCACAAGAAAGATTTCCATAAACCGCGACGACCCGGTAAAAACCGCCGAAGTTTTTTCAACAATTATGGTGCTGAAGACTTTTTTCGCGTTGCTGAGCGCGGCAGCGCTCACCGCTATCGTGTTTTCAGTCGACTCACTCAGGGAGGAGGCCCCACTTTACTTTTTCAGCTTTGGCGCAGTCCTGGCGAACCTTCTTTTTCCCGCCTGGATGCTGCAGGGTCTGGAACGGATGAAGCAATTAGCCGCGTTAAGTTTCTCTTCAAGCCTTATACTTACGTTCTCTACCTTCATTTTCATAAATGAAACGGGAGATTATGTATTTCTTCCGATAATTTACACTCTTGGCCCCGCCCTTTCCGGCCTGGCCAGTCTCTACGTCATTTTCTTTAGACTGAACATCAGGTTTAGCGCGCCCAGTATCGATTCCCTTAAAAAAGAGCTAAAGGATGGGTGGCACATTTTCATCTCGATGGTTTCAATAAACATCTACTTGGCAAACAACGTCCTCCTATTAGGCTTGTTTTCAAATCCGACGATAGTGGGTTATTACAGCGCGGCAGAAAAGATTACGCGCGCCATTCAGAAGCTGATGTCACCAGCCTACCAGACACTCTACCCGCACGTAAGCCGCTTATCGAGCGCATCCAGGACGGAGGGCCTTAAATTCATAAACAGAACCATCAAGATCCTGGGGATCCCGTCTTTCATTATTTCTTTGCTCCTGCTTCTTTTTGCCAGACAGATTACCGGGCTAGTGCTAGGGCCGCAGTTCGAAGAGAGCGTCTGGGCGCTCAGGATACTTTCATTTATCCCGTTCCTGGTGACGCTCTCCACGATTTACACGATGTTTTTTCTGGTCGCCTTCGGCCATCAGGAATTGTGGCCCAGGGTTGTAGCAACGGCCACTGTTTTTAGCTTGATAAGCGGCGTTATTTTCGCTTACGTGCTGGGGTTAGGGCACATTGGGATAAGCGTCAACGCCTTACTCACGGAGTTGCTCATATTAGGCATGTCGTTACGATATTTCCGGATGTTTCGGGAAAAGAGACCGGCTGCGATCTAGCGTAGGGGAAGGTAAAAGACCACAGACATGACGGACAAAGGGCCATCGGAACGCATTGCGGCTGTTGTGGTTACCCACGACAGGCCAAAACTGCTTTTGGAGTGTCTTGCGTCCCTTATCGCGCAGAGCCGCCCGCTTGACGCTATTTTGATAATCGACAACGCCTCTGAGATGTCCACACGCGAAGCTCTTCACGCTGCTGGATTCACCGACTCCGGGGGCAAGGATTCCACGTTAACCTACTGTGCGCCTGGCCGCCCCGCCATTCAAATCAGGTATTTGAGATTGGAGGAAAACACCGGGGGCTCGGGCGGGTTCAAGAGAGGGATGGAACTGGGATACAATAGCGGCTTCGACTGGCTATGGCTGATGGATGACGATTCAGAGCCGGAACTGCGGGCTCTTGAACTCCTGCTTGCAGGGGGAGATACGACACCTGGAAGTGAAACTTTGCTGCTAGCTTCGAAAGTCATAAATGAAAAAGGAGAAACGCTGAGACTTTGCAGGGGTTGGTTCGACAAGGAGTTGGTTAAACATAATCCTTTGCCCGAGTCTGATTACCGTCTGGAGACCACCTTTGTGGGATACGCGACTTTTGTAGGTTTCCTTGTCAGCAGGCGCGGTATTGCCGTGACGGGATATCCTGACGAGGGGTTCTTTATCTTGTACGACGATCTTGATTACTCGTTGAGACTGGCCAGACACGGCAAGCTTCTTCTGGTAAACTCCTCGGTAGTAGTCCATAAGGAACTGATGCGAAGCGCGCAGGGAGCTCCCGCTGCCGATTGGAAACGCTATTACCGATTACGCAACCGCATATTCTGCGCAAAGCGTCATGGCGGAAAGACACTGCCGATCATTGTCCTTTTCGCCAAGCTTTTCCTGAATGAACTAACACGCGCAAGAAACGCCGGTGCGGGAAGGAAAGGCGCACATCTGCGGTTGACCGTCAAAGCTTACTTTGACGGCATATTCGGATACTGGGGGAAGCGAGTAGAGCCCGGGAGTTGCTAAACCCGTGCGCCACAACATTCTTATGCCACGCATTATCAAGGAATTCTTTAACAGGCTCCTGGCCTTCCCAAGCCGGGTACGGACCACGCTCACCGCCATTTTCACCTCTCCAGCTCAAACGATAGAGCGCATGGATTACAATGAATATTGGGAACAGAAACTGGAATTTGGATTTTCAGACCGCTATCCTTCGTTTTCCGAACTTATAGAAGACGGAAGCACTGTTCTCGATATCGGCTGCGGGAATGGTGCGACATTGAAGTACCTTACCGAGCACAATCATATTATCGGTGAAGGAATAGACATATCCGCTGCGGCCGTGAATAAAGCCCTGGAGAGAGGTTTTTCAGCAAAGGTGGCGGATGCGGCCTCGAGTGATTTCAAAATTGAAAAGGTTTATGACTATATCATTATTTCCGAAGTCCTTGAGCACATTCCTAACCCGGAAGATTTGATAGAAAAAGTAAAAAATAGATTCCGCAGGGGTTTACTCTTATCGATACCGAACACCGGACACTATACCCACCGGCTAAGGCTTCTTTTCGGGCGCTTCCCGGTCCAGTGGGTTTATCATCCAGGCGAGCATCTTCGCTTCTGGACGTTAACAGATTTCAAACTCTGGCTCTCGGCGCGCGGTTATAAGGTCGCCAGTATGAAAGCTACTTCCGGCCTTTCACCGTTATGTAATTTCTGGCCGGAGATGTTTGCAGACAGCATTGTTTTTCTGGTTAAAGCATCTTAAGGGCAAGAAGCGGTATTTTTGCCGCCGATAGACGTATGAACATTTGCATCGTATCAACTTCAACGCCGCTGCACCGGCAGGGCGGCACCGAACTGCAGGCCGACTCCCTGGCCAGGCTGGCCGCCGCGCGCGGACACCGGGTTTTTTGGGTCACTACGGCCCACCCCGAAGGCATTGAGACCGAAGAGCGGCCCGGCATACGGATCTATTACCTCAAGGGCACCAGCTACCGCATGTCCCGGGCGGAGGCTCCTGCGTGGTGGACGGCCAGCGCGGCCAAGCTCTCCCGCCTCTGCGAAGAGGAAAGAATTGACGCGGTGTGGGCGGAGAATTTCGCCGGGCTCTCTTACGCCGCCATCCCGAGAGCGGAAAGGAAACCGGTTATTTCCATAGTTAACGGCCTGGCCGTGCGCGGTGAAATAGCGAGCAACTTCAACCGCGTCTCATCGGCCCGCGAACTTTTCTACTTCCTGACCCGCTACGCGGCGCAGACCCTTTTTTATTACATCCCGCGCTTTCGCGCCATGGTGCGGGATTCCGATCTGCTGGTGGGCGTCAGCAGGGAAACCACAGCCGCGCTGGAGCGGGAGTTTCCCGCCAGCGCAGCCAAATTCAGGACCATATTCAACCCAGTGGACACCGCCCTGTTCCGGCCGGACGCAGAACTTAGAAAGGCGGCCCGCGCGGAGTTCGGCTTCACCGGTGAGAACAAAGTGCTGCTCATGGCCGGCATCCTGCACAAGCAGAAGGGGCTGCACGTCGGATTGGAGGCTTTTTCCAGGCTGCGCCAGGCTTCCCCCTCCGCCAGGCTGCTGATCGTCGGGGACGGGCCGGAACTGCCCGCGCTCAAAGCGGCGGCCGCCGAGCCGGGATTGTCCGGCGCCGTCTCTTTCGCCGGTGCGCGGCGCAACGGCGAGATGCCGTTCATCTATAACGGCGCCGACATATACCTCAACCCCACCATGCGGATGGAAGGGCTGGGCCTCGTCACGGTCGAGGCCATGGCCTGCGGCCTGCCCTCCGTAGTCTCAAAAATAGGCGGCACCGCCTCGACCATAACCGATGGAATAAGCGGCTTTTTCGTGCCGCCGGGAGACGCGGAAGCGCTGGCGGCCAAGGCCGCGCTGCTATTAAACGACTCGCCGCTGGCCGCCGCGATGGGCGCCGCCGCCAGGGCCAGGGCAGTAAGCGAATTCAGCGGGTCCAATATCGACAGATACCTTGAACTTTCCAGGGAACTTGCGAGGATAAAAGAATGAGATATTACACCGTCACGGAAATGAAAGAGTCCCTTTCACAGAAAAGCACCTGGGAACGGCAATTCCCGGTAACCCGCTTCATATACAGGCCCGTCTCTTTTTACCTGGCCTCTTTTATGTCGCGCTTCACCAATTCTCCGGAGACTATAGTGTGGCTGGGGCTGCCGGTCGGGATTGCGGCCGCCTGGCTGCTACTCAACGTAGGCCGCTTCGGCCCATGGCCCGGCATCGCCGGCCTGGCCCTCTTCGCGCTACTCGACGCCGTGGACGGGAATATGGCCAGGGCCACCAAACAGGTTACGCTCTACGGCAGGATGATAGACGGGGTCATGGGGAAAATAGCGGAGGGAATATATATCCCGGCGCTGGCCTGCGGACTTTACCTGCAGGCGCAGCGCGGCGGGCTGCGCGGACTTACGGGGCTCATGCGCGGCTCCCCGGAACAGGCCTCCTGGACGGTGATCGCCGCCGGCTTCACCGCACTGTGCGCGATGCTTTACTGCGGCGCTATTGAAACGGCTTATGACCACCTTAAGCTGAAGAAAGACGGGCCAAGCCCGCTCGACGTGAACGCCAAATTCGGCGTTTCCAGGTTCAGCGCCAACCCGCTATACCTGGTATTCGTCAATATCAACGCCTTCAACGTGCAGATCATGCTGCTGGCCGGCGCCGTGCTCCTCGGCCCCGGCGGGCCGGTCTGGTTCATTTACCTGCTGTGCGCCTACTACCTGGTGAGACTGGTCATATACTTCTCGTACTATATCCACAAAGCGTCCAAAGAGCTGAAATGAAGGGGAAGAAGGTCTGGCTCATCAGCCCGTTTTCCCCCATACCGGGGGAAGGCTGGGGCGGGGTTAAAACCCACGCGGAGTATTTGGCCCAGTTGCTGTGTTCGCTTGGAGCGGAGCTGACCGTGATCGTGCCCGAGGGGATATCTAGGCCTGGTCTCTCGCCGCTCGGTTTCCGGGTCGCGAACGTTCCTTCCTCCGCATTGCCGCATACCGGGGCATGGCGCGCCGCCATGCGGGCCGCCGCCGAAAGGTTGGCTGCGGAATCCCGGCCTGACGTCGTTTTCTCTGAAGGCTACACCGCGGCGGGCTGCGAGTCCTTCCTTAAATCCACGGGTATCCCGCTGGCGGCCTTCGTTCACAACTTCCACCTGGTACATTTTTACAACACGGCCCAGGAAATATCGGGCAGCCGCTCTTTACTGGCCTATCTGTTAAAGACCCTGCCGCTGACAGCCTGCAAAATGATATTCCGCGAAATACCTTTTTACAGGTCGTGCCGCCTGGTTCTCCCTGTTTCCGATTTCAACCATGCCCTGTTAAGAAGGTACTATTTCCTGCCAGAAGCTTCCCTGATGACGTTCCATAACTGGATAGACGCCGGCGTTTTTAAAAAACAGCAGGCAATCGCCCGCGCCGAATTCGGCATGGGCGACGAGGACATCGTTCTTGTCATGACCGGCTCATCCTGGAGGCCGAAAGGGTTCCACCTGGCGCTGAAAGCGTTCGGAGAAGCGTGGAAAAAGTCGCCCAACCTGCGGCTTATAGCCATAGGCGCCGGGGTAACCCCTGCCTTCGTTCATGAACAGGGACTGCCGGCCGGAGCGGAAAAGCGGGTCACACCTCTGGGAAAGATCGACCGGCTCGACCTTCCCGGCATATATTCGGCATCCGACATCTTTCTTCTCCCGTCCCTTATCAGCGAAGCCTGTTCCTACGTGCTGATAGAAGCGATGGCCTCCGGGCTGCCGGCCATTTCCACGGATGTGGGCGGCAACCGGGAGCGTCCGATGGGTGCGGCCATGCTGGTCCCGCCGGATCATAGAAGCATGTCGATGGCGATAAGCCGGCTTGCCCTGGACCGGGATATGAGGGCAGAATTGGGAAAACTTTCCATTGCCGCAGCGGAGGCCAATTATTCGGTCGCTGCAGCCGCCAAGAACCTGAACGCCGTCCTGAAAAAGCTCGGACTGCTATAATTTCCCGCCGCGTCCTCTGAGGCCGTCAAACACGGCCTTCACTATCGTCCTTAATTCCGCCGCGTTCACTCCGCGGTTCTGCACAAGCGAGTCAGCGATATACCTGGGGAACCCCAGGAACAGAATTGCGAGCGTGGCCGTAATGTTCCAGGGGAGCCTGAAATTCTTCCTGATGACCAGGAACTTGTTGCGGTACAGGTAATACAGCCTGTCCGATTTTCTTTTTTTCTCGGCGATGTCGTGGGTGACGGTCCGCTCCGGGTCATACACCACGCGGTATCCGGCGGCCTTTATCTTCAGGCACAGGTCGACCTCCTCGTGCGAACTGACGAAGGAGGCGTCGAAACCTCCGGCTTGGGCCAAAGCCTCGCGGCGAAAGCATACGCAGCAGGCAATGAGCCAATCACAATCCGTAGCCGCGTCGGCTCCCCTCGAACTGTAGAAGCCGGTGACCGGGCTCACGAAGTTGGGGTAGTGGGCGGGACGGGAAGGGTCCTTGTGGTACACTACCCTCGGCCCCAAAGCCCCCACTCCCGGATTAGCCGCCATATACGCGGCCGCCCACGACAGGAAATCCGGCGGCAGCGCCACGTCGTCGTCCATCAGCAGCACCAGAGATGATTCCGGAGAGATATTCCTATATAGCTCGGCGCGGCATCCGCCTATATCCAGGTTCGAACTGTTGCGCAGAATACGCAGATTGCCGCGTTCCCCGCTGGCCGCAATCGCGGTAAGCATCGCCCAGGTCCCGTCGCCGCTGGCGTCGTCCATGGCCAGGACCTCAAAGTCTTCCGCTGGGTAAGACTGGGCCAGTACCAGTTCCAGGTTAGCACGGAACTGTTCGGCCCTGTTGTGGCTGTAGAGCAACACACTTATTTTTGACGCCATCCGATCCTCCGGCCTGATCTCAATCAGCCCTCTATATATAACAGTGTATCTCCGCGCCGCCGCTCACGCGCACTATACTGCTTCCCTTAACCGCAAGCGGTGTGCCGGCCTCTATCAAGGCGCAGGCGCCGTGCGGTCCGCCTCCGCCCGGCAATTCCCGAAGTGGCAGCATAAATCCAGATTCCCCCTGCATATAGTAGGGTTCCCGGTGCATATGTCGGAACCTGTAGCCGAGATAATTCCCCCAGGCCCCGTCAGCGTAGATAGCTGAAGGAGAGACTTTTTCCAACCGCTCCGCGGCCTCGCGCAAAGGTGCAGCCCCGCGGCGCTGGTAGGCGCTCATTTTAGCGGCCCCGATCACGGAGGCAGACAGCGCCAGGACCATAATACTCCGCGAAGCGGACCTGCCCTGCCCCGCGACGTAGGCGGCCGCCACGAAGATCACCGGGAACATCGCCATGGAAAAAAAGCGCAGCTGCTTATGCACCGGCCGGTACGGGTCCAGCGCCGCAGGCCCGAACTCCAGGTAAGCAAAGACCACCGCAAACCAGACAAGCGGCAACCATATTTCCTTTAACCGCTTGCTATATGCGTAAACTGCGGCGGCGGCCGCGAAGAGATAGAAATAGATCCCGAAAAGTCCCAGCCCGTAGAGGTCCAGCCCCATCAGGCCCCGGATATACACGGCATGCCCGGAGCTGTAAACGGCGGCGTCGGCAGAAAGCTTGGCCAACTGTGAGTGCATGCTGAAAAGAGGATCGCCAGTCGCGATCGCGCCTGCGGCCCAATCCGGCGCAAGCGCCGCCGCGAACCCGCAAACCAAAGCCAAATGGGCCGGCCTGGGCCCGAGCCTGATCAGCCAGACGGCGAAGACGGGGAGCATTATGGCGGAATTCAGCCTGGTATGCCAGCCCAGCCCGGCCAGCAGGCCGGACAGGGCGAACAGGCCTGCGCCGCCCCAGCGCCCTCCGGATTTGGAGCCCTTCAGGAACAGCAGGGCCGACAGCCCTGTCCAGAGTACCAGGACCTCATCGGGGTAGAGCATGGTTCCATATACCACGCTCACCGGCAGGAAAGCCTGCATGAATGCGGAGATGACCCCGGCGCGCCGGCCGAATAATTCCCTGCCCAGAAAATAGGCAAGTGCGGTATTGCCGAGAGAACAGAGAAAGGGCCAGGCCGCGGATGAAAGAGCGCCCTGGCCCAGCAATTTATAAAAGAAAGCCGCAGGAAAAGTAACGAGGTAGCGGAAGCCGTAATAACCGGAAACGTCAGGCAGCCTGAACAAGCCTTCGGCGATATCCGCCGCTATCCTGGCATAGGCAAATTCGTCGTAGCCGGTGAGCCCGCTGTAGAAGAACAGGCGCAACGCGGCGGCGCAGCAGAGCGCTGCAACCACGGACAACGTGTCGTTGCCGCTTTCCTCAGGCGGTTGTGGCAACCTTCTCCTCCAGCTGGGAAAGTTTCATGATTACCGCGGTAAGGAACCAGAAAGGCTCCATGATGCGCACGATGATGAAAGTGTTGACCCCGGTGGATTGGAAAAGCAGGCCTATAAGGCCTATGACGTAACCGACGGCGAGGGCGCGCACGGCAGGATCGGCGCTGGAACGGTAGAGGCGCCAGGAAACCTTGAAGCAGACCGCTATCATCCAGAGCCACAGCAGGAAACCTATTACACCGGTCTCGCCTATCACCAGCGGCAGCTGCGCGTCCACCAGGCCGGTGCCGGTAACGCCGTTGCCGATAAGGATGTTCTTGGGCAGCCAGTAGAAGATGCTGCGCTGCCAGGCCCGCACCCGCATGGCGGCGGATTCCTCCAGGCGGATCTCGCCGAACGGGGTCTGGAAGGTATTGGTCGCGTATATGCCGGTATAAGTTATTTCCACACGCTCCCTAGCCCGCTCGGACAACGAGGGCGTAAACACCAGGGCGGCCACGCCGGCGACCAGGACTCCGATCAGGAAGAGCTTCCGCTTTTTGGACAGCAGCACCGCTGCGGCGGCGGAGAAAGCCAGGCCGATATACGAGGAGCGGGAAAGGGTAAAAACGAAAGCCGGCATCATCAGCATCATCGAGGTGAAAGCCCAGGCGAAGCTGCGCACCGGCATTTCCGAGATCACGCCGAAGATCAGGCCGAAGACCAGCAGGTAGTAGCCGCCGAGCGAGGCGGGCTCGGATTCCTCCGGCTTGCCGAGCGGCACCTCGAAAGGCGTGGTCGCGCGCGCGCCGGGCCCGGCGTTAAAGTAATACCATACCGCGTAGACCGTGACTATCGCCGCGACTATGGCCCCGTACTTGAGATAGCGACGCGCGTCCTCTTTGCTCTCTATGATATTGAAGGTCATGAAGTAGAGCAGGAAGTACTCCACATATTTCAGAACATAGAAGATAGCCACTTCCCAGCGCACGTTGCCGCCCAGCACCGCGAAAGCGGTGGAGAGTACGCAGACCAGCGTGTAGAGAAGAATAGGGTTCTGCACAGGGCTGCGGAAGACCAGCGGCTTGTCTTTGAGTATCGCGGTCTTGGCGAACCAGGAGAGGAACAGGACTATCAGGATGATGTCGTCGTAGCGTATGACGATGTTGCGGCTGGTGCCCGAGAGGCCGGCCAGGTTTATTTCCGGAGACAGCAGCATGGCGAACACCAGCACGGCCAGGCCGGATTTAGGCGAAAGGAAAGCCAGCAGGATGGAGACAAGGGCGGCGCCGGCGACCAGCGCCGGGGCCACATTGGCACCGCCGCCGGCCAGGTGGCCGGCGAAGGCTGCTACCGCCAGCGCTATGATGACCAGTATTACCTGCATGAAGTGTAGCGGGCCCGGGCCGTCAGCGGCTCACGTAGTTCTTGTAATCGTAATAGTAGTTGCCGTACTGCGGGCCCATCTCGGAGGCGCGCACGCCGTTGAGCACGACGCCCACCATGCGGGCGTTGGCCCCGCCTATCTGCTCCTTGGCGCGCTTGAGCGCGCCGCGGGCGATCTTGCCGGCCTTGTAGACCAGCACCACGCCGTCGGAGGCGTGCTTGGCCAGCATCAGCGAGTCGGCGAACAGCAGCACCGGCGGCGCGTCGAAGATGATCAGGTCGAACTCGCTCTTGAGGTCGGCCATCAGGTCGCGCCAGTTTGAAGAATTCAGGATGTCTATCACGTTGTCGGGCTGCGTGCCGCAGTTGAGGATCTTCAGGTTCTCTATGCCGGGAAAGCGCATCAGCTGGTCGTAGTCCAGGCCGCCCATGATGAAGTCCGCGCTCTCCAGCATCACGTCGCGCCACTCGCTGCGGCCGGTCAGCACGTCGCTGAGGCCCGGCTCCTTGCGCGTGCCGAAGATCTGGTTTATGGCCGGGCGCCGCAGGTCGGCGTCTATCAGCAGCGTGCGCAGGCCTGAGTGGGCGCTGGCCAGCGCGAAGTTGACGGCGGTGAGGGTCTTGCCCTCGGCCGCGCCGGCGGAGCTGAACACCAGCGAGACGCTCTCCTTGGTGTTGAGCTGCGACATGATGTTGGTGCGCAGCGTGTGGTAGGACTCGATGATGCCGGTGGCGTAGCGGCGGTTGACCACGAGCACGCTGCGGAACGCGTCCACCGTGTACCGCTCCTTCTTGAACACCTGCGTCAGCCAGTTGTCTATGTGCTTTTCGCTGAGAATGTTGGGGATGATGCCCAGCACCGGCAGCTTGATGAAATTCTCGATATCCTCGATGGTGGAGATGGAGACGTCGAGGTTCTCCAGCAGGAACACCAGCACCACGGCCAGGAACACGCCCAGCACGGAGCCTGCCATCATGTTCAGCGCCCTGTTGGGCGACACCGGGGCCTGGTCCGGCACCGGCTTGTTGACCACGCTGACGAACGAGACTATGGACGAGACGCCCAGCTTGGCCTCCTCGTACTGCTTGTTCAGCGTGGTGTAGAGGTCCTCCTGCATGCGCAGCTCCCGGCTGATGCGGGCCAACTGCAGATCCTGGGCGGGGATCTCCCCGAGCTTGGACTGCACCACTTCGATACGCTGCTCCAGGTTGCGCACGTCGGGATGATTGGAGGTGTACTTCTCCAGCATCTGGCGCTTGCGTATCTCCAGGTCGGCCAGCTGGTTGGCCAGGGCGGAGCCCAGGCCGGTCCTGGGGTTGCGCTCCACGAAATTCTGCTTCTGCCGCTCCAGCGACCGCAGGTTGTCCTCCACCTCGTCCTTGCGGAAAGAGATATCCTGCAGGGTCTTGCGGGCCTGCAGGCTCTTCTGCTCCAGGTCGAATTCCTTGTAGGCCTCTATCACCGCCGTCGCGATGTTCGCGGCGCGCTCGGGGGCGCTGCTGAAGGCGTAAAGGGCTATCAGGTTGGATTCCTGCAGTCGCTCCACCTTGTACGAGTGGGACACCTCGGCTATCGAAGCGGCGCCGGAGGGCAGGCCCAGCTTGGCGGCGGCGCGCTCGGAGATCTCGGAGGAGGTTATGACCTTGAGCTCTGTCGCCACTGCGCTCCAGGGGTCGTAATCCACCAGGTCTGCTCCGGGCATCTTGGCGTAGGAGGCCGGGGGCTTGATCTTGATGAGCGACTGGCTGCGGTACACCGTCGGCTGCAGCCGGGTATAGAACATCGTGGAGAAGATCGTAACGGCGAAGACCAGCAGGGCCACCCACTTGCGGCGGTTGATGATGCGCCAGTAATCGTACAGCGTCAGCTCTGATTCCATTAGTTATTCCTCGCCACCAGCCCGGCGGTTATCGCGAAGACGAACAGGGTGGCCCACGGCACCACATTGTCGGTGATCCAGCGCGCGGCGGCCGAGTAGGGTTTGCGCGGTATATAAACGATATCGCCGGTCACCAGCGGGATATTGCTCTCCATCTTGCCGTTGAAAACGTCCTCGAGATTGGCCTTTATGACCACCTCGGTCAGTTTGTCGCCCTCGCCCTTGATCTTGCGGTAGATGCGCACCTTGGAGTCGCGCGAATAGTCGGCCGTGCCGCCGGCCAGCGCCACCAGGTCCAGCAGGCGCATGCCCTCGCGGTACTCGTGATAGCCGGGCGATCTCACCTGCCCTATCAGCGCCACGCGGTTGAACGAGAACCGGCGTACGTTCAGCGTGATGGAGGGGTTGGAGACGTATTTGGAGAACTTGGCGGTGAGCATTTTTTCCAGCTCGCCGGGCTTTATGCCCTGCGCCCGCATGGAGCCGAGCAGCGGTATCTCTATATTGCCGTCGGGCTGCACCGTGACCTCTTTGGAGAATTCCTGCGCGGGAAAGACGTTGACGCTGATGACGTCCCCGGCTTCTATAAAATATTCCTTATCCGCGGCGGCCGCTTCCAGGGCCCCGGCGGGGACCGTCCCCAGCAGCAGCAGGGCGGACAAAGTCAGGGATATGATTTTCATAGTCAAATTATATATATATTTGCGCTTAAGTTTGCTTATTTCCGCCCTCAATGGCCTTGGACAGGCTTTTCACCATGGTGCGGAGTTCCTCCACCTTCTGCTCCAGCTCGCGGTCCCCGCCGCCCCCGGACTGGGGCTGGGTGTGCACGCCGCCCGATACCGCCCGGGAACTGAGCACCTCGACCCGCTTGGACAGGGCGTCCACCCGCTCCACCAGGCCGTTGGAATCCTGCGCGGGGCGCTGCCAATTGAGCACCAGCCGGGAAATGGCCACGGCCATGACCAGCGAGAAGAGGGAAAAGATGGAGATGCCGGCAATGACCAGATATTCGAAGCCCGCCAGCACGCCGCCCAAGGCGGCCGTCAGCGAGCCCAGCATGCCGAATAATATGGTCTCTTTTATCTCGGCCCAAGCCGTGCCGGAAAGTTTATCGGAGGATTCGGGCCGCCCCTCCGGCAGCCTGTACGGCCTGTTGATGCCCTCGCGCCGCACACCGGCCGGCAAGGGGCCGGGGCGGGAGGCTGACGGCCTGCCGTACGGCTCGGGCTGCCCCGGCTCGGAGAAACGGTCCTCGGACAGCCTGTCCGCCGGCAGCGGCCCCACCTCGCCTTTCAGGCGCTCCAGCAGGTCCTTGAGATCTTTGGTGCCGCTCATATGCCGCCGCCTTTGGCCGGCTGCTGCGCCTCGCGCGCGGCCAGCGCTTTTTCACGGGCTTCCAGCCCCTCGCGGATGCGGTCGAAGGTCCTTATCAGCTCGCTTTTCCTGGCGTTGAATTCTTCCTCCAGGGCTTTTTCGCGGAGTTTCAGCTGCCGCTCGCGGGCGGCGCGCTCGCTCTCGAACTCCTGCGCCCTCGCCTCCTGCGCCCGGTTCTTGTCCTCCCAGCGCAGCAGCAGGTCCATCTCTTTCTTGCTGACCTTCTCGTAGAGCTCCTGCATGCGGCTCACGTACTTGGAATTCAGCTCACCCTCCTGCTCGGCGGTGCGCATCTTCATCTCGGCCAGCAGCGTCTCGCGGTCGGACAGGACGGCGCGGAACTCCTCCAGGCGCTTGAGCGCCTCGGCGCGGGCGGTCTCCGACTTGGCGAGGCGGGTCTTGAGCCCCTCTATCTCCGTCTTCAGACCGCCCTCTTTCTGCTCGTATTTGCTCTGGCCGGCCTGCAGGCGCTCGGCGTAATCCTCGTCGTATTCCTTCACGAGCTGCCCGAGCGACTTCACGTCGGGCTCGAACTCCTCCAGGATGGCGGTCAGGTGCACCGAGGCGGGGCTCTTGCTCTCCCAGAGCCTGGCGGCCAGGTCCCTGAGGCGCTCCATCAGCTCCACCGGCACGCATTGTATGGCGCGTTCTTTTTCCATGATCATTTCCTGCCCTTATAGTCCATGATGGCGCGGGTCAGTTCCGCTTTCATCTGCTCCAGCTCGCCGGCCTTGACGGAGTATTCCTTTTCCAGCTTCAGCCTGTAGTCGCTGATGGACTGCTCTTTCTCGCTGAGCGCCTGCTTCTGCGCGTAGAGCTCCTCGTTGAACTTGCTCAGGCGCTGGTTAAGCTCGGCGTGCGTCTTGTCCAAGTCAAGCTGCTTCTGGCGGCAGAACCGGTCGCTGTCGGCCAGCAGCTTCTCCTTGGCCTCCAGCAGGTCTTCCAGCTGCTTCACGCGCGCCTCGGTGCGGGCCTTCTCCTCGGCGGCCGCGTCGCGGAAACGCTTGTCCTGCTCCGAGATATTGCGCATCAGCTCGCTCGAAGAGTCCTGGCGGTAGCGCAGCATCTCGCGCTCCAGCTCCTGCATCTTGGCCTCGGCGCTCTCTATGTAGCGGTCGCGGCGGTCCATTTCCTCGAGCAGGCGGTCCTTCTCGGCGGCGAACTCGGCTTCCATGGAGCCGGCTTCGTCGAGGGCTTCCTTGCGGGCCTTGGCCAGCTCGTCCTGCGCGTGGCGCAGGCGCTGCTCCGACACCTCCACCGCGGCGGCCACGGCTTCGCTGATGGAGGCCTCGGCCTCGCGCACGTGCTCCGTCTGCATGCCGAGCTTCTCGGCGTGATAATTCTTCTCGGCGGCCAGCAGTTTCTCGGCCAGTTCGGCCGACCTGGCGTTGGCCGAAGCCGCGGCGGCGCTGATCTTCTCCAGCGCGCTCTTCAGCGCGGCGTTCTCCTCGGTGAGGCGGGCGCGCTGCAGCCCGATCTCGTCCTCGAGGGCGGCGCGGCGGGCGCGGAAATCGTCCTCCAGCGCGGCCAGGCGCGCGGCGTAGGAACCTTCCAGCTCCGTGCGCCGGTCTTCCTCGGCGCGGGTGAAATCCGCCAGTATCCTGGCTTCCAGGTCGCTGCGCGAGCGCTGAGAATCTTCTTTAAGGCGCAGCAGCTCCTCGTGCTTGGCCTGCAGCGAATCGGAGAGCCCGGCCTTCTCGGCCTTCAGCGTCTCCATGGCCTCTACCAGGGCGGCAGTCTGGGCGAGCACGGCCTCCTTGACCCTGGCGGACAGCTCGCGGTCGAAAGAGGCCTTGACCGCTATCACCTCGCCGGTCAGGGCGGATTCCCTGGCGCCAGCGTCCTCGGCGGCCTTGCGCAGCCGGGTGTTGAGCTCCACTATCTCCACCTGCGCGTCGCGGAACTGCCCGGAGAGCTGCTCCAGCGTCTGCTCCAGGCGCGCCCGCTCGGCGTCGCGGTTCTTGCCGTCCGCTTCGGACGAGGCGGAGAAGGACGCCTTGAAAGCCTCTATCGCCGTCTCGGCGTCGGCCTTGATCCTGGCCGCCATCGCCTCGTAGCCGGCCTTCAGCCCGGCCGATCGTTCCTCGAATTTGGCGGCGGCTTCGGCGGAGACGCGGGCCAGTTCGGCGCCGTGCCGCTCGCGCTCCGCGGCGGCCTCCCTGGCGGCGGCCTCCAGGCGCGCGGCAAGAGCGGCCAGCTCGCTCTCGTAGACCGACGCCCGCGCGGCGGCCTCGGAGTCCAGGCGCTGCCTGTCGGCGGCGCCGGCGGCGTCCCTGGCGCGCACTTCCGCCTCCATCCTTTTTATGGACTCGTTGTAAGCCCGGCGCTCGGTCTCGAAGGCGGCCAGCTTCTCCCTGAAGGAGGTCTCGGCGGCGCTGACGCGCGCCATAAGCTCGCCGCGGTGGGCCTCGCTCATGGAGGAAATGTTGTTTTCGAGTTCCTTTATCTTGCCGGCGGCCGCGGCCAGGGCGGCTTCGAGGCGCTCTTTAACCTCGGCCATGCCGGCGCGCTCGGCGGCCAGCTCCGCCCGCTCCCGGGCGACGCGGCTCTCCAGCTCCCGCTCCAGGTCCCCGCGCTCCGCGGTCAGGGCGCCCGAAAGCGCGGCTTTGCGCGCCGCGTAATCCTTCTCCAGCCCGGCCTCGCGCTCCTTGAGCGCGGCGTCCATGGCCGACAGGCGGGCGTCGAAATCCGCCCGCAGCGCGGCCTTTTCGGCCTCCCAGCCGGCGGCCCGCTTCTCCAGCGCGGCGCTCAGCTCGCGCACGTTGTTCTCCTTGGCGGCCTTCTCCTTTTCCAGCTCGGCGAGCTGGGCGCGGAAGGCGGTCTCTTTTTCGGAAATTATCTTAAGCAGTTCGGAATGGTGCGTTTCCTGCTGGGCGGCCAGATTATTCTCTATCTCCTTAATGCGGTCCTGCGCCGCGAGGAACTGCTCCTCGCGCACGCGCTGCTCTTCCAGCAGGCGCGAGCGCTCGGCCTGCCAGGAGGCTTCCAGCGAGGAAACCTGGGCGGCGTGGTCGGAATCGGCGGCGCGGATCTTCTCCTCCAGGCCGTTCTCCAGCATGGAGCGCAGCTTGCGGTAGTTCTCCTCGGTCTCGCGCTTCTTGGAGAGGTACTCGGCCTCCAGCTCGCGGCGGCGGGTCTCCACCCGCTCCTCGGAATTGCGCACGTTGCCCTCGAGCAGCGCCAGCCGCTCGTTAAATTCTTTCTCCTTGCCCTTGAACGAGGCCTGCAGGGCGGTCAGGCGCCCCTGGTGCTCGGCGTCCAGCTCGGCGCGCAGCGAATCGTATTTTTTCTGGGCCTCGCTCAGGCGGCCGGCGTACTGGCTCTCCACGTCCAGCAGGCGGGCGTTCCAGCGCTCCATGATGGCGCGCTGGCTGCGGTCCAGCTCCTCGAACTTCTCCTGGTACTCGGTCTCCAGGCCGCGGCGCAGCGAGTCCAGCTTGGCCTCTTTCTTGAGCAGCTGCTGCACGTCCAGCTTGCCCTCGCCCAGCAGGGCCATGGTAGCTTCCAGCTTGGTGTAAAAATCCTCTTTCTCCTCGATGGTCTTGTTGCGGGACTCGTAGGCGTCGCGCAGCGAGCTCTCTTTGAGCTGCAGCCGCTTGGCGGTCTCTTCGGCCAGCGTCAGATTCTTCTTGAGGTCGGCTTTTTCTTTCTCGATGTTCTGCAGCCGTTCCAGCGCCCAGCGCAGGGTCATGCGCGCCGTGTCCAGGCTGGTCACGTCGTTAACAAGCTGTTCGAGTTCACCGTATTCATTTGCCATAGTTTTTGCCTTTTTACTACTTAAAGTCTAATATACCGGGCACTCTTTAGCAATAAAGGGAATGTTAAATGATTATTAAATGAATGTTTCGGGCCCGGAAGGCGCCGGGGCCCCTCCGCGGGCCCTCTATTTTTGTAAAATCTCTTTATGCTGAAAAGGTTTTTCTGGGCGGCCCTGCTGGCCGCGGCGGTGTTCGCGGGATGGCGCCTAAGCTACCAGGCGGCGCTGAAATATTTCTTCAAGGTTTCCGGTTCCGTGACCGTGGCCGAAGAGGTGGCCGGGGCCCTGCCCGGGGCCAACGGCATGCTCTTCGTGGTGGCCCGCAACGAGCGGGGCGTGCCGGTGGCGGTAGCCAAGATCATCAACCCCCGTTTCCCGGCCAAATTCGAAATGACCCCTTCCAGCCTGATCATGCCCGACCTGCTGACCACCAGGGTGTACCTGGAGGCGGCCCTGAACACGCATGGCCAACTGGGCTCCTACCGCAAAGGCGACCTGCGCGGCGAGCGGCCCGAGCGCGCCTACTTCATCAGCAAGGACCTCCAAATCCGCCTCGACAGCACCATAAAATAAACCGGGGCGCCTCTCAGCGCCCCGTTCTGGTTAAAGCGGCCGCCCGCTATTTTTTGTATTGGGCTCGGCCGCCGTTGGAGAGCGAAAAGAGCCACACCAGCTTGTCCGTGGACTTCATCAGGTTGTCCCAGTTCTTCTCCAGCCGCGGCGCCCGCCGCGCGGGCTTGCCCGTCTTGGCTTCCTGCTCGTATTTCTTATCGATCTCTTCCCAGGTCATAGTCCCCCCACCCATATGCTTACCCCCTATTAGACTCACGGGAAAAACAATTTAATTGGATTTCCCCCCGTTATATTCTACAACAACCCGGCAAAAAGCCAAGGGCATTTGGAGCAGTCCCGTCTGGGTCTTTAGACCTATGCCCCCCTGGCGGCTACCAGCCCCAGATGCGGGCCATGCCCATGTAGAGCAGCACGCAGCCCAGAAGCAGCAGCAGGAACCCCCAGTTCTTGCGGTGCAGCGCCACGTAGGAGTCGTTGAGGAAGGTTTCCCTGATGATCTTGTTTACCCGCTCGATGATGCCCGGCCTGTAGATGTAGCCGAGGCCCAGCAGCAGGAAGACCAGGCCGAAGAATATTTTAATGTACGGATTTATCGCCGTCATGATTATAGCGGTTCATCGCCGTCTCCACCCCGTCCCGGAACGCCGCTATCAGCGCGTCGCAGGCCAGGTCGAGGAACTCCGGCAGCCGCCCCCCCTCTTCTTTAGAAAACTTCGACAGAACGAAATTCTTGCCCTCTATATGCGCGGGCCGCGGGCCGATGCCCATGCGCAGGCGCGGACAGGCAGGGCCCACCGCGGAGATCACCGAAGCCATCCCGTTATGAGAGCCGGCCGAACCGTCCTTGCGCAGCCGCAGCCGGCCGAAGGGCAGCGCCAGGTCGTCGTAGCCGGCCAGGATGGCCGCGGGCGGTATCTTGTAGAATCCCCCCAGGCTTTGCACCGCCTGACCGGAGAGGTTCATGTAGGTCTGCGGCTTGAGCAGGAAACAGTGCTCCCCGCCCAGCTCGAAAGCCACGTAGAGGCCCAGCCCCTTCCAGTCCCTCCAGCGCTCGCCCGGCGCCAGGCGCGAGGCGGCCAGGTCGGCCAGCATGAAGCCGATATTGTGCCTGGTCCTCTCGTATTCCGGCCCCGGGTTGCCCAGCAGCGCGGCCAATCTTACGCGGTCTTTCACCTGGTCCCTCTCGCGGCCGCCTGGGTGGCGGCGGTATAAAAGACAGGGAGCAGAAGCCGAACGTTAAAAGTCCAACTTCTGCTCCCGTGCCGCGGTTCCCCGTTACTTCTTGGGTTCCGCTTTCTTGTCTCCGGCGGGCGCGGCCTTCGCGCCGGGCGCGGCCTTCGCGCCGGCGGCAGGAGCGGCGCCCTCGGCGCCCTCTTCCTTCTTGCCCTTCGCGGCGACGACTTCAGGCTCGGCGGCTCCGGCCACGGGCTCTTCAACCTTCTCTTCCTTCGGCGCGGTCACGCTGACCACGATCAGGCTGGCGTCGTCGAGCAGCTCGGCCTTGCCGGGCTTCACGTCCTTGACGCGCAGGGAATGGTTGAGGTGCAGGTCGGTAATATCCAGTTCGATCTCGTGCGGGATCTCGGTAGGCAGGCAGGAGATGTTCAGCTCGCGCATCGTGTGTTCCACGAGGCCGCCTTCCACCTTGGCGCCCACGCACTCGCCGACGAGCTTCAGGTGCACCTTCACCTTGATCTTCTCGGTGAGGGAGATGCGCTGGAAGTCGAAATGGCGGTACTTGTCGGTGACCGGATGGCGCTGGGTGGCCTTTATGATGACCACGTCCTCGCCGCCCTGGTACTTTATGGTGATGATGGCGTTGGGGTTGGAGCGGATGAGGGCGATCATGCCCTTCTCGTCCACGGTCACGTTCACCGGGGTTTTGTCCAGGCCGTATATAACGGCGGGAATGCGGCCGCCGGCCCTGAAGGAACTGAGCTGCCCGCGCTGCCCGGCCCTGTCACGCATCTCGGCTGAAATAATCGTCTGTTGCATAGTACTGCTCCTCCTGCTGAATTACATCCCGCTGCTCTCACTTGAAAAGTTCGCTTATGGACTCGCCCATGTGATTGCGCTTAATGGCCTCCGCAAGGATGGGGGCCACGGATACTACCTTTATTTTAGCACTTTTTGAGGCGTTTACGGGAATCGTATCGCTCAAGATCAGCTCTTCTATGGGGGATTTGTCTATCCGCTCTATGGCGTCCCGGCTCAGCACTCCGTGCGTGGCGGCCGCTATGATCTTGGCCGCGCCGTGCTCTTTTATGCTGTTGGCCACCTGGCAAAGGGTGCCGGCGGTGTCCACCAGGTCGTCGAAGATAAAGCAGGTCTTGCCGTTGACGTCGCCTATGATGTTGTAGACCACGGCCTCGTTAGGGCGGGGGCGGCGCTTGTCGATGATGACCAGGCCCATGTCCAGGCGCTTGGCGAAGGAGCGCGCGCGCTCCACGCTGCCCACATCGGGAGAGACCACCACGGTATTCTCGAAATTGCGGTTGCGGATATACTCCAGGATGGCCGGGCGGGAGTACAGGTGGTCCAGCGGGATGTCGAAGAAGCCCTGGATCTGCGCGGCGTGCAGGTCCAGCGTGATGACGCGGCTGGCGCCGGCCTCGGTGATCAGGTTGGCCACCAGCTTGGCGGTGATGGCCACGCGGGGGGCCGGCTTGCGGTCGGCGCGGGCGTAGCCGTAATAAGGGACCACGGCCGTTATGCGGCCGGCCGAGGCGCGGCGCAGGGCGTCCATGAAGATCAGCAGCTCCATCAGGTTGTCGTTGACGGGGTTGCAGGTGGGCTGGATGACGTAGCAGTCCTCGCCGCGCACGCTTTCGAGTATGCGCACGTCGATCTCGCCGTCGGCGAAGCGGTTCACCTTGGCCTCGGAGAGCGGTACGCCGAGTATGTCGCAGATCTTCTTGGCCAGCTCCGGGTTGGCGTTGCCGCTGAAAACCTTGAAACTGCCCCTCTTCCTCAGGTCGGGAGTCATTTGGTCCTTTTTTTCAACCGCTTAACCACCTGCCGGGCGCGCGCTATGCCTAGGGTCCCGCCCGGGACGTTCTCCGTTATCGTGGAACCGGCGGCCGTGTACGCTCCGGGGCCTATGTTCACCGGGGCCACCAAATTGGTATTGGAGCCGATAAACGCGCCGGCCCCTATCACCGTCTTGTTCTTGTTCACGCCGTCATAGTTGCAGGTTATCGTGCCGGCGCCGATGTTCACCTTGTCGCCCATGTCGGTGTCGCCGACGTAGCTGTGGTGGTGCATCTTGGCGCCGCGGCCGATGCGGGATTTCTTGACCTCCGCGAAATTGCCGATCTCCGCCGCGGGGCCGATGTCGGAGAGCGGGCGCAGGCGGGCGAAAGGCCCGACGATGGCGCCCTCGCGCACGCGGCTGCCTTCCAGGACGCAGGAGTACTTCACCACCGCGCCGTCGTCTATGCGGCAGCCGTCTATGACGCCGGCCGGGCCTATCCTGCAGCCCTTGCCGATCACGGTGTCGCCCTTGATGAACACGCCGGGGTGTATCACGGTGTCGCGGCCCACTACGGCGCTCTCTTCGATATAGGTGTTGGCGGGGTCCACCACGGTAACGCCGTCGGCCATCAGGTCGGCGGCCTTGCGGGCGGTCAGCATGGCGTAGGCGGCGGCCAGGTCGGCGCGGGAATTTATGCCGGTCATCTCGGTGGCGTCCGGGAGCTTGAAAGCGGCGGCCCTGCCGCCGGCGGCCAGGATGTTCTCCACCGCGTCGGTCAGGTAGTACTCGCCCTTGGAGCCCTTCTTCTTAAGGTTGCGGATGGCCTTTTCCAGCGCCTTCACCCTGAAGAAATAGGTGCCGGAATTGACTTCCTTTATAGCTTTCTCCCATTCGTCGGCGTCGGCGGCCTCCACGATGGCGGCCACGTCGCCGGCATGATTGCGTTTGACGCGGCCGTAGGAACCCGGGTTCTCCAGGTCGGCGGTCATCACCAGGCAGTCGTGCCCGGAGCGGAAATAGAAGCCCAGCATCTTGCGGGCGGTCTCGGCGCGGAACAGCGGGGCGTCGCCGCAGAGTATCATCGCGTGGTCGTGGCGGCGGATCAGCCCCATCGCCTCCTGCACCGCGCGGCCGCTGCCCTTCAGCAGCTTCTGCCGTATGAAAACGGTCTTGGCCGCGGTCTCGGGCGGGAGCTTTTTGGAAAGCTCCGCCTCCACCAGCTCGGCCTTGTGCCCGGTGATCACGATGATCTTTTCCGGCCCCAGCAGCGCTATCTTGCGTATCGCGCGCTCGGCCAGGGACATGTCGCCGAGGTAATGCAGCACCTTTGGCAGGTCGGACTTCATCCTGGTGCCGAGGCCGGCCGCCAGAACCACCGCCGCGAAATTTTTATTCTTTGGCATAGTTACCGTAAAAGAACCGAGAATAAGGAACGGAAGGACTACCCCTAAATTCTACTAAAAAGGCGGGCAGGCGGGCTATTTCCCGATCAGATAAAGCTTGCCGTCGGCCAGTTTATAGTACATGGGCAACACCTTGACCTTGGGATATTTGAAGTTCATGCGCCGGGCCTCGGCCACCACGAAGTCGGCCTCGTTGCCGATCTCGAACAGCGGCGCGTAGGTCACGAAATACTCCTCCGCCCGCCTGCGAGGCCAGCCGGCGTTCTTCATAAGCCCCCTTATGAACGCCTCGCGCTTGGAGAACAGGTTGGACATGCCGCAGTTGTCGTGGGCTATCATCGCCACGTGCCGCACGCCGCCTATGCCTATGGCGAAGGAGAGCTTGAACTCGCTGTAGCGTATATTGCCGCCGCCGGTGCGCAGTATGAACGCGAAATTGTCGGGCAGCCGCAGCTGCTTGCGGTTGTCCATGCACATGCAGGCGAGCAGCCTGGCCTTGTCGTATTTTTTGAAGGGCTTGCCGAGGTTCTGGTACTGCAGCAGCTCGGCGAAAGGCGTGCCGCGCAGCGCCTTGGGGATATCCGCGGCGGAATTCACGGCCTTCAGTTTATTCTCGTTCATATCTTCCTCCCGCCGGCCAACAGGCCGTCCTTCTCCGACCTGGAAAGTTTCTTTATGGCCGCCTCCAGCTTCGACGCCGCCGACCGGTCCTTCTTCCTCCGCTTCCAGGCCAATTCCACCGGCCCGAAAGCCGCCGTATACTTCGCCCCCCGACCCGCATTATGGTCCGCTATGCGTCCCGCCAGGTCATTCGTGATCCCAGTGTACAGCGCCCCGTTAGCGCACCGCACAATATAAACCGTCCACGATTTCTTCTTCTCAACTTTTTTCATTAATTTACAGGGAACGAAAGGCGCTCGCTGGAGCGGGTGGCGGCGGTTCGGTGAGGAAGGCCCTCACGGAAGGCGAGGCTTGCGTAGCGCCGAGCCTGAGTGAGGAGGCGCGCGTACGGTGTACGCGACGCCGTGCCTGACGAACCGGGCCGCTGGCACCCGCGAACCCTGCCTTTTGTCACCTAAATCTGGCTCCCGGGCATGGATTTGAACCATGTCTAACCGCGTCAAAGGCGGTTGTGCTACCGTTACACCACCCGGGAATAAAACGAACAAGCACGGAAACCCCTCCCGCGAGAACGGGAAGGGTGCTTTTTCCGTCTCGGGCCTTTTAGAAGCCTTCGGTTTGAGTAGGAGTCGCCATCGGCCCGGCCTTTACATTCTCATTCTCGTATTCCTTGAGAATGAGCTGCTCCAGCTTGCCGCGGAACTCATTATTGATCGGGTGCGCTATGTCCTTGTACGTGCCGTCCTTGATCTTCCTGGACGGCATGCAGACAATAAGGCCGTTATTACCGTTAACGACCTTCATATTGTGCACCACGAACGCGTTGTCAAAGGTCACAGTAGCGAATGCCTTAAGCCTGGCCTCGTTCCTGAGATGTATCCTCACTTCGGTGATATCCATCATACGAACCCCCCCCCATGTTGTCCGCCCCCCCCGTACACCTCTGTTGTTGCGTGCATACAAGGCAGCGTTACTCTTACAAAATGAATTCTAGCAAAAATCAGCAAAACTTGGTCAAGAAAACCCTGTAACTTTTTATACACCCCAGCTCCCGGGCGATGGCCGCCGCTTTGGCCCTGCCCCTGCACAGGCCGAACACGCAGGCCCCCGACCCCGACATCAGGGCGGCGTCGGCCCCCAGGGCGGCCAGACGCGCCTTGGCCAGGCGCACCGCCCTGTGGCGCGGCAGCACCGGGTCCTCCAGGCGGTTGAACAGCCGGCCGGCCAGGCCCGGCGCAAAGCCGCCTTTCTTTATAAGAGAGCAGAGTTCGCCGAACTCCTTAAGCCGGGCTTTTATTTCCGGCGCGGCCCCCAGTTTCAGGTTCCCGTAAACCTCCCTGGTATAAACAGGCACCCCCGGATAGACCAGCACTATATAAGGCAGGCGGCCGGCCGGCTTCAGGGGCTTCAGTTTCTCCCCGCGCCCCCGGCCCACGGCCATTATCTCATCGATCATGAAGAACGGGACATCGGAACCTATGGCCGCGGCTATTTTCATCAGCCGCGGAAAGGCCGAACGGGGAATCCGGTAGAGCTTGGCCAGCCCCAGCAGGGCGGCCGCGCCGTCGGAAGAGCCGCCGCCCAGGCCGGCGCCAACCGGGATGTTCTTTTTTAGTTTTATCTCCACGGCCGGCCTTATCTTGAAAGCGGCGAAGAATTTTTCGGCGGCCTTGCAGACTATGTTGTCCCCGGGTTTGCCGAGCGCCGGGCCGCCTTCAACCTTCAGCGTTATCCCCGGCGCGGCGGATCTTTTCAGCGTCAGCGCGTCGGCCACTCCGATCCGGGCGAACAGCGTGGCCAGGTCATGGTAACCGTCGGGCCTGCGCCCGGTAACTTCCAGGAACAGGTTCAGTTTGGCCCGGGCCGCTATCTTTACCATGTTATTCTGGCAGGTTGAGCGTGTTCTCGCCGGCGAAGTTCATCTGCCTGCCGTCCAGCGTTATCTTCAGCGAGACCAGCGGCAGCTTGAACTCGAAAGTCTGCGGGAACAGGTAAAGCCCGCGCAGGAAATAATTGCCGGGCCTGAAGACCAGCCGCTTCTCTGCGGAGTTGCGTATCCTCTCCGGCCAGGCCAGCGCCTTGTCCAGGCAGATCTCGCGCGGGCCGGCCGCGTAGCAGGCGCCGTCGAGGTCCGGGGGTACGGCCGGCAAATGGTCGCCGGCGAACCAGCCCTGCAGCTCGCCGGTTATCAGCGAGGCCCAGTAACTGAAGACGCCGGCGTCCAGGTCCTTCAGGGCCACCTCGTCCATCTCCATCACGCCGCCGCTGGTCTTGGCCTTCCACAGCGGCACCATCAGCGGCCCCATCACCGTCAGGCTGAAATCCCCGGGCGGCGAGAAATGCACTATCGCGTCGAACTTCACCGTCTTGCCGCGCACACGGCCCTCCACCTTGGCGAAGGAAGAGAACTCCAGGCCGGCGGGGCTGAAAGTACGCAGGTAGGCCTGCTCCAGCGACGGCAGCGAGCCGGCTGGCAGACGCCCGGCCAGCTCCTTGAGCCGCGCCGCGGCCTTGCCGCGCTTGGCCGGCTGCTCCAGCAGCCAGGAATATTTCCAGGCCGTCCAGGCAGCCGCGTAGCTGCCGGCCGCCGCGTAAATGTCCCCGGCGTGCGCCCAGATCACCGGGTCGTCGTGTACGGCCGCCACGGCCTGGCGGATGGCCGCCAGCGCGCCGTCGTTGTTGCCGCGCTTGTAGCGCACCCAGGCCAGCGAGTCGAGGAAGGCCCCGTTGGCCGGCTCCAGCGCCACGGCCTTCTCTATAAAGCCCTGCGCCTCCTCCAGTTTGAGGCCGCGGTCGGCCAGCGAGTAGCCCAGGTAGTTGAGCGCGTTGGCGTTGTCGGGTTTTTTAGACAGCAGGTAGCGAAAATGCTCCTCGGCGGTGGCCATGTCGCCCTCGCGCTCGCTGATCACGGCGCACTGCATGCGGGCTTCGGTATTGTCGGGATTGCGGCGGATGATGCCCTGAAGCAGCTGCACGGCTTTCTTCGCCTTGCCGGTGTCGTCGTAGCCGAGCGCCAGGAAATAGGCGATCTCGGCATTCTCCGGCCATTTCATCGCGGCCTTCTCCAGCATGCCGATGGCTTTTTTATAGCCGCCGCCCTGGGTGTAGTAGTAGGCCAGGCGCAGCACGGCGTCGGGGTCTTCCTTCAGGGCCGCCGAGCCTTCCAGGAACGCGGCCGCCGAAGGGAAATCCCGGCGCTGCTCGCTGATGATGGACAGCCAGTAACAGGCCACCGGGTCGGTGCGGTCCAACGCGTAGGTCTTGAGAAAATACTTCTCGGCCTCCTCGAGATTTATGGCGGCGGGCGAGGTATAGATGCTGCCGATGTGGTTGTAGAGGTCCTTGTTGCGCGGCTCCAGCTCGACCAGCTCCAGGTATTCGGCCAGCGCGGCCGCGGTGGCGCTGCGGGCCTCGTAGAAATCGCCCAGCATGTAGCGCGGCTGAGGATAATAGGGATCGGCGGCCTTGGACTTGAGCAGGCTCTCTTCCACCCCGGCGGCGTTGCCCTTCATATTGTGCAGCACGGCCATCTGGTAGTACACCTCGGCCGAATCCTCGGGCCGCAGTTCCAGATATTTGGCCAGGTAGCCGATGGACTTCCCGGGGTTGCGCGAGCTCCACAGGCTGGCCAGCTGGTAGATGCCCTCGTGGGCGGAGGGGTCCAGCTCCACGCCCTTCTCGTAGGCCGCGCGCGCTCCTTCCAGGTCGCCCTTGGCCCAGCGCACATTGCCGTAAAGCACCCAGTTGTCGGCGGTGGCGGAGTCGGCCTTGACCACGTACTCGGCCCACTGCGCGGCCTCCTCTACTTTGCCGGTGTGCAGGGCCAGGTTAAGGGCCTGCTTGTGGACGAACACCGACTCGGGATCGATGGCCATGGTGCGGCGGTATTCCTGCAGCGCCAGGTCGTAATTGCCGCGCCGTTCCATCACCATGCCGTTCATGAAATGGAGGTAGGCCTCCTTGTCGGCGGCGGCCGCGGCGGTGGCGCAACAGCAGGCGAAAAGCAGTACGGAATAGATGATCTTCTTCATGTCAGTCCTTTAAAGGCAGCGTCTTCCTCAGCAGCAGGGCGGCATCGGTGTTATTATAGAACTTCGGCCTTTTGCCGACCAGCTCGAAACCGCGGGCCCGGTACAGCGCCAGCGCCGCGGCGTTGCGCTCGTTGACCTCCAGGTCCACCTCGCGGCAGAGGTTCTTGGCGGCGTACTCCAGCAGCTTGCCCAGCAGGGCCGAGGCCGCGCCGCGCCGCAGGAAGGCTTTGTCCACCGCCAGCGTGTTGAGCTGCACCTGCGGCCGCAGTATCCAGAAATTTATAAAACCGGCCGCCGCCCCGTCTATCTCCGCGGCCAGCGTCACCGAGTTGCGGTTGCGTTCCTCCGCTTCGAAGCCCTTCTCCCCCCAGGCGGGGTAGCCGGGATGCTGCGCCTCTATGGCGGCGAAAGCGGGGTAATCCGAAGGCCTGGCCCGGCGTATCAGCATTATTTTTCCAGCCGCCTGCCCGGCCCGTAGCTGATATTGTTCTCGAGCTCGTACTTGGCCGGCTTGAGATAAAGCGGCTTGAGCGTGTGGTTCTTATAGGCGAGCGCGGCCTTTATGATATAGGCCGGGAGAATTTTAGAGACGGCGGCCGGGGCCCGGGCCGCGGCGGGCGGCACCAGCGCGTACACGCCCGGATCCTCCTCGGCGTCGGCCACGGCGTAAAGCGGGGCGCCGGCCGCGGCCAGCAGCCGCTTCGTCTCTTCGGCCTTCAGCCACACCGGCTCCCCCTCCTGCGCCGGGCGGGCGCCCGGCGCGGCGGCGAAGAACTGGCAGAAATATTCGTCCTTGAAGGCGTGCACCAGCACGGCCAGGCGGCCGCCGGACGGCGACCATTTTTTAAAATCCCGGCTCTCGGCGGCCTGCAGCGCCAGGATCTCGAAGAGGGTGGCGGTATGCACGGCCGCGCCGGCCATGGCCTTGAGCGAGGCGGCCAGCGTCAGCGAGATCCGGATGCCGGTGAAGCGCCCCGGGCCGCGCGCCGCGCAGACCGCGCTTACGCTCCGCAGGTCGCCGCCGGCCCTGGCCAGCAGGCGCTTGACCATGGGGAACAGTTCCAGCTCCTGGTTAAAAACCTTCTTCTGCGCGCCGAGGAAATTCTTTCCGTCGTAGACGGCCGCCTTCAGGCGGGAGCCGGAGGTGCACAGGCCGAGGATCATTTTTTCAGCCATAAAGCCTCTATCTTCTCCAGCCTGGCGGCGCTGTCCGCCCCGGCGGTGACGCTTATCACCCGGCTGTCGCCGCCCGCCAGCGCGAACTCGATCTTAATGGCGCCGCGCTCGCCCAGGTCGCCGGCGGCCTCGGGCCATTCCACCGCGGTGATGCCGTCGGCGCGGCCGAGATACTCGTCGAGGCCGATATTCTCCATGTCGGCCTCGCCCGCGCGGAACAGGTCGAAGTGATACAGCTTCAGCCGGCCGCCGTAAGCGCGCATCAGGTTGAAGCTGGCGCTGACCGGCAGCCGCCGCGCGCCCAGCGCCAGGGCCAGCTCGCGGACGAAGAAAGTTTTGCCGGAGCCAATAGGCCCCTCGAGGAACAAGGCATCCCCGCCGCGCAGGGCGCGGGAAAACAGCCCCGCCAGCCGCGCGGTGGCGGCCGGGCAGGCGCTCTTGAATTTAAAAATGCTCGAAGCTTTTGACCTTGCCATTAAAATTCTCTATCTCGGCCCCGGAACCCTTCTCCACCCTGCCCACCACGAAAGCGCCGGGCAGCTGTTTCTTGATCTCGCCGAGGTTCCGCTCCGGCGCGGTGAAGATCAGGCCGTAATCCTCGCCGCCGTTCACGGCGTAATGCCGCCACGGCCGGCCGGCGCGGGCGCTGTAGGCGCGCAGCTCCGGCGCGCAGGCGCCTTCGCCCACGCTCACTATCACGCGGCAGCCGGACAGTTCGGAAATTATCGCCGCGCTGCGGGCCAGGCCGTCTGAATTGTCCAGCATGGCCGTGGCCAGCCGCCGGCGGCCTAACAGCGCCCCGGCGGCCAGTTGCGGCTCCGGCCGCCAGAAAGATTTTATGAGGCCGGGAAACTTCTTCGGCGCGGCGCCGCCCTTCATCAGCAGCTCCAGGCCGGCGGCGGCCTGCCCCAGGGGCCCGACGTTGAACAGCAGGTCCCCCGCCTTGGCGCCGTAGCGCGTCACCAGCGGCGAGCGGCCGGCCTCGCCCCAGACCGTCATGTAAAAATGGTTCTCCCGCGCGCCGGCCAGATTGCCCCCGGCGATGGAAATGCCGTAGCGCAGGGCTTCGGCTTTTAGTTCCTTCATGAACCGCCGGGTGAAGTCCGGCGGGATATCTTTGCGCAGGCCGGAGCCGACTACGCAGGAAACGGGGGCCACCTCGCCCATGGAGGCCAGGTCGCTGAGGTTCATGCGGGTCAGCTTGCGGGCTATGTCTTCTGGCGTGGCGAAGCGCGCCAGGTAATGGGTGCCTTCCACCATCTCGTCGGTGGTGATCACCAGGTCCCGGCCTAGAGCGTGGCGCAGCACCGCGCAGTCGTCGCCGGGGCCGAGCAGCAGCCGCCGGTCCGCCGGGAAACGGAAAGTTTTCTCGATATGCTCTATGAGCCGGGCTTCGCCGCCGGTCTTTTTCTTTTTCACAGGCCCCCCAGCGCCGCGGGCAGGAAATCCAGCAGTTCCCCGGCCAGCACGCAGCGCGCCGTATATCTTTTCGCGGCCAGGTCTCCGCAGCGCCCGTGCAGGAAGACGGCCAGCGCGGCGCTGCCGGCCGCCGTCTCCGGCGTAAAGCCGCGGGCCAGGCCGTTCTGGGCGTAGAAACCGGCCGTCAGGCCGGCCAGCACGTCGCCGGCGCCGCCCTTGGCCAGTTCCGGGCCGCCGGTGGTATTCTTGCGGAGTTTTCCCGCGCCGCAGACCAGCGTGCCGGGGCCTTTGAGCACGGCGACGCCGCCGGCCAGCGCGGTCAGGGCCGCGGCCGCGGCGGGGCGGTCGGCCATCTTTTTTCCGAGCAGCCTGTCGGCCTCGCCGGGATGCGGCGTTATGATAGAAAGCGAGGTTTTCAGTTTTAGCGGCCTGGGCCCGGCGGCCAGCGCGTTGAGCGCGTCGGCGTCGATTACCGCCGGCAGGTCCACTCCGGCCAGCAGCCGGAGGGCGAAAGACCGGGCGCCTGCCGAAGATCCCAGGCCGGGGCCTACGAGCAAAACGTTTATTTTCTTATCCCGGGCGAAGGCAGCTACCCGGGCGGCAGCGGCGGGAGTAAAAGTATCGCCGGCGCAGGCGGCGAAGGTCATGGCCTCGGGCAGGGCGCAGGCTATGGTTTTCTCTATGCCCGCGGGGCAGGCCACGGTGACCAGGCCGGCGCCGGCTTTGAGCGCCGCGCGGGCTGAAAGTATGGCGGCCCCCGCCATGCCGCGCGAACCGGCCGCTACCAGCACCCGGCCGAAATCCCCCTTATGGGCAGTGCGCGGTCTCGGGGGCAGCTGGCCGGCCAAATAAGACCTGGTAAGGACTTTTGCTTTCATTTCAGGCTTTAAAAGCTATCACGGCGGCCACGGCATAAGAGGCCGTGTGGGAAATGGAAACCATCAATTGCAGGCCGGGCCTGCCCTTCACGCCCACGCGCGGGCGGCCGCTCTCCGTATTCTCCACCTCGATGGCGTTGAGCGGCAGCGAGGTCTCGTCGAGGGCCTTGATGACGGCCTCCTTCACGGCGAAACGCGCGGCCAGGCGCTCGAACCTGTTCCTGCTTTTGCCGGCGTAGGCCAGCTCGCCCGGGGTGAAGACCCGCCGCAGGAACTCGGGCTTGGCGGCCAGGCGCTTTATCCTGGCCACCTCGGCCAGGTCCACGCCCAGGCCGGCCACGGCCGGCGGCCGCTTGGGGGTCTTGGCGGCCATCAGCGCACCGTCACGCTCTTGGCCAGGTTGCGCGGCTTGTCTATGTCGCACTTCTTGGCCAGCGCCACGTAATAGGCGAAGATCTGCAGCGGTATCACCGTCAGCAGCGGGGTGAACAGCTCGGGCGCGTCGGGCAGCACTATGTAGCGGTTGGCCTTCACGGTCTTGCGGGAGGCGGCGTCCACTATGGCCACCACGTCGGCGCCGCGGGCCTTGGCCTCTTCCACGTTGCCGGCCATCAGCTCCAGCGCGCGGCCGGTCGGGGCCACGGCCAGCAGCGGCATGCCTTTATAAATGATCGCTATCGGGCCGTGCTTCATCTCGCCGGCGGCGTAGCCCTCGGCGTGCACGTAGGAGATCTCCTTGATCTTCAGCGCGCCTTCCAGGGCGATCGGGTAATTGATGTGGCGCGAGATGAACAGGAAATGCTCGCTGGCGGCGAAGGCTTCGGCCACCTTGGCTATCTCCTTCTCCCCGGCCAGCGTCTCCTCTATCAGGCGGGGCACCTTCAGCAGGTCCTCGGCGTAGCGGCGAGCTTCCGTGGAACTCAGGATGCCCCGGGCCGCGGCGAAATGCCCCGCCAGCAGGTAGATGGCGGCCAGCTGGCCCAGGAAGGCCTTGGTGGAAGCCACGCCGATCTCGGGACCGCAATGGGTGTGCAGCACATAGTCGGCCTCGCGCGTGAGCGTGGACCCGACGGTGTTGGTGATAGCCAGCACACGGGCGCCGGCGGCCTTGGCCTCGCGCACGGCGAACAGCGTGTCGGCGGTCTCGCCGGACTGCGAGATGGCCACCACCAGCGTGTCCTTGTGCATGAGCTTAGCGCGGTCGGTGAACTCGCTGGCCACGTCGGCGTGGGCCGGGATACCGAAATTCTCGAACAGGAAACGCCCGACGAGGCAGGCGTGGTAGGCGGTGCCGCAGGCCACGAACTGCAGCGCGGCGAAGCCCTTCATCGAAGCGGTGGTCAGGCCGGTCTCGGCCTTCAGGATGTCGCCGCCCAGCGGCAGCAGGCGGCCGCGCAGCGTGTTCTCCACGCTCTCGGCCTGCTCGTGGATCTCCTTGAGCATGAAATGCTTGTAGCCGCCCTTCTCGGCCATCGTGGAGTCCCACTGTATGGTGACGGCGTCCTTGCTGGTCTTCTTGCCCTTGAAGTCGTAATAGTCCACGCCGTCCTTGCGCACGGCGGCCATCTCGCCGTCGTTGAGAAAGACCACGCGCTTGGTGAACTTCAGGAAAGCCGACACGTCGGAAGCGATAAAGTTCTCGCCCTTGCCCAGGCCTATCACCAGCGGGCTGTGCATGCGCGCGGCCAGCAGCATGGCGGGGCAGCTGGCCCAGACCATAGAGAGCGCGAAAGACCCCTTCAGTTCGGCCACGGTGCGGCGGAAGGCCTCGAAGAAGACCGGCTCCAGCATCTCGGCGCGCACGGCTTTCTCCTGCACGTGCAGGCTCTTGAGCTTCTCCTCCATCAGGTGGGCGATGACCTCGGTGTCGGTCTCGGACTTGAACTTGTGGCCGCCGGCCTGCAGTTTCTCTTTAAGGTCCAGGTAATTCTCTATGATGCCGTTATGCACCACCACCACGCGCCCGGTGCAGTCGGTGTGCGGGTGGGCGTTGTCCTCGGAGGGGGCGCCGTGCGTGGCCCAGCGGGTATGCCCCACGCCGGACTTGGGGCCCTTGGCGGGGTCGCCGGCCACCAGCTTGTCCAGCGCGTCCACGCGGCCGCTGACGCGCCTCAGGTAGAGCTCGTTCTTGGCGTCCACCACCGCGATGCCGCAGGAGTCGTAGCCGCGGTATTCGAGCCGCTTGAGCCCGTCGATGAGGATGTCCGTGGTCTTATTGTCGCCGATATAGCCGGTTATTCCGCACATAGTTGAAGTGTTCCTTCCTGGGGTTACAAGACAGAACGCAGAACAGCGGGGCGCGGGCGCCGGTGTTCTGCGTTCCGGGGCGGCGCCTACTGTATCAGGCGCTTCATCTCGGCCACGGCGCCCTTGAGGCCGACGAACATGGCGCGCGATACTATGGAGAAGCCGATATTGAGGCAGTCCATGCCCTCGATGCGGGCCACCGGGGCCACGTTGTAGTAGTCCAGGCCGTGCCCGGCGTGCAGTTCCATGCCCAGCTCCTTGACGAGGAAGCCGGCCAGCTGCAGCTTCTCGAGCTCCCGGGCCTGCAGCTTCTTGCCCCAGCATGCGGCGTAGTTCTTGGTGCACAGCTCTATGCTGTCGGCGCCCATGTTGTGGGCGGCGCGGATGGCGCCCGGCTCCGGGTCGGCGAACACGCTGACCTCTATGCCGGACTTGGACAGGCTCTTGATGATCTTCTCGAGCGCGGGGTTCTTGCCGTCGAGCTTCATGCCGCCCTGGGTGGTGAGTTCCTTGGGGGACTCGGGCACCAGGCAGACGGAGTCGGGGCGGAAGCGCAGCGCCAGCTTCTCCATCTCGGGGACGGCGGCCATCTCCAGGTGGATCAGGCCCTTCACCTCGTGGCGGACCCGCTCTATATCGGAATCCTGTATGTGGCGCCGGTCCTGGCGCAGGTGCATCACCACCAGGTCGCCGCCGGAGCTGTAAACCACGCGCGCGGCTTCCACCGTGTCGGGGTTCTTCTCGCCGCGCGCCTGGCGCAGCGTGGCCACGTGGTCTATGTTCACACCGAGTTTAATGTTTCTCATGGTATCCTCCGGTAAATCTTCCCAAAAATCAGCGCGCGGCCACGGCGCCGGAATGCTTGCGGTAATGCTCAAGCAGGTCGTCGGCGATGGCCTTTATCTTGCCGCGGCTCTCGCCTTCCACCAGCAGGCGCAGCAGCGGCTCGGTGCCGGAATAGCGGATGAAGATGCGGCCGTTGCCCTTCAGGCCGCCTTCCAGCTTCGAAAGCTTCTCGCTGAAGCCGGGCACCGCCTTGAAATCGGGCTTGCTCGACACCTTCACCTTCTCCACCACCTGCGGGTAGCGGCTCCAGTGGCGGCCGAACCAGCTGAAAGGCTTGCCCATGTCCAGCACGGCGGCCAGCGTCTGCAGCGAGGTGAGTATGCCGTCGCCCGTGGGGGCGAACTCGCGGAAAATGATATGGCCGCTGGTCTCGCCGCCCAGCTTCAGGTCGCCCTTCTCCATCGCGTCGGTGACGTTCTTGTCGCCCACCGGGACTTCGGCCACGCTGATGCCCTGGTCGCGCAGGTATTTCAGCAGGCCGCAGTTGGACATGAAGGTGAGCGAGACGCCGTTATTGGTGAGGCGGCCGCGCTGCTTCATGTAAGGGGCGGCCATCGCTATCACGTCGTCCCCGTCCAGCTGCGCGCCCTTCTCGTCGGCGAACATGCAGCGGTCGGCGTCGCCGTCGAAGCTGATGCCGCAGAAAGCGCCCCATTTAGCGGCGGCGGCGGCCATCTTTTCGGTATGCAGGGCGCCGCAGCCCATGTTGATATTCTTGCCGTTGGGCTTGTCGCCTATCACCTTCACCTTGGCGCCCAGGTCGCGGAACACGCGAGGGGCTATCTTGTAGGCGGCGCCGTTGGCGCAGTCGAGCAGGATCTTCAGCCCCTTCAGGTTGAAGCCCGGGGGCAGCGTGCACTTGAGGAAATCCTCGTAGTCGCGCGTGAAATCTTTCTTGTGCAGGCCGGGATGCGACGGGCGGAACTTGAGCGGCTCCTTACCGAGCAGCAGCTTCTCTATCTTGTTCTCGATGGCGTCGTTGAGCTTGAGGCCGTCGCTGGAGAAGAACTTGATGCCGTTGAACTCCGGCGGGTTGTGGCTGGCGGAGATCACTATGCCGAAGTCGGCGTTCTCGCGCTTGACCAGGTACGAGACGGCCGGCGTGGGGATGATGCCCAGGTCTATGACCTTGAACTTGCTCGCGCCCAGGCCTTCCACCAGGTACTTCTTTATCAGCCGGCCGGAGGCGCGGGAATCCATGCCTATGAGCACCACCGGCTTGCCGGCATGCCCCTTCTTCTTGTACTTAGGCAGCACAAGGGAGGCCGCGTAGCCTATTTTGCGAATGAAATCGGGTGTAAAGGGATAATCCCAGGTGATGCCGCGTATGCCGTCAGTGCCAAAAAGTTTGCCCATTATTCAAGCCCCGCTTTTAACAGCCTTATATAATTTTATATTATATCATTCTAGTAAGGCGCTGTAGCCGGCAGGGAAGGATGGCCGAGCGGTTTAAGGCGCCGGTCTTGAAAACCGGTGTACGGTTAATCCGTACCGTGGGTTCGAATCCCACTCCTTCCGCCAGTTTTCACCAGCGTCGCCTGGATTTACGGAGAGGTGTGTGAGCGGTTGAAACAGCAGGTCTCGAAAACCTGTAAGGGTCAAACCTTCGAGGGTTCGAATCCCTCCCTCTCCGTAGCAATTTAAAAAGCCCCGCAAGGGGCTTTTTAATTGCTGCGGATTCTTTGCAAGCGCAAACCGGGGGTTAATGCCTTGGGCTGCAAAGTATCCAGCCCTTTATCAACTCGTCAATCGCCGCCATATCGGCCGGCTTGGCAAGGTAATTTAAAGCGCCTATCTTCAAGCAAGCCTGCGCCACCTTTTTATCCTCATTGCCGGTCAGCATGATAAAACCGGTGTAGGGAAGCTCCGGGACAAGTTCACGGAGAACCTCCACGCCGTCCTTGCCCGGCATTGTAATATCCAGCAGCACTATGTCCGGCTGGCGGGCACGGGCCAGCTGTACTGCCCGCTCGCCGTCCCCGGCCTGAAGCGCTTCGTGGCCCAGGGAAGACAGGTGCGTGGCTAGCGCGTTAACTATGGCCTCGTCGTCATCCACCACCAGCACAATGCCGCGCCCGGCCGCCGCGGCGGCCGGAGACACGGGGCGGGTAGCCGCCGGCGCGGGCGCCTTTTTCCGCAGGCCTAAGAGTTGGTCTATCTCGTCTAAAGCTTTCAGCAGGCCGTCTTTTTTTGAAAGGAAAGCCGTAGCCCCGGCGCGCAGATATTCAGCCGCGTCTTCAGGCTTGTCGTGCCCCGTCAGCATTACCACCGGGGTTGTGGCCGATACTTCGCGTATCTTTTTCAGCACGGCCGAGCCGGTCATAACAGGCAGATCCCGGTCAAGCACGACCAAGTCCGGGGCATTCTGTTGATACGCCTGCACCCCCTTGCCGCCATCCGCCGCCTTTGAAACCAGGTGCCCGTCCCTGGCAAGAAATATCTCCAGGGCGTCGCACACTGTCCCGTCGTCGTCTATGATCAGTATCTTTGCCATATTGCCCCCATGCGGAACCGCGTTACAAAAAAAGGAGCGGTTTGGCCCGCTCACCGGCGGCGGTGCCGCTATCGCGGCATTTTACCGCTTAAGCTCCGGCTTGTTTCCACCGGCCGTCAGCCGAGGAGCTCATATGCCTCCACAGGCTCCTCTATTCCCTGGAATTTCATCCGGCCGCGGCTTTTCAGATCAAAGCCGCCCCTCAAAACAGAAGCGGTGTCAGGCCCCAGCAGTATCTCCCCCTCGCCGGCGGCGCCCACGAGCCGGGACGCCAGGTTGACCACAGATCCCATCACGGTATATTCGCTCCGCTCCGGCGCGCCCACGCAGCCCGCCATCACCTGGCCGGTGTTGATGCCTATCCCCAGCGCCATCACCGGCAGCCCGCGCTCCACCCGCATAGCGGCCCAAGCCTCCATATCCTTGCGTATCCTGAGGGCCGCGCGCGCGGCCGCCTGCGCGTGCCGCTCCTCCTTGAGCGGGGCGCCCCAGAAGGCCATGGCCCCGTCGCCGAGGAATTTGTTCAGTATGCCCTTTTCCGAGTTGACCCCGTTATAGACGATCGTCAGGATCTCGTTGAGGGCGGAGGCCACTTCGGCGGGCTCGCCCGCGGCGGAGAAGGCCGTGAAATTCCTGACATCGGCGAACAGGACCGTGACCGGCAGCTTGCCGGCTTTGATCCCGGAGTTATCGGCGTGATCGGTCAGAAAGCCCGCTATCTCCCTGCTCACGAACTGGCCGAAGGTTTCCCTTAACTTGCTCAGCTTGGTGAGCTCGAAATAAACCTTAAAAAGCTCTTCCCTGAGGGCCGTCTCCCTTTTCAGGTTATCCGAAAGATTTCTTTTCTCCTCGCAGCGGCGCACCGCCCCCAGCAGGAAATCGGCGGTGAAGGGCTTGAAGAGATAGTCGTAGGCGCCTAATTTCAGGGCCTCTACCGCGGTATCCAGGTCGGGCTCCCCCGTCATTATTATCACGTCGGTATAACCGGCGTTCTTGTAGATCCTGGTGAGGTCTAGGCCGTTGATCTTCCCCGGCATGGAAATGTCGCTGACGAGGATGTCGGGGAAGTCGCCGGCGAGGGCCGCCGCCTCGTCCCCGCTCGCGGCCGTCTTCACATCATACCCGCTCTCCAGCAGAGTCCGGACGCAGAAGTTCCTGAAGGTTTCGTCATCTTCAGCCAATAGGATCTTGGTTTTTTTCTGGTCTGACATGGCTTATCCCGGTGACACCGCCTGCTTCCCGCCTGTTATGCGGGGCCGCCGCGACCAGGTAAGAAACCCGGCGGAAAAGGCAGCCGGCGCGGCTTCGACTGCATTTTCATTTCAGCCTGCTGTAAATGCGGCAGAGCAGCGTTGCCATCTCAAGGAAGCAGTCGAACCTGATGCGGACCTGGCCGCGCCCGGTCTTTGCAGCGCGCGCCGCCCTGCGCGCGGAGGCAGCCGCCCTTCTATGAAGAGAAAATGTGGAGATAGGCGCCGCCCGGCGCTGTATGGTGTTTGTCTGCATTTCACCCCCTCCCCTCTGCACTAAATATACCACCTACCCCGTTAGACATCTATTAGTAATTCTTCGTGGCCAGTTCCGTAGTATTCCCGAAGCCGGGGTCGCGGGCTAGCGCAGTCCAATCCGTACAAAACAAAAAGCCCCTCGCGGGCTTTTTTTTGCCTGCCGGGCGGACCATTTTTTATACAATTCCTTAAACTATGACCTCTAAAGCGAACATACTGGTGGTCGACGACGAGCCGCAGATAGCGGACATGATCTCCTCGGCGCTGCAGCTGTACGGCTACTCCGTGCAGACGGCGATGGACGGCGAGCAGGGCGTGGCCAAAGTCGGGGCCAACAAGTACGACCTGGCCATCATGGACATACAGATGCCCGGCATGGACGGCATCACCGCGCTCGGCGAGATGAAGAAACTGGACCCCGAGATAGAGGTCATCATAGCCACCGGCCACGGCACCATGGGCACGGCCATAGAGAGCCTGCGCAAGGGCGCCTTCGACTACCTGCACAAGCCCTTCGAGATCAAGGAACTGCTGAAGGTGGTGGAGCGCGCGCTGGAGAAGCGCAAGTTCAACGACATCACCCGGGCCATCTTCTCCACCGTCAAGCCCGAGGAGCAGCTGCGCGTCATCATAGATTCGGTCACGCGCATACTCAAGGCCGAAGAGTCGCTGCTGGTGCTGCCGGGCAGGGACGGCCAACTTTATATCGCCGTTTCCGACGGCCTGGAAGATCCAGGCGCGGCCGCGTCGCGCCTGGAGATGTGTTCGCGGATCATGGACGCCCCCGCAGAAACTTCCAAATCGGCCGTGCTGTCCGAGAACCCCGCCGGCGACAAGCGCTTCGCGGGCGTCTCCGGGCTGGGCGGTCTAAAATCCTCCCTGTTCCTGCCGCTGCGCGAGGACAATAAACCGGTGGGCCTTATCGTCATCAGCCGCCTGGAGGACGAGACCTATTTCACCGAGGACGACATGCAGCGCGCCAGGATCTTCGCCTCGCTGGTGAGCCTGGCGCTGCGCAACTCGAGCCTCTACCGCCAGCTGCAGGAGACGCAGGGCCAGCTGATACAGGCTGAAAAGATGTCGGCGCTGGGCCAGCTGGCCGGCGGCCTGGCGCACGAGATCAATAATCCGCTCTCGGGCATTCTGGGCCTGACGCAGCTGGTGATGGAGAATACCGACAAGGCCGGCCAGAACTACGCCGACCTCAAGGACATAGAGAAGGCCGTGTTCAGGTGCAAGAAGATCATAGTCTCGCTGCTCTCTTTCTCGCGGCAGGAGAAAACGCACCTGGAGCCGGTGAACCTAAACGAGGCGGTAGAGGAAACGCTCACGCTCTGCGCGCGGCAGATGGAACTGCAGCACATCAAGATCAACCGGCGGCTGGCCCCGGGCCTCCCAATGGTGAACGCCGACTTCCAGCAGCTGATGCAGGTCTTCCTGAACCTGTTCACCAACGCGCGCGACGCCATGCCCGACGGCGGAGAGCTGACCATTTCAACGGCGCTGGACGGCAATGGCGGCCGCCAGGCGGTGGTGGCGGAGGTGGCCGACACCGGCGGCGGCATCAGCCCGGAGATAGCCGGCCGACTCTTCGACCCTTTCTTCACCACCAAGGCCGTGGGCAAGGGCACGGGGCTCGGGCTCTCGGTCTGCCTGGGCATCATCAACAGGCATAATGGCGCCATAAAGGTAGCCGACCGGCCGGGCGGCGGCTCCGCCTTCACCCTTAATCTGCCTGCCCTATGAGCAAGAAAGTGCTGATAGCCGACGACGAGGAACTGGTGCGCAACTATGTGCGGCGCGCGCTGGCCGGGCGCGGCTGGGAAGTTACCGAGGCCGCCAACGGGGCCCAAGCCCTGGAGCTGGCCGGCCGCTGCGGCTTCGACGCCCTGGTCTGCGACCTGAAGATGCCCGACATGCGCGGCGAGGAAGTGATAAAGCGCGTGCGTCAGGCCTGCCCCGCCATGAAGATAGTCGCCATCACCGGCTCGGTCTCCGATATCAAGGCCCCGCTGGCCCCGGGCGTGCAGGCTGACGGCTTCCTGATAAAGCCGTTCGGCATAGACGAGATCCGGGACCTGCTGGAAAAACTCACCAAAACCTGACGCTCAGTGCAGGCCGCAGTCGTCGGAGATGTTCTCCTCCTCCTGCATCAGCCTTATCACCGCGTTCATTTCCGTCACCGACAGGCGCGGGGCCGCGGGGGCGCGGTGCAGCGTCTGCAGCATAGCGTAGAACTTCCTGCGGTCGGCCTGGTCCTTTATTTCCCCGCCCGGATTGCGGCGCAGCCCCGCCCGGTTGAAAGCGGGGTCGCGCATCTGGCCGGCCCAGTACTTGGCCTTGGCCTCGAGCGCGGCGCTCTGCATGGCGGCCAGCCGGGCCCGGCGGGCGTTGCAGCTGGCGGTGTTCAGGCCGGCGGGCGCGTCGCGGAAGGCCACCAGCTCCGGCCTGATCTCCTCCTCGTCGAACATCTCGGCTATCGCGCGCATGTCGGGCACGTCGAACTCGAAGCCCCGGCTGTCCTCCACCATGTCCCACTGCCGCTCGGTCTGCGCCTCCACGGTATGCAGCACCGCGCCGGTCAGCGGGTCTATCATCTTGGCTATGATCTTGAGGTGTTCCTTGGTGCCGAAGATGGTGCCCACTATGATGGCGTCGCTGGGGTCTATCTTCCGGCCCGGCTCGGCGCCCTCGGCCGCCACGCCGGACGCGGCCAGTTTGCGCTCCTCCAGCACGCGGCCCAGCTGCGAGCGCTCCAGCAAATTCACCTTGCCCGAGGCCACCAGGCAGGAGAGCAGCTTCTCCGAGACATAATCGCTCTCCTCGCGCGAGGTGCGGGCCTTGCGCGCGAAGCCGATGACGGCGAGGTTCTTTACTTTCTTGTTGGTGGAGTACTTGGCGAAGTCGTTCGCCATCTTTTTGTAGACGTCCTCGGCGGCGAGGACGGGCGGGGCGGCGAGCAGGGCCGCGAAGGCGGCGATCAAGGCGAGTTTTACCGCGGTATCAAGATCTTTCATAACCCCTCCTGCTCCGCTAAAATAGTTTAGCAGCAGGGGCGAAAACCCTCAGCAATAAATCGTCAAATTATCATCAAATCTGTCCAGTGAACAGTAGGGCGCAGGACGGACCGGAACGCAAAACGCGCTCGCGCACACCGTGCGCTCGCTCATCAATCGGGCTCGGCGCTATGCAAGCCTCGCCCTCATGAAGGTTTTGCTAACCCGGTCCGCCCTGTGCCTTCTAGCGTTTATTCTAATTTATAGCCGTGGCCGGTCACGCTGGTGAGTCGCGCGCCGATCTCCGCGCCGAGCTTCTTGCGCAGCGACGAGACATGCACGCCCACCGTGTGCGGGTCGTTGTAGCTGGCCGGGTCGTAGCCCCAGACGGTCTCCAGCAGGTAGGGAATGGAGAGCAGCCGGCCCTCCTCGGTGATCAGCGCCATCAGCAGGTCAAATTCCTTGCGGGTCAGGTTCACCACGGCGCCCGCCAGCGTGACGGTGCGGCCGGCCGGGTCTATCACCATGCCCAGCTTGCTGATCTTCTCGGTTTTCTCCGCCACGCCCTCGTAGCGCTTGAGCACCGCCTTGATCTTGGCCAGCAGCACCGGGAAAGAGAAAGGCTTCAGGATATAGTCGTCGGCGCCGCGGTTATAGCCGGCCAGGATATCCTCCTCGCTGACCTTGCTGCCGGAGATGATGATCACCGGCACCCGCTCGAAGCCGTCCGTCTCCTTGATCGCCCGGCACAGTGTGAAGCCGTCCAGGCCCTTCATCTGCGCGTCGGTGATGACCAGGTCCGGCTTGGAGCCGCGCGCCAGCGCCACCGCCTCGGCCCCGTTGTCAGCGGCCGACACCTTGAAGCCGCGGTCCTCGAGGAACCGGCGGGTGGAATTGAGCACCAGGCTGTCGTCGTCGACCAGGAGTATCTTCTTGAACATGTTGTCTATTTTAGCAATACGCGGCCCAGGTTTTCCGCCAGCCGCCTGTCGCGCGGCGGCAGCGGCGGCTTGGGCTCCATGGAAGCCAGGCCGATGAACAAGGTGCCGGCCGTCCTGGCCCCGAAGCCGAGGGCGATGAATTTCAGCGCGCGCATGGCGCCGGTAGCCAGCCGACCGAAGAAGGAAGGCATGGCCGAGGAGGTTATCAGCACGGCCTTTTTAGCGCCGGCCTTGAGCCGCATGGCCGGGGCCATGGTCCCCCAGGGCCAGTGGGCATAGGGAGTCATGCGCTCCATGAAACGTCGGGTCAGCGCGTTCACATTGAAGCAGTTCACCGGGGCCGCCAGGATGAGGCCGTCGGCGGCCTCTATGGCGTCCAGCATTTCGTTCATGTCGTCGACCAGCGGGCAATGGCCGCGCTTTGTGCCCGGCGCCTGCGCGCAGGCCCGGCAATTGTCGCAGAACAGCACGTTCTTCTCGGCCAGCCTGAACACCCGCACGTCGGCGCCCCCGGCCTGCGCCGCGCCCACAGCGGCTTGCACGGCCTGGTCTATGGTCCCGCCGCGCCGGTAACTGCCGTCTATCGCCACGATTTTTTTAGCCATATCAGAGGTATTTAACCGCCATGCGCACGTCGTCGGTCCACACTCCCCGCGCGCCCAGGCCGGCCAGCCGCCGCACGTCGCGCGGGTTATTGGCTATGCCGGCCGAGATCTCAACGCCCTCGGCCTCGGCGGCGTCCGCCTGCGCCTTGAAATCGCAGGCCGCGGCGCCGAAATAGAAAAGCTGCTTGGCCAGCGGCCAATCTATCCAGCCTGCGCAGACCTTGCTGGCGCCGGCCCCCAGCGCGGTGCGCAGCATGTTGGAGGGATACAGCGGCATCACGGCCGCGCCTATGCCCGGCACCGCCTCCAGCGCCGCGTCCAGGAAAGCGGTGCGGTGCGAAAAGGCCAGCAGGTAGGCCCGGTGCTGCACGCCGGCGCGGGCTATCTGCCGCGCCAGATCGGCCGCGTCGGAGGGCTTCTCCAGCGCGAGCTCGAAATAGAAGTCGCTGCCGGGCCGCAGTATCATCAGGTTCAGGAAATCGTCCAGGTGCGCTATGGGCTCGTCGCCCGGCACGCGCAGCGCCTTCAGGTGGGGCCAGGCGGTGGCCGCTATTTTCCAGTCGCGGCCGCAGAGGCGGCCGGTGCCGGCGTCGTGGAAGGCCACGAACTGCCCGTCCGCCGTGCGGCGGATGTCGCATTCCACGGCGGCGGCGCCATCGGCCAGCGCGGCGCGCGCGGCGGCCACGGTATTTTCGGGGCCGGCGGCCATGCCGCAGCGGTGGGCGTAAACGGCTGTATGGGACATAAGGGAATTCTAGTAAATCCGGGAACAAAAAGAGCGGCGCCAGCGCCGCTCTCTGAACCGCAGCCTCGGCCGGGCTTACTCGCCGCGGTAGGCTTTGGTCATCCTCTCGGGTGAGACCACGGTGTAGCCGTTGTCGGACAGCCAGCTCACCAGGCGCTTGGAGGCCAGGCGGCTCTGGTCGTGTATGTCGTGCATCAGCACTATGCCTTTGCCGCGCTGTTTTATCAGGGCGATGGTCTTCTCGAAAAGCTCGTCGGGGTTCTTGGTGGACCAGTCCAGCGTGTCTATGGTCCAGCCTACCGGCACGAGGTTAAGTTCCGAATCCAGCGCTAGGAGCGCGTCGGGGGTTATGATGCCGTAGGGCGGGCGGAAGAAGACCGGTTTGCGGCCGGCGGCGGCGGCGATGGAGGACTTCACGCCGCCCAGCTGCTCCACGATCTTGCCGGTGGTCATATTGGTAAAAGGCTTGCCGTTCTCGGTGGCGTGCCAGTAGCCGTGCACGGCTATCTCGTGGCCGTCGGCGGCCGCTTTGGCCACGCGCGCCCTGCCGGCGGCGCCCAGCTTGGAGCCCAGCACGAAGAACACGGAAGGGGCGTTCCCCTCTTTCATCGAGGCGGAAACTTCCTCGGTCAGCGGGCCGGGGCCGTCGTCGAAAGTGAGGATGACTTCGCCCTTCTTGAGGAACGAGTCGGACTGCACCAGGAAGGGCACGTTGTTCTTGACATAGTTGATCTTGCAGTAGCCGTCCTTGATGGGCACGCTGCGGGTCTCGCGCACCGCGGTGCCGCCGTGGAAACCGAAAACGTCGCCCAGCTCGGAGGAAATGCGGAAAGAGACCCGGGCGCGCGTCCTGGTAGCGCCGCTAAACGGCCTGCCGGTCGCGGTCTCTATGGCTCGGCCGAGGGACTCCAGCCTGGCGCGCAGGTACTGGCCGGCGGCGGCGGCTTCGAGGTACTGGGGGCTGCCCTGCGGGGAGACGAAAACTATGTCCGAGTAGAATTTAAGCGCGGCGTAGACTTCGTCGTAATCCAGGACCAGGCCGATGGTGTCCATGTCGGCGGGGCTGGCTGCCGGCACTTCCACCGAAGCGGGGGCCGCGGGCAGCCGCAGCTCGCCGGCGGCGGCGCTTAAGAAGGGAAGTACCGAGAGAAGAGAGGCGAAGAATACCGAGGTTTTAAACATTAGATTCTCCTGTATATATATTATGGGAGAAATGCGGCAGGGACATAAGAGTCCAAAGGCCCTAAAACGGGGGTTTTAGGGCCTAGGCCGGGTAGGACTAAAGACTAACGGCTATGCGCCGCCGGTGATGAAATACCAGATCAGCAGCGCTATGATGAGGGACAGCACTTTTATCTGCCAGTTGCGGGTAAAAAGTTCGGGTATGTTCATGGTCAGGCCTGGGGCGGCGGCGTGTTGGGCTGCGGCGCGGCGCCGGGGGCCGCGGGCTCGGGCCGGACCGACTTGCGCAGGAGCGTCTTCTCGGCCTTGGAGCGGTAGAGCTGGTAGAGCATGGCCTCGAGGTCCTTGGGGTCCACGCGCTGCTGCAGCTTGCCGTTGCGGGCCACCGAGAGCGTGCCGGTCTCCTCGGAGACGATAACGATGATCGCGTCGGCGGCCTCGCTGAGGCCCAGGGCGGCGCGGTGGCGCATGCCGAGTATCTTGGACAGCTCCTGCTGTTCGGTGAGCGGCAGGATGCAGCCGGCGGCCACCAGGCGGTTATTGGAGATCACGGCGGCGCCGTCGTGCAGCATGGTGTTGTCGTGGAAGACGGTCAGCAGCATCTCCTTGGAGACCTCGCCGTTGATGCGCACGCCGCTCTCCACGATGTCGCGCAGCGCCATGTCCTGTTCGAGCACTATCAGCATGCCCATCTTCTCTTCCATCGCGGCGCGCACGGCCTCCATCATCTCGCCGATAAAGCGGTACTCGGCCGAAACCATCACGCGGCCCAGCGGGTTGGAGCCGATGTTGGCCAGCGCGAAGCGGATCTCGGGCTGGAACACCACGATCAGCAGGAACATACCGGCCAGCCAGAACTGCTGCATCAGCCAGACGGTGGCCTCGAGGTGCAGGTACTTGGACACGGCCGTGATGACGGCCAGGATGAAGACGCCCCAGATGACCTGCATGGCGCGGGTGCCCTTGAGCAGCAGTATCAGGCGGTACACTATGTAGTATACGACCGCGATATCCGCCAGGTTTTTTAAATATTGCAGGTACAAATTTCCCCCGTCAGGCTAGGCCGCTTTTACGGCGGCCTTGGCCGCAGCGATTATAGAATCTATCTCCGGCGCGTCCACCACCTCGTTCTCTATCAGGCGGGCCGCGATGGCGTCGAGCGCCCTGCGGTTGCCGGTCAGCGCGGCCTTGGCCTTCATATAGGCGTCGCTGACGATGCGCTTTATCTCCTCGTCCACTATGCGGGCGGTCTCGTTGGAGTAGCCGGCCTGGCGCACGATGTCGCGGCCGAGGAACACTTCGGAATCCTCTTTCTTGAGCGACAGCTGGCCTATCTTCTCGCTCATGCCGAACTCCAGCACCATCTTGTGCGCGTAGGCCGACACCTTGGCCAGGTCGTCGTGGGCGCCGGTGGTGATCTCGCCGATGGCTATCTCCTCGGCGGCGCGGCCGCCCAGCAGCACGCTGAGGCGGTTGAGGATCTCGGTCTTGGAGGTCAGGTACTTGTCCTCCAGCGGCATCTGCAGGGTGTAGCCCAGCGCCGGGCCGCGCGGGATGATGGTGACCTTGTGCACCGGGTCGCAGCCGGGCAGGATCTTGGCCACCAGCGTGTGGCCGGCCTCGTGGTAGGCCACCACGCGCTTCTCGCTCTCGGAAATGATGCGCGACTTGCGCTGCGGGCCGGCGATGTTCTTCTCTATCGCCTCCTCGAGGTCCTTGAGGTCCACCGACTTCTGGCCTTTCTTGGCGGCCACGATGGCGGCCTCGTTGACGATGTTGGCCAGGTCCGCGCCGGTGAAGCCGGGCGTGTGGCGGGCTATCACCGAGAGGTCGGTGTTCTCGGTCAGCTTGATCTTCTTGGCGTGCACGCCCAGGATCTCCAGGCGGCCCTTGATGTCGGGCACCGGCACGTTGATGCGGCGGTCGAAGCGGCCGGGGCGCAGCAGCGCGGTGTCCAGCACGTCGGGGCGGTTGGTGGCGCCGATGAGGATGATGCCCTCCTTGGACTCGAAGCCGTCGAGTTCCACGAGCATCTGGTTCAGCGTCTGCTCGCGCTCGTCGTGGCCGCCGCCGATGCCGGCGAAGCGCGAGCGCCCCACGGCGTCGAGCTCGTCGAGGAAAATGATGGCCGGGGCCGATTTCTTGGCGCGCTCGAAGAGGTCGCGCACGCGGCTGGCGCCCACGCCCACGAACATCTCCACGAACTCGGAACCCGAGGAGGTGAAGAACGGCACGCCCGCCTCGCCGGCCACCGCGCGGGCCAGCAGGGTCTTGCCGGTGCCGGGAGGGCCGTACAGCAGCACGCCCTTGGGCAGCTCGCCGCCCAGGACCTGGTATTTCTTGGGGTCCTTGAGGTAATCGACTATGTCCCTGAGCTCGTCCTTGGTCTCATCGCAGCCGGCCACGTCCTTGAACAGCACCTTCTGCTTCTTGAGGTCCTGCTGCTTGGCCTTGGACTTGCCGAAGCTCATCGCCTGCTTGCCGCCGGCCTGAGCCTGGCGGAAGAACAGGAACCACCACAGGAAGACGAACATCGCTATCCAGCCCAGGTTGAGCAGCAGCGTGGCGATCCAGCCGCGGTCGGCTTCGGCGGCGAAATCGGTGACGCCCGCGGCCTCCATGTCCTCGATGAGCTTGGCGTCGGCCATCGGCACGGTCTTGAAGATGACCTTCTTGTCGCCTTCCTTGAGCTCGCCGCGGATCTGGTCCTGGCGCACGGACACCTTGGTGATGGCCTTGTCGCGCAGCTTGGCCTTGAATTCGGAGTAGGGGATCTGGCGCTCGCGCTCGGCGCCCTTCATGCTCTGGTACACCGCGACGAACAGCGTGAACGCGAGGAACCAGAAGAGTAACTGTCTTAAATTCTTTTTCAGCGGCATGTCTTGTTTCCTTCTATGGCGGCTTCGCTGAGCACGCCGATATACGGCAGGTTGCGGTAGATCCCGTTATAGTCCAGCCCGTAACCCACCACGAACTTGTCCGGGATCTGAAAACCCGAATATTTTATCGGCACCTGGGCACGGCGCCGGCTGGGCTTGTCGAGCAGCGTGCAGATCTCCACCGAGCGGGGCCGGCGGGTTTTGAGGTTCTGCAGCATGTACTCCATCGTCAGGCCCGAGTCCACGATGTCCTCCACCACGATGACGTCGCAGTCCTCTATGCTCTCCTTGAGGTCGAGCAGGATGCGCACCACGCCGGTGGAATGCTGGCCGGAGTAGGACGAGAGCATCATGAAATCCATGCGCGTGTCCAGCGTGACGCTTTTGGCCAGGTCGGACATGAACAGCAGGCAGCCCTTCAGCACCCCGACTAGCGTGACCGTGCGGCCGGCGTAGTCGGCGGAAATGCGGGCGCCCAGCGCCTTAACGCCGGCGTCCAGTTGTTCCGCTGTCAGCAGGACCTCCCGCATATCCTTATGCATAACCTATATTTTAGGTTTTTTAGGCGCGTTTGCCTATGGAAAAAGAGGGAGCCGGGGCGGCTTGCCCCGGCTCCCTTCAGGCCCCTCCCGGCTTACTTCTGGAGGCTGAGGCCGGCCGGCACGCCCGTGGCGGGGGAGTTGCCGCCGAGCTGGGCATAGAAGTAGTTGGAGGCGATGCTCGACACGAAGCCGGGCTTCACGCCCAGGTCGGCCTCGCTCTTGACTATGCGGGAGTTCTTGAGGTCCTTGTAGAAGGCCGCGTCCAGTTCGGCCACGGCGGCGCGGTCGAGGATGTTCACGTTGACCTCGGTGTCGTAGCGCTCGCCGCGGGGATGCAGGTTGTAGGAGCCGATGTCGGCGAACTCGCCGTCCACGGTCATGAACTTGGAGTGCACGGTGTCACCGGGGGAGCGCAGGCCGTTATAGAGGTAGATGTTGGCGCCGGCCTGGGCCAGGGGGACCAGGCACTTGTACATCGCGTCCACTATCACCACGCCCTCGGGGTCGATGCTCTCCTTGGAGTTGGTCATGATGTTCACTTCCACGCCGCGGGCGCGGGCGTCCAGCACGGCCTGGGTCACTACGGGCAGCGATACGAAGTAGGCGTTCTCGATATTGATGTTGCGGGTAGCGGCGTACATGGCCTTCACGATGCTGACCAGGATCGGGGAGCTCTGGGGCGGGTTCTGCATCACCACGGCCACGCGGGCGCTGCCGCCCTCGAAGGGCAGGCCGGCGGTGGAGCGGAGGTCGATGGTCTTAAGACCGTTCTTGCGGGCGTTGGCGTTCCAGACCGCCGCCAGCAGCCGGCGGCTCTCGAGCACGGCGGGGCCGGAGTAGACGATGTCGGTGTCGCGCCACAGTATGGTGCCGCCCTTGTGGGAGTACACGTCGCCGAAATTCATGCCGCCGGCGACCGCGTACTGGTCGTCGGCTATCATCACCTTCACGTGCCAGATGTCGTTGGCGCGGCTTTCCTTGACGGCCAGCACTTCTATGCCGGCGTCCCGCATCATCTTAACCACCTTCTTGCCGTGGCCGGCCAGGACCTTCTTGTCCAGCATCACCTTCACGTCCACGCCCTCGCGCTTCTTGGCGATGAGCATCTGCGCGGCCTGGTAGCCGGTGGTATCGTCGTAGAAAGCCCAGCTGGAGATCAGCAGGCTCTTTTTGGCGCTGCGGATCAGGGCGTCCTTCACCTCGAAGGAGGCGGGGCCGTTGATCAGGAAGCGGGCGGAGTTGCCGGCGGTGAAGCGGGCGCCGGTGGCCTGCTCGTACTCGGCGATAAAGCCGGGTTCGGTGAACAGCGAGGGCTGGCCGGCGCGGCGGGCGGGATAGGCGCGGGACCTGGAGGCCGCCATCACCCGGTCGGAGACCGCTTCGAAAGTGGGGGTATTGGTCCACGGCGCGTTGTCCGTGATCTGCGCGCCCAGCGCGTACCAGAGGGTGACCGCGGTGCCGGAGTAGGAGACCGGCTCGGCGCCGGAGAATTCCTGGGGTACGGCTACCGGCTGCGCCATGGGCTGGGGTATCGGCGAAGCCTTCAGGCCATCGACGTTCACGCCGAGGGCGGAAACGGAGGCGCCGTAATTTTCGAGTATGGCCGACTGCCTGGAGGTCTGGGCCGATACGAAACCGGGGAGTATGACGCAAGAGACCAGGGCCGCGAGGGCGAGTTTTTTGTGGGTCATGCCTATAGTATACGGCCCGGAGGCGGTTTTCGTAAGGGCCGTGTAGGCCCAGAGAGCAAAGAAAAGGGCCCAGAGAAATCTGGGCCCTTTGGGCTAACCATGCCGATGTACCCGCGCGCGCTAACGCGCTTCGCTCCTATAATATAAATAATTATATTATGAGAATCAGTCTAAATCCAGCGGGTTTATGGGTTTGGAAGTATCGCCGGATTCTTCTATGCGCTTCTTCTCCGCGGCGAATTTCTCATCCAGCTCTTTCTTTTTATCTTCCAGGGATTTGCCCGCATTGTTGAAATAACTGTCCAGGCGGTTCTTGTCTTCCTGTATTTTCTTGAGGGCCTCGTTCATCAGGTCGCCCCCCTCCTTGACCTTCGGCTTCGCCCAGTGCTTAAGCACCTTGCCGGTGCGCCGGTCCACCTCTATGCGCACCTGGCAGCACGGACATTCCACCAAAAAAGTTCCATCGCTCATATTCCCTCCCCTTCCACTTTTACGTCCTTAAGCCGCGACAGCCGCGGCGGGACCGGGTTAGCAAAACCCTGTCGGAGGCCGAGGCTTGCGTAGCGCCGAGGCCGAGACGGGGAGTGGCGAGCACGGTGTGCGAGACCACGTTTTTGCGTTCCGGTCCTGCCGTGGATGGCTCCCCGGCTTACTTTACTCCCCAGATCGGGTGCTGCTGCGGCAGCACTTCCACGCGCGCCAACCGGGCCTCCGCGTAACTCCGGGCCGCCGCTACGAATTTTTTAGCCGCCGGCTTGACCCCGCCGGGCCCGGCCGTGGCGGGCTGTATGAAGAACGGCACGTCGCCGCTCACCGAGGCCGCCAGGCGCACGGCCCGCTCCAGCTCGGCCATTTTGGTCGCCGACGTCAGCACGACCTTGATGAAGGTTTTCTCCGGCGCCGCGGCCAGGAATTTCTTATGCCCGGCCCACAGGCCCGCCTGTCCGGCGGAGGACGGCAGCTTGATGTCCATGGCGATAACGTCCACCAGGGGGGCCACCCGCGCCAGCGCCGCCGGCAGCGTGCCGTTGGTCTCGAGGTGCAGGCGCAGGCCGGCCTTCCTCAGCAGCGGGGCCAGCGCCAGTATAAAGCGCCAGCGCAAGAGCGGTTCGCCGCCGGTCAGCGACACGTCCCCGGCCTTGCCGGAGCGCGCCAGCCGTATCACGGCCCTGGCCGCCGCGGCCGGCGTCATCGCCCGGCCCGCCGCGCCGTCCAGCGCGGCCGGCTCGTCGCAGTAGGCGCAGTCCAGGTTGCAGCCGGCCAGTCGCAGGAACACCTGGCGCTGGCCCAGGTACAGGCCCTCGCCCTGCAGCGAGCAGAAGATCTCGGCCACCGGGGCGGTGAGTTTTTTCATGGTCTAAAGGGCGGGGTCGCCGAAGCCGGCTTCGGAGAAGCCCTTGGCGCGCAGCTTGCAGGAGTCGCAGACGCCGCAGGGTTTGCGGCCGCCGCTGTAGCAGCTCCAGGTCAGCTCCAGCGGGGCTTTCAGCCGCCGCGCCAGCCGGGCGATGCCGGCCTTGCTGAGCTTGATGAGCGGCGTGAGGATCTTTATAGGGCGGCCGTTCGCGCCGCGGCGCGTGCCGTGGGCCGCGGCCTTCTGCAGGGCCCGGTAGAATTCCGGGCGGCAGTCCGGGTAGCCTGAGTAGTCCACCACGTTGGGCCCCAGCACTATGGCGTCGGCGCCCTCGGCGTCGGCCAGCGAGAACCCCACGGAGGCGAAGACCAGGTTGCGGCCGGGCACATAGGTGGACGGGATGTCCCCCTTCGCGCCTATCCTGGCGAGCTTCACGTCGGGCAGCTTCAGTTTCTTGTTGACCAGCGAGCAGGAGGCGAACCAGGGGAAAGCCAATTTTATCTCGTAGAGCCGCACGCCCAGCCGGCGCGCTATGGCGCGGGCGCTCCGGTTCTCGCGGTCGTGGCGCTGGCCGTAATCGAAAGAGACCGCCAGGCACTCGTAGCCTTTCGAGAGGGCCCAGCAGAGCGCCGTCGTGGAATCCAGCCCGCCGGAGAACAGCACTACAGCTTTCTTTTTTTTCATGCTAGGTTCTCCACCAGGCCGGCGCCGGCCTTGAATTTTATGCGGGGCACGGCCTTCATCCAGCCCTTTTTCAGCACCAGTTCCATGTCCCGCTTGCCGGTCTCCGGCCTGAAGGCGAGGAAATCCAGCACGCGGCCGCTGGCGTGTATCTCGTCGAGCGCCGCGGGGAAGGCGTCGCGGCCCTCCAGTTCCTCCACCAGGGCGCGCGCGCAGATCATGTCTTCCACGTGCCGCATGTCGTAGAACAGGCAGGCGGGCACGATCAGCGTGGGCATGGGATTGGCGCGGCAGTAGGCGGCCACCGCCGGGAAATTGGCGAAACAGGCCACCAGTATCTCGTCGGCCAGCAGCAGCGACGCGGCGGCCGGCGAGCCGGAATTGGTGACGGAGAGCGCCGGGCGCGCCGGGTCGGAGCCGTAGAGGGCGGTGTAGGGCGAGTTGTCGTACTGCTCCACGCCCAGGGCTATCTCGGAAAAGATGTCCGCGCCGGCCAGGTGGCGGCGGGCCGACAGCGCCATCGCCGGGCTGGGGTACACCCGGACGTCACTGCGGCCGCTCTCGAGCAGCGCGGTTATGGTGTTGGAGAAGCGGAACAGGTCTATCACTATGCCGCGGCCGCGCCAGACCCGGGCCTCGGCGGTGGCCAGCGCTATTTTTACGCTATTTCGCGGTAGGGGTTGAGACGGCGTTGACATATTTTATAGCCAGCCCGCTGAGGTACAGTTCCGGCTCCTCGTAAACCCCCATGCGGGGGCCGGAGGCGGCCGAGTCCACGGTGAGGATGAGCGCGTCCGCGCCCATCGCGGCGGCCTGCTTGCGGGCCTGGCGCTTCAGGCGCTCCAGCGCGCCCTCGCCGGAAACGGCGCTCACCCGCGGGCTGTGGATTATACCGATGCCGCCCCAGGGCCGGGTGGTCTGGGCGCGCGAGGTAAAGACTTCCACTTCACGCCAGTCGCGCCCCGGGAACCAGGGCCCGACCTGTATGACGTCGAGCCTGGCGGAAGCGCAGGCGCAGGCGGCCAGCAGCAGCAGCGCCGCCAGCTTCTTGCTCATCAGGGCTGATCTACGCCGAGGTCCCTGCAGATCTTGCGCACGGTAAAGTCCGCAATTTCCGTATGGCGGGTGACCGGCACTTCCTTGTTGGTTACCGGGTTGAGGAAGACCGAGTACTTGCCGCCCTCGCGGTTTAACACGCAGCCTTTGCTGATGAGATGTCTAACCAGATCCTTGCGTTTCATATATGCCTCGTTGCGGGCCGCGCGGAGAGCGCTGGCCCGTAACCTTATTTTAGCAATTACAGGGGCGGCGGGACAGGGCCGGGGGCCTTTACTCCGCGCCGCGGTAGATCCGGTCCAGCAGTTTCCAGGCCGCGCCGGTCTTGCCCAGCGTTACCTGCACGAAGGAGATGGCGCCGTCGTCGGCGCTCTCGAACACGAGGACGGTGCGCCCTCCGTCGTTCATCACGCCCTTGCACTGGCCGTAGGAGGACGGGATGCCGCCCGGAGCGGCGGGCTGGTCATCGGCGGAGGAGACCCCGGAGTAATCCGTATCAGCCTTATCGTCGATCATCACTACGGACTCTTCCTGCTCCTCGGCGGGCTTCGGGGCGGGCTTGGCCGGCTCCGGCTTTTTAGCCGGGACCGCGGCCGCCGGCGCGGTCTTCTTGGTCGCGGCCTGGGCCGTGACTACCGGCGCGGCGGCGGCAGGCCTGGCCGGCGCGGGTTTGGTCTTCGCTACCGGCGTCTGGGCGAAGAGCGCCCCCGCCATTACCGTCAGCGCCGCGCAGATAAAAGTTTTTTTCATACCCCTCTCCTCCTTAGAACCTCTTGACCGTAACCCTGCCGGTCCTGATCCCCAACAGCCTTAAAGCCAGAGCCGAGAAGCGCTCGGGCGCGTCGCTCACCACGAATTCGCTGCGCCCCGCCCGGCCCGGATTCAGCAGCCCGCGCGCGGCCAGTTCCTCCCTGGCGGCCAGGGCGGCGGCACGGGCAGAGTCCACTATTTTGGTGCGCGGCCCCATCACGCCGGCAATGACTTTCTTGAGCAGCGGGTAATGCGTGCAGCCCAGTATCAGCGCGTCGGCTTTGCCCCTGTAGCGCGCCAGGTATTCCCTGGCCACCGTGGCCGCCACCGGCTTGGAGCACCAGCCCTCCTCCACCAGCGGCACGAACAGCGGGCAGGGCTGCTGCGTCACTTTTACTCCGCCCGCGGCCAGCGCGCGCGAGTAAGCGCGGCTGTTGACCGTGGCCGTAGTGCCGGTAACGAGGATGCGCCCGCCGCGCGGCACGGCCGCCAGGGCGGCGCGCACGCCGGGCTCTATCACGCCCAGGACGGGCACCGGGGAAACCTTGCGTATCTCGCCGAGGGCCAGCGAGGAGGCCGTGTTGCAGGCCACGATGAGCAGCTTGATGCGCTTGGCCAGCAGGTAGGCCGCGATCTCCCTGGAGAAAGAGACTACGGCCTCGGCCGACTTGGTGCCGTAAGGCACGCGCGCCGTGTCGCCGAAATAGATCAGGCGCTCGCCGGGCAGCAGGCCGCGCAGCTCCTTAAAAACGGTCAGGCCACCGAGGCCGGAGTCGAAGATGCCTATGGGTCTTTTCCTGTCGGGCATGCGCTACTTCCAGCTTTTCATCTCGGCGAAGCGCATGACGCCGCGGTAGATGGCGTTGGCCACCTTGGCGCGGGTCCGCTTGTCGTTCATGTGCTTCTGGTCCGAGGAATTGGTCATGAAGCCGATCTCCACCAGGATGCCGGGGGCGTAGGTGCCGCGCAGCACGTAGAAGGCGGCCTGCTTGACGCCGCGGTCCACGAACGGCGTGCGCTTCTGCATCTCGCCGCGCACCAGGCCGGCGAGCTTGCTGCCCTCGTTGAGGTACTCGTTGCGGGCCATCGAGTGCAGCAGCATCACCGCGGGGTCCATCTGCTGCCCGGCCCCGTCCTCGAGACTGATGACGGAGTTTTCGAAATCGGCCACTTCGGCGGCCCAGGGATCGGAGGCCTTCTCCGACATGAAGAAGATCTCGAAGCCCTTCTCGAGGCGGCTGCGGGCGGCGTTGGCGTGTATCGAGATGAAAATATCCGCCTTGGCGTTGTTGGCTATGATCGAGCGGTCGGCCAGCGGCACGAACTCGTCGGTATAGCGGGTCATCACCACGTCGAAGATCTCCTCGCCCCTGAGCAGCTCGTAAAGCTCCTTGGCCACGGCCAGGTTGATCTCCTTCTCCTTGAGGCCGAAAAGCTTCTTGCCGCCGGGGTCCTTGCCGCCGTGGCCGGCGTCTATCACGATCTTTTTTTTGCCGGCGCCTACTTCCGTCCTGTCGGGCAGGCCGGGCGCGGCCGCCGCCTGCTGCTGCGCGGCGGGCAGCTCGGACGGGGCTATCACGGACACCGCGGCGGCGGCGGCGGGCGCCGCGGGCGCCGGCGCGTCGCCGTTTATGCTCTGCGACACCGGCGCCGACTCCCGGGACACGTCTATGACCAGCCGGTCGGGGTCGGACAGCCTGAAGACCTCCACCTTGCCGAAATTCTCATCGGGATCTATCACCACCCGCGCCGTCCTGTTCTCCTGTATCAGGTCCACGCCCCGCACCACGCCGTCGCCGATGCCGAGTTTCTCCTCGCGCGCGGCCACGCCGTCGTAGATGTTGAGCCGGTACTGGTTGTTCTCTTTCTGCACCGCCTGCCACTCCAGCGGGGCCTCCATGTAGACCACGATCCGGGTCTTGTCCGGGTGCGTGAAGAAGTTCATGGAGGTGATGTTCACCGCGCGCCGGGAATCGAGCACGCTGGTGGCCTTGTTGTACTGCAGGCTGAAACCGAAAGCTTCGGAGAAAATCCGGGAGACGAAGAAGTCCAGCGCCAGGAAGGCCTTCCCGCCGCGCACTATCATCGGGGCCGGGAACGCCTCGTTCACGCCGTTGAGCTGCACGGAATCCGTCCTGAGGAAGAACACCGCCGTCTTGCCCTTTATCTGCAGCATCAGCTTGCCGGACACCGGGTACCAGTAGATCTTGCCGCCTATCAGCCTGGCGGCCTGCTTCGCGTCCAGGTAGGGCGTACCGCCGAGGGCGTAGGTGCCGATCTTGCCGGAGTAAACCCCGTTCTTCATATAGGTGACCTGGTCCACGCGGGCGTGGACCGGGGCGCACAGGGCCGCCAGCAGCAGGAATCCGGATAAGATTTTTAACATGGTCGCTTCTCCAAAATGTATTAGAGCCGCGCTATTCCAGGATTATGCGGTAGTCTTCCCAGGTGAGCTGCGGGTCCGCCGCCAGCTTCACGCTGCGGTGCACGTTCTTCTCGATCATCGACAGCTTCTTGCGGAGCACCTCGCTGAGTATCGGGTGCGTGACGACGCGCAGGTTGCCGCCGGGGCGGCCCATCGTGATGTTGTGTATCTCGCGCTGGATCTTGATGCGGATGCTCTCGCTGGAGAGCACGCGGCCCGACCCGTGGCACTCGGGGCATTCCTCGGTGAGCAGGCTGACCGTGCTCTCGCGCTTGCGCTCGCGCGTCATCTCCACCAGGCCCAGGCGCGTGATCGGCAGGATGCGGATCTTGGCGCGGTCGCGGGAAACGCCGCTCTCGAGGGCCTGCACCACCTTGTGGCGGTTGGAGGCCTTCTTCATGTCGATGAAGTCGATGACGATGATGCCGCCGATGTTGCGCAGACGCAGCTGGCGCGCCACCTCGGCCGCGGCCTCGATGTTGGTGGAGGTGACGGTCTCCTCCTGCGACTTGTTGCCGGTAAAGCGCCCGGTATTGACGTCGATCGCGCACAGCGACTCCGCCTCCTGGATGATGATGCTGCCGCCGTTGGGGAGCGGCACCTTCACGCGGCGCAGTTCGTCTATGTCCTTCTCTATGTTGAAGGCCTTGAAGATCGGGGTCTTGTTGTCGTAGAACTTCACGCGGTCCTTGAGGTCCGGCGAGATCTTGAGCGCCAGCTCCTGGACGTTGTGGAAATCGTCCTTATTGTCGAGCATGTAGATCGAGGTGTCCTCGCTGAGGATGTCCCGGGCCACCTGCATCGTCATGTCCATGTCCTTGTGCAGCAGCGCCGGCGGCCGGGACGTGTCGTAGCGGGTCTGTATCGACTCCCACATCTTGAGCAGGTACTCCACCTCGCGCTTGAGCTCCTCCTCGGTGGCGCCCTCCGCCTCGGTGCGGACTATGCAACCCTTCGTGCCCAGCATCTTGGAGTCGGCGATCTTGCGCATGATCTCCGAGAGGCGCTTGCGCTCCGTGTCGTCCTCGATGCTCTTGGACACGCCCACGAAATCCTGGAACGGGGTCAGCACCAGGTAGCGGCCGGGGAGCGAGACGTCCATCGTCACTTTCATTCCCTTGGTGCCGATCGCGTCCTTGGTGACCTGCACCATCACTTCCTGGTCTTTCTTGAGCAGCTTCTCGATGCCGTCCTTCTGGTTCCCCAGCACGTCGGAGATGTAGATGTAGGCGTTCTTGTCGAGGCCGATGTCCATGAACGCGCTCGAGATGCCGGGCAGCACGTTCTCCACGCGGGCCTTGTAGATGTTGCCCACGATGTTCCCGGAGCTGCGGCGCTCCCAGAACAGCTCGCTGAGCCTGCCCTCCTCTATGATCGCTATGCGCGTTTCCTCGAAAGAGGTGTTCGCGAAAATTTCCTTCTTAACCTTTGCGTTTGCCATTTTGCTCTCCTAAACTCAGAATACTTCCAGCTTGCCGCCGGAGTCGAACCAGTACAATTCTTTCCTGACTATGCGCCTGAACGCGGGCCTGGCGCCGGCCATCAATTCCGCCACCGTCTCGGGCTTCACGTTCCTGCCCGCCTCGAGCCTCAGCGTCAACTTCAGCAGCGAGGCCGCCTCGTCGTAAGAGGCCGACAGCACCGGGGCCCTGGCGTCGAGCGTCTTGCGCTCGCCGGAGGGCTTCACCTTCTCCCAGGGCAGGCTCTTGAGCGCCATGAAGGCGTCCACGGCCTGGTCCCCGAAGGAGGCGGGGAACTCCCCCTCCATGAAAAACTCCGCCGCGTTCACCGCCGCCTCTATCGACGGGAAGAAAACCGGTATGCGCCGCGCCGATATCAGCCGGAAGCGCTCGTCGTCGAGGGGCCGCAGCCGTTCCGCCGCCGCCTCCTCCCTGACGAACTCCTCCAGGTAGAGGTCCGCGTACTCGCACAGGCTCTCGTGCCCCACCGAGACGGCGGGCCCGAAGGCCATCTTGGGAGACGAGGGCGTCCCCGCCTTGGCCGGCCAGAACTTCAGGCCGCAGGCGGCCGCGCGGCCCCTCAGCGCCTTGATCTGCTCCAGGTGGCTGAGGTCCCGCGCGGCGGCGAGCCGCGCGAACTTGAGCCTGATCCTGGATTTAGGGCCTTCGTTCATATCAGACCAGCGCGTACCTGCGCGCGTAAACCGACTCCGCTATGCCCAGCGCCATCAGCGTGGCCACCAGGTTGGAGCCGCCGTAAGAGACCAGCGGCAGCGGCACCCCGGCCACCGGGGCCAGCCCCAGCAGCATGCCGAAATTGATGCAGAAATAGACGAGGAACATCCCGAAGATGCCGCAGTTGACCAGGTAGCCGAAGCGGTCGCGCGCGAGGCGCGCCCCCTGCATCAGGCGGCGCATCAGCAGCGCGTAGAGCCCGGTCACCAGCGCCATCCCCCAGAAGCCCATCTCCTCGCCGACGACGGCGAGGATGAAATCGGTATGCCGCTCGGGCACGAAGCCCAGCCGCGACTGCGTGCCGGAGAAGATGCCGCGGCCCAGGATGCCGCCGGAGCCTATCGCGATACGGGCCTGCAGCAGGTTGTAGCCCGCCCCGCGCGGGTCGGTCTCGGGAGAGAGGAACACCTCCAGCCGCTTCTGCTGGTAATCCTTCATCTGGTTCTTCACCATCACCCCGGAGAAGAAGCCCAGGATCAGCACGATCGCCGCCCCGGTGAAGTAGAGGCCGGAGACATTGGCGTAGAGCTGCACCGAAAGCCGCCACAGCAGCCAGAAGCCGAACACCACCGCCGCCACGAACAGCCCCGCCGAGAGCAGGGAATCGGAGAGGTGGAAGAAATAGCTGACGAGCGAGTTGTCCATCAACTCGGGGTTGAGCGAGATGATGCTCCACAGCACCGGGAACAGCCCCGAAATGAAGGCGTAGCCGATGATGATGGACAGGTGGAACAGGCTGGCGCCGGCCGCGAACAGCATGATCAGCGCCACGGGGAAGGTTATCAGGATCGCCGAGAAGTCCGGCTGTTTGATGAGCAGCAGGAAGACCGGCACGCACAGCGCGAAGGCCCCCACCACGGTGCGCAGCTCCCTGATCTTGCCGATGCGCTTGTCCAGGAAATTGGCCAGCACCAGGATCAGGCCCACGCGGGCGAACTCGGACGGCTGGATGGAGAAGAACGGCAGGCGGTACCATGAGCGCGCGCCCTTGTCCACCACGCCGAAGAACAGCACCCCGGCCAGGAACAGCAGCAGGAGGCCGTAGACGAACTTCCACTGGTCCTGGTAGACCTGGTAATTGAGGCTCCAGGCCGCGCCGAAGACCAGCAGCGCCAGCGGGATGGCCGTAAGCTGCACGCGGATGATGCGCGCCTGCTGCGGCAGCACGGCCACCGAGGAGAAGACGGCTATGGTGCCGATGGCCAGCAGCAGCAGGGCGGACAGGAACAGCACCCAGTCCACGCGGTGCTTCTTGAGGCCGGTCTCGGTGGCGAAGATCATGCGGTCACCCCCGCCGGGGCCGCGGTGGATTTCTCGGCCGGCGCAACCGGCGCAACCGGCGCGGCCGCGGGCGGCGCCTTGGGGAGGTCGGCGCGCAGCACGGCCTCTATCACGGACCTGGCTATCGGCGCGGCCGCGGAGGAGCCGTGTTCGCCGTGCTCCACGAGCACGGCTACGGCCACCCTGGAGGGCTGGCCGGCGATGGAGGCGTAAGCCACGAACCAGGCGTGGTCCTTGCCGTGCGGATTCTGCGCGGTGCCGGTCTTGCCGTAGATCTCCACGCCGGCGAGCTTGGCGGCCTGGCCGGTGCCCTCGGACACCACGCTGCCCAGGCCGGCGCGGATCAGCGCCCAGGTGGAATCCTTCAACTTCACCCGCGAAACCTCTTCGGGCTTGTTCTTGAGCAGCTGCTGCCCGTCGGCGCGCACGATCCGGTCCACGTAGTAGGGCCGGTGGAAGATGCCGCCGTTGGCGACGGCGGCGATCATGCCGGCGGCCTGTATGGGCGTCATCAGCGTCTCGCCCTGGCCTATGGCCAGGTTCAGCGTGTCGCCGATGAACCAGTAGCTTTTCTTGGCGGCGCGCGCGCTGGGGCCGAACACGTTGCCGCTGCGCTCGTCGGGCAGCGCGATGCCGGTGGGCAGGCCCAGCCGGAAGGCGCGCGAATATTTTTCTATCGCCAGCGGGCCGGCGCGCTGGCCGTTGACGTAGTAATAGACGTCGCAGGACCTGGCCAGGCCCTCGATGAAGGCCACGCGCCCGTGGCCTTTCTTATCCCAGCACTTGAAGACGCGGCTGCCGGCGTCGTAATAGCCGGGGCAGAGCACCTTCTCGTCCGGGTTCACCCGGCCGCCTTCCAGGAGGGCCGCGGAGGTGACGATCTTGAAGATGGAGCCGGGCGGGTAGGTGCCCTGCAGCGCCACGTTGAACTCGGGCAGGATCTGGCCGGCCTCCAGGCCCTGCTTTTCGGAGCCGGACATGACGAACATGTTGGGGTCGTAGTCGGGCATGGACACGAAGGCCAGCACGGCGCCGGTGCGCGGGTCCAGCGCCACCACGGCGCCCTTGCCGGTGGCGGACTTCTGCAGGCCCGCCTCGGCGGCGGCCTGGGCCTTGGAATCTATCGTCAGGAAGATGTCGGCGCCGGGCACCCACTTGCGGCTCTCCAGCACGCGGTTGAGTTTGCCGCGGGAATCCACCTCGAGGTAGATGCCGCCGTCCTTGCCCTTAAGCTCGCGCTCGAACATCTTCTCGAGGCCCGCCTTGCCCAGGCGGGCGTCCATGGAGTAGTTCTTGTCGCGCGCGCGGGCGGCCCAGTCGCGGGCGTCCATCTTGCCGATGTAGCCGACGAGGTGGCTGAGGTAGGCCCCGAAAGGGTAGTGGCGGCGCGCTTCCACAATGATGTCCACGCCGGGGTAAACGGCTTTCAGCTCCGAGAGGGCCAGCATGATCTTGGGCGGCAGGTTCTCTGCCAGGCGCACCGGCTTCTCGCGGGTGGCGGCTTTATAGATGGTGCGGCGCAGTTCCTCGTAGTCGGCGCGCAGCGGCTTGGCCAGCGCGCGGGCCATGCGGTCGGTCTCGGGGCCGGCCTTCACCTGGCCGGGGAAATAGATGAGGCTGAACGAGGGGCGGCTGGTGGCGATAGCCGCCTGGTCGGCGGAGAAAATGCGGCCGCGGGGCGCGGCCTGGGAGATGATCTGCGTGCGGTTCTTTTCGGCGATCTCCAGATAATGCGCGCCGCCGATGACCTGCAGGTTCACCAGGCGCAGGATAAAGACCACGGCCGCCGTCCAGGCCAGGATCCCCAGGAGGGCCAGCCTCTCCTCCGGTATCTGGCGGTCCATCATAGCGCGCCGGTCCGCCGCTTCACCTGGTAGAACAGCTGGAACACCACCGGCACGGCCAGGGCGTTCAGGAACGGTTCCGCCAGGAAAATTTTAAGGCTCGTCGGGTTGATCCTGGCGAAGACCAGGCTCAGCCCCATGTAGAACAGCATGGAGATCCAGGAGAGGGTAACGGCCGCGACCAGCTGCGAGAAAAAGCTGTCCATGTCGAACTGCCGCTTGACCACGTAGACCACGTACGCCATCAGCGAGTAGGTCAGGGCGTGGGCGCCGAAGGCGCTGACGCCCAGCAGGTCCGCGTAGAGCCCCAGAAAGAACCCCCACGCGATAGCTTTGACCGGACCGGCGAGAATGGCCGAGCTGAGCGCGGCCGCGAAGATCAGGTTCGGGGCGAGCCCGTAGACCGTCAGGTTCTGCGTCCACCACCAGTAGGCGGTGCCGGTGGCCAGGTACAGGAAGAGCTCGACGAGAATGCTCATTGCGCGGCCTCCCAGGGCGCCAGGAACTCGCGGGGCAGGCGGCGCTTGACGATATAGACTTCCTTGAGCGTGTTGACGTCCACGTGCGGCGAGACGTCCGCGGTGATGAAATTCATGAAAGACTCGCGGGGGTTCACCCTGGTCACTTTCCCCACCGGCACCCCGGCCGGGAAGAGCAGGCCGCCCTGCGCGGTGACCAGCTCGGCGCCCTCGGCGAGGTCCGCCTCTTCGGGCACGTAGCTCATCCGCAGCAGCCAGGTCCCCTTGCCCTCCACCAGCGCCTCCATGCCGCCCGGCGCTATGGAACAGACGGCGGAGGCGGCGCCGTTGGTCAGCAGCAGGATCTTGGAAAATTTAGGATACACCTCTAATACTCGGCCGGCCAGGGCCGCGCGGCCGCCCTCCATGCCGAGCACGGTGTCGTTGACGGAAATGCCGTCGGCGGAGCCCTTGTCTATAAAGAAAGAGCCGTACCAGTCCGAAGGGGTCTTGTTCACCACGCGGGCCCAGGAACCGGCCCAGGGCAGCGCGCGGGAGAGGCGCATCGCTCCGGCCAGCCTGTCGTTCTCGGCCACCAGCGCGGCGGCTTCCTGCAGTTTGACCTCGAGGTTGCGGACCTTCTCCTTGAGCGCCCGGTTGTCCTGGTCGGTCTCGAGCAGGGCCAAGAAGTTAGCGGGGACGTGGCGCACGAAATAGTCGTATTTCGCGCCGTAATGGAGCGAAGGGTAGAGGCTGTAGCTTACGGTAATGCGGGCCGTGTGGGCCAGTTTCGAGGCGGGAAACAGCAAAAGGAGGACCGACAGTACGGCGAAGAATACTAAAGCGTAATTGGCTGCGTCTTTCTCTCTGCTCATCGCCTGTCCCCTCGCGGGACCCGCCTGAAAGACAGCCCCCCCTTGCGGGGGGTCAGCTGCGGTAGGAATTCAGGAATTCGGGGCGCTGGATCTTATCCAGCTCTTCAAGGTACTTTCCGCAGCCCAAGGCGACACAGCTCAAAGGATCGGCAGCCCTGTGGACCGGCAGTTCTGTTTCCTGCCTGATAAGCTCGGGGAAGCCGCGCAGCAGCGAACCGCCGCCGGCGAGCACCATGCCGCGATCCACCAGGTCCGAAGAAAGTTCGGGCGGGGTAGCTTCGAGCACCTGCTTTATCACGTCCACTATCAGCTGGACAGGCTCCATCAGGGCCTGTCTTATCTCTTCCGAAGTCACAAGAATCGTCTTGGGCAGGCCTTTGGCCTGGTCTCTGCCTTTCACTTCTATCGTCTTCTCTTCTTTCAGCGGGAAAACCGATCCTATCTGTATCTTAACCTCTTCGGCGGTAGTTTCGCCTATGACTAAATTGTGTTTGCGCCGGAAATACTGCACTATGCAGTCGTCCATCTCGTCGCCGGCGACGTCGAGGGACTTCGCGACCACCATGCCGCCCAGCGAGATGACCGCCACCTCGGTGGTGCCGCCGCCGATGTCGCAGATCATGCTGGCGTGAGGCTCCGAGACCGGCAGGTCCGAACCTATGGCCGCCGCCATCGGCTCCTCTATCAGCGCCACTTCGCGGGCGCCGGCCTGCTCGGCCGACTCCTGCACCGCGCGCTTCTCCACTTCGGTGATGCCCGACGGGATGCCTATCACTATACGGGGGTGCAGCAGGCTGCGCCTGTTGTGCACCTTGCGGATGAAATACTTGATCAGTTCCTGGGTGAGTTCGAAGTCCGCGATCACGCCGTTGCGCAGCGGGCGCACGGCCGTGATGCTCGACGGGGTGCGGCCCAGCATCAGCTTGGCCTCGCTGCCCACGGCGAGCACCTTCCGCCTGTTCTTATCGATGGCGACGACGGACGGCTCGCGCAGCACGATCCCCTTGCCTTTAACGTAGACAAGGGTATTCGCGGTGCCGAGGTCTATCCCGATATCGTTCGAGAACAGGCTGAAGAAATAGTCGAACATTCCCATGTGATCGTTTTAAACCAGCTTGACCAGCGCGGTCTCGGTGGCGTCGCCGCGGCGCGCGCCGAGCTTGAGGATGCGGGTAAAACCGCCGTCGCGTTCCTTGTAGCGGGCCGCGATCACTTCGAAGACCTTCTTGTAGATCTCCTTGTCCTTGATCACGCGGCGCACTTCCACGCGGCGGCCGTTCTTGGCGTCCGCGATCACGCGCTCCACTACGCGGCGCAGTTCCTTGGCCTTGGGCAGCGTGGTCTCCACCTTCTCGTGGAGCAGCAGGCTGCTGGCCATGTTGGAGAACATCGCGCGGCGGTGGGAACCGGTCCTGGAAAGTTTTCTCGTGCCTAAATTTCTTATCATAATGCGTGTTCCTTGGCGGTAATTAGTCTATCTTCATCCCGAGGTCGAGGCCCATTTCCTTGAGCTTTTCCTTGATCTCGTCCAGGGACTTCTGGCCGAAGTTCTTCACGGCCAGCAGGTCGCCCTCGGACTTGCGGACCAGCTCGCCGATGGTGCGGATGCCGGCCACCTTCAGGCAATTGGAGGCGCGCGAGGAGAGCTCTATCATCTCCACGCCCTGCTCGAGCTTGCCGGACGCCTCGCCGGCGGGTTCCTTCTTGGCTTCCTCGGCGCGGGCGGGCTCCTTGGCGGCCTCTTCGGCCGGCAGGAAAGGCATGATCGAGCGGCGCAGCAGCGCGGCGGTGTTGCTGACGGCCTCGGAAGGGGTCGTCGTCCCGTCGGTCCAGATCTCGAGCACGAGCTTGTCGTAGTCGGTGCGCTGGCCTACGCGGGCGTTCTCCACGGTGTAATGCACTTTCTGCACCGGGGAGAAGATCGCGTCCATCGGGATGAATTCCATCGGCAGGTTCACGCGGGCGCGGATCTCTTCGGAGGTCAGGTAGCCGGAGCCGCGGGCGATCTCGAGTTCGGCTTCGAACTCGGCGCCGCTCTCGACGTGGGCTATCACGAGGTCCTTGTTGATGATCTCGACGTTGGCGTTCTCGTTGATGTCGGCCGCGGTCACGGTCTTCTTGCCCTTCAGGGAGATCAGCAGCGTCTCGGGGCCCTCGCCCTTCAGGCGCACGCGGAGCTTCTTGAGGTTCAGGACGATGTTGACCACGTCCTCCTGCACGCCGTTGACGGCGGCGTACTCGTGCCGCGCGCCTTTGATGCGCACGGCCACCACGGCCGCGCCTTCGAGGCTGGAGAGCAGGATGCGGCGCAGCGAGTTGCCGATCGTGTGGCCGTAACCTTTCTCGTAGGGCTCTGCGGTGAATTTCGCGTAGTTATCGGTCTTCGTCTTATCCTCGACCTGCAGAGTTTCGGGGATTACGAGCTGTTTGGAGAAAGTTGACATTCATTAACCTCGTTTACTTGGAATAGAATTCGACGATGAGCTGCTCGTCGGCGGAGATGCTGGACTCCGCGCGGTCCGGCCAGCGCACCAGTTTACCCTTCTTGGAACCGGCTTCCCACGCCAGGAAGCTCGGGCGCTGGGAGGCCTTCTCGGCGTGCTCCAGGCCCTGCTTGACCAGCACGGTCTCGGCGGTCTTCGGGTTGATCGTGATCTCGTCGCCGGGCTTCAGCATCGCGGAAGCGATGGAGAGCACGCGGCCGTTCACCAGGATGTGGCCGTGGTTGACCAGCTGGCGGGCGGCTTTGAGCGACACCGCGAAGCCGAGGCGGCGCACGATGTTGTCCAGGCGCACTTCGAGGAAGCGGAACAGCGCGCTTCCGGTCTGGCCCTTGTCCTTGGAGGCCTTGGTGAAGAAGCGCTTGAACTGGGCTTCGGTCACCTGGGCGGTGAGGCGGGCTATCTGCTTCTCGCGCAGGTGCTTGGCGTAGTCGGACTGCTTGTTGGGCCGGCCGCCGCCGCCGAAGCGCTTTTCTTTCTCGGCGCGCTGGGCTTTGTCCACCTGGCAGTTCGTGTGGCACTTCGTGCCCTTCAGGAACATTTTCTGGTTAACTTTCGTGCACTTCTTGCAGCTGGGTCCGGTATATCTCGACATTGTAAAAGTCTCCTTGGTATTCTCGCTGTTAGACGCGGCGGGCTTTGGGGGGCCTGCAGCCGTTGTGCGGTATCGGGGTGACGTCCTTGATGGACACCACGTGTATGCCGCTCTGCGCTACCGCGCGGATCGCGGTCTCGCGGCCGGGGCCGGGGCCGCTGACGAAGACCATGGCCTGGCGCACGCCGTACTCGGAAGCGCGGGCCGCCGCCTTGCTGGCGGTGATCTGCGCGGCGAAGGGGGTGCCCTTCTTGGTGCCGCGGAAACCGTTGCCGCCCGAGGTGGACCAGGCGATAACGCCGCCCTTCTCGTCGGTAAAGGTTATGATCGTGTTGTTGAAGGAGCAGTTCACGTACACGCGGGCGAACGCCACGGTGCGCAGGCGGCGGCGGGGCGCGCCTTTCTGCTCGGGTTTTTTCGCCCCTTCCTGGGGCTGCGGGTTCTTGTTTTCTTCAGACATAGTTTTAAATCATCCTCCGTGTTTTCCCCCCGCTCTCGCGGGGGGTCGGCCGTCAGGCCTTTCCGCCCGCGGCTGCCGCTTTACCCGAAGAGCCGACCGTCCGGCGGCGTCCGCGGCGTGTGCGGCCGTTGGTGCGGGTGCGCTGACCGCGCACCGGCAGGTTGCGGCGGTGCCTGTAGCCGCGATAGCTGTTGATCTCCACGTAGCGCTTCAAGGCCGTGGTGATCTCCCTGCGGAGCTCGCCTTCCACCTTGTACTCTTTCTGGATGATGTTATTCAGGAGACCGATCTGGTCCTCCGTCAGGTCCTTCACCCGTATATCGGGGCTGATCTGGGCGCTGAGGCCGGCCAGGATCTTCTTGGCCATCGGCCTGCCTATGCCGTAGACATAGGCTAAAGCGATGCTGATTTTTTTATCTCTGGGTAAGTCTACACCTGCTATACGTGCCATACTTTCTCCTTAGGAATGCCGTTTTAATCGGTCACCAGCGCGCTCCGCCAGTCACCAGCCCGGGCTCAACCCTGGCGCTGCTTGTGGCGGGGGTCGTCGCAGATAACGCGAACGACGCCCTTGCGCTTTACAATCTTGCACTTAATACAAATTTTCTTTACGCTGGCTCTTACTTTCATTAGAAGCACCTCTAAGCTATTGTTGTACCGCAACTACCGCCGCCCTATCCGCTTTCCTCGTCGGAGGAGCGGCTTTTGCGCGGCCTATTTTTCCCTGTAGACTATCCGGCCTTTGCTGAGATCGTAAGGTGAAAGTTCGAGCTTCACCTTGTCGCCCGGGAGTATCTTTATGTGGTGTATGCGCATCTTGCCGGAGATGATGCCGAGTATCGTCTTGCCCGGGGCGATCTCTACCTTGAAAGTGGCGTTAGGGAGGGACTCTTTTACTATGCCCTCTACCTCTATTTTTTCGCTGTTTTCTGACATATTTTTTATATTATACAAAAATAACGGCTGCTTGGGGGCCTCTAATATTGCCTGTCCGCCGGACCGGCCGTTGTCCGGCCGCTAGGAGGCCCTGCTCAGCACGTCGCAGCCGTCCTCCGTAACGGCGATAGTGTGTTCATAATGGGCAGCCAGGCTGCCGTCCGCGCTGACCGCGGTCCACCCGTCGTTCTTAACCACCACGTCGGCCCCGCCCAGGCAGAGCATCGGTTCTATCGCCAGCGTCATGCCGGCCTTGAGCACCGGGCCCGAGCCCGGGCGCCCGAAATTGGGTATCGACGGCTCTTCGTGCAGGTGGCGCCCTATGCCGTGCCCGGTGAACTCCCGGACCACCGACATGCCGTTGGCGGCCGCGTACTTTTCCACCGCGTGGCAGACGTCGCCCAGCCTCGCTCCCGCCCTGACCGCCGCGAGCGCCTCGTCCAGAGAGCGGCTCGTCACTTCCATCAGGCGCCTCGCCTGCGGCGAGACCGCCCCGGCCGCCACCGTAACCGCGGCGTCGCCGTAAAAACCTTCTATCACCGCGCCCATGTCCAGGCTGACTATATCGCCCGCCCGCACCGTCCGCTTGGGACTAGGGATGCCGTGCACGATCTCCTCGTTGATGGAGACGCAGAGCGTCGCGGGGTAGCCGCGGTAGCCGAGGAAGGCCGGGACGGCGCCGAGTTCCCTCACGCGCCGTTCCGCGAATTTGTCAAGTTCAGCCGTCGTGACCCCGGGCTTGACCAGGGGCTTCAGTTCCTGCAGGACCTCCGCCACCACGCGCGAAGCTTTGCGCATGCTCTCTATCTCGGCGGGGGTCTTTATCTCGATCACGGCTGTGCGCGCAGCAGGGCCATCACATCCTTCGTGACGGCGTCAGGCGCTTTCCCGCCGTCGGCCTGCAAGAAGCTTCCGGAGGCCCGGTAATAGGCGAGCAGCGGTTCGGTCTGGTCCTTGTAGACCTGCACGCGCTTCTGTATCACGGCCTGCGTGTCGTCGGGGCGCGTCATGAGCGGCTTGCCGCACGCGTCGCAGACGTCCTCTTTGGCCGGAGGGGCCGAAATAACGTTATAGATCTTGCCGCAGCCGGTGCAGGTGCGCCGCGAACCCAGGCGCGCTATCACCACGTCCTCGGCCACGTTCAGGAACACCACGGCGTCCAGGCCCTGGCCGCGGGAGGTGAACCACCCGTCGAGCATCTCGGCCTGCTCCACCGTGCGCGGGAAGCCGTCGAACAGCAGGCCGCGCGTCTCGGAGCCCAGGCGGGTCTTGAGCATGTCCATCACCAGGCGGTCCGGCACCAGCCGGCCGGAGGCCATGTAGGACGAAGCTTCCTGCCCGAGCTGGGTCTTCTTGGCCATCTCGTCGCGGAGGATGTCCCCCGTCGAGACGTGCACCATGTCGAGTTCTTTCGAAAGATCTTTGGCGAGCGTGCCCTTCCCCGACCCGGGGTAACCCAGCAGTATGAGGTTCATGCCGGTCAGGTCCCCACGTTGAACCAGCGGCCCTTGATCTTGGAGTTCTTATAGAACCCCTCGTAATTGCGCATCACCAGGTGCGCCTCGGTCTGCGCTATGGTGTCCAGCGCCACGCCGACCACGATCAGCAGCGAGGTGCCGCCGAAGTAGAAGGGGACGTTGAACTTGGCGCGCAGGTAGTCGGGCAGCACGGCGATGAGCGACACGAAGATGGCGCCGCCGAGCGTGATGCGGTTCATCACCCACTCTATGTGCGAGGCAGTCGGTTCGCCGGGGCGTATGCCCGGGATGAACCCGCCCCACTTCTTCATGTTCTCGGCCAGGTCCTTGGGGTTGATGCTGACGGAGTTATAGAAGTAGCAGAAGAAGATGATCAGCCCCACGTAGGCCGCCTGGTAAAGGAGGCTGGTGTGGCTCATGTAGCTCATCAGCTTCTGCGCCCACGCCGCGTTGGGGTTGAAAGAGCCTATCGTGTACGGCACGCTCAGCAGCGACACCGCGAAGATGACGGCGATAACGCCGCTCTGGTCCACCTTCAGGGGCAGGAACGTGGAGGCGCCGCCGTACATCTTGCGGCCCACCATGCGCTGCGCGTACTGCACCGGGATCTTGCGCTGGGCGGTTTCCACCCAGATCACGAAACCGATGATCGCGAAGACAAGGCTGAGGATGAGCAGGCCGGACAGCAGGCTGATCTCGTCCACCTGTACCAGTTTTATCATGCCCATCACGGCCGAGGGCAGTTCGCCCACGATGCCAGCGAAGATTATCAGCGAGATGCCGTTGCCGATGCCGCGCTCGGTCACCTGTTCGCCCAGCCACATCACGAACATCGTGCCGGTCACCAGCGTCAGCACCGTCACGAAATAGAACCCCAGCGTCGGGTTGCTGACTATCTGCGGGCCGCTGCCGCCGGCGCCCATCTTGGTCAGGGCTATCGTCAGGCCCAGCGACTGGAAGGCCGCCAGGAACAGCGTGAAGTAGCGAGTGAACTGCGTGATCTTCTTGCGGCCGCTCTCGCCTTCCTTCTGAAGGCGGTCGAGCATCGGGAAGATGTGCGCGCCCTGCACCAGGCTCATGATGATGGACGCGTTGATGTAAGGCATCACGCCCATAGAGAAGAGCGAGAAGCGGCTCAGCGCGCCGCCCGAGAAGATGTCCAGGAAGCCCAGGATCGAGCCCTTCTGGGCCTCGAAGATGGCCTGCAGGGCCGCGGTGTTGATGCCGGGTATCGGAATGGAGGCGCCGAGCCGGTACACGGCCAGCGCCCCGAGCACGAAGAATATCCGTTTCTTAAGATCCTGTATCTTAAAAATGTCGGTAATCTGCTGCATTATTTTTTATCCGTTTTGGCCTTCTTGGCCTCTTTCTTGGCGGCGGCCTGCGCGGCCACTTCGGCCTGCTTGGCGGCCTTGGGGGCCACGAGCAGGGAGACCTTGCCGCCGGCCTTTTCGATCTTTTCCTTGGCGGAGGCGGAGAAAGCGTGCGCGGTGACGTTCAGGGCTTTCTTCAGTTCGCCGTCGCCGAGCACCTTCACGAGGTCGGCATGCTTGACCAGGCGGCGCTTCACCAGGGTATCCGGGTTCACGTCAGCGCCGGCCTTGAAATACTTCTCCAGCGAGGAGATGTTGACCCACTCGTAGGTCACGCGGAAGCGGTTGTTGGTGAAGCCGCTCTTGGGGATGCGCCGCAGCAGCGGCAGCTGGCCGCCCTCGAAACCGTCCGGCTTGGAGCCGCCCGAGGTGGAGTTCTGACCCTTCTGGCCGCGGGTAGACGTCTGGCCGTGCCCGGAACCCGGGCCGGTGCCGAGGCGCTTGCGCTTGTGCACCGAACCGTATTTGGCTTTGAGATTGTTCAGTCCGACCATAGTTTTTCTCCTGTTTGCGGTAGAATCTTTCTTCGCGGGCGCGCTTATTCGGCGCGGCCGCGGATCTTCATCACTTCTTCCCGGCTCTTGAGCCGCTTCAGCGCGTCGAGCGTGGCGTACACGGTATTGAACGCGTTGCGGGTGCCGAGGTTCTTGGTGAGGACGTTCTTGACGCCGCTGGCTTCCAGCACGGCGCGCACGCCGCCGCCGGCGATCAGGCCGGTGCCGCCCACCGCGGGCTTCATCCAGACCTTGCCGGCGCCGAAGTGGCCTTCCACCTCGTGGGGGATCGTGGAGTCGATCAGCGGGAACTGGAACATATCCTTGCGGGCGCCGGCGGTGCCTTTCTGTATGGCGCCCTGCACCTCGTTGGATTTGCCGAGGCCCACGCCGACTTTGCCGTGGTTGTCGCCCACCACTACGAGGGCGTTGAAGGAGAAGCGCTTGCCGCCCTTGACGACCTTCGTGACGCGGTTGATCACCACGGTCACGACTTTCTCTTCGCGGGCGTCCGTGAGGTCGAGTTCCATCGCCTCGCCGGGCTTGCCCTGCGCGCTGAGTTCTTTGCTGGTCTTGAGCTGTTTCTGGTTTCTGAGCATGTTGGCGTGTCTCCCTTAGAATTTCAGACCGGCTTCGCGGGCCGCATCGGCCAGGGCCTTTATGCGGCCGTGGTATATCCTGCCGCCGCGGTCGAAGCAGACCTCGGTAACGCCCTTGGCGATGGCGCGCTTGGCCAGCAGGGTCCCCACCACCTTGGCGGAGTCGATGCTCTTGCCGGACTTCAGCTTGCCCTTGAGTTCCTTGTCGATGCTGGAGGCCGCCACCACGGTGGCGCCCTTCACGTCGTCGACGACCTGGGCGTAGAGATGCTTGGCGCCGCGGTAAACGCTGAGGCGCGGCCTCTTGATCCCGTGCTCGAACAGCTTATTGCGCGAGCGGACCTTGCGGAATTCGTATCTTTCCTGTTTGCTTATCATAGTAATTCTTTATCTCCTGGTTTGTGCGGCGCTTGACTGCGCGCCGCACCCCGTTATTTCTTCGCGCCGCCGGAAGTCGCGCCAGCCGCCGTCTTGCCGGCCTTGCGGATGATGTGTTCGCCCTGGTACTTTATGCCGGTGCCCTTATAGGGCTCGGGGCGCTTGATCCTCTTGATCTGGGCGGCCAGGTTGCCTACGACTTCCCGGTCTATGCCCTTTATCGAGAGGACGGTCTGTTTGGGATCGAAGGACATCTTGATGCCCTGCGGTATGTCCACCAGCACGGGGTGGGAAAAGCCGAGCTGCATCGAGACGCGGTTGCCCTCGACGGCGCCCTTGAAGCCGACGCCGGTGATCTCGAGCACCTTTTCGAATTCTTTCGTCACGCCGTTGACCATGTTGCTGATGCGGGCGCGGCACGTGCCGAACAGCGCGCCCTTGCCCTGGGCGCCCGGCGCGATGCTGATATTGATGACGCTGGCGGCCACGGCGGCGTTGATGCCGTCGGGCAGGTTAAAGGCCAGTTTACCCAGCGGGCCTTCCACGTGGATCGTCCTGCCGTCGAGGCGGGCTTTCACCTTGTCGGGCATGTTAATCGGCATTTTTCCAATTCTGCTCATGTTTTTTACCTCTTAATAGCTTTTCTTTACCACACCTGGCAGAGCACTTCGCCGCCGAGCTTCTGCTTCTTGGCGTCGGCGTCGGTCAGCAGGCCCTTGGAGGTGGACACTATGGTCACGCCGAAGGCCGCGCGGACGCGGGGCATGTCGTCGTGGCCGCGGTAGATGCGCAGGCTGGGCTTGGACACGCGGCGCAGGCCGTTGATGACCGGCTGCTTGTCCATCGTGTACTTCAGCGTGATGCGGATCACGCCGCGCCGGTCGATGGTCTTGTCCAGCTTGGGGTCGAGCACCTTGAAGTTGGAGACGAAGCCTTCGTCCTTGAGCACCTTCACCAGGCCGGCCTTGATGCCGGAGAACGGCACGTCGACGCGCTCTTTTTTCTTGGCTGTGGCGTTCTTTATCGCCGCGAGCATGTTAGATATGGGATCCATTAGTTTCTCTCCTTCCTTAAATTGACCGTTACCAGCTGGACTTGCGCAGACCGGGGATCAGGCCCTCGTGAGCCATCTTCCGGAGGCAGATCCTGCAGAGACCGAAGTCCCGGTAGTAACCGCGCGGCCTGCCGCAGATCTGGCAGCGGTTGCGGAAGCGCGTAGAGAACTTCTGGGGTTTGCGCATCTTCGCCATCCAAGCGTATGTAGCCATTTCTTTCTCCTATTATCCTTAGATCTTATTTAGCCGCGGGCTTCTTGACTTCGGGCTTCTTGAACGGCATGCCCATATACTCCAGCAGGGCCTTGCCTTTCTTGTTGTCGCCGGCGGTGGTCACGAACGTTATGTTCATGCCGCGGGCTTTCGGGGATTTCTCCATGTTGACCTCGGGGAAAATGTGGTGTTCCTTGAGGCCGATGTTCAGGTTGCCGCGCCCGTCGAAGAAGCGGGGGTCGATGCCCTGGAAGTCGCGCACGCGGGGCACGGACAGGGAAACGAACCTGTCGAAGAACTCGTACATGCGGATGCCGCGCAGCGTCACGCGCACGCCTATCGGCATGCCCTCGCGCAGCTTGAAGTTCGAGATCGACTTCTTGGCGCGGCGGACCTGCGGGTTCTGCCCGGAGATCAGCATGAGGTCTTCCTTGGCCAGGTCGAGGGCCTGGATGTTCTCGCGGGCCTCGCTGACGCCTATGTTGATGACGATCTTCGTCATCTTGGGGCAGGCCATCGGGGAGGACAGGTTAAAGTCCTTCATCAGGGCCGGCAGCACGCGGGTGCGATAGTCTTCGGCCATGCGCACCTTGTAGCCCTTGGGCAGCGGCGCGACGGGGCCTTTCGGCACTTCGGTAAGCTGCAGCTTCTGAGAAAGGTTCTCTTTCTTGTGCTGAGCGGCCTTCTGCTGCTCCTTAGTAGCCTTCTGGTCCTTGGTATTCTCTTTCTGGGATTCCTTCGCCATTTAAATTACCTCTTAAACTATAGCTTCGCCGCATTTCTTGCAGGCGCGCATCTTCTCTCCGCCCTGGACGGAGATCTTCACGCGAGCAGGCTTGCCGCACTTGGGGCAGACCAGCTGCACGTTGGAGATGCTCATCGGGGCCTCCACCTTGTGAATGCCGCCGGGCTTTTCCTTGGTGGTCTTCTTGTGCTTGGAGACGATATTGATCCCCATCACCACGACCTTGCGGTCGGAGGGGATCAGTTCTTTAACCTCGCCCTTTTTGCCCTTGTCCTTGCCGGCTATCACTATCACCGTGTCTTTTTTCTTGAGTTTCAGCATAATTTCCGCCTTATTAAATTACTTCCGGAGCGAGCGAGACTATCTTGAGGAAGTTCTTGCCGCGCAGTTCGCGGGCCACGGGGCCGAACACGCGCGTACCCTTGGGCTCGCCGTTATCGTCTATCACGCAGACCGCGTTGTCGTCGAAGCGCACGTAGGAACCGTCGGGGCGGCGGGTTTCCTTGCGGACGCGAACTACCACCGCCTTCACCACGTCGCCCTTCTTGATGGCGCCGTGAGGGATGGCGTCGCGCACCGAGGCGACGATCGTGTCCCCGAGGGACGCGTACTTGCGGTAGCTGCCGCCGTTAACGTGGAAGCACTGCAGTTTGCGGGCTCCGGAGTTATCGGCGACGTTGAGAATGGTTCTGAGCTGTATCATTGTTCTTTCTCCGTTATGGGGACGCTTATCTCGCAGCCTTCTCCACTATGCGGCTGATCCGCCAGCGCTTGAGCGCGGACAGGGGGCGGGTATTGACGATCTCCACCAGGTCGCCCATCTTGGATTCGTTGGCCTCGTCGTGGGCGTGGAATTTGCGGTTGCGGCGCAGCGTCTTGCTGTAGACCCTGTGGCTTATCACGTGGTCCACGCTGACTACGCGGGTCTTGATCATCTTGTCGGAGACCACCACGCCGCGCATCACCTTGCGGTTGCCCCTGGTATCGGTTTTTTCGGTATTTTCGGTCATTTTTTAGCCTCGGCCGTCTTGGATTTAGCGAGCTCGCGCTGCCGCAGATACGTGTTGATCATGGCGATCTTGCGGCGGGCGGTGCGCAGCACCAGCGGGTTTTCTACCGGCGCGGTGGTGCGCTTGAAGTTAATCTGGAAGATCTGCTTCTTAAGGTCGGCGGCCTGGGCCTTCAGCTCGGCGTCGCCCATGTTCTTAAGGTTTTCCTTGTCTTTTCTTTTCATAATTCGGGCTGCTCTCCTTTAATTCTCGCGGCTTATGAAGCGCGTCTTGATCGGCAGCTTGTGCCCGGCGCGGGTGAAAGCTTCCTTGGCGCTGACGAGGTCCAGGCCTTCCACCTCGAACAGGATGCGCCCGGGGCGCACGACGGCCACCCAATGGTCGGGCGCGCCTTTACCTTTACCCATGCGGGTTTCGGCGGGGTGCTTGGTGATGGACTTGTCGGGGAATATGCGCACCCAGATCTTGCCCTTCTTGCGGAGATAGCGCACTATCGTCACGCGGCAGGCTTCGATCTGGCGGGCGGTGATCCAGCGGGGCTCGAGGGCCTTCAGGCCGAACTCGCCGAAAGCCAGCGTGAAGCCGCTCTTGGCCGGGCCCTTAATGCGGGCCGCGGTGTGCGTCTTGCGGTGTTTTACTCTCTTGGGCATCAACATAATTATCGCTCCTTAGAAGAAGACTCAGGCGCTGGGGTTGGCGTCCCTGCGGGCGGCGGCGGACTCGTCCATCACCGGTATCTCGCTGGGGTTCTCGGCTTCCATTTTCTGCAGCTGCTCGCGCAGTTCGCGGGGGGTCTTGGCGAAGAACAGCTTCTTGAAGATCCAGACCTTTATGCCGATCTTGCCCATCGCGGTGTGAGCTTCGGTTAAGCCGTAATCGATGTCGGCGGAGATGGTCTGAAGCGGCACGCGGCCCTTGCGGTACCACTCGCGGCGGGCGATCTCGGCGCCGCCGAGGCGGCCGGAGGCCATCACCTTTATGCCGAGGGCGCCCGATCCCATCGTGCGCTCCATCGCGCGCTTGATCGCGCGCTTGAAAGAGATGCGCTTCTCGAGCTGCTGCGCCACGTTCTGGCCCACCAGGCGCGGGTCGAGCTCGGGGATCTTGATCTCGGAAACATTGATGAACACCTTGCGCTTCGTGAGGCGCTCGACGTCCTTCTTGAGGGCTTCGATGTCGGCGCCCTTGCGGCCGATCACGATGCCGGGGCGGGCGGTGTGGATCGTCACCTTCAGGTAGGCGCCGGCGCGCTCGATGTCCACCCAGCTGACGGAGGCCATCGCGAAGCGCTCGGTCACCATGTGCCTGATCTCGAAATCTTCGCGGATCAGTTCGGGCATCTTCTTGGGGGAGAACCAGCGGGACTGCCAGTCCTGGATGTAACCGAGGCGTAAGCCCTTAGGATGTATTTTCTGACCCATATTATTTGCTCCCCTTGGTGTCGGACACGGCCACGTGGATGTGGCACATCTTGCGCTTGAACGGCATCGCGCGGCCCTGCGGGCCGGGCTGCACGCGGCGCAGGAACTTCATCGGGCCCTGGTCGGCGAAGCACTCGGTGACCCAGATCTGTTTGAGATCCAGTTTCTTGCCGAGCTTCACGCTCAGGTTGGCGCCCGCGGACTTAATAGCCTTGCCGACGACGTCGGTGGCTATGCGGGGCAGAGAGGCCAGGATGTACTGGGCCTCGTACAGGGACTTGCCCCGTACCGCGTCGAGCAGCTGGGCAACCTTGCGGCGGCCGTAGCGCTGGTATCTGAGATGGCATTTAGCTTCCATGATTTTCTCCGTTTATAGTCACTGCACCCTTAGGTCAGCGCCGTGGCTTCCTTGGTATGCGAGGAGCCGTGGCCCTTGAACAGCCGCGGGAAAGAGAACTCGCCGAGCTTGTGGCCGACCATGCGCTCGGTGACGTACACCGGCAGGAACTTGCGGCCGTTGTGCACCAGCAGCGTCTGCCCGACGAAGTCGGGGGTTATCGTGCAGGCGCGCGCCCAGGTCTTTATCTGCTTTTTGTCGCCAGCCAAGGCGACCGCCTGGACTTTCGCCAGGAGCTTCTGGTCTACGTACGGCCCTTTCTTAGAAGATCTGCTCATTTATATTCCTCCGGTTACGCGGACTTGGCCTTGCGGCGGTCCTGCACTATCATCCAGCTCCAGATCTTGGATTTGGTCCTGGTCTTGAAGCCCTTGGAAGGCTGGTTCCACGGCGAGCGCGGAACGTTGTTACCCTTCGAGTGGCCGCGACCGCCGCCGAGCGGGTGGTCGCAGGCGTTCATCGCGGCGCCGCGCACGGTCGGCTTCACGCCGATGTGGCGCTGGCGGCCGGCTTTGCCGAGTGTGATCGTGTTGTGCTCGATATTGCCGACCTGGCCTATCGTGGCCATGCAGGCCTTGAGCACCTTGCGGAGTTCGCCGGACGGCATCTTGACGAGGGCGTAGTCGCCCTCCTTGGCCATCAGCTGCGCCTGGGTGCCGGCCGCGCGGACGAACTGCGCGCCCTTGCCCGGGATCATCTCTATGGCGTGGATGAAGGTACCGTCGGGGATGTTGGCCATCGGGAGCGCGTTGCCCAGGCGTATCTCGGCCTTGGGACCGCTCATCACGGGCGAGCCCACGCCCAGCCCCAGCGGGGCGGGGATGTAGCGCTTCTCGCCGTCCGCGTAAACGAGGAGGGCGATGCGGGCGTTCCGGTTGGGGTCGTACTCAATAGCGGTGACCTTGGCGGGCACGCCGAACTTCTCGCGCTTGAAATCGATCATGCGGTAGCGCCGGCGATGGCCGCCGCCGTGGTGGCGCACCATGATCATGCCGGTGTTATTGCGGCCGCCGTGCTTGCGCAGGCCGGTCGTCAGGCTCTTCTCGGGCTCCGTCTTGGTGATCTCCGAGAAGTCGGCGATCTGCAGGGTGCGCCTCGAAGGGGTGTAGGGTCTGTATGATTTTATGGGCATATTTCTTTCCTATTTACGCCTTATTTCGGCAGGTCGGTCATGTCTATCTTCTGACCGGCCTTGACGGAAACTACCGCCTTCTTCCAGTCCGAGCGGTAACCTTCGTGGCGGCCCACCTTGTGGAGCTTGCCGGGGAGGTTGGCGGTGCGGACGGCCGTGACCTTGACCTTGAAGAGGTTCTCTACGGCCTTCTTGATCTCGGGCTTGGTGGACTTCGGGTTCACGCGGAAGGTGTAGCGGTTCTGCTCGTCCTTCGTGGTGACGCTCTTCTCGCTGAGAATAGGGGATATCAGCACGTCGATATAGTTCATTTGGCCTCCTTGACGCTGTCGGCCAGGGCTTTAAGCGCGGCCGAGGTGAAAACGAGCTTGCTGCTGCGCATGGCCTCGTAGGCGTTCAGGTTCTGCGACAGGCACCAGCCGAATTCGGCGACGTTCTTGGACGCGGTCTTGAAGTTCTTGTCCATCTTGTCGGTGATGAACAGCACGCTCTTGTCGCCGAGGCCTTTGCGCAGGGCGTTGAGGGAGCTGGTCTTGGCGGCCTCGAGGCCGAGGTTCTCGATCACCAGCACGGCGCCGTCGGCCGCGCGGGAGGAGAGGGCCTCGATCAGGGCCTGGCGGAGTTTCTGTATGGGCAGGTACTGGCGGAACGAGCGAGGCTTGGGGCCGAAGCAGACGCCGCCCTTGCGCCAGATCGGGGACCGGGTGGAACCCGCGCGGGCGCGGCCGGTGCCCTTCTGCTTCCAGGGCTTCTTGCCGCCGCCGGACACTTCGGAGCGGGTCTTCGTGCTCGCGGTGCCGCGGTGCTTGTTAGCCATGTAATACTTCATCACTTCATGAATGAAGTACGGGTCGGGCTTTACCGAGAACATCTCGGGCAGGGCCACTTTGCCCACTTCCTGTCCCTTAAGGTTTAAAAGTTTAGTTTCCATGTTTTATCCTCTTTAGGCCTGTTACTTCTTGGCGGCCGGCTTGGCCTTGCCTGCGTCAGCCTTCACTTTGTTCTTGGAGACCTTGTTGGCCTTCGGGGCGGGCACCTTCTTGTTGGTGAGCGTGACGTACACGGTGCTGCCGGCCGCGCCGGGGATGCCGCCGCCGATAAGCAGGAGGTTCTCCTCGGGGATCACCTTCAGGAGCTTCATCTTCTGCACGGAGACGGTCTCTACGCCCCAGTGGCCGGCCATGCGCTGGCCCGCGCTCGCGGTCGCTGGCGCCGTGGCTGGCGGAACCGCCGCTGAAATTGTGGCGCTTCATGCCGCCGGAGAAGCCGTGGCCCTTGGAGACGCCCTGCACGTCCACGTACTGGCCCTCGGCGAAACGCTCGACGCCGGCCGTCTGGCCCTGCTCGGCGCCCGCGAGGTCGGTCACGCGGAATTCTTTAAGGTGGCGGAGCGGCTTGGAATTTATTTTCTTCGCCAGGCCGAGCTCGGCCTTGTAGGCGTTCTTCTCTTTCTTGTGACCGAAGCCGAGGCAGATGGCCTGGTAGCCGTCCTTGTCCGCGGTGCGGGTGTAGGCCACGCGGCACGGGCCGGCCTGCACTACGGTGACCGCGTGCAGGTTGCCGGAGGCGTCGAAGATCTGGGTCATGCCCATCTTTTCGCCGACCAGAAATTTATGCGCCGCGGGCAGCTGCGCGATCTCCTGCTTCTGCTCGGGGGCCGTGTTCTCTTTGTTTTCTTCTGTCATAAGTCCGCTCCTTGCGTCGTGCCTTCCGACGGAAAACGCCCGGTTTTACGCCGGGTTCTCCGCGGTTTTCAAAAGACAAACGAACAAACCGCACCGGAACTTTTTCAGCTCCGGTTACACTTCAAACAATTTTTTGTTTCTATGATTAGCCCGCAGGCGGAGGGAATCAAGGCCGCTCCGTCTATAGGGCCGCTGCCCGTATTCCGTAGAACGCGACAGCGTAATAATAAAAACTTCTTTTCAAAGAAACCGCGGCGTGACCGCGATTAACCACAGGATTATTATAACAAAACCTTATTTTTATGTAAAGCGTTTATTCAGAGGACCCGCGCGAAGGCCAGCACGTGGCCGTCCCGGTCCAGGCTGTAGGCGGCCTCGTGGCCCCAGCCCCGGGCCGCCAGCGGGCTCAGCTCCCGGGCTCCCGCGGCCAGCGCCCTGGCGTGGCAGGCGGCCGGGTCGGGCACGGTCAGGTAGACCTCCGCCCGGGGCAACCCCCGCGCGCCGGCGGGGTCCGGCAGGGACGGCAGCAGGCGCTTTATCCCCGCCTCCGGCATGAGCCCCAGCACGCAGCCGGGGCAGATCTCGAATTCCGTCATCCCGGGCACATCCACGCGCGGCGCCAGGCCAAGGGCCATGGCGTAAAAATCACGGCTGAGCGCCTGGTCCTGAACGTATAGGATGAGATTCATATTCATATAGATAATGATATCATTCGCGCGGGCGTCCGGTCAAAAAAAAGGAGCCCGGCTTTTGGCCGGGCTCCCTTATAGGCAGGACTAATTACTTAGCGGTGCCGTTGATCCACTCGAGCGCGCCGTTCACTTTGGCGTAAACGCCGGGCTTGTTGGGGCGGGCGCAGCCCTCGCCCCAGCTCACTACGCCCGCGAGCACGCGGGAGGAGCCGGAACCGATCATCAGCGGGCCGCCGCTGTCGCCCTGGCAGGAATCCTTGCCGCCCTTGGGGTAGCCGGCGCAGATCATGCTGTCGGTCACGCCGTCATAGGCCGCGGAGCAGGCCGCCGGGGTGACGAAAGGCACGGAGACCTTCATCAGGTTCTTGGAGACGCTGCCGCCCTCGCTGGTGGTACCCCAGCCGGCGGTAACGAACTCGCCGCCGGAGAGTTCCTTGGCGTTCAGGGTTATCGGGGCGTACTTGGAGTCGCCGGAGAGCTTTACCAGCGCGAAGTCGTTGTCCATCGTGTTGGTGTCCCAGCCGGGGTGCTTGATGATCTCGAGCACGGTGAATTTCTCGACGCCTTCGGTATCGGCCTGGTTGAGCAGGCCCACGGCGACGCCTTTAAGGTAGCCGCCCTCGACGCAATGCGCCGCGGTCAGCACCCAGTTCTTCTTTATAAGGGAGCCGCCGCAGAAGTGGCTGCCCCAGGAGGTGCGCAGGGAGACGAGGAAGGGGAATTCGCCCTTCGCGGCCTGCACGCCGCCTACGATCTTTTCAGCGGCAAAGCGCTCGAAGGGGTTCACGGCCTCGGGCACGAGGGCCGGGCGGGCAGGAACCTCAACGGACTGTATCGCGGGCAGCACGCTGCTGCCGGGGTTATCGAAGCTTATGTTCTCCGCGTTGGCGGGAACCATGGCGAGGGCCAGGATCAGAGCCGCTATCGTCTTTATCATTCAACTTCCTCCAGAACGCTTTGGATTAACAACTTAAATGAATTGTGCAAAATCAATTGACGCGTGTCAACGATAATTTTCCCTAAAGACCCAGCAGGTTCTGGGCCCAACTGCCCATGGTGGATGCCAGGAGGTCTCTTAACGACGGGCGTTGTCGCGCAGGCGCGAGAGCAGCCGGTAGCAGGCGGCCGTCACCGCGTCTATGCGCGACAGCGAGAAAGGCGTCAGCGTGTCCGCGGGCGAGAGCGGCAGCCGGTAGACGGCGCAGTACTCGGCCACCCGCTCCCGGAGCCGGGCCAGCACCCTGTTCTCGGCGGCCTCGTCCCTGAAGCGCGCCGCTTCTTTTTCGAGGGCCTCGAACTGCAGGTGCCGGTAGGCCTCCGCGACCAGCCGCTCGGAGGCGGGGTCGCGGCCGGCGGCGCCGCTCCGCTCCTCGGCCGCCATGATAAGCGGCTGCAGGCGCGCCAGGCGGTCGCGCAGCAGGTCGTTGCTGCCGGCCAGGCCGGCGCAGATGAAGTCGAAATCCTTGGAGGCCACCAGCTTGTCTAGCGCCACCTTCAGCTCGGTGATGTCGGCCTGCGCCACGGGGCCGCGGGCCAGCCGGGCCAGGAAGCGGCCCACCGCAGAAGCCAGCTGCTCGCGCTTGAGCTCGGCCAGGTAGCCGGCCATGTCGTTGAGCGTGACTATCAGGAATTCCTTCTGGCTGGCATAGCTGGAATTCACCGCGCCCGCCAGTTCCCTGAGGCTGGCCACCAGCTTGATCTGCGTTTCGTATGACTTATTGTGTTCCATAGCGCGGCTCTCCGTCTGCCCCGATATTCTAACAAACAGCCGGGGCCAATGGGGCAGGCAAAACCACCCCCCACGCCCGGCAAATGAAAGACCGCCAGGCTGTCCCGGCGGTCTTTCCGCGCTTACGGCCGGCGCCTCAAGCGCCGCCGGCCTTTATAAAGCTAAGCGCCTTGCCTATAGAATAACTTTCCTTGCCTTCGGACAGGCTGCCCAGCAGTTCCCTGGCCGAAGCCAGGTCCTCGCCCAGCGTCACGATGGGCGGCTCCACATAGCCGCCGGCGCAGACCTGCGGCAGGCCGGTAGCGGCCAGCAGCGCGTTGCACAGGCAGCCGCGGCCCTCGGTATTCTTGGCGCGGCCGCCCTTGGCCACGAAAGCGTCCACCGGCTCGGCCGGGCAGCGGTAGCCCAGCGAGCCGTCGGGTTTTAAATAATTCACCTGCAGCAGGCCTATGTCGCAGCGGCGCGGCCTGGCCTGGAAAACTGCCTCTTCGGAGATGGTGCCTGGCACCCCGGCCACCTTGAACGGGAAGCCTGTGGGCGACACGACTGAATTGGTCACTTTGAGCTCGCCGGCGGCCAGCATCTTCAGCACCCTGGCGCGCAGCCCCGGCTCCATGCCGGACTGGCCGGAAAGAGCGGCCAGCGTGCCGAATTGCACGCCTACGGCGCCGGCCGCCTGCGCCGCGGCCAGGCCGCCGCGCCGGCCGTAGGCGCCGGCCAGCCAGAAAGGCATGCCCAGGCCGGCTATGGCGCCGATGTCGGCCTTGTCCTGCTCGGTATAGACGAACGCGGGCCTGCCGTCGGAGTCGAAACGCATTTTCGCCGGCGGGGCGTTATGCCCGCCCGCGTCGGAACCTTCCACCACGAAACCGTAAGGCCGCGTGGCGGGATCGGCCGCCAGCGCCTGCGCCAGGCCGAAAGAGGAGACGATAGCCAGGAACTTGGGAGGCCGCAGCGCCTCTCCGCCGCCGGTCAGCTCGCCGGGGCGCACCGCGGCGTAGTAGGCGCCGGAGTCGGAGCGCTCGCCGTAAACCTTGAGGGACATCCCGGCGGGTTCGTGCCGGGAAAGTTTCTCTATCATCGCGGGCAGCTCGTCCGGGCTGCCGGCGCCTACCAGCACGTAGGCCGCGCCGGCCAGCATCGCGCCGTACAGCGCCCACGGCAGCGGGCGCTCCACCTTGCGCAGGAAATTTATGCCCACGGGCTTGTCGTGGCCTTCCTTGGCCAGCCAGACCTCGGCGAAGTTGGCCGCCAGCACCAGCACCTGCATCTCGCGCGGCAGCTCCCAGAAAGAGTCGGGGCCGGGCCGGAAATTCTCCATGCGCGTCAGGCGGCAGGGAGGCACGTGCTTGTAAGGCTCGCCGGGGGGCCGGCCGCCTTCTATGTAATATTTATCGAAAATTTCCCAGACATCGGAGGCCAGCGCGGGCTGGCGCCGGGCGAGCTCGGAAAAAGCGCGGCGCACGTGGCCGCCGGGGTCACCGTCTTGCAGCAGGCGGGGATAGACTATCTCCAGGCCGGTGCCGGACACTACGCCCAGCCCGCCCATCATGGATACTATCCTGGACATCACCCACCAGGAAATGCGCACGCCCATGCCGCCGGAAATCAACGCGGGATCTGGCAGCGTGGGGGCCTTATTCTCTGTATTCACTCTTTCTCCCGGGCCGGCAATATCCTCTGCTTTGCGCGGCCTCATTATATATTACCTTTTTTCGCGGGAATAAAGTCCTGATTTCCGTCAAAAGCGGCGTAACTTTAACCCAGCAGGCCGCGCAGATCGGCCGGCAGCGGGGCGGCCACCGTCATAGGGCGCCCGTCCGCAGGATGCAGGAAAGACAGCTCCGCCGCGTGCAGGGCCTGCCGCCCCAGGCGCATCAGCGCCGCGTCGGACCGGGTCAGCCGGTCTTCGACGAAGCGCAGGAACACGCCCTCGTCGAGACCGTACAGCTTGTCCCCGGCCACCGGCCGGCCCAGCGCCAGCAGGGTGGCCCGGATCTGGTGCAGCCGGCCGGTGCGGGGAACGGCCCGGACCAGGGTCAGGGCGCCGCGCCGCTCCTCCGGGAAGAATTCGGTGTCCGCCCATTGCGCCTCGCGCCCGGGCCCGGGCCCGTCAGCGGCCGAGGGCTCGAAGCGCCGTTTCTTGCGTATGGCCGAACCGGGGCAGGGTCCCATGTAGCCGCGGGCCCGAGCGGGGGCGGCGAAATCCCCCTCGGCAACGGCCAGGTAAGTCTTGGTCACGGAGCGGTCATCGAATTGGCGGCGGCAGGCCCGCGCGGCGGCCGAATGCCTGGCCACCAGCGTCACGCCGGAGGTTTCGCGGTCCAGCCTGTTGATGATGGAAGGCTCTTCCACCCCCAGGTCCTCCCTGAGTACCCCCCACAGGGTGTTGCGGAAATAACGGCCCGCCGGGTGCGCCGGCAGGTTGCCGCTCTTGGCGACGACCATGATGTCGCGGTCCTCGTAAAGCACGCTTACCGCCCTGTCCACCGCCGGCTCCGCGGCGCCGTCCGGGCTATAGAGCACCACGTCGTTCTCTCCCAGCTCCAGGTCCGGCCGGGCGGGCGCGCCGTTCACCAGCACGGCCCCGCCGTCGGCCAGCGCCGCCCACTCCGCCAGGCAATGATAGGGAAAGCGCGTGGCCAGGAAGGCCGCGAGGGCGCTGCCGGAGTGCTCCCGGCGCACGGTATGACGCATTATCCTGCGGCCTTCTATCATATGACGCACTTATTCTATCAAAGCGGGCCGCCCTTATACGCCGGAAATATTTGCACTGGGCGCTCCGGTACCGCTATAATAAGCCTGATGGGAGAAACACAGGGGCGAGTATTGCTGGTCACCAGCGGCAAAGAGCTGCTGATGGAGATGACCCCGTCCATGTCCGGCAGGGGCATGGAGCTGGTCTGCGTCCCCACGCTCAAGTACGCCGCCGACCGCCTGGCCGCCGGCGACTGCCCCACCCTGGTAGTGGATTTCGGCTGGCTGCCCCCTTCGGAACGCGGCGCGCTGCTCGAGCTCCATAAGCAATTTCCCAAGACGCAGCTCTTCACGCTTGAGTCCGTGGCCAGCATGGCCCCGGCCGTTCCCTCGCCGCTGCGGCGTCTGAGCTGGCCGCTGCCGATGGGCTTCGCCGACCAGGTGCGCGTCATAGCCAAGCCCGTCATCATCCTCGCCGACCAGGTGCTGTTCTCCACCGGCGCCGTGCAGAACGCCTTCCAGCAGGCCGGCGTGCAGGCCGAGTCGCTGGAATTCGGCGCCGAACTCCCCGATTTCATCCGCCGCCAGAGCGAGGCCCGCGCGGCCTCCGCCCGCACGCAGAAGCCCAAGAAAGGCTGGTCGCTGCTGGGCGGGGACGAGGAGCCGGAGCAGGAAGCCGCGGCGGCCATAGGCAATTTGGTGGTGGCGCAGTTCACCGGCAGCGCGGCGCAGGCCGGCGCGCTGGACGCCGCCGTGCGCGCCGTGGCGCCAGAGGCCGTCTGCTACCTGGTCTCCGGCGTGGACACACAGCGCTACGCCATGCAATCCCTCAAAGAGGGCCAGCCGGTGGCGCTGCCGCGCGAGCAGGCCGGCCGCATCGCCGGCATCATGGCCGAGAGCGCCGAGGGCGGCGAAACGCGCCTGAAGCAGCGCGAGCGCGAGCGCATCCTGCTGCTGGACAATTTCAAGCCGGCCCTGACGGCCCTGAGCCAGGCGCTGATAGGCCACGGCTACGAGGTGACCTCCTCGATGGACGGGGCGGAGGCCCTGCGCCTCACCACCAAGGGGTCCTTCCACCTGGCGGTGGTCGGCACGGCCATCACCATGGCGGAGCTCAGCGGCGCGGAACTGGCGCAGAAGATGCGCGAGCGCGATCCGGACATGCGCATCATCTTCATGGTGGACCAGTACCCGCTCAAGGCGGCCCTGCAGGGCGTCAGCCAGGTGGTGGAGCTGGGCCTCGACGACGCCATCCTCAAGCCGGTGGAGGCCTCGCGCCTGATCTTCTCCGTCGAGAAGGCCCTCGAGCGCCGCTTCCTGCTGCTCGAGAACGCCCGCCTGCTCAAGGAAACCCAGGAGCAGAAGAACCAGCTGGAGCTGGTCAACGGCTTCCAGAAGAAATTTTTCGCTACCGTGGCGCACGACGTGAAAAGCCCGCTGACCGCCATTCTCGGCTACGCCGAGGTGCTGACCGGCAAGCTCAAGGCCATGCCCAGCGAGGGCCGCTACGCCGCCAATATCCAGACCTCCGCCAAGACGCTCAACGTGCTGATCAGCGACCTGGTGGACCTGGCCGCGATGGAGAGCGGCAAGCTGCGCGTAGAGATCGGCACGCTCAACCTGCTCGCCGTCATGAACGACGTGTACGAGCGCGTGAAGATAGCCGCCACTAACCGCAAGCTCAACATGACCCTGGAAGTGCCGCCCGTCCTGCCGCCGCTGGCCGGCGACGACGCCCGGGTGGGCCAGGTGGTGCAGAACCTCTGCACCAACGCCATCCAGTACACCAAGGAAGGCGGCAAGATCACCATCAAGGCGGAGCTCAAGCCCGACCGGGTAGAGGTCAGCGTCATCGACACCGGTATCGGTATTTCCAAAGAGGACCTGCCCCGCGTGTGGGAGCGGTTCTTCCAGACCAAGGAAGCCATGGGCATGCGCAAGGCCGGCTTCGGCCTGGGCCTCAAGATCGCCCGCGAGATCGTGCAGCGCCACGGCGGCGAGATGGGCATAGAGTCCGAGCTCGGCGTGGGCTCGCGCTTCTTCTTTCATATCCCGCTCAACGGCCCCCCGCCCACGGAGGGCGCCGCTGGAGCGGCCCCGGCCGCCGCGCCCAAGCCCGCGCCGCCCTCCGGCCTGCCTCCTGCTCCCCGCCCCCCGCAGCAGCCCCAGCCGCCGCCGCAGAACCCCCACCTGCCGCCGCAGCCGCCGCAGCGCAAATAGAAAAAAGAAACCGCCGGGACAGCCCGGCGGTTTCTTTTCGCGGCCCGGCGCTAGTCGTCGAGCTTGAACCTTATGCGCAGCACGCCGTCGGCGTAGCCGGTGGAGATTATCCGGAAGGCTCCTATCTCGGAGGTGGAGGCCACATGCGGGCCTATGCAGGGGCAGGCGTCGTAGTCGCCTATGCGGATAACGCGCAGCTTCTCTCCCCCGGCCCCCTCGGGCAGCCGCCCCAGGTCCAGTTCCTTCTCCGCGAGTTCGCGGGGCATGAGATCTTCGCGCACCGGCAGCGCGGCGCGCACCGCCGCGTTCACGGCGGCCTCCAGCGCGGCGCGCTCCTCCGGCGTCAGGTCGCGGGAGAAGCGGTAGTCGCACTTGGATTTTTTTCGCTCTATGTGCGAGCTGAAGGCGCGCCCCCGCCCGAACAGGCGCACCATGGCCTGGTTCAGCAAATGCTCCGCCGTATGCATCCTGGGTTCCGTATATTCTTTCATGGTCCCCCCGCCGCTCAGCTCATCAGCAGCGCGTAAAGCACCGCTATCATAAAACCGACGAAGGCCACGGCCAGGATCATCTCGGCGGGCCGGCCCAGGCCCGCGCCGCCGCCGATCATCCGGTATAGCTGCGCCTGCGCCACCTCCCCCTCGTCGGCCTCCGCCGCCGGGGCCGGGGCGGGCGAGGCCGCCGTGTTGCGCGGATCGGCCAGGAAAGCGCGGAACACCGCCCGGGCCTCCTCGATGAAAGCCGGGTAGGCGGCCGCCGGCACCAGCCCCCTTTTAAAGACCAGCAGGAACTTGCCCGCCCCCTGCACCTGCCAGCCGCCGCGCAGCCCCTCGAAAACCCTTGTTATCTCGGGCGTGAACAGCGCCGCCACGCGCTCCTTGTCGGGCCCGGTCAGCGCGTACCTGCCCGAGAAGCCGGGCCGCTCGGGAAAATCTATATCGCGCTTCGTCACCAGATCCCCGGCCCGGTCCAGCAGCGTCTCGGGGGACAGTTCGAACTCCGGCACGGCCAGGCGCTCATCGCGGTACAAGGCAAGGCCGAAATTATACCGGTGGTTGCTCTTGCCGCCGCGCACCGTATACTCGAAGTCCAGGTACCACGCGCCGGGCAGCACCGCGGCGTCCCTGAGGCCGTGCGAGACCGAGTTATAATCGCCGAGGCTTAGCAGCGCCGGGGCGGCGGCCCGCAGCGAAAAGCCCAGGCCCGGGTGTTTATGGTACTCCAGGCCGCCCCCCTCGCCCATCGCGGCTATGGCTTTTACGCGGCGCCACTCGAGGAAGATATAGATCAGGCCGATAAGCAGCGCGGCCCCCATCGCCCCGAACAGCAGCTGGTATTCCCAGTTGCCTTTTATGAAATTGTAGACGTCCCTCATGGCGTCCGCCGAGAATTCGCTCTGCATTATTTCCTCCCCCCCGCGGCCGCCGGGCCGCCTACTTTGACGAAAACTTTCCGCTTCGCCCCGTCCACCCGCGCGTCCAGCCAGCCGGCCGCGAGGTCGGGCAGGCAGTAGCCGGCCCTGAACTCGTCCGGCGTCAGGCGCTGGCCCGGCCAAGGCGGGAACAGCGCGGCCTGCAGCGCCGGGGCGGCGCCGTGCGGCATGCCGTCGGATCCGAACAGCAGGCTCTCGCCCGGCACGAAGCCGGCCTTGTCTATCAGCATGCGGAAAGGGTTGTTGCGCCGCAGCAGGGCCGGCGGCAGGCGGTCGGCGTAGCAGGCGGAGTCGCCGCTGAAGTTGGGCTGCATGCACAGCGCCAGGCCCAGCCGCCTGGCGCGCCGCGCCTGCTCCGGCGTGCTCAGCTGGGCGTGCTCCACGCGGACCCGCAGGTCGCGGCCGGGGATGGCCAGGCGCTCCAGCGCCCGCAGCACCTGCTCCAGGGCGGCGTCGCCGATGGCGTGCACGGCGGCGCGGCCGGTAAGGCGCGCGGCCAGTTTAAAAAGCTTGCCAAGTTCTTCGTCGGAGTGCAGCAGCAGCCCGCGGCCGCCGCCCCGGTAGGGCCGCCGCAGCGCGGCCGAGCGCGAGCCCAGGGCGCCGTCGGCGAAGAACTTCAGCCCGCCTATGGCCGCGCGGGCGGCAGGCCCAAGTTTTTCATAGATGTCCGGTTCGGTCCACAGCGCCGCCCGCCCGGCATAGCGGCGGCCCAGCAGCAGCGCGGCCCTGTCGTCGGGCACCAGCATGTCGTCGGCGGCCCAGACCCCGAGGGCGGCCAGTCGCTCCATGTAGGCGGGGATGTCCCTGGCGCCGCCGGCGGAGGTGAAAAGGCCGAAGACGCGGTTGAGGTTGTTCTCCACCCAGGCCGGGTCGTCTATGTTGGCGACTATGTCGGGAAATTCGGATTTCAGCGCGGCCCTGGCCGCCGCGTTAAAACGGAAGCTGTGCTGGGACACGTTGCAGACCACGGCGGGCCCGAGCCTGTCGAACCCCCCGCCGCGCAGGTCGTAATAGGCGCTGTTCCAGCCCCGCGCCAGCACTAGCGGGCCGGGCTCTTTTTTAAGCCGCGCCAGCGCGCCGGCCTCGGTGCGGCAGGCCGAAAGGTCCGCTGCCGCGCCGAGCGCGGCGTAGAAAGATATGTGCGTGTGGCTGTCGCGCAGCAGCGGCAGGCGGATTTTCATAAGTCCCGCGCGGGGGCGGCCGCGCTCTGTTCCAAGGATTTGAGTTTTCGGGAGTTCATGTGGGTGGGCTCTATCTCGCAGGCTTTGCGCATGTATTCCACGGCCCTGCGGGTGTCGCCTTTTTTATCGCTGAGCTCGGCGAGCCGCGTCCAGGCCGCGGCATTGCCCGGGTCGCGCCGGGCCGTCTCGCGCACTACGCGCTCCTCTTGCGCTATTATTTCCCCCATCAGAGCCCGATCGGCGGCTAGCCGCCGCACCCGCCAGAAGAAGGCGGCCGCCAGCACGGCGGCCAGGGCCAGCAGGAAATAGCCCAGCAGCGCGAAAGCGCCGGTGAAGGCTATTACCGTGACCGTCACAAAGACTAGCGTCAGGGTGAGCCCGGTATAAAAGATGCCGTTGAGCGTAACGTCGGCGTCGCCGCCCCGGCTGCCCATCTTGATCAACCGGTCCAGCACGAAAAGCGCGGCCGCCGAGATCAGCAGCAGCAGCGCGGCGTAACCGAACAGCGAAATCATCATCCGCCTGTCTCCCCGCGGCCACTCGGCCGCTGGTATTATTCTACAAAAACAAAACCGCCGGGCTAACCCGGCGGTCCTGTCCTTAGCCGAGGGAGAGGTTAAGGTATGTATTTCTCCACTTCGGAGATCTTGGTCACGTCCTCGCCGCGGCCGCCGGTCTGCTCGTAGGTGGCCATCGTCGTGCAGCCAGCGGGGCTGTCGACGAAGTCCTCGTCGCCGCGTACCAGTATGCCCTCTATCTTCTTGGTCTTGGTGTTGAAGACCGGCGAGCCGGAGTTGCCGCCGAAGGTGTCCAGGTCGGCCACGAAGTAGCCGGATTTGGAGAAGTCGCGCACTTTGGCGCTGCCGGCAAGTTTGACGGGCAGGCCTACCGGGTGGCCGATCACGAAGATGCCGTCGCCCTTCTTAAGGGCGGCGCCCTTGTTGACCGCCAGCGGCTTGCGGCCGGAGACCTTGCGGTCGAGCTGTACCAGGGCGTAGTCCGCGCCGAGGCGCTGGCCGGCCGGGAAAGGGGAGCCGGGCTCGCCGCCCAGGAAGCGCTTGACGACCTTGGTGCAGCCGTAGACGTTGGCGGAGGGCACGGTGGTCACGGCGGCGGCGCCGGCGCGCATGACGCCGTAGCCGAATACGAACTTGGTGTCCAGGCACTGGTTCTCGGTGCGTATGCAGTGGCCGGCCGTCAGGACCAGGTCCTCGCCCACCAGCGAGCCGGAGCAGAAGGCCCCTATGGGCTGCTCGCGGAACTTCTCATCGGGGCAGAGGTTCAGGCGGTCGCCGAAGTTCACGGTCTGCAGTTTGACCCCGGAGGCTTCGGTGGTCACGGAGGCGGATTTCCACATGGAGACCACGGAGTTGGCGATGGTCTGCATGTCGCCGGGCATCTGGAAGAAGTCCTTGCGGTCATCGTCGCCGTAGATCGATTTGCTGCCCGCGCCCATCTCGACGGCCTCGGGAGCGGAAACTTCCGGCACGTCCGCGGAACCGGCGGAACCCGCCAGGGAGCCATAGGCGCCGTCAGACACGGCGTCGCGCAGGTCGGAAGGGATGCGAATGACCTCCGGACTGAAAACATAATAGGCCGGTATAACGACTGCGAGCAGGGTAAGGAAAGGCTTTAATCTCATGAGGTTCCTCCGTAAAATACCGCGACTTATTCTAGCAAACAAAAGCGCCGCGCGGCACGGCCGCGGCCGTATGGCCGCAGATCGCTGCGCTAGCTGTTTAGGTATATCACCTTAATAGTATAAGGGAAGGAGGCCGCAGGCGTAAGGGCACACTGGCCCCCGCCGCTGGGCCAAAGGGCCTAGGCGGGTCCGAGAAAGGCCGAAAAGCGAGGGCCTACGAGTTTTGGGCCATGATGCCTATGTACCTTTTTCCGGATTAATGTCATACTATTCAGGTAGTTAAACCAGAACTCAAGTTTTTGAAGCCTATTCCTCCGAGCAACATTCAGGATAGATAGAGCAAAGAGAGTTGAGTCAGGTAAGAAAGTTGCAAGGAGAATAACACAATGAGCAAGAGAATATACGTGGGCGGCCTGCCCTTCAAAACGACCGAAGAGGAAATGAACGCCCTTTTCGCGACCTACGGCCAGGTTACCAGCGCCAAGCTGATAACCGACAGGGATTCCGGCCAGTCCCGCGGTTTCGGCTTCGTTGAGATGCCGAACGACGCGGAAGCTGTTGCCGCGATGGAGAAGCTGAACGGCACCGACTTCGGCGGCCGCAAGCTGACCATCAATGAAGCCCGCCCCATGGAAGCCCGCTCTTCCGGCGGTGGCGACCGCGGCGGTCGCGGTGGCGATCGCGGTGGCCGCGGCGGCTACGGCGGCGGCAAGTGGTAATCTAAAATCCTTTAACGGTTTTAAACCGCCGTCCTGAAAAGGACGGCGGTTTTTTATTGTCCGGCCGCGGGGTTCTTAGAATTTAACCACCACAATGGTCGCCCCGCCGGCGGCGCCGGCCAGCAGGTCGGTGCCGCTGAAACCGGTGCTGCGGCTGTCGTGCAGCTCTTTGCCCGCGCTGAACAGCAGCGCCAGGCCGAGCGAGTACAGCCAGGCGCTGTCCTTATTCTTAAGGCGCTTCCTGAAAAAAGGATAGGAGGCGTGAGACAGCACCGTGCCGGCGCAGAAATGCACGTATTTATCCTTGTCGGCGGAGGCCAGGCTGTCGAACACGTCCGCCCTGGCGCCTGCCGCCAGGCAGGAGATCAGCAGCAAGGCTATAACAACTCTTTTCATGCTTTACCCCCCCGGTCCAAAGTTTTCCAGGCGCCCGCCGGCCCGGCGCAGGAACGCCTGACCGACGAGAAAAGATTCTCGAACAGGAATATTTATTTTCAATTGAAAAGCTTGCCCCTGACGCTATTCTACCAAAACGCCCCTAAACGCTGAACCTGGCTCGAAAGGCCAAGATCGGCGGCCCTCTCGCTGGCCGCCTTTTTCCTTTAACCCTTAAAAACAAAACCGCCGGGAGCTCCCGGCGGTCCCGCTGCGGCCCGCGGCCGCGCTATTTCTGGCTGGCGCCCAGGGCCTCTATATAGGCGGCGAACTCCGGGTCCTCGCCGCGCAACAGGTCCGGCAGCGCGGCGCGGAAGTCGGCGCGCCTGCACCAGTCGCCCATATAGTCCTCCCAGGACCGCCAGCGCCGCGCCTGCTTCCCGCTCATCCTGTCCTCGTAGAGCAGCAGGTAGGCGCGCTCGAACAGCGAGATAAGCATGTCGAAAATGATGAACATCCGCTCGCGCTGCTCCGGCGAGAGCGTCAGCTCCTTGCCGGCGGTGAACAAATGCAGGTCCGGGTTGGCCAGCGCGGTGCGCAGGAACTCCTCGTAGTTGTCCGACAGCAGCTGGTAAACCTCGTCCTCCTCGTTCTCGCGCTCCTTGCGCTGCTCGAAGACGAAGACGAGGATGGCCATCGGCAGACCGACCACCGTCACCACGTAGCTCAGCAATTCCCAGGTCTCGAGGTCGAACATGAAACCGTCAGTCCGAGGCGGCCGACAGCGTGGCCCGCAGGCTGTCTTCCAGCAGTTTCAGGTGGGCCCGGGTGCGCTTCTCCACCTCTTTGGAGAACTGCTTGTAGAAGTCGGCCTTCTGGTCGGCGGCTTCGGAATATTCCTTCAGCAGCGCCTTGCGCTCTTTGCCCAGGTTCTTCACGGCCGCCTTGGCCTCCTTCTTATTGGCTATCTGGCGGGCTTTCTCTATCTCGTCGTCCTTGCCGTCTATCCGCTTCTGTATGTCGGAGAGGCGCTGGTCCAGGTCGGCGGCCTGGTTTTCCATCTCGGTCAGCCAGGGCTTCAGCTCGGCGGTGATCTTTTCGTAGCCGGCCGGCAGCGTCTGGAAGCAGGCCTGGCAGGAGGAGCGCCGGGCGGCCGCCGGGGCGGGCTCGGCGGCAGGCTCGGGCGCGGCTATCCCGGCCTGGGGCGCCGGGGCGGCTTCGGCGGCAGCGGCGGGGACAGGAGCGGGAACCGGGACCGGCACGGCGGCGGGCGCCGGGCGC
>PHAL01000090.1 GCA_002840355.1 Elusimicrobia bacterium HGW-Elusimicrobia-3 | reverse complement strand
CGCGCGCCCAGGCCTCCGCCGAGCGCATCAACGACACCGCCACCGTGCGCGTGCGCCTGCGCTCTTTCTGGGACGCCTCCGCCCGCGGCATGGGCGGTTCCCAGCGGGACGTGGACTTCTCGCTCGACACCGTGATCGCCACCTCCAGTCCCCGTCCCTAGGCCCCGCCGCGGCGCCCTTGCCGTCGGGAGCTTTCTCTGCTAGACTATAACGATATGAAACCCGGGTGGAAGAAAGGCATAGTGCTGGTCCAGACCCTGGTCATTTCCGTGATCCTCTCCATGATCGCGGTCATGGTCATGAAATGGGTGCTGGCGCGGTACATGCTCGCCGCGCGCAACTACCGCTCCAGCGAGGCAGCCTCGCATTCCCAGTGGGTGGCGGCCGACCGCCTTTCACAGTGGAATTTCTACGCCTACCCCGATCTCAGCAACGTCCCTTCCACCGGGGTTACCACGCTTGACGGCACCAACGTCCGTTATTCCCGCACCGGCGGGATGTCCATGAGGGTAACCATAACGGCGGACCAGGAATAGGAGGCGCGCATGCTCGCCTCCATCCTCCTGTTCGCTTCCGCCGCGCTGGCCGCCCCCGCCGACTGGCACGTAAAAACCTCGCCTCATTTCGAGATACTCCACGAGTCCGTGTGGTCACCGGCTTCAGTCTCGCTGGAGATGGAGCGCATGTATTCCTCGATGCGGCTGAACCTGGCCATGTTCGCGCCCTGGATGGTGCGCGAGCGCACCAAGATCTACATCTACTCCTCGCAGGACTCCTACCTCAAAGGCGAGTTCACGCCGCCGCGCTGGTCCAAGGGCCTGGCTTTCGTCGCCAAGAAGACCATCGTGGTCTACGACACCGGCGACATGCAGAAGCTCAAGGCCGTCATCGCTCACGAGCTGACTCACCTCTATTTCGAGAGCTACTTCGCCGAGAAGCTGAAGTACCCGCCGCAGTGGCTCAACGAGGGGCTGGCCGTCTACATGGAGGAATCCGTGTTTCCCGAGGGCGGCGCCTGGAGCCGCGCGCTGGCCTATTTCCCTAAGGAGCGCCGCCTGCCGTTCTCCGCCTTCTTCGGCGTGAAACTGGACCAGCTGCAGTCCGATAGCCAGATCGCCGACTGGTACCTGCAGTCCTACGGGGCGGTGCTGTACCTCTACCGGCCGCACACGCGCGTGCAGTTCAAGGCTTTCTGCGAGGCCCTCAGGGCGGGGGAAAAGACGGACGACGCGCTGTGGAAGAACTACAGGGCGCGCGAGGGGATGGATTTCGGGCAGAAATGGGAGGCCTGGCTGAAGAAGTACTCCAGCCCCGGCTCCGACGGCATGCCGATGGGGGAACCGTCGGCCAGCTTCAACTTCAAGCCGGTGCAGCTCTCTTCTTTTTCCTTCACCAACTTCGGCTCAAAAAAATAAACCGGCTTTTACCAGGGACTCGCGGAAAGCGCGCAAGTCCTCGGCGTCCCTCCGGCCAGCGCCGGCGGGCTCTTTATTTTCTGCCAGCCGCAGCGCCAGGCGGAAGTCCCGGCGGTCCGGAGAGGCAGCCAGCGCGGAGCGCAGCAGCGCCGCCGCCCCGGCCCTGTCGGTCTTGAGCCTCAGCAAGCCTTTCAGGTAGTCTGAGTCCGCATCCGGGGGGTAATCTTCCAGGACCCCGGCCGCCTCGGCGCCCTGCCCGCAGCGGGTCAGCGCGTAGGCCAGGCGCAGGCGCGGGTGGCTGGCGGCGGG
>PHAL01000089.1 GCA_002840355.1 Elusimicrobia bacterium HGW-Elusimicrobia-3 | reverse complement strand
CGAAATCGCCTTTTCGCCCTTCGCCGCGGCTGCCGCGGCGTTAAAATTTTGCAGTTTTTCCCACGGAAAACTCAGTTTATAAGAAATCCGTTTCCCGCCGATGATTAATTACGAACCGAATTATTTTCCTTATGGCCGCCGGTGCGGCCGGCCCAGCGCTGCTGCGCCTGGCCGGCCTTACCCGCGGCGCAGAGTTGAAGAATAGCACTTAATTCCGTCTTAGCCCTGCTGGGCAAAGCCGGAATTAAGAGCGGGGAGACAAGGTATGCAGAACCACACAATGCGGTATTTCCTTTATGCGCGCAAGTCCACCGACGAGGCGGACCGCCAGGTACTCTCCATAGAGGCGCAGCTCACCGAGTTGCGGGACTATGCGCGCAAAGAGGGTTTTGTTATCGCCAAGGAGTTCATAGAGAGCAAGACCGCCAAGGAACCGGGCCGCGAGGTCTTTAACGAGATGGTAGCGGGCCTGGAGCAGGGCGCGGCCCACGGCATAGTTGCCTGGCACCCAGACCGACTGGCCCGCAATTCCATAGACGGCGGGCGCATCATCTACCTGGTGGACACGGCCAAAATACTGGAGCTCAAGTTCCCCACCTTCTGGTTTGACCCTACGCCGCAGGGCAAGTTCATGCTGTCTATTGCCTTTGGCCAGTCTAAATACTTCATAGACAATCTCGCCGAGAACGTTAAGCGGGGCCTGCGCCAGAAACTCCGCAACGGCATTTTCCCCGCCCTTGCGCCCATCGGCTACAAGAACGACACCAAGAACCACACCATCGTCGTGGACCCGGTCCTGGCCCCGCTCGTAAAACGCACATTCGAGCTTTATGCTTCCGGCCGGTATCCCATCAGGGATTTACGAGATACCATGAACGGCCTCGGGCTTAAGCGTTGGGACAAAGACTTGTCTAACTCAAACTACCAGAAGATCCTCAAAAATCCGTTCTACTACGGCGTTATCCGGTACCTCGGCGAGTATTACGAGGGTAAGCACACGCCGCTCATCTCCAAGGCGCTATACGACAAGTGTCAGGAGGTAATGACGCGCAAGAGCAGGCATACGCACGCACAGAAAGGGTTAAAGCCTTATGTCTATCGCGCCGCCTTCCGCTGCGCGGAATGCGGCTGCTACATTACCACCGAGACGCAGAAAGGCCATAACTACCTGCACTGCACCAAGCGCAAGACGCCATGCAGTCAGCTCTTCGTGCGCGAGGAGGTCATAGACGCCCAGGTGCGCGAAATCTTAAAAGGAGTTTCCTTACCCCCGGCCCTGGCCGCCGAGGCTCTTGATAACATCAAAAAGGAAAAATTAAAGGCGGCCCAGGCCGGGGAAAGAGCCGCCCAAAATCTGCGAGATAAAATAGATATCCTGAATCAACGAATGAACGCACTACTGGATATGGTGCTGTCCGGGCAGCTTACCCAGGCCGAGTACTCCCTCAAAAAGCGTTCATTCGTTGAGGAGAAAAAGGAAATCGAAATGAAACTCGCCGCTTTTGCGCGGCAGGGAGATAAACGGTTCGAACCTGTCAGGGCCTTCTATCAGTCCGCGAGTCACGTCGGAGAGGCCGCGGTTTCTGGAAATCCGGCTGAAAACCTGCAAATATTGAAAAATATCGGTTCGAACTTAATTATTGGCGGGAAACGGATTTCTTATAAACTGAGTTTTCCGTGGGAAAAACTGCAAAATTTTAACGCCGCGGCAGCCGCGGCGAAGGGCGAAAAGGCGATTTCG
>PHAL01000003.1 GCA_002840355.1 Elusimicrobia bacterium HGW-Elusimicrobia-3 | reverse complement strand
GTTTGGCCGGCCGCGGGGCCTGGTGGGCCGCTGCTTGCGATTCGAGGCCGTAGAGCGTCTTCAGGTCCACGGGCACCCTTTCGGCTATGAGCCTGGCGAACAGGCGCAGTACCGTGCCGGCGGCATTCTGGCCTTTGACGCAGGCGGAACGGGCCGCGTGCGGCTGGGCGCCGAGGATCTTGTCTATCATCCTCGAGCAGGAGGATTGCGGGCCCAGCTCCACGAAGAGCCTGGCGCCGTCCTCGTAGGCGCGGCGCACCACGGCGGGGAAGTCCAGCGCGTGCACGGCCTGTCCCACTATGGAGTCGGCCGCGCTCTCCCGCGTTACGGCGTAAGGCTTCTTCCAGGCGCCGCTGTAAAACTTTATGCCGGCCGGGGCCTTGGTGGGCAGCAGGTGCAGGTCGCGGTACTGCCGCTCCACCAGCCGGGCCGCCTCGAAGTGCACGGTGGAGACGCCCTGCAGCGGCAGGAAGACGCAGCCCAGCCCGTCCACGAGGGATTTCACGGCCTTGCTGTAGCCGCCCACCACGCATTCCAGCGGCGCGTTGACGATCAGCAGCGCGGCGCGCTCGGCGCCCTTGAGCGCCAGGTGCACGGTCTCGGCCGGGCGGTCTATCACGCCCAGCACCCAGTCCACCTTCTCGTCCTTGGGCAGATTCCAGAAGCGGCGGGCCGCGTCGCAGGGGCCGGCCAGGTCGCTGACGAACAGGCTGGACTCGTTGATGCGGCGCAGCATCTCGTCGCGCGCGGTCCAGGCCCGGGTGGCGAACAGCCCGGCGGTCTCCCCGAGGCTGTAGCCTATCACCGCGGCCGGCTCCACGCCGTGGTGGCGCACCAGGTCGCAGACGGCCGTGCCGTGGGCCACGGACCCGAAGATCATGGACTTGTAGTCGTCGGTTATCTTAAGCTCGGTCTCGGCCTGCCAGCCTTTCTGCCAGGTCAGCCGCCACGGGCTGAAAAGCTCGGGCACCATCTGGCCGCGCAGGTAGCCGTTCTCGGCGTCCTGGCGGCGCAGTATCTCGGGCCATTGCGTCCAGAGGTCGCGGCCCATGCCTATATACTGGTTGCCGGAGCCGGGGAAAACGAAGGCCACCGAGCCGCGGCCGGCCAGGGCCTCGGTGGAATAATAGATGCGGTCGCGCAGCAGCGGCTTATCGCCGCTGCGCAGGGCTTCGGCGGCCTCTGAGGCCAGCGCCAGCAGTTCCGCGGCGTCGCGCGCCACCAGAACGCAGGCGCGCAGGGCGGAGGGCCTGCTGCCGCTCCTGGCGAACCAGGCCCGCGCCAGCCGCTCTATGTTGGCGTCCGGCTGCTGCCGGCCCAGCCAGGCTCGCAGGTCGGCCAGGCCGGAGAGTATACCCTCGCGGTCGTCGTCCTCCACGGCGAACAAGGCTTCGCCCCGGGCGCCCAGCGGCTGGCGGCGTTCGGCGTCGGCGCGCTCGGAGGCCTGGTCCAGGCCTTCCAGCACTACGTGGCCGCAGTTGCCGTCGGGGCCCAGCGCGCTTACGCCGGCCCGGCGGGGGCCTTCGGCGCGGTTGCGGGTCCAGTACTGGGGTTCCTGTGGGATGTGGAATCTTTTCTGGGCGCGGGCCAGGGCGGCCAGCGGCGAAACCTTGGCCAGCGGCGGCAGGATTTCCTGATACAGGGCCAGCGCGGTCTTGACCACGCCCGCCAGGCCGCAGGCGGGGCCGGCGTGTCCTATTACGGGCTTGGCCGAGCCCAGAGCGCAGGGCAGGCCGGCGGCTGAGATGCCGTAGAAATCGGTAAGGGCTTCGGCCTCGGCGGCGTCCTCGGCGGGCACGCCGCTGCCGTGCGTCTCTAGGTAGCCGACGGTAGAGGGGTCGGCCTGCGCCTCGGCGTAAGCCGCGCGCAGCGCTTCGGCGCAGGCCTGGGAGGAGGGCGCTTTGTCCACGCCGCCGCCGGAGGCGAAGCCCAGGCCCCTTATCACGGCATAAACCCTGTCCCCGTCGCGCACCGCGTCGTCGAGGCGCTTGAGCACCAGCGCCGCGGCGCCCTCGCCGGGCAGCGTGCCGGCGGCGGCGGCGTCGAAAGGTTTGGTCTCTCCGGAGAAAGGGTTGACGGCGCCTTCGGCGGCCAGCGCGCGCGGATCGCCGTCCACGGAAACGGCGCCGACTATGGCGGTATCCAGTTCCCCGGCGCGCAGCGCGCGCACGCCGGCTTCCAGCGCCCTGAGGCCGGAGGTCTCTTCGCCCGAAATGGTGAAGCTGGGGCCGCCCACGTGGAACTCGCGCGCTATGCGGCTGGCCACTATGCCGCCCAGCGCGCCCATGGTGCGGTTGGCGGAGAGGGCCGGGCCGGCCTCGGCGCGCAGCGCGGAGGTCAGTTCGGCTTCACCGTCGGGAGAAAGGTTCCAGCCCTGCTGTTGCGCGCGGGCGCGGGCGGTCTCGCCCAGCGTCCAGCGGAAATGGAAATTGGCCGTGTTCATGTCCAGGCCCAGGCCGATGAAGACGCCGGCGTTCTCCACTTTCTTCTCCGGGGAATAATCGGCGATGGCCCTGGCGGCGGTGTCGAGCATCAGCAGCTGCTGCGGCAGCATCTCCTCCAGCTCTTTGGGAGGTATGCGGTAGGCGTCGGTGGCGGCGCCCACCTCGCGCAGGAAGAAACCTTTAGGCAGCGATCCGGGCAGGCCGCGGCGGCGCTGCTCCGGCAGCTCTCCTGCGGCGGCGCGCGGGCCGCCGAGCACGGCTTCCTGGAATTCGCGCAGGCCGCCGAGCGCGCCGAAACGGGCCTCCATGCCCACTATGGCCACCGGGGCCGGCGCGGCAGGGGCGGCGGAAAGGGAGCGGGGGGAAGGGGTGAAGCTGCCGGCGTATTCTTCCACCAGGACGTGGGCGTTGATGCCGCCGAAGCCGAAGGCGCTGACCGCGGCGCGCCTGGGGGTCCGGCCGTCGCGGGCGGCCCAGTCGGCGCAAGTCTGCTGCACGCGGAAAGGGCTGTCGGCCAGCTTTATCTTCGGGCCCGGCTTGGTGAAATTGGCGGTGGGCGGCAGCGTCTTGTGCTTGAAAGAGAGCAGCACCTTCATCAGGCCGGCCGAGCCGGCCGCGGTGAGCAGGTGGCCGATATTGGATTTCACGGAGCCCAGGGCGCACTGGCCAGCGCTCCAGCCGCGTTCGCCCCAGAGGGTCTTGAGGCTTTCCACTTCCACGGGGTCTCCGGTGGGGGTGCCGGTGGCGTGGCATTCTATGTAGTCCACCTGGGAAGGCGAGAGGCGGGCGCGTTTATAGGCGGCGCGCATGGCGTACAGCTGGCCGGCGGTGTTGGGGGCCAGCAGGCTGCCGCCGATGTCGTTGGAGAGGCCGATGCCCGTTATCAGGCCGTAGATCTTGTCGCCGTCGCGCACGGCGTCGGCGAGGCGCTTGAGCACGAACATGCCGGCGCCTTCGCCAACCACCAGGCCGTCGGCCCCGGCGTCGAACGGCGCGGGCCGGCCGGAGGGGGAAAGGGCGCGCAGCTGGGAGAAGCCCATCTGCGTATAGAGGCTCGAAGGGCGGGACACGCCGCCGGTTATCATGGCGTCGGCGCGGCCGTCGCGCAGCGCGTCGCAGGCCAGCTTGACGGCGTAAAGGGAGGAGGCGCAGGCGGCGTCCAGCGTGTAGCTGCCGCCGGAGAGCCCGAGGGCGCGGGCGATGACGCTCCCCGGCAGGCCGGCGGCCCGGCGGTTGAGCGGATCGGTTTTGGAATCGAAGCCGGTAAGGGCGGAGCCGAAAGCGGCGGTCTCGAAGGCCGGCAGCAGCAGCTCGCGCGACAGGGCGGAGGCGGCGTCGGTAGGCAGCACGATGTTGCCTATGATCACGCCGGTGCGGGCGCGGTTGATCTTTTCCGGCCGGGCGTCGAAGAAGGCCTGCCTGGCGGCGTGCAGGGCCAGGTGGAAAACGGGGTCCAGCCGCTGCAGGAAAGTCTCGCGCAGGTCCAGGCCGGCGAAGTCAGGTTTGAATCCTTCTACGAAACAGGCTTTCAGCGAGTAGACCTTGTCCGGGGCGCCTTTCTGCGGGTCGAAGGCCTCGCGGCCGGGCAGTGCCCAGCGGCCCGGGGGCACTTCCCGGGACGAGCAGACGCCGCCGGAAATGTTTTTCCAGAAGGCGTCCAGGTCGGGCGCGCCGGGGAAGACTCCGCCGGCGCCCACTATAGCTATCGGCTGCGTTTCGTTCATCAATAAGCTGTCGCTGTTTTGCGGAAAGCGCCGTTAAGCGACTTGTCCACCGTGCATTCGTAGCCCTCCATGCGGGCCACCAGATTGCCTTTGCCGTCTATAAAATCAATGTCGGCGCGAGCGCTGTGCTCGGCCGAGGCCGTGACTCGCGCCACTATACGCACCCCGGCCTCCGGGAAGCGGGCCGAGAACTGGCGGTACGAGGCCGCCGAGTTGGGCAGCGAGCAGGCGCCGGAGTTCTCGAAGGTCCAGAGGATCAGGCCCTGGAAAGCGGCGTCCAGCGCGGCCGGGTCGGCCAGCCAGCGGTCGCGCAGCGGGCTGCGCATCCACGAGGCCGGCGGCAGCGAAACCGCCGAGTCCAGCGCTATGCCCTCGGGCGAGAAGCCGGCGACGGCGCGGATGAAGCGCATCTCCTCGCCGTGGAAAAGGATGTCGGAGTAGGCCTTCTCCACCGCGCGCGGGTAGGGCTTGAGCGCGAACTCGGGGCGGGGGGCGGCGGCGCGCGGCAGGCTGGAAGCCAGCAGTATCTCGGCGCCGGCGTGCAGTTCGCCGCCGGGGCCGCGGATCTCGGCCGCCACCGCGAAGAGGCCGTCCCGTTTGGCGGCCTTGCCGGCCGAGGCCGTCACGGCGCGGGAGCCGTTGGCGAGGATGATGCCCTTGTAGATCTTGAGACCGTTGAAGCCGTGGAAGAGCAGGCCCGGGTTCTCGTGCAGCGCGGCGTGGGCCAGCCATTCGGTGATGACGGCCGTCGGCACCACGGCCTTGCCGTTGATGACGTGCGAGCGCAGCACCGGGAAATCCTGGGCGGAAACTTCTATTTTAATGCCGTGCGCGGCGCCGGGGGCGGGCGGCAGAGCGGGGGCCGCGCCGGCGGGCCGGGCCACTACCACTACTTCCACGGCCGGGCTGTCGGAGGACAGCTCGTCCACCAGGAACTTGCCGCCTTCGGCGAGGCCGATCACGCCTACGCCTTCCTTGGCGAACAGCGCCTTCAGGCCGTCGTGGACCATGCCGCCGTCCCACGGGCCCCAGTTGAAGGAGACCACGCGGCAGTCGGGCAGGCGCCGGGCGGCCAGGCGCGCGGCCTTATTGAGCACTTCGTTGGCCATCGCGTAGTCGCACTGGCCGGTGCGGCCGAAGCGCGCGGTGGAGGAGGAATAGAGGGCCAGCACCCGCAGCGCGCCCAGGTCCAGCGCCGAAAGGAGCGCGCGCAGGCCGCCCACCTTGGTGTCGAAGACCGAGTCGAACTGCTCGGCGGTCTTGTCGAGGATGAGCTTGTCGGCCAGTACGCCGGCCCCGTGCACCAGGCCGCGCACCGGGCCCAGCTCCTTGTTGATCCTGTCCAGCGCGGCCTTGACGGCCTGCGGGTCGCGGATATCTGCCTGGTAGTAGGCGGCGCGCGAACCGGCCGCCTCGAAGCGGTTGAGCTGCGCGCGGATCTCGCGGGCGGCCAGGATGGCCCGGCACTGTTCGCCGGCGGCCTTGGGGGCCAGGCCGGGATTGCGGGCTATGAGGGTTTTCTTTATATCGCCTTCGGTGACGCAGGGAGCCAGCCAGGCTTCCTCTGCGGCCGGCAGCGGGCTGCGGCCCAGTATGGCCAGCGCGGGGGAACAGGCGGCGGCCAGCGCGGCGGCAGCTTCGGCGGTAACGCCGCGGGCGCCGCCGGTGATCAATACCACGTCGCCTTTCTTGAGCGGTAATTTTCCGCCGCTGACCTGTTCCGAGGCGCTGAGCAGCACCACGCGGCTGCCGGTCTCGGAGATGCCCATTTCCACGGGGCCTTTGAAAGCGGCTTCTTCGGCTATGGTCTGCGCCACGGACACCGTGTGGCTCCAGTCGGCGGAGGCGTCCACGGCGCGGCAGGAGACTTCCGGCCATTCGCGGGCGGCCGTCTTGGCCAACCCGGCCAGGCCGCCGAAAGCGGGGTCCTGCTCTGTCTTGAGGCCGGAGAGGCCGAAGGAACCGTCCAGGCGGGAAACCGTCAGCAGGCAGGCGCCGCCCCGCTTGCCGGTCTCGCGCAGCGCCGGCCCGGCGGCCTGCGCCAGGCGGAAGGCGCGCTTGAGAAAGCGCTCCGAGTCGGCGGTCCAGAAATCCTTCTTGCCCAGCCTGGCGGCGGGGGCCAGTATTACCAGTCCGGCCAGCGGGCCGGCCGGCTTGCTGTCGAGCGACACCTTGGCGGCCTTGTAGCCCAGGCCGGTCAGGGCTTTCACCACGCCGTCTGCCAGGGGGGAATTGTCGTCGGTGACCCAGAGGGGCAGATTTTTATCCAGCGCCGCTTTTTCCCGGGGGGCGGCCGGGTTGAAATCGGCGGCCTTGAGCACTTCGCGCACTATCACGTCCTGCGCGGTTTTCGGGGCCGGCGAGGCGGCTGTCTGCGCCGGGGCCGCGGCGGGCATACCGGCGGCGAGGTGGGCGGCCACCTGGCGCAGCGTGCGTATGGTGCCGAGCTGCTCCGGCGTGATGCGCGGGGCGGACGGCAGGCGCTCCTGCAGTTCTGAAAGGATGGCCACGCGCTTTATCGAATCTATGCCGAGGTCGGACTCCATGTCCATGTCGGGGTTGAGGGACTCGGCGGGATAGCCGGTCTGTGCCGAGACTATCTCCAACAGTACCTTGGACGCGTCGGGACCTGCGGCCGCGGGCGCGGCTGCGGGGGCCGCGATAACAGCGGGCATGCCGGCGGCGAGATGGGCGGCCACCTGGCGCAGCGTGCGTATGGTGCCGAGCTGCTCGGGCGTGATGCGCGGGGCGGACGGCAGGCGCTCCTGCAGTTCTGAAAGGATGGCCACGCGCTTGATCGAGTCTATGCCGAGGTCGGACTCCATGTCCATGTCGGGGTTAAGGGACTCGGCGGGATAGCCGGTCTGGGCCGAGACTATCTCGAGGAGCACCTTGGACGCGTCGGGGCCGGCGGCGGCGGGCGCGGCAACGGGGGCCGTTGAGGCGGCGGGCATGCCGGCGGCGAGGTGGGCGGCCACCTGGCGCAGCGTGCGTATGGTGCCGAGCTGCTCCGGGGTGATCTTCGGGGCCTGGGGCAGGCGCTCCTGCAGTTCGGAAAGAATAGCCACGCGCTTTATCGAGTCTATGCCGAGGTCGGACTCCATGTCCATGTCGGGGTTGAGGGACTCGGAGGGATAGCCGGTCTGGGCCGAGACTATCTCGAGCAGAACTTTGGACACGTTGGGGCCGGCGGCGGCCGGAGCGGCCTGAACCGGAGCCGGGGCCGGCGCGGCTGCGGGGGCCGCGGCGCGCTGCGGCAGGGGCTGCAGGACGGGCAGCGGCTGAACCGGGTTGCCGGTGAAGAACTGCTGCTGCTGGTCGAGCAGGGCCTGGAAGGAGCGCTGGGCGGCCTCCTGGCCTTCCAGGAAGCGGGCGTGCAGCAATGCGGTCTGCTCCTGCATCTTCTGCAGGGCGGCCATGCTCTCCTGCGTCACGCGCAGGGCTTCGCTGGCGTAAGCCTGCACGGCCGGGGCCGCGGGAGCGAACTGCTGCGGCCGGGGAGCGTTCTGCGTTGTGATCTGGCGCCGGGGGGCCTGAGCCGCCGGGCGGGAGGAGCGGTAATTGGCGCCGGTCAGTTTCACGGCCAGCTTCGAGACTTTCCTGTCCGCGTCTTTGGCGCCTTCGGCGCCGCCTTCCCAGGCGTTCAGGTCCACGGCGCAGCCCAGCGAGGCCAGGCGCGCCAGGGCGCGGGCCAGGTCGGCCACGCCGTTCTTCTTGCCGGAGCTGGCGTCGAGCGCGAAAGCGGTATGCTCCTTGCCGGCCAGGATGGCGGCGGCCATGCCGGTCAGGCGGGCGCCCGGGCCCACTTCGAGGAAGACGCGTATGCCGTCGGCGTACATCTTCTCCACCATCGCGGTGAATTCTACCGGCGAGGCCAGCTGGGAGGCCAGCACTTCGCGGGCCTTGTCGGCGGCCTCGGGGTAGGCCGCGGCGCTTTTGTTGGCGTACACCGTGGTCTGCGGCTTGCTGAATTTGACCTTGGCGAGGGCGGCGGCGAAGTCTTTCTGCGCGCCGGCCACGAGTTTGCTGTGGAACGCGGCCGAGACCTGCAGCACGGTGCACTTGAGGCCGCGGGCGGCCAGCCGCTCGCTGGCGCGCGCTATCTCGGGAGTGGCGCCGGACAGCACGAATTGCGCCGGGGTGTTCTTATTGGCTATGACGAGGTCGAGTTTCTCTTCTTTTATGGCCTTCTCCACTTCGGCCAGCGGGGCCTGCACGGCTATCATGCCGCCGCGGTCTCCGGCGCCGGCGGCCATCAGGGCGCCGCGCAGCCGGGAGAGGGAGAAGAGGTCGGAATCGGTGTAGACGCCGGCCGCGCACAGCGCGGGCAGTTCGCCGTAGCTGTGACCGGCGAAGGCCGCGGGCCTGAGGCCGAAGGCGGCCAGGGCGCGCCAGGCGCCCAGACCTGCGGCGCCGAGGGCGGGCTGCGCCACGCGGGTGTCCTTGAGGTCTTCGGCCTGGCGCTGTTTGGCTTCAGGGGTGAAGGCGGCGCGGGGGTAGAGATAGTCGGAGAGCGGCTTGTCCCCGCCGAAAGCCGCGTCGGCCGCGGAAAGAACGTTCAGGGCTTCGGGGAAACGGCAGGCGAGGTCGCGCTGCATGCCGGGGTACTGCGCGCCCTGGCCCGGGAACAGCACGGCCAGTTTTTCCGGAGCGGCCGAGGAGAAATAAACTCCGTCGGGCGTGGTCCAGCTGGCGGCTTTCTGCGAGTCAAGGTTGGAGAGGGCCGAAGCGAGGGTCTTGCGCCAGTCGGCGTCGCGCTCGAGCACGAAGCCGAGGCGCGCGGGGGCGGACGGCTTGAAAGCGGCGCGGGCGCGCGCGGCGGCCAGGCGCAGCCCGTCCCAATCCAGGCCCTGCCAGGCGGTCAGGGCCTGCTTCAGCTCGCCGGCATTATTGCCGGAGAAGACGGCCAGCTGGGCGTCGCCGTCCCAGTCGGGCTGCGCCTTGTCCGGGGTATGCTCCTCGAGTATGGCGTGAAAGTTGGAGCCGCCGAAGCCCAGGGCGGAGACGCCGGCGCGCCGCGGGTGGTCTTTCTTTATCCACGGGCGCAGGTCCGCGTTCAGGTAGAAGGGGGTATTGCCCTCGGCCAGCGCCTTCAGCGGGGCGTTGACCTTTATGGTCGGGGGGAGCGTTTTATTGTAGAGCGAGAGGGCGGCCTTGATCAGACCGGCCGAGCCGGCGGCGGCCTTGGTGTGGCCGATCATGGATTTGACCGAACCGAGGGCGCACCAGGTGCCCTCCTTTTTGCTGTCGCGGTAAACCTCGGTGAGGGCGTCCAGTTCCACGCCGTCGCCCACGGTGGTGCCGGTGCCGTGCGCCTCGGCCAGTTCCACGGTGGCGGGGTCCACGCCGGCTGCGGCGTAGGCGTTGCGCAGCGCGCGCGCCTGGCCCTCGGAGCTGGGGGCGTAAATGGCCTTGCCCTTGCCGTCGGAGGAGGAGCCCACGCCCTTGAGCACGGCGTAGATCCGGTCGCCGTCCTTCACGGCGTCCTCGAGGCGCTTCATCACCATCATGCCCAGGCCCTCGCCCAGGGCGGTGCCGTCGGCGGAGGCGTCGAAGGACCTGGCGTCGCCGGAGGCGGACAGCGCCGGGGTCTTGCTGAAGCACATGTACATAAAAATGTCGTTGAAGCAGTCCACGCCGCCGGTGACCACCATGGAGGAACGGCCGGCCGCGAGCTCCAGCGTGGCCATGTGCACGGCGCCCAGCGAGCTGCCGCAGGCCGCGTCCACCACGCAGTTGGTGCCGCCGAGGTTGAAGCGGTTGGCTATGCGGCCGCTGACCACGTTGCCCAGCAGGCCGGGGAAGGAGCTCTCCTGCCACGGGACATAGTCCTCCTGCATGCGGGCGATGATGGCTTCGGCGTCGGCGCCGGCTATGCCGAACTCGCCGAGGGCCTTGCGCCACTTCGGGTGGCCCAGGCGGGCGCCGAGGGGGATGACCAGCTCGAGCGCGCCGGTGACGCCGAGGACCACGCTGACGCGGCTCCGGTCGAAATCGCGGCCGGGGCCGTAGCCCGCGTCCTCGAGGGCCATCTTGGCGGTCAGCAGGCCCAGCAGCTGGGCGCTGTCGGTGGCCTCGAGCGCGTTGGGCGCCAGGCCGAACTCGGACGGGTCGAAATCCACGGGGAGGATGAAGCCGCCGCGGCGGGCATAGGTCATGTCCGGCTTCTTGGGGTTCTTGTCGTAATGCTCTTCGGGGAGCCAGTGGGAGGAGGGGACTTCGGTGATGGCGTCCACGCCGCTCTTTATGTTGGCCCAGAACCGGCGGGCGTTTTCCGCTTTGGGGAAAAGGCAGCCTATGCCCACTATGGCTATGGGGGATTGCGTGGTCTCTTTTTTAGCGCTCATGGTATCCTAGTCGGAGCCGCCCCGCGGCGGCGCCAGGGGCTTAACCCCTAACCGAGTTTATACTGCTGTTAAAAAAACGGGACAGCTCTTCCCCGGTCCGGGGTTCCTGCCTGGCCAGCCTGGAATCGGCGGCCACGCCCTGGCAGCGCAGCGCGTGCAGGCGGGTGAGCGCCGCGGCGCCGGCGAGCAGGTTTTGGGCCACGGTGACGGCCGCGCGGTTCTCCGGGGCTTCCAGGAAAGAGCCCCGGGCCCATTCGTTGAAGGCGCCCATGGCCGGGCCGCACCAGATCTGGTAGTCCAGCTTGCGGCTCTCGTCTCCGGCCAGCGGCCAGCGCGAGGTCTGGCTGAGATACCAGCGGAAGACCAGCGCCAGCTTGTGCCGGGGCTCGCGCTCGGCGCGCTCGGCCTGCGCCGGGTCGCGCTTCAGGAAATACTCGCGGGTGCCGGCCCAGACCTCGGCGAAGGGCTTGCGGAAATAGTCGCGCTCCAGCGTCGCCCGGATGTCGGCGGGGATCTCCTCGAAGCCGTTATAGGCGCGGTAGTAGTCGTAGAGCTTGTTGGCGCGCATGGCGAACATGGTGCCGCGCTTGAGGATCTGCACCTTGACGCCCATCTCGAACATGTCGGCCGCGGCCGCCATGGCCACGTCGGCCTGGCCGGCGCCGGCCAGCAATCTGCGCACCAGGTCAGTGGTGCCGGATTCGGCGCAGGCCTGGTTGACGGTGCCCGTCACGACATAGGCCGCGCCCATCATGAAGGCCGCGGCCGCGGCCTCCGGGGTGGCTATGCCGCCGCCGGCGCCCACGCGGGGGGGCGCGGCGTAGCCGCGTTCGGCCTGCACGCGGTCGCGCAGGGCGATGATGGTGGGCAGCAAATTGACCAGCGGGCGGTTGTCGGTATGACCGCCGGAGTCGCCCTCGGCGGTCACGTCCTCGGCCACGGGGATCTGCGAGGCCAGCTCGGCCTGCTCGCTGGTCAGTTCGCCGCGGGCTACCAGCTCTTTGAGAAATTTGGCTTCGGGCGGGGAGAAGAAGCGCTCGGCCACTTCCACGCGGGAAACCTTGCCTATCACGCGGTTGGGGGTCTCTATGCCGCCGGCGGCGTTGCGGAAAATGCCGCTGGTGCGGAAGCGGATGAGCGGCAGGGTCAGGCCGATGAAGGCCGAGGCCTCCACCAGGCGCACGCCGCGCTTGAGGTACAGGTCCACCAGGGCCGTTTCCAGCGCCGGGTCCGAGGGGCTGTGTATTAAATTGAAGCCGTAGGGGAGGCCGCCGGCGGCCTGCAGGCGGTCTATGGCTTTTCCCACTTCCTCTACCGGCTGGCCGGCCGCGCCGTAGAAGCCCAGCATGCCGGCCCGGCCGAAAGCCTCGGCCAATTCCGTGGAGCTGATGCCGTTGGCCATGGAGCCGCCCACATAGGCGAACTTCAGGCCGTGGGCGGCCAGGAAGGCGGGATCGCCGAGATGGGAAGGCAGGCAGGCGGGCACCACGGCCGCGCCGGCGGAGAGGCCGGGGGTGAAAACGGGAGTGCCGTCCCTGTCCTTAAGGGTGTACGGCCGGCCGAGGTCCCTCAGGCAGGAGGAGGCTTCGGCTGAATAAGGCAGATAAAGGGGCGTTTCCGTGCGCGGCGCGGTTGAAGTCAAGCTTGTTCTCCCTTTACGAAGATCCGGGTGCTCCCGGCAAGACCGTACAGTAACAGTAGCAGATATTATAATTGTTTCCTTTATAGGCGGTCTAGGGGTTTATTCCAAATAATGGCTTGCCTGGGGGGCCGGGCTGTTGTATCATAGGCTTTGTGAGCGGAGGGGAATTGAACTCAAACTATGTCCCGGCCTGCGCGGTCTGGGAACTGACGCTGGCCTGCAATTTGGGCTGCCTGCATTGCGGCTCCACGGCCGGCGGCCGGCGCGCCGCCGAGCTGAGCCCGGCCGAGGCGCTGGCGCTTTGCGACGACCTCAAGAGCGCCGGCTGCCGGGGCGTGGCGCTGATGGGCGGAGAGCCGCTGCTGCGGCCCGATTTCTTCGCCATCGCCAGCCGGGTGCGTGAGCTCGGCATGGAGCTCTCCGTCATCACCAACGGCACTATTCATTCCGAGGAGATCTTCGCCGGGCTCCGGGAGCTGCGGCCACGGGCCGTGGCGGTAAGCCTGGACGCGGCCGACCCGGCCTTGCACGACCGCATCCGGGGCATGCGGGGGGCTTTCGAAAAAGCCTCCGGCTTCATAGCGCGCTGCCTGTCCGAAGGGCTGCCTGTCAGCGTGATCACTACCGTCCACAAACTGAATATCAAAGAACTGCCGGCGCTGCGCGGCCTGCTCAAGGGGCGCGGCATCGCCTGGCAGGTGCAGACGGCCGGCGGCGAAGGCGGCCGCTTCAGCCGGGAATTCCTGCTGGACAAGGAAGAGTTCTACGCCGTCGGTCTTTTTGTGGAGGCTTGCCGCCGCGAATTCACGCCGGAGGAGCTGCCGGTGATAGGCGCGCACGACCTGGGCTACCACTCCGGCCTGCTGAAAAATGTGGCGCTTTATGAGAAGTGGGAGGGCTGCCAGGCCGGCATCTCGGTGGCCGGCATCAGGAGCGACGGCGGCGTAATGGGCTGTCTGGCCATGAACGACGAGAACTACGTGGAGGGGAATGTCCGCGTGTCCAGTTTCCGCGAAATCTGGAACAGGCCCGGGGGCTTTGCCTACTCCCGGGGTTTCAAAAAGGAGGACGCCGGCCCCAACTGCGCCGGCTGTCCCGAGCTGGAGACCTGCCGCGGCGGCTGCAGCGAGATGTCGCTGATGAAGACCGGCCGCCTGCATAACGACCCCTATTGTTTCCGCAGCATCGAGGAATACCTGCCGGAGCTGAAGCCGGCCGGCTGGCGCGGCGCGCTGAACGGGCTGGCGGGGCCGGAAGTATTCCGGCGGCTGGGCCGCTTTTTCTCCGGCGGGCGGGGCGGAGAACAGGCCAAATGAAACTGAATATCGGCTGCGGCTATAACCGCCTGGAAGGCTGGCTTAACGTCGACAATAACCCGGACTCGGCGGCCGACACGCTGATGGAGGCGCATGACCTGCGCCTGGAGAGCGCGTCGGCGGAAGAGGTTAAGGCCCTGCAGCTGGTGGAACACCTCGGTTTTTTTAAAGCCAAATATTTCCTCTCCGAATGCTGGCGCGTCCTGAAGCCGGGCGGCACGCTGACGCTGGAGACGCCGGACATAGAGAAGACTTTCTCCGTCTTTCTCGCCGGAGACGCCGCCGCGCGGGAGGCGGCGCTGGGCTGGGTTTACGGCCCCGAGACCGCCGGCATGGGCCACGCCTATTGTTTCCCCAAAGAACTGCTGGCCGAACTCCTGGCCGAAGCCGGTTTCGAGACGCGCGCCGTGACTGAATTCCTGTTCCAGCCGCACCGACCCGCCCTGCGTTTCGAGGCGTTGAAAAAGGAAGGCGAGCGGGCCGCCCTTAACGCGGCGCTGCGGCGCCGCCTGCTGGACAGGGGCCTGGCGGCTTTCGGGCGGGAGGAGGAGAGCGCCGGCCTGGAGCTGGCTGTCAGGCGCCTGGCCGGCGGCGCGGGCGACCCGGGCTCGGAACTGGAGCAAGCCCTGGTCAGCGCGCCCGCCGCGCTGGAATATTTTACGCTGGCGGAAGAGAACGAGCCGCGTCCCTCGCCGGAGGCGGCGGCCTGCGCGCGACTGGCGGAGTGGGGGCTGCAGGGACGCCTGGCGGCGGAATTTCTCGCTAATTACGGCAGCGCGGAGGACGCCGACAGGGCGGCGCGTTCGGCGCTTGAACTGGGCCGGCAGCTGCTTAAGGCCGCCCTGGCCGGGGCCGCGGCGCCGCACGGGCCGCCCCCGGCTGACCGCGCGCCGGCGGTGTTTACCCGCGAGGCGGCTGCCGCCTGGGTTTTTAGGCTGGCCCGGCGCCGCGAGGGCGGGATTTGCTCCGGCGGGGGATAATATTATAGGCTTTGCTATACAGGGGCGGACCACGGGTCCGCCTTTTTTTTTGCTTTGAAGAATTACAACTGCGGAACGCTTAAGTTCCCGGTACATCAACAGGAGAAACAACAATGAAGAAGACCATAATGTTCATACTGCCCCTCGTGGCGCTGATGCTGGCCGCAGCCTGCAAGAAGCAGGAGGCTGTCGTGGCCCCCGTCGCCGCCGACCAGGTGTCCGGCACCGCCGTAGAGGCCGCGGCTCCCGCCGCCGCGACCGAAGCCCCGAAGGCCGGCAAGTAAACGGGTTTCCGCACAACGGCCGGCGCCCCCTCGGGCGCCGGCTTTGTTTCGGGCCGGAAAAATAATAGAATCAATTTAGCTAGTCGGCGGAGGGGTTATGAAAAAACTTTATGAACTCGGAGAGAAGACCGGCCTGACCAGGGCCGAGGTGAACCGCGTCGCGCGGTTCGGCATACTCGGGCTGCTGGCTTTCGGCCTGGCCGGGCTAGCCGCCTGCTTCAAGGCGCAGAAGCCCGCGCAGGCGGATAATCCGGCCAAGCCGGAGACGCTGCAGGACATCGCCAATTCCGTCAACAAGAGCACGGCCGCCCCGGCGGGCCAGGACGAGAGCTGCGGGCCGTATCCCGGTTACCCCTGCGGCACCCGCTACTACACCGTCAGCCCGTCGGATTTCGGGAGGCTGGCATGATCAGGAGCCTCCTGCTCGGCGCCGCGCTGCTGACCCTGCCGCTGGTCCCGCTATCGGCCGCCTGCCCGGCGGCGGGCGAAGCGGCCGAGGACTGCCCCTGGGCCGGGGCGGCCCGGGAGCTCGCCGCCGCCGCGGACGCCGGCGCGGGCCTGGAACAGGTTTTCGAGGCGTCGCTGCCGGGCCTGCTGGCCCAGATGGACAAGGACCGCGCTACCCCCGGGCTGCTCGCGCTCTGGGGCGAGAGCATAAATTACGACGAGCTTGCCAAGGGCGAGATAGTGCGCCCGGAGATACTTTCCTTCATCGCCTCGCGGCTGGGCGCCGCGCAGCCCCGCGGCCGGATAGCGCACGCCGGGCTGGAGCATACTTACGGCTACCTGTTCAGCCTGCTGCCCACCAAGTTCGGCTTCAAGCGAGCGCGCTGGGTGAAGCCGGACATAGCGAAAGGCCTGGGCCTGGCGGCCGGTTCCGCCGGGCCCTCGCCTTCGGAGGGTACCCTGCTGGCCAATATCACCTGCCTCGCCGGCGGCATCGCCCTCAAGGACGATCCCGCCGCCTGGGCCGCGCTGCGCAAAGCGGGGGGCAGCTGCTCCGGAGCCGTGAAAAAATACGCCTTCTCCGCCGTGAAGCGCGCCCGGCTCACCGAGGAGGTCGCGCTCCCGGGCGGCCGCCGGGTGACGCTGCGCACCGACTTCGCCCCGTTCCTGGCGCCCGCGGGCGGCAACACTCACCTGCTCGTCTATTCTGTGAGCGATACCGCCTCCGCGCACGCCTACCTGGTCACGGCTTTCCCGGTGAACGCGGGTTTCGTCCAGAACGCCACCGCTTCCGGCGCTTTGGGCAAGGACAAGCCGGTGCAGACGCGCTATAACGCCCACGTGGAAGGCCTGACCGGCGCCGGGAAGTTAAAAGGCTTGCGCGCCGCGGCCTGGCTGGAGAAGTAGCAGGTTAACCCCGCGTTGACATTTATCCCTATACTCCGTCGCCCGTTTTATATAATAAACGGGTATATTATCGCGCCTTCTCGGCCGGTTGACCGGATATGATAAAAAGCCCGCTCCTCTTATTGCTCCTCCTGCCCCTGTTCCCGGCCGGCGCCAGCTGCGCCTGGGAGAAGATCCGCTCCTCCGACGCTCCGCTGGCCGTAGTCAGCGCCTCTACCGGGGCCTATGACCTGTCCTACACCGTGGGTGATAATTGCGCCAGCGGCGGTCTGCTGGTTTCCGCGCCGTCCTCAGTCTGGTCCGGCTACCTCTCGCTGGTGCCGGCCGAAGTGGTCAGCCCCGGGCTGGCCGCCCTCGCGTCCACCTCCTCGGTGCTGGCCGACGGCGGGCTGTGGGGCATGACGCCGGGGGAAACCCTGGACCTGGTTTTCGGCGGCGAGATAGCCGGGGAGATCTCCGACCACGGAATTACGGTGACGCAGGTTTACGACAACGCCGGCAACGCCGTGAATTCCACCTGGACGGTCACGGTGGGCTACTCGGGCAGCAAGCTGGTGGTCTCGCCGCAGGACTCCTGGCCCAAGGGCGGGGTCTTCGCCGTCAGCTTTTCCTCTTCCATCGCCGACGTCAGCGGTTCCCCGCTCGCGCCGGCCTCGACCGTGTATTTCTCGGTCATCATGGACCACCAGGCCGACAATACCGCCGCGGCTTTCTCCGACCGCGCCGCGCGCGTGCGCATCCCGGCCAACGCCTACCCGCAAGACTTCTTCGTGGCCCTCTCCACGGACGCCGCCCGCGCCGAGATCAGGGAAGCCAACTCCAGGCTGGCCGCGCTGCCGGGCTCGCCCGAGTTCTTGCGCACGCTCAGCGTGACGCCCTACGACGCGGCCGGCAACACTATACAGCCCAATTCCGCCTGCGTGGTGACGCTGCCCTATGCCGACGCCGACGGCGACGGGCTGGTGGACGGTTCCCTCGCCCGGCTGAAGACTTCCGCGCTGGCGGTCTGGCGCCTCGACGAGGCTAAAGGGCTCTGGGTCCGCCAGGCCGGCGCTCTTGTGGACAGCGCCGCCAGGACCGTGTCGCAGACCGTCTCTCATTTTTCGGACTATGCCCTGCTGGCCGTGCCGGACGCGGACCTGAGCCCGGTCTATGCCTACCCTGTCCCTTTCAGGCCGGGCGCCGGCGACGCGGCCAGGTACGGCAGCTGGGCCGACCTGATAACCTTCACCAACCTGCCGGCCTACGGCAAGATCCGCATCTATACCGTCACCGGGGCGCTGGTGCGCGAGCTGCAAGCGGCGCCCCCGTCGATGAAATGGGACCTGAAAAATTCCTCCGGCCAGACCGTGGCCAGCGGCGTCTACCTGTGGGAAGTCACTTCCGGCTCCAGCAGGAAGACGGGCAAACTGGTGGTAATAAAATAATCGGATGAAAAATAATCTGGCACTCAAACTCTTCTCCGCCTGCTGCGCGCTGCTCTGCGCGGCCGGCAGCGCCGCGGCGGGAGCCGGCACCTCCGGCGGCGAATTCCTGCGCATCGTGCAGAGCCCGAGGGCCGTAGGCATGGGCGAGTCCGGCGCGGGCGGCTACGGCGACCTGCTGGGCGCGCTGGCGATCAACCCGGCGGCGCTGGGCCGCACGGCCTACAAGGAAGCGGCTTTCACCTATAACTCCTGGCTGGAGGGGATCAATTCGCAGCAGGCCGCTTACGCGCAGCCTCTGCGCTACGGCGCGGCCGCGGTCTCCGTGCTGGCGCTTAGCGTCCCCGGCATCGACGGGTATGACAATTCCGGGGCGGCCGCCGGCGGCGTGGAGGCGGGAAGCCTGGCCGCCGGCCTGAGCTACGCGGCGCGCCTGGCCGGGCCCTGGCAGGACAGGCTGTCCGGCCTTTTCGCCGGAATCACGCTCAAGTACGCTCGCGAGGAACTGGACGGGGTTTCCGCCGCGGCGGCCCTGGCCGACGCCGGGCTGCTCTGGATAAAGCGGCGGCCCGCCGGCACGCTGGCGCTGGGCGTCTCGGCCCAATCCGTGGGACAGGGCTTTAAATTCGACTCCGAGACCGGCCCGGCGCCCTCCGTCTTCAGGGCCGGGGCCTCGTATATCATGCTGGCTGCGGGAGACCCCATTACTTTTTCGGCCGACGTCAGGCAGCAGAAAGACGCCGGCGCCGTGCTCTGCGCCGGGGCCGAGTACCAGGTCTGGCGGGCGGTCTCGGTGCGGGCCGGCTACGTTTCCGGCGAGGACCTCGGCGGCGGTCTGCGGCTGGGCGGCGGCCTGGTGATGAAGCTGCTGCAGTTCGACTACTCTCTTTCCTCCTATGGCAAGTTCGGGCCGGCCCACCGCTTCGCCCTCTCCTACAAGTTCGACAGGCCGGTGGCGGTCACCCGCCATCTCAGCGTGGAGCAGGAGGAGGCCGTGCGCAAGACGGAGCAGGCCCGCGGCCTGCTGAAGGAAAAACGTTATTACGAGGCGGTGCTGCTGCTCAATGAGGCGCTGACCGCCGACCCCGGCTATAAGGACGCGCTGGAACTGATGCGGCGCGCCCGCTTAAAGCTGGAGGACCCCGGGTAATGCGCCCCTCGCGCCTTGCCGCCGCCGCGGCGGCGCTGCTGGCCTGCGCCTGCCCTCTGCGAGCGCAGACCGCCGCCGCCGACCAGCGCAGGGCCGAGGTGATAAAGCTCATGGACGCCGTGCTGGCCGATTCCTCCGACGCCGCGGCGCGCTCGCGCCTGAAAACTGCGGCGGGCCGGGCGGCCGCTTCGGAGCGCGGCGTAGCGGCCAGGGAAAGGGATTCGCTGCTCGACGAGGCGCGGCGGGCCCGCGAGCGCCGCGACGAGATGAACGCCGCCCGCGAGCGCCGGATGGGTGCCTGGGAGGAAGAGTTCGCCCTGGCTTGCTCACTGGCCGCCGACCCGGACACCGCCGCGGAAGCCGTGGCTGCCTACGAGCGGCTGCTCGTGATTTTTCCCGTTTACTCCGACAACGCGGAAGCGCTGGCCGCCGCCGACGCCAGGATCAGGGGCATCTTTTTTAAAACGGTGAAGAAACATTACCCGTACCTCGCGGAGGGCCGCGGCGAGGCGGACAGCAGGATGTTGGCCGCGCTGCAGTTCAACAGGGTGTCCGAGCGCCAGTCTCTCTACGGCGGGGTGCGCTCGGCCGGCGAGACCGAGGCCCAGCTGAAGAAGGCCCAGAAACTGCGCGGCCTGGAGGCGGGCCTGAAGCTGCGGCACGCGAACCTGCGGGAGGCCCTGTCGCTTTACGGTAGAAGGCAGTGGGCCGGGGCGATAGAGCTGCTGGAAAAAGAGCTGGATTCCGACGACGATAACGACGAGGCGCTGTACTACCTCGAGCTGGCCAGGACCCGGGCGGCGGCGCCCGGCAAGAGGTGAGATTGTGAAAAAAATATCCATTTTAGCGGCCGCGCTGGCCGGGCTGTTGGCCGGGGGGGCTTACGCCGCCTCGCCGGGCCTGATAAGCTACCAGGGCACGCTGCGCAAGGACGGCCGGCTGTTCAACGGCACGGTAGCGATGGAGTTCAAGATAACGGACGCCTCCGGCGCCGCGGAGTACTGGAATTCCGGTTCCACGGATGTTGTGGTTTCCACAGGCCTGTTCCGCTACCCGCTCGGCACTCCTGACGAGGAGACTTTCGCGGCCATACCCTGGAAAGATATAACCCCTTACGTCATGATGAGCCTCGACGGCGGCTGGCTGCAGCCGGAGCCTCTCTATTCCTCGGTCTACTCCCTGCACTCGGTCACGGCCGAAGCCTCCACCGGCACCTTCACCGTCAATAACGGCGACCTGAAGCTCTCCGGGGCGGCGGGCAGCAGGGGCGTCGTTTATACCGACAACACCGTGCAGCGCACCGCGCCCGGCTGGGCCGCTTCGGGCCAGCACGCCGTGCTGACCGGCACCGGCTACGCCGGCCTGGGCCTGGCGGGCCCGCAGACCCGGCTGGACGTGCAGGCGGCCGCGGCGGACTCCTACTCTCAGTTCTGGCGGAATTCCGGCGGGGTCATCGTGGCCTCCATGACCGCGGGCGGCACGCTCTACGCCGACGCGGCCGGCCTGCGCAATATCTCCGGCGACGGTCTGGGCTCGCACACAGCCACGCAGGACCTCAATATGGCCGGCCGGCGCATAGTCTCCGCGCCCTCGGTGGGCCTGAACGCGGCGGTCTCGCTTTCATCCTCTGCCGCCGCCCATTACGGCGGGCTCTATGTTTCCAGCCATGTCTACCTGGCCGCCGGCGCCAAGTATTACGGCGACGGCTCCGGTCTGACCGGGGTCAGCGGCTCCGACGATCTGGGCGACCACACGCTGACGCAGAACCTGGTGCTGGGCGCGAACTGGGTGTCCGGCGACGGCGACGGCGAGGGCCTGGCCGTGGACGCCGCGGGCAACGTGGGCGTGGGCCAGGCCGCCCCCGGCGCGCGGCTGGACGTGCGCGGGGACGCCGGCGGTTACGCCCAGATCTGGCGCGACGACGGCGGGGTGGTGCAGGCTTCCATGAGCGCCACCGGCGTATTGTACGCGGCGGCCTCCGGCCTGCGCGGGCTGCCCGCGGGCGCCCTGGGCGACGGCCTCGGCAACCATACGCTGGCGCAGAATCTCGCGGCCGGCGCGTTCTGGTATTCCGGCGACGGCGGCAGTGAAGGCCTTTTCGTGGACGCCGGCGGCAATGTTGGCGTGAGCACCAACGCGCCGGAGGCGCGCCTGGACGTGCGCGGCGCCGTGGCCGGCAATTCCCAGATCTGGCGCAGCGCGGCCGGCGCGGCCGTGGCCACGATGACCGCCGCGGGCGTGCTGTACGCCGACGGCTCCGGCCTGACCAATATAGCCGAGGCCGACCCGGTCTTTATCGCGCACCCGGCTTACGCCATCCTGGCAGGCGAGCGCGCCGCCTGGAACGGGGCCGTCGCCTGGGGCGACCACGCGGCGGCCGGCTACGCCGGGCTGGCGCAGGCCAACACTTTCGTTTCCAGCGCGACTTTTTCCATACAGCACGCCACCCTGCCAGGCGTCCTGGTTTCCTCCGGCCTGGTGGTGGCCGACGGCAATGTCGGTATCGGCACGGCCCTCCCGCTGCAGCGGCTCGACGTCAACGGCGCGGTCAGGGTGGGCGACAGCGCGCTCAATGTCCCGGGCTCTATCCGCTACAACGGTGCCTCTTTCGAAGGGTATAACGGCTCGAACTGGGTCACGCTCAACGGGTCTTATTTCGTAGACACTTCCGCCCTGTGGGGAGTGGCCGGCAACAGCGTATACACCGTGGAAGCCGCGTCCAGCGTGGCCATAGGCCAGTCTAATGCCGGGACCAGTAAACTGCTGGTGCGGGCCAATACTGACGACGATACCGAGAACGCCTTCCTCGCCGAGAATTTTACGGGTTTCACTATCTTCAAGGTGCGCAACGACGGCAATATAGGCGCCGGCACCGAGATTCCCGAGGCCAGGCTGGACGTGCTGACCGTCCCCGCGGCGCCCTACTCTCAGATCTGGCGCAACCAGTTCGGCGTTATCATGGCTTCGGTCTCCGCCGGCGGCGTGATCTACGCCGACGGCGCCGGATTGCGCAATATTTCCGGCGACGGCCTGGGCGGGCATACCGCCTCACAGGCGCTGAACCTGGCCGGCAACCAGCTCCTGAACGCCTCCTCGGTCACGGTGACGGGCGCGCAGGGCGTGGGCGCCCCGCGGCTGGCGCTGGCCCCCGGCGTAGACCTTTCCTCGGCGACCGCCGCTTTCCAAGGCGGCGTCTACGTTTCCACGCATGTCTACCTGCCGGCCGGAGCCAAGTACTACGGCGACGGCTCCGCCCTCAGCAACATAGGCGGCGACGACGACCTGGGCGACCACACGCTCACGCAGGACCTGATCACCGGCTCCAACTGGATCTCTGGCGACGGGGATCCGGAGGGTTTCTTCGTGGACAGCGCCGGCAACGCCGGCGTAGGCACCGGCGCCCCGGCGGCGCGCCTGGACGTGCTGGGCGAGCAGGGCGGCTACATACAATTCTGGCGCAACAACGCCGGCCTGGTCCAGGCCACGATGACGGCCTCCGGGTTGCTGCACGCCGACGGCTCGGCCCTGCGCAACCTCAGCGCCGCGGCGCTCACCTCCGGCGCCCTGCCCGACGCGCGGCTGTCGGCCAACGTGCCCCTGCTGGACGCCGCCGACAACGCTTTCGCCGGCAGCCTGTCAGTAGCGGCCGCGGACGGCCTGACCTCCCCGCGCCTGGCCCTGGCCCCTGAAGTGGAGGTTTCTTCTTCCGCGCCGGCCTTCAACGGCGGCGTCTACGTGAGCAGTAATATTTACGTGGTGGGCATAGCCTCGGCCGCCAAGTATTACGGCGACGGCTCGGCGCTGACCGGCGTCAGCGGCACCGGGGGCCTGGGCGATCACACGGCCACGCAGGCCCTGGACCTGGCCGGCAACTGGATGATCAATGTCTCCACCATTGTGGGTTCACCCTCGGAGCCCGGCATCGCCTTCTCCACCTCGCTGTTCGTGGGAGGCGACATCTTCGCCGCGGGCGGGGCCATGTTCTCCAACGGCCCGCTGGTGATAGGCGAGACATTTCCGGCCGCCAGCCTGCACATCTCCTCGGCGGCCGGCTACGCCGGGGATATGGTGATGGTTTCCACCGGAGTCTCGCCAGTGATTCGCCTGACAGGCGCGGGCGGCGTGTACGCCACCAGGTTCTACGGTGACGGCTCCGGTCTGTTCAACGTGCCCGCCGGCGTGGGCATGGCCAACCCGGCCATAGCCCACTTCGACATGAACACGTATAACATCGTCAACGTTTCCTCCATAGTGCCGGCGTCTACGCTGTATATCGAGGGCAGCCTGCTGAACACGGCGCTGGCCGGGATCGGTAACCGCTGCGTTTACGCTACGGCGGAAGGTACGCTGGGCGTCAAGGACGCGGACTGCGGTTCCGGGGGAGGGGGGGGCGCCGACCTGGACATGGGCGGCTACAATATCTCCAACGTGGGCACGCTGGGGATAAACTCCGGTATATACATGGGCAACGCCGCCCTTGGCCCCTCTTCGGAGCGGGTGCTGCTGATAGAGAACACTTTCTCCGCCACCGGGATAGGCGCGGAAAACACCGGCATAGCCGTGATGGCGACCGTTGAACCTGATTCTCACCTCAACGCCGACCAGACGGTGGTCGGCGGAGATTTTCACGGCAGCAATGCCGGCGCCTTCAACTTCCCCAACGTGATCGGCGTGCGTTCCGGGGCGATGGTAGAGGGGGCCGGCACAGTGGAGAACGTCTCCGGTGTCTTCGTGCAGAATTACCAGTCGGCCGGCACTATAAACGAGCATTACGGCGTGGTGATACTGCCCCCGGACGTTACCGGCGGCGCCATTGTGAACAACACAGCGCTGCTGATAGAAGACCACAGCACCCAGGGCTCCGGGGATAACTTTAACCTGCTTTCCCGGGGGGCCGACTCTATAAATATCTTTGAGGGCGCGGTGGGGGTACAGGGCAAGCTGGCCCTGCCGAGCAAGGATAGGGCCACGCTCCTGGGGTATACGCCTGAAATGGAAGGGGAGATCTACTACTGCGCGGATTGCAGCCAGAAAGTGGTGGTCTCCACGGGCACTGTGAACGCCGGCAGCCTGGCGACCATGGCAGGCGGCGCTATCTAGGGACAGCGCCGGGATGTGAAAAAGGCCGCGGCTGTCCGCGGCCTTTTTCTTTTCCGGCGGGGCTAGTCCCGCTCGAAGACCAGCAGCGTTTCGGAGTGCGGGGTGTTGGGGTAGAAGTCGAAGGCGGCCGAGCGGATGATCTTGTACTTCTCCAGGAAGAAGGCGGCGTCGCGGCCCTGCGTGATGGGGTTGCAGGACAGGTAGATGATGCGCTTGGGCAGGATCTCCATGATCCGCTTGATCACCTTGTTGTGCAGGCCCGCGCGGGGCGGGTCCAGCACCAGGATATCGGTGTCCTTGAAGAGCCCGCCCTCGGCTTTTTCCGAAAGAGAACAGGCGATCTCGAAGTTGGTGGCGCCGTTGGCCTCCGCGTTTATCGCGGCGTACTTGACCGAGTTGGGGGAGGATTCCACGGCGTAGACCTTGTCGGCGAGGTCGCGCAGGGTCAGGCCTATCACGCCCACGCCCGAATAGAGGTCCACCAGCTTGCCGCATTTATAGGCGGAAGCGCGGATCTCCTTGAGCGCTTCTTCGAACAGCTCCATGTTGTTCTGGAAGAAGCAGTCGAACCCGTAGGAGAACTTGCCGCCGAGGATCTCCTCGGTGACGCAGTCCTTGCCCCAGGTCTTGATGATCTCGTCGACCTGGCTGACCGAGCTGACGGGGTCGGAGTAAACGGCCAGGAAGCCGTCGAGGCCTTCCACCTGCATGTCGGGCAGCTCGATGTCCTGGCGCTTCATGAAGAGCGCCGCCACGCGCGAGCCGGGGCGCTTGGCCTCGCGGATGATGAGGGTCTTGAGGTCGGCGGTAGAGAGCTTGAGGCCGTTGATGATGGCGAGTATCTTCACGGCGGCCGCGTTGGCCTGCGGGCCGATCAGCGCGCAGCCTTCGGGCAGCAGGTACTTCTCGCGGTAGTTGCCGCGCTTGTGAAAGGCGAAGGACAGGTTGCCCGGCTCGCCGGTGAAGCTGTACTCGATCTTGGTGCGGTAGCCGAAGATCTCCTTGGCGGCGTAGAACTTGTCCAGGCGGATGGTTTCCTTGGTGGTCTGGTAAAGCAGGTCCTCGATAATGCCCTTCTTGGTCTCGCACTGGAAGGCGTAGTCCATGACTTGCCAGGGGGAGCAGCTGAGGTAGTGGTCCTCGCGGGCCGCCACACGCTTGGGGGAGGGGGTGATTATTTCCAGCAGTTCGGCTTCGGCGAAGTTCTTCTTCTCGAAGGTGATGCGCACGCGAGCGGTCTCGTCCGGCAGTACGCCGTAACAGAAGACCACCTTGCCATCGCTGCGGCCCAGGGCCTTGCCCTCGCCGACTATTTTCTTGAATTCCAGTGTTATTTCTCTCATAAAATTGACCCGCGTTTTTTATATACTACAATTTACGGGGATAGCCTACAATGATAGATATTAAGAAGCTCGCTCGGATCACCGGCTCGCAGGACTTCCTGCGCGGCACGCTGCTGCTGCTCGCCTGCGCGGCGCTGCTGCTTAACTTCGTCGCGAGCACCCGGACCTACGGGGACAAGCCGCTGCGCGAGGCGGCTTCCCGCTCGCTGATGGCCGCCAACTCCTCCTGGTTCTATGACTCCGGCCTCTCCGAACCGGTGCCGGTGGCAGCCCTTAAATTGGCCATGGCCGCTGGGGCCGACCCCGAAAAAGCCGTGCGAGCGCAGGGGCTGGCGCTGTTCGCGCTGCTCTTTGCCGCCACCCTGTTCACGCTCTCGCGCCGTTTCGGACCGGCGGCGGCCGTCTTCGGCGCGTTGTTCCTGGCGGCTAATCCTTTTCTGGGCTATTACGCCACGCAGGGCTCCTCGCAGCTTTACGCGCTTTTTTTTCTGCTGCTGTTCTGGCACTATTTCGACAGTCCCGCCGGCGGCAGGCGGCACGCGCTGCTGGCTGGCCTCTGGGGCGGCCTGGCCTGCCTGAGCCGCCTCGACGCGGCCCTGCCTATACTGGCGGTGGTGATTCTTACGCTGGCAGTAAGGCGCGGTGCGCTGCCGCTCAAGGAATCCCTGCTGGCGCTCGGGCTGGCCCTGCTGCTGGTCCTGCCCTACGCGGCGCGGCAGAAAGCGGAATACGGCAATTTCCTTTACGCGCAGGAGCTCAGCCTGCGCCGCTGGGCTAATATCGACGCCTTCGGCTACGAACCCGCGCCGGACAGGCCGCAGGGGCCGCTGGGGCCCGTTGCCTTCCTGCTGCGGTCCGGTCCGGCGGGTGCGGTGCAGGACGCCTTCAGCGGGCTCGGGCGCAGCCTCTCTTACGAGCTGCCGCGCATCATGCATTACAAGGTCCTGATCGTGCTCGTATTCCTCGGCGTCTACGCGGCTTTCGCGCTCGGGAAAGACCGCTTGGTGATCTTCGCGGCGGCGGCGCTGCTGCCGGTGCTGCCCCTGGCGGCCATAAAGCAAGTGACCTCCACCGGCGGGATAGAGCTGCGCTACTACCTGCCGGCTCTCTGGGCGCTTTGCGCGCTGGCGGGCCTGGGGCTGCAGGAGACCATGGACTGGGGCGAGCGGGCTGCCGCCAGGTGGGCGGCTGCCAGGACCGAAGAACTTAACAAGCGCTACGAGAAAAAAACACGGAACTACCCAAAATGAACCTAAACAACAAGTACAAGTTCGTCTTCACCGTAACGGGGCTTTTCCTGATCCCGTTCCTCATACTCAGCATGCATTTCATACGCGGCGAGGCCGAGCTGCGGCGCAACGATATGCTGCGGTACCTGGAGCTCCGCACGCTGACCGGGTCCGGGATAATTTCGGACGTGCTCAGCCTTAACTACAACCTCTCCCGCGCGGCCGGTACGGGGGCCTCGGCCGGGGCGGCGGCGCTCAAGACGCGTCTTGCCGGCCTGGTGAAGGAGAACCCTTTCATCTATTCCGAGCTGTCCCTGCTGGGCCCCTCCGGCGGCGAGCTGGCCCGCTACGCGGCCGATAAGAGCGTTAAATCCAGGCTCAGTTATTCAGGCAGCCCGTCACTGGCCGAGGCCCGGCGTACGCTGGCGCCCGCCGGGGCCGTGGAGTACGGCGAGTATACGCCGCCGGCGCTGGTGCTCGCCGAGCCGCTCCTCAAGAACGGCGCCCCCGCCTACTACCTCGCAGGCCGGCTTAGCCTTGCCTACCTCGGAGAGATAGTGCGCATGATGGGGCGCAACTCCTACGGCAACCTGGGCCTCGTGGACATGGGGGGGCAGGTGATAGCCGACTCCGAGAGCGCCTCCATCATGAAGCCCGGCCTGAAGGCGCCCGCCGAAGTGCTGAAGCTGCTCTCGCTGGCGTCCACGCGCGAGCTTCAGAATTTCTCCAGCGAAGTTAATTTCCGCGGCCGTACCTTCCTGGTCTCCGTTTCCAACGTGGCCGGTTCCAGGTGGTGGACCTACGAGATCATCGACGCGGCCGACCTGCCGGCGCGCAAGGTGTCCTACTGGGCCTGGCGCGTGGTGCTGGCCGGCGTGGCGCTGATGATCATCTTCGGCGTGGTGACCCTGAAACTCGCCCGGTACTGGCTGGGCGGCGGCGCTGAAGCGGACGCGGGGCATTAAATCCCGGCGCTTCATTTGATATAATTCCTCGGGGGAGTTCCCTTAGATATTGGCGACAAAACGAGAGGTCCCGTGCTTCGCTCAAACCCGCACTTGATAGAGATCAATACCAGGCTCTGGCTGAAACAGCTGAGGGCCAAGTACTCCCTGCCGGAGATGACGCTCTCCTCCGTGCCGGATGACGAGTGGCTGCAGCTGCGCCACCTCGGTTTCGACATCGTCTGGCTGATAGGCGTGTGGGAGCCCAGCCCCGAATCCGAGCGCATCGCCCGCACCGACGCCGCCCTGCTCGAAGAGGTCAGGAACCTCCCGCCCGGTTTCGGCCCCGAGGCCATCGGCTCCTCCCCTTATTCCGTGCACTGGTACCGGCTGAACCCCGAGCTGGGCTTCGAATGGGAGCTGAAGGCCCTCAAGGAAAAGCTCAACTCGATGGGCATGAAACTGATGGTGGACCTGGTCTCCAATCACACCTCCAGGGATAACCCGTATATCAAGGAATGCCCCGACTGCTTCATCAACGGAACCGAAGAGGATTTTCGCGCGCACCCCGACTGGTTCTTCGAACTGCCCGACGGAGATAGCAAGCGCTACATAGCCTACGGCCGGGACCCGAACTTCCCGGCCTGGACCGACAGCGCGCAGCTCAACTATTTCAACCAGGCGACGCGCGACCGCATGCTCAGCGTGCTGCTGCGCATCGCCGACATGGCCGACGGCGTGCGCTGCGACATGGTGATGCTGACCTTGAACGAGATCCACGAAGGCACCTGGGGCTGGCTGCTCGGGCGCAGCGGCTACAAGCGCCCCCAGGAGGAATTCTGGGAGAGCGCCATCCGGACCATTAAAGAAAAGCACCCGCAGTTCACTTTCCTCGCCGAGGTCTATTGGGGCCTGGAATGGCGCGTGCAGCAGATAGGCTTCGACTACACCTACGACAAGGGCACGTACGACCGGCTGCGCTTCCAGGGCCCGCAGGAAGTGCGCGGCCACCTGCGCGCCGAGAAGCTCTACCAGAAGCGCTCCGCGCGCTTCATCGACAACCACGACGAGCAGCCCTCGCTGACGGCCTTCGGCCGGCAGAAGGCGCTGGCCGCCGGCGTGATCGTCTCCACCATCAAGGGCCTGCGGTTCTACAACGACAACCAGGTGGAAGGCGTGAAGATTAAGGCGCCGCTGCAGCTGACCGAGCTCTACGAGCGCGCCCCGGACCTGGAAGTGAAGAAGTTCTACGCCAAACTGCTCAAGATCACCGACCATCCCGCCTTCCACGGCGGCGAATGGGCGCTGCTCGACGTCAAGCAGTGCGACAAGGAGAACCGCTCCAACGTCAATATCCTCGCCTGGGCCTGGGCGCAGCGCCGCACGCTGAAGGTAGTCGTCGTGAACTATTCCGGCGAAACCTCCTGCGGCGTCGTCAACGTCTCGATCAAGAGCGAGGGGGAGACCACGGCCATCTTCGAGGAGCTCTCGGACCGCTTCTTCTCGTTCAAGACCTCCGACCTGAGCGGCGGCCTGCGCCTGCAGGAGATGGCCCCGTACACCGCCTACATCTTCGACGTGGAATTCTAACCCCGCCCCACAAACAGGAAAAGCCGGCTCCCAAGCCGGCTTTTTCTTTTACATTAGTTGGTCAGGACGGGGAGGTGGCTGGTTCCGCGCGTGTGTGGCGGGGCGGGCAGGGGTTTGGTTCCGAGCGACTTTGGGGAAGGGGGGCCCCGCTTCGGGGGGGAACCGCGCAACGGTTCCCTGCAGTCCAGGAGCGAGGGGCCAAGCCCCTGCCCGACTTACGGCTCTCGCGCTAGGGTGTAAGCTGCCACTGCTTTGGCGCCGGCCTTCCGGAACTCCCGGGCCAGCTCGTCGAGCGTGGACAGCGTGGTGGCCACGTCGTCTATCAGCAGGATCTTCCTGTCTTGCACCAGCGCCGGGTCCGCCACCTCGAAGGCCCCGGCCATGTTCACCCTGCGCTTATCGCGCGACAGCGCGGTCTGCGTGGGGGTGTTCCTGCGCCGCCGGGCCGCCCCGCGCAGCAGGAATAAATTGGCCCGCTCCGCCAGCGCCGCGGCCAGCAGCTCGGCCTGGTTGAAGCCGCGCTCCCGGCTGCGCGCCGGGTGCAGCGGCACCGCGGCCGCGAAAGAATAATCCGCCAGCTCCGGGAAACGGGTAAAAGAGCGCGCCATCTCGCTCCCCAGCCAGGCGGCCAGGTCCTCGCGGGCGCGGTACTTGAACGAGTGCAGCAGGGAGCGCAGCTCCGGGTTAAAGACGAAGGCCGAGCGCGCCAGGTCCAGCTGCCCCGGGCCGCGCCCGCGGCAGTCGCGGCAGGTGGCGCCGCCGTCGGGCAGCGGCAGGCCGCAGGCGGCGCAGACCAGCTCCGGCAGGGGCTCCAGCCGCGCCGCGCAAGCCGGGCACAGCGGGGCCGACTCCAGGTAATGCAGGTCCGTGCCGCAATGCGCGCAGGCGCGCGGCAGCAGCGCGTTCAGCAGCCATTTCCCGGCTTTTTGTATCGTCCCCTTCTTCATAAACCCCGCGCCCCGGCGCGGCCCCTTGAATTAGAACTGGAAAGTGAGCGTGCTGCCCGCCTGGTAGGAGAGGTATTCCTCCTCCTTGAGGGTCTTGTGCCAGAAGCGCTGCAGGCCCACGTTGATGGCCAGGCGCAGGTTCTTGGCCGCCTCGTAGTCGGCGTTGGAGAGCAGCGAGAGCAGCCGGCTGTTGTCGGCGATGGTGATCGGCGACGACTTGATGGCGTAGCTCAGCGTCGTGGTCCAGACCACGCGGTTGGTGAAGATCATCGCCTGCTTCATGAACGGCAGCTTGAGCCCCTTGGGCATCTGGAAGTCGGACTTGACCAGCATGCTGGGCGTGATCGTGCGGGTGTTGGCTGTCACCACGCCCAGCGCGCCTTTGGTGACGTCGGCGGCGTAATCTATTTTGGGGGTCAGGCGCATCTTGCCCCGGTCGAAAGTGCCCTGCAGGGTGGCGTCGTCGTGGCGCGTGCGCTGCGTGAGCTGGTCCACCCGCAGGTCCCGCTTGTCGCCCAGACGCAGGTTGTAGCTGAAAGCCGTATCCATCACGTTGAGCAGCTTGAAGCGCAGGTCCATGCCATAGGTGCCGGCGGTCTCCAGCGAGATGCCCTTGGACTCGTTGGTGTTGCGCGAGTACTTCAGGTTCATCGTGGCTCCCTGGGCCCAGCGGCGGGCGCGCAGCAGGTTCTCCAGCTGCGAGACGGAGAGTATCATGTCCGGGAAGGTGCGGTTGACGCTCTTGGAGACCGTCCCCGTCACTTCGGAGCGCTGCACCGAGTTGGTGAAGTTGTTCGTCAGCGAGAGGGTCTTCAGGGCGGCCGACGGCCCCGCGAACTCGAAGCCCTCGAAAGGCTGCCAGCGCTGCGTGGAGCTCATCGTGTCGCGCAGCGTCAGCGAGTTGCGCTGCGCGAAGGGGTTCTTGGGCGCCAAAGAGTCGCGCAGCCACAGCCTGGAGCGGGCGTCGTAGTCCTTCTCCACGTAGTACCACGAGTCGCCGTCCTGGATCTGGTAGTTGGAGGAGAGGACCAGGGAACGCAGCAGGCGGTTGCGCGGGGCCAGGTCGTTCATGCTCAGCGTCAGGCTGACCCCGCCCTGCGCGCTGCGCGTGACGGTCTTGATCTCGCCGGCGGTGTAGGACTGGGAGGACCGCGCCACGGTGACCGTGGTGACGGCGAGGTTGTTGTTCTCTATCGTCGAGACCGAGTAGTTGACCGACGGGTTGAACCAGCGCGCCAGCAGCAGGTTGGAGGTGAAGTCCGCGGTCTGCTGCATGGACTTCGGGTAGCGCTCGTAGGCGGTCGGGTCCGCGAGCTGCGACTTCTTCTCCTTCACCGTCTGCAGCGTGTAGCCCGGGTTGAAGGTGGAGCCCTTCCAGGGGACGAAGGCCAGCTTGGCGCCGTAGGCGTCGGTGCGCTCGTCGGTATTGTAGAGCCCGGCCGGGTTGGCCAGGCTGGCGGCGTCGTAGTCCACCAGGCTGCGCGTCAGCGCGTAGTTGGCGTTGATGGTGCGCGGCAGCAGGAACAGCGAGCCGGGCACCGAGTAGGTCAGGTTGGCGGCGTAGATGTTCTTGTCGTCCTTGCGGTTGAGCAGGCTGTAATCGACGATGCCGCGCGTATAGTTCAGGCCGATCTTGGGCAGCGGGCCCAGGCTGAGGCTGCCGGTGGCCGAGCCGTCGAACTTCTTCACGCGGCCTTCCTGCAGCGTGGTGACGAGGTTATTGGCCCCGGTGGCCGCGGCGTTGGGGGTGACGGTGATCTGCTGCGAAGCCGTGACGTTGACCGGGAAGAAGGACAGGCGCGTCAGGTTCAGGTAGGCGCTGGACTGCTCGCTGTCCTGGTTGGAGACGGCCGTCACCGGGGTCTGGAAGCTGCGGTCGACATAGCGGTGTTTGCCGCCGAAACTGAACCAGCCGGGCACCTCGAAGGCGCCTTCCACCTTGCGGGCGTTGCCGGTGCGGGCTATCGGGTCCTTAAGGTGCAGCTCGTTGAAATATACCGTGCCGGAATAGGGGCCGGCGTCCGCGGCTTCCACGCCCACGCGGAACTGCGAGACCTGCTGCAGCGTGGCCGTGCCCGCCGAGGATATCTCGATCGCGTAGGGGGAGCCGCTGGTCCACACGTCGGGGATGGAGTCGCCGCTGAGGTCCTCCTGCCGGATCTCTATCAGGCGCCAGCCTGTGAAGTCGAGCGGCACGGCCGCCTTGAAGTAGCTGGCGTCGCCGCCCGCCCGGATGAAGAACCTGGCGTTGGGGACTGGCGCGCCGGGGTTCTTGACCAGGAAGCGCAAGGTCTCGTGCTGGGAGATGTCCACGGCCTGAGGGAAGGTGCGGTAGACATAGCCGGTGGAGGTGGAGGTGACGGCCGCGTAGTCGATCTTGAGCGTCTGCTCGCTGATCACGCTGGATTTGGTCCTCTCCTTCTGTTCGGAGACCGAGCCGTAGAGGTCAGTGAAGACGGTGGCGGCCGCGCCGGCTTCGTCGTAGATGGGGGTGTAACCGGGGTTGTCGATGTTGTTGAGGGCCGACAGCTGTACGCTGCCGCCGGTGGTGCTCTCGTGCACGGCCCAGGTGTTGCCCACGGCGGAGATGCGGGCGAACCTGATGACGCCGCTGGTGGCGCCGCCCGTGGCCTGGCTGAGAGAGATGCGCACCTGCTTGATCGCGTTCCAGTTGTAGCTGTCGGTGGAGGTGATGGGCAGCTGCAGCGACAGGTTATGCCAGCCGGCGAAATCCACGACGTCCTTGATATTGTTGGCGTCGTTGGCGTCCGTGAATTTATAACCACTGTCATAGCCGAAGCTGCCGCCGGTAAAGTTCTGCCCGTCCAGGCGGCCGTTCTGGTTGAGGTCCTGCGTGTCCAGCCGGCCGTTGGAGGCGCCGTAGCGGATGCTCGTCTTGCCCTCGGGCGCGTACAGCCAGCCGATATCCTCGCTGGTCGATACCTGGCTGTCGCAGTTCAGGTCCTCGCTCTTTGGGTAGTCGAAGAGGGTCAGGCCGCTGGAGCAGGTGTAGTCCTGGCCGCCGCGGCCGTCGGCGTCCTCGTTGATCTGGCCGTAGTGGATGTTGATCCGGGGGCCGGGCAGGCCCGGAGAGTTCTGGCCGTAAACTATCAGCTCCAGCACCTTCTTCTGCGAGAAATCCAGGCCGGTCGGGGACAGCGGGTAGGCTATCGACACTTCGGAGGAGATATTGAAGTCGTAGCTTATGGTCAGCACCTGCTGGCTGCCGTCGGAGGAGGAGGCCGGGTTGATCTCCCTGGCCTTAACGTTCTCGTTGGCCCAGACCACGGCGCGCGGATCGGCCGGCGTTTCCACGGGGTTGGCGGCGATCACCCAGTAGTTCTTGTCCATCGGCGCCGAGTCGTCCTGCTTGATGCCCTCCATGTTGTCTATCAGGGCGAAATCGTTGAGGTTGGGGTTGGTCCTGGACTGCGCGGCTTCCGCGCCGAGCGAGGCCTTCATGCCCAGCAGGTTCAGGCCCTTGAGCTGGGCGTCGCCCTCGTAGACCAGCATGCTGTTGACCAGGTCGGTCACGTTGGGCACGGTGTTGCTCTTGATGCCGCCCTGGTAGAGCATGGTGGAGCCCAGCGAGAAATGGCTGCCGAAGTCGTAGGAGGCGCGGCCGCCCACTATGGACTGGTTGCCGGTGCCGCCGAACTGCGAGACCTCGTAGGTGATGTCGATCTTGGAGTCCTGGTTGATCTTCTCCGGGTAGTAGAAGGTGATGAAGCCGGAGTCGTAGTCGATAAAGTAATCGGAGTTGCGGGTGTACTTGGCGCCGTCCACGCGCACCACCTCGGAATTTAGCACTATGCCCGAATCCAGGATGAAAGTCTTGAAACGGTAGGAGTACTCCACGTGGAACAGCCGCCTGGAGGAGGGGGAGGCCGCGTAGACCTGGGAGTCCGGCTCGTTGGGGTCGGCGTCGGAGCCGAAAGGGCGGAGCAGGCGGAAGATACCCTGCTCGAAGTCCACCGTGATGCTGTCGGCGTAGGTCTGCTGCGGGTTCAGCGAGGAGCCCACGTCGTTATGGCTGAGGTCCTGCACCTTCAGCGAGAAGTTGCCGGTGCCGTTGTCGCGCACCAGATTGGTCTGGCCTATGGAGTAATAGGTTTTAAGTTCGCGCCGGTAGCCGACCTCCGAAGCCGCGGCGGTGGAGGAAATGGCTATGTCGTCCTTGGCCTTGAGGAGCTTGAGCCGGCCGGTGCCGGCGGTGTCCAGCGTGGAGGTGGAGGAGTTCACGGACAACAGGGAACTGTTGGTGTTCTGGAAGTCTATGGCCACCACATCGTCCGGGTCCAGCGAGCCGTTGAAAGTCAGGATGCCGTTGGCGTAGTCCATCACGTAGTCTATGCCGCGGTTGAGCAGCTGGAAGCGCCCGGTATAACTGGAGGTCTGCACGGCCAGGTCGTCGGCGTCCAGCGCGAAGACGGTGACGTTGTCCACCAGGGCCGAGGTCTGCCTGTCGATGTAGACCTTCTCGGAATTGCTCTTGATGGGCAGGCGGGCGGTGTTGCCGAAAGTCAGGTCGTAATACTTGCGGCGCATGTAGCTGATGTCGCTGATGTCCGCCTTCTGGAACTGCGTGTTGCCGGTGAACTGCTTGGTCTTGGTTTCGCCCTTGGTGCGCGAGCCCACGAAAGTGAACTTCAGGCGCTGGGTCTTCAGGTCCGCCCTGATGCCGAAGAGCTGCTTGTTGTAACTGACGAACTCGGTGGCCGGCAGCGACAGGTCGATGTCGCCGAACGAGACGTTCTGCACCACCTCGTTGGGGTCGCCCTGGTAGACCACGGAGATGTCCTGCTTGTCCACCTTGGTGTCGTCGTAGTCTACGTTGACGGTGATCTTCTGGCCCACCTTGCCCTGCATGCGCACCTGCATCTGCTGCGTGATCTCGAACAGGCTCAGGCTGCGCGCGCGGCTGGAGTTGGTCTGCTCGGCGATATAGCGCTTGCCGCTGTAGTTGACGGCGATGACCTTGCGGCCCGTGACCGAGAGCGTGGTGCCGGACTCTATGAATTCCACCTGCGGCTCGGGCGCGGCCGGGGTCTCCGTGGAGACCTCCACCCGCGGCGCCGGGGCTATCTGCTCCCGGCGGAAGCGGCCGGTCTCCACGGCCTCGCGCGCGGAGTTCCAGTAGTCGGGGCTGTAGGAGAAAGGCATGTCGGTGGGCAGGCCCTCGTCCGCGCCGGCCTCGGCGGCGGTGGAGACCTCGGTGACGCCCGGCAATACGGCCGGGTCCGGCCGGTCGAGCAGCAGGAAGCGGCCGCCGGCCGCGGACGGCCGTGCGAAATCCTCCGCCGCGGCGCCGGTGGCGCAGGCGGGGTGGAGCAGGAGCAGCAGGAGCAGGGCCTTCTTCATTTATCGCCGGAAAACGGGAACGGTCCAAAAAAACGGCTTTTCAGGGCAAACGAAAACTGCCCGCCTCGGCGCGCTTGAAAAGCGGCGAATCGGGCTACTACGGTACTGCGGATATATAATAGAATAAATAAATGGCCGTGCCTATAGCCCGCCTTTATATATTGAAGACCTTCGCGAAGTTCCTGGGTCTTTCACTTTTCATCTTCGCCTCGCTGCTGGTGATGCTGAATTTCGTGCAGATCGTCAACCAGGGCGCGCTGGCCGGTTTCTCCTTCTATTTCCTGGCCAAGACCGTGTTCTACATGCTGCCGAATATCCTGGCGATGTCGCTGCCGCTGGCCTTCCTGCTGGCGGTGCTGCTGAGCCTGGGCCAGATGTCGCAGGACGGGGAGATCATAGCGCTGCGGGCCGGCGGCTTCTCCTTCGGCGACATTTTTTCCTGGGTCTTCTACGCGGCTCTCCTGAGTTCGCTGCTGCTGCTCGCCATCAATAACTGGCTCGGGCCCATGGGGCAGAAGCGCTCCGTGGACTACCTCAACACGATGATCAACCGCGTCACCAAGATAGAGCTGAAGCCCCGCACGTTCCAGCAGCTCTCCGAGTGGACGCTCTACGCCGGCGGCGTCAACTCCATCTCCGGAGAGATGTCCGACGTGAAGCTGTTGCGCCGCATCGAAAAGGGCGCGGGCACGGCGTACATCAACAAGATCAACGCCGCCTCAGGGCGGTACCGCAAGGCCGGGGAGACCGGGCTGGAACTGGAACTCTCCGAGGGACAGTTCAGCCAGACCGACATGAAGGACCGGGAGAAGATCATCTACGGCGAGTTCTCCTCCTATAAGACGCTGCTGCCTTTCTTCACCGAGGGCGCCGCCGTGCGCAAGTTCAAGCACCGCGAGATGACCACGCCGGCGCTGCTGGCGCAGCTGCGCGAGGGCGTGCCGGACCGGCAGATAGAGGCCAAGTTCCGCATCGAGGCCGCCTCCCGTTTCGCGCTGGCGCTGGCGCCCCTGGTCTTCTTCCTGGTGGGCTCGCCGCTGGGCGTGGCGCTGGACAAGCGCGGCCGTTCGGCCGGCTTCGGGCTGAGCCTGATCATCATTTTCTTCTACTACGGCCTGACGATGAGCGGCATGGTGCTGAGCCGCAAATACGCGGCCCTGTTCCCGTGGGCCATCTTCCTGCCCGCCCTGCTGACCGCCGCCGCCGGGCTGTGGCTGTGGAAGCGGCGGCTGTACGCCAAGTAGCCCTATGAATAAAATTTTCTACAGGTACATCGCGCGCAACTTCTGGGGGCCTTTCGGCTTCGGGCTGGCCGTGTTCTGCCTGCTGCTGCTCTTCGGCAGCCTGTTCGACAAGCTGAACTTCTTCATGAAGGGCGGCTCCGACGGCTGGCTGCTGGCGCGCTACATGTTCTACCAGGCGCCCTACTTCGCCGTGAAGATGGCGCCGCTGGCCACGCTGCTGGCCGCGCTGTCGGCGCTGGGCGGGATGATGGCGACGGGCGAGTGGAAGGCAGGCCTGGCCGGGGGCTGGAAGCCTTTCGACATGATCAAGCCGCTGCTGGTCTGCTCCGCGCTGGTGGGGGCCGGGCAGTTCCTGCTGCAGGAGACCGCCGCCCCCGGCATGTACATGCGCGCGGAGAACCTCTTCGAGCAGCGGGTGCGCGGCCGCGACGACTGGCAGCGCCTGGTGCGGCGCGACGCCGTGTTCTCGGCCGGGCCGGAGACCTTCGTTTCGGCGCTGCTCTTCGACGGGCGCACCGGGGAGATGCAGGGCGTGGTGGCCGGTTTCTACCGCGGCGGGCGGCTCTGGCGCGAGATCAACGCGGCCTCGGCCGCGTGGAACGCCGGTGCCGGGCGCTGGGACCTCCATGACGGGACGCTGCTGGAATACGGCGCCGGCGGGGAGCCCGCTTTCACCAGGTTCAAAACCCTCCGTTCGGAACTCGCCGTGCCGCCGGGCAACATCGTGCTGGGCAAGCTGGTCCCCGACGGCATCTCCATCTTGGACCTCTCGCGGCGGTTGCGCCTGCTGCAGGCCGCGGGCAGCCCCTCGGCGGAGGAGCGCACGCTGTTCTGGGCCAAGCTGGCGGCGCCGCTGGCCAATCCCGCCATGGCGCTGATAGGTGCGGCGATGGTGCTGCTCTCGGGCAAGAGCAGCCGTTACATGAATTTCGGCCTGTCGGTGGGGCTGGGTTTCTTCTTCTGGGCCGTGATCATCATGTCGCAGGAGGCCGGCAACTCCGAACTGCTGCCGCCGCTGGCGGCGGGCTTTGCCCCGGCGCTGCTCTTCGCTGCGGCCTCCCTGTGGGGCCTGCGCCGCTCCCGGTCGATCTGAGAGAATATAAAAGAAAAAACCCCTCCGCCGCGGAGGGGTTTTCTTTTGCCGGGTACGGCTTACTTCAGCATCCGCCTGGCGGTCTCGGCCACGCGCTTCGCGGTGAGGCCCAGCGCCTCGTAGGCCGCGGGCGCGGGCGCCGACTTGCCGAACGTGTCCATCCCCACCACCTCGACGTCCCCGCCTATGAGGTCGCGCCAGCCGATGCCGCGGCCGGCTTCCACCGCCACCTTGGGCAGCTCGGGGATAAAGACCGAGTCCTGATAGGCTTTATCCTGTTCTCGGAACAACTCGAATGAAGGGACCGATATGATGCGCGCGCCGATGCCTTCCTTCTCCAGCAGGGCGGCGGCCTCGAACAGCATGGAGACCTCCGAGCCGGAGGCCACCAATTCTATCGACGGCACTATGGACGGGCCGCGCAGCAGGTAGGCGCCGCGCTTAAGGCCGGCGGCTATCTTCTCGCGGTACTGCGTCATCAGCGGCAGCTTCTGCCGCGACAGCGCGAGGCAAGCCGGGCGCTTGCTCCGCACGGCGGCCTCCCAGGCGTAGAGGGTCTCCCAGGCGTCGGCCGGCCGCAGCACGAGCAGGCCGGGGATCAGGCGCAGGCTCATCAGGTGCTCTACGGGCTGGTGGGTGGGGCCGTCCTCGCCCACGCCGATGCTGTCGTGCGTGAAGACGAAGATGGACGGGCACTGCATCAGCGCGGCCAGGCGGATGGCCGGCCGAAGGTAGTCGGAGAAGACCAGGAACGTGGCGCCGAACGGGATCAGGCCGCCGTGCAGCGCCATGCCGTTGAGGATGGAGCCCATCGCGTGCTCGCGGATACCGAAGTGCAGCGTGCGCGACGGCTCTTTGAGGAAGTCGGTCTTCGTGGAGGGGCCGAGGTCGGCCGCGCCGCCGGTGAGGCCGGGCAGGCTGTCCGCCATCAGGTTGATCACCTTGCCGGAGGCTTCGCGCGTGGCCACCGGCTTATCGAAGAATTCCGGGCCGGGGTTGAAGAGCCCGTCGGGGATCTCGCGGCCGAGCATCGCCTTGGCGAGTTCCGCCTTCTCGGGCAGGGCCTCGGAGTAGTTCTTCCAGAGCTTCAGCCAGCGCTTGCGGTCGCGCTCGGCGGCCTCGGCCTGCTCGGCGAAGCGGGCGCGGGCCTCGTCGGTGACGCAGAACGGCTCTTCGGAGCCGCAGCCCAGCTTCTTCTTGGTGGCCAGGATCTCGTCGGGCTTGAGCGGCTCGCCGTGCACGGAGTTCTTGTCCTGCTTGGGGCTGCCGTAGCCTATATTCGTTTTGGCGATGATGATGGAGGGCTTCTCCGTCTCGCGCTTGGCCTTCTTGATGGCCGCGTCTATCTCCGGCAGGCTGTTGCCGTCCTCCACCTCGATGACCTGCCAATCCTGCGCGAGGAAGCGCTTCTTGACGTCCTCGGTGAAGGCCAGGCTGGTCGGGCCCTCTATGGTGATGCCGTTGGAATCGTAGAGGCAGATCAGCTTGCCCAGCTTCAGCGTGCCGGCCAGCGAGGCCGCCTCGTAGGAGACGCCTTCCATCAGGTCGCCGTCGCCGCAGAGGATGTAGGTGTGGTGGTCCACCAGCTGGAACTCGGGGGTGTTGAGTTTCTCGGCCATCAGTTTCTCGGCGAGCGCCATGCCGACGGCGGAAGCGAAGCCCTGGCCCAGCGGGCCGGTGGTCATCTCCACGCCCTTGGTGTGGCCGTGCTCCGGGTGGCCGGGGGTGAGGCTGTCGAGCTGGCGGAAGGCCTTGAGGTCTTCCAGCTTCAGGCCGAAGCCGTACATGTGCAGTATGGAGTAGAGCAGCGAGGAACCGTGGCCCGCCGACAGCACGAAGCGGTCCCGGTCGAACCAAGCCGGGTCGGAGGCGGAGAACTTCAGGTGGCCCGCCCAGATAGAATAAGCCAGCGGCGCGGCGCCCAGCGGCAGGCCGGGGTGGCCGGAGTCGGCCTTGCCCACCATGTCTATGGAAAGGGTACGCAGCGTGTTGACGCACAGGGTATCGGTATTGTCGAATTTCATTTTTTCTCCAGCAGCTTTATTTTCCAGGCCTGCAGGGCGATGACCGTTTTCGAGTCGCGGATTCGGCCGGTCTCTACCATCTGCCAGGCTTTTTCGAAAGGGATAATTTCCAGGGTGAGGAACTCGTCCTCGTCGGGGTCGGGCGCGCCGCCGCTCAGCCCGGTGGCGGTATAGATATACAACACTTCGGTCGAGAAGGCGGGCGTGGGCCAGTAGGAAAGTATGGGCGTGATCTGCCTGGCGGTATAGCCGGTCTCTTCTTTCAGTTCGGCTTTCACGCGCCGCAGCGGGCTGTCCTTGGGGCCGTCGAGCTTGCCGGCCGGGATCTCCAGCGTGGCCAGGCCCACCGGGTAGCGGAACTGCCGCACGAAGACGATGCGCCCGTCGGGCAGCACCGGCAGCACGGCCACCGCGCCGGGATGGTCCACGAACTCCCGCGTGGCGCGCCGGCCGTTGGGCAGCGTGACCGTGTCGGCGCGGAAATTCACGGTGCCGGAAAAGACGAGCCTGTGCTTGTGCTTCTTCTCCGTGTAAGGATGCGCCGCTTTTTTCGCCATAATATGATTATATAATTTCCGCTAAAGCCCCGCTCCACCTCCGCTCTTTACGGAGGGGGAGACCGCGGGGGTCAGGTTAGCAAAAGCCCCCCGGAAGGCGAGGCTTGCGTAAGCGCCGAGCCTGAGGGCGGCAGGCGCGCGCACGGTGTGCGCGACGCCGATTTTGCGATCTGACCCCTGCGGTAGGCCCCCGACTGGGCATCTCGCGGTGCCGTTATCCTGGGGAAAATTCCTTTAGGGACTACTTTATTTATATAATTAAGGACTGCGGGCTGTAGCCGCGGCTGTTTTTCTATTACAATGGGCCCTGAATTCATACACTTGCACAACCACTCCGAGTACTCGCTGCTCGACGGCATGCTGCGCGTCAGCGACGGCCACGGCGGGCCCTCGGAATTCCTCAAGGGCCTCGGCGCCGTAAAGGGCAACGCCCTCGCCATCACCGACCACGGCAACATGTACGGCGCCATGGACTTCTATTTCATGGCCAACGCCGCCGGCTTGAAGCCCATAATCGGCTGCGAGTGCTACGTCGCCAAGGGGTCGCGCCTCAACAAGGATAAGGGCGGCAGCCGCCGCGACAACGGCCACATGACCGTGCTCGCCAAGAACGACGCCGGCTACCACAACCTGATGAAGCTGGTCTCCGCCTCCTTCCTCGAGGGCTTCTACCACGATCCGCGCATAGATTCCGAACTGCTCGCCAAGCACGCCGAGGGCCTCATCTGCCTCTCCGGCTGCCTCAAGTCCCACATAGCCCGCAACTGCGCCGAGGGCAAGCTGGACGAGGCGCAGAAGCTGGCGATGGAATACCAGGACATCCTCGGCAAGGGCAATTTTTACCTCGAGCTGATGGACCACAATATCCCCGAGGAGCAGGCGGCCATGGCCGGCCTCATAGAGGTCGCCAAGCGCACCGGCATCCCGCTGGTGGCCACCAACGACTGCCACTACCAGAAGAAAGAGGACTGGGAGGCGCACGACGCGCATATCTGCATCTCCACCGGCTCGCTGATGGACGACCCGAACCGCATGCGCATGACCACCCACGAGCTCTACTACAAGAGCCCGGCGGAGATGGTGCAGCTTTTTTCTCACACGCCCGAGGCCGTGAAGAACACGCTGGTCATCGCGGACATGTGCAGCGTCAAGGTGGACACCAGCAAGCTGCACCTGCCCGCCTTCGACATCCCCGCCCCGTACAAGGTGAAGCACACGGAGGGCGACGGCGACTTCTACTACCTCAGGGACCTGTGCGAGGAGGGCCTGAAGAAGAAGGTGCCCAACGCCGGCCCGGAGTACCACAAGCGCCTGGAGTTCGAGCTGGACACCATCAAGAAGATGGGCTTCTCCAGCTACTTCCTGATCGTCATGGATTTCATCAAGCACGGCCGCAGCATCGGCGTGCCCGTGGGGCCCGGCCGCGGCTCCGGCGCCGGCGCGCTGGTGGCCTACACGCTCGACATCACCCGCGTGGACCCGCTGCCCAACAGCCTGCTGTTCGAGCGCTTCCTCAACCCCGGCCGCAAGAGCATGCCCGACCTCGACATCGACTTTTCCGACGACGGCCGCGAGAAGGTGGTGCAGTACGTGCGCGAGAAGTACGGCGCCAGCCGGGTGGCCAACATCATCACCTACGGCACCATCAAGGCCAAGAGCGCCGTGCGCGACGTGGGCCGCGTGATGGGCATCCCGCTGGCCGACGTCAACGCCATCGCCAAGCTGGTGCCGGCGGACCTGGGCACCACGCTCTTCAAGGCTTTGAACGAGGTCAACGAGCTCAAGGAGTACCAGCGCGACCCCAGGATCAAGAAGATGTTCGACATCGCCCTGAAGGTGGAGGGCCTGCGCCGCCAGACCGGCGTGCACGCCGCCGGCGTGGTTATCTCCAAGGACGACATCACCGACTATGTGCCGCTGGCCAACCGCAACAACAAGGACGTCATCACCACGCAGTACGACGGCAACGTGCTGGGCACGCTCGGCATGCTCAAGGTGGACTTCCTGGGCTTGCGCACGCTGACGATCATCGAGACCGCCAGCGAGTTCATCCGCAAGCTGCCAGGCAAAGAAGATTTCGACATCTATTCCGTTCCGATGGACGACAAGGCCACCTTCGACCTGCTCTGCGACGGCAAGACCACCGGCGTGTTCCAGCTGGAAAGCGAGGGCATGAAGAAGCTGGTGAAGGGCCTCAAGCCCACCGTCTTCAGCGACATCTCCGCCCTCGTGGCGCTCTACCGCCCCGGCCCCATCGAGAGCGGCATGCTCGAGACCTTCGTGGAGCGCAAGCACGGCCGCAAGAAGATCACCTACGACCACCCGCTGCTCGAGCCCATCCTGAAGGACACCTACGGCACCATGGTGTACCAGGAACAGGTCATGGAGATCGCCAAGAGCATGGCCAAGTTCACGCCCAGCGAGGCCGACGACTTCCGCAAGGCCATGGGCAAGAAGAAGCTGGACGTCATGGAGAAGCTGCGCGTCAAGTTCGTGGAGCAGTCCAAGTCGTTCCACGACGTGTCCAACAAGCTCTCCAGCAAGATCTTCGACGACATGGCGAAGTTCGCGGGCTACGGCTTCAACAAGTCCCACTCGGTGGCCTACGCCCTGGTGGCCTACCATACCGCCTGGCTCAAGGCCAATTACCCGGTTGAGTTCATGGCCGCGCTGCTGACCAGCGAGATCGGCAAGAGCGCGGTCAACTCCGAGGAGAAGGAGAACAAGCTGGTCACATATATAGGTGAGGCCCAGGACATGGAGATCGAGATCCTCGGCCCCAGCGTGAACGGCTCGCAGAAGAAATTCTCCATAGAGGAGCGCAACGGAAAGCCCGCGATCCGTTTCGCGCTGACCGCCGTGAAGAACGTCGGCGAGGGCGTGGTGGAGACGATGGTGGCCGAGCGGCTGCGCAACGGCCCGTTCCGCTCTTTCGAGGAATTCACGCTGCGCGCGGATTCCAAGCAGCTCAACAAGCGCGTGATAGATTCGCTGGCCAAGGGCGGCTGCTTCGACTGCTTCTACCCGGCCGAAAAGCCGGAGATCTCCCGCACGAAGGCGATGGAGGCCGTGGAGCTGTTCTGCGGCGGCAAGTCCCAGGACTGCAACCAGGCCATGCTCTTCGGCGAGGAGCGCAAGGCCGCCCCGGTGATGAGCGAGCACGCCCTGCTCAAGAACGAGCGCGAGGTGCTGGGCTTCTATTTCTCCGGGCACCCGCTCAACAGCTACCGCCGGCACCTGTCGATGGTGGCCAACGCCCAGGCCGAGAAGCTGCTGGCCGGCGGCTTCGAGGAAGGCGCGATGGTGCGCGTGGCCGGCATCGTGGCGCAGTTCAAGAGCATGCAGACCAAGAAGACCGGCGAGGCGATGGCCAAATTCGAGGTGGAGGACCTGACCGGCAACGTCGGCGTCTGCCTGTTCCCCAAGAAATACAAGATCTACGGCCCGCAGCTGGGCCCCAATAAGATAGTCGTCGTGACCGGCAAGGTGCAGAAATCAGATTTCGGCGAGCAGAACTACGAGCTGATAGCCGAGGAGGCCTACGGCCTCTACGACGCGATGAACAAGTGGGCCCGCGGCATGATATTGAACCTGCCCGAGGGCATACTCTTCGACGAGAAGCAGCTGCACGAGCTGAAGGCGGCGCTCGGGCGCAGCCACGGCGCCTGCCCGGTCTACTTCCAGGTGAACGCCAAGGGGCGGGGCACCTACATGATAGAGACCAGCGAGCGCGTGGGCCTGAGCGACGCGCTGATACACGATATCGAGAAACTCCTGGGGGACAAGACATGGAAAGTGGAAAGCGGATCCTGATAGCGGACGACGATCCGGACCTGATCGACCTGCTTGAATCCTATTTCAAGCGGTTCGGCTACGACGTCACCGCCAAGGTGAACGGCAAGGAAGCGCTGCAGGCCGCCGAGTCCGAGAAGTTCGACCTGGTGCTGCTGGACGTGATGATGCCCTACATAGACGGCTATCACGTGGCCAGCGAGATCTCCTCGCGCTACGGCTCCGACGGGCCCAAGATCATCATCATGACCTCGCGCGACACGGCCAGCGAGAAGGGCATCGCCCTGCTCAGCGGCGCCAACGACGTGGTGCAGAAGCCTTTTTCGCTCGAGGAGATAGACGCCAAGGTGAAGGCCGCCCTCGGCCTGTAGCCTGCTCCTAAACTAAACACAAGGAAGGTAAGATGAAAAAATTAAACGCTGCCCTGATTCTGCTGCTCGCCTGCGCGCCCGCCTGGGCCCTCGACAAAGGCGACGCCCCGGTACTCCCTGATGTCGAGATGATAGACGTGCCCACGGCCGGCATCCTGGACTATTACGGCTTCATGTTCAAGACGCGCTTCTACTCCTCCGGCGGCGTGCTGGGCGCGCTGAACTTCGGCGTGCTCGAGCGCCTGAACCTGGGCGCCTCGATGACGGTGGACCGCCTGGTGGGCTCCGATTCCCCTATCAAGATGCGCCGCCCCGAGATCCAGGTGCGCTTCCGCTTCTACGACGGCGGCTACTACATACCGGCGCTGGCGCTGGGCTACGACGGGCAGGGTTACTACTACGACTCTAACGCCAAGAAATACATGGAGAAGGGCCGCGGCCTCTACGTCACCGGTTCCAAGGAGATCGGCGTGCCGGGCCTGGCGCTGCACGGCGGCTTCAACGTGCCCGACTTTGACAACAATTACCTTTTCGGCTTCCTGGGCCTCAATTATACGCTCGAGGAGAAGGTGGCCTTCATGGCCGAGTACGACAACCTGTTCCACTCCGACGACCCGTCGCGCCTCAACCTGGGCACGCGCCTTTATATCACCCCCTACTTCCAGCTGGACCTGGCCGTGCGCGGCCTGGGCCGCAGCGGCGAGTTCAGCAACGGGGCCGACCGCAGGACCGAGCGCATCGTGCAGATGCGCTACAACACCAGCTTCTAGCACCCACTCAAAGGAGAACGACATGAAAAAGAAAATAGGCATCCTGACCGGCGGCGGAGACTGCCCCGGGCTCAACCCCGCGATACGCGGCTGCGTCTACGCGGCCGAGAGCTACGGCTACGAATGCGTCGGCATCACCGACGGCTGGAAGGGCCTGCTCGAAGGCACCACCACCCCGCTTAACCGCGAGATCACCGAGTACATCATCGGCAAGGGCGGCACGATGCTCGGCACCTCCCGCACGAACCCTTTCAAGCAGGACGACGGCTCCAACGTGAAGCGGTGCCTGGAGACCTTTAATAAGCTCGGCCTGCACGCCCTGGTGGCGATGGGCGGCGACGACACGCTGGGCGTGGCGACCAAGCTCTACCGCGACCACAAGCTCAACGTCGTCGGCGTGCCCAAGACGATGGACAACGACCTGAACGTGACCGACTACACCTTCGGCTTCGACACTTCCGTGACGCGCGCGATAGACGCCGCGCAGGCGCTGCTCGACACCGGCAACAGCCACCACCGCGTGATGGTGCTCGAGGTGATGGGCCGCCACGCCGGCTGGGTGGCGCTCTATACCGGCATGGCCGCCGCGGCGGACTTCGTCTGCATCCCCGAGCGCCAGATCGACACCGCCGAGATGCTCAAGAAGATCAAGGAATCCTACGCCCGCAAGCGCTACGCGCTGGTGGTCACCAGCGAGGCCGCCGAGCTGCCCGAGGTGGGCGAGGGCCAGTCCAAGCGCGAGGTGGACCAGTTCGGCCACGCGATCCTGAAGGACCGCGGCATGGGCGAGCGCATAGCCGGCTTCATAGAGAAAGAGACCGGCATTGAGACGCGCCACGCCGTGATAGGCCACATGCAGCGCGGCGGCGCGCCAACGCTGTTCGACCGCATGCTGGGCACCCGCGTGGGCATGAAGGCCGCGGAGCTGGTGCATACCGGCCAGTTCGGCACGATGGCCGCGCTCGTCAACAACCAGTACGTCGGCGTGCCGCTAGAGAAGGCCACCGGCCAGCTGAAAGTCGTCAATCAGGAATGGTTCGACGTGATGGAAGTAATGTTCTAGCGAGTTTCTGGGCCGGGGGCCGGGAGTTTCGAGAAAGCGTGTTTGCTCGATTCTCCCGCTCCCGAAACTCTAGCCAATTAAAGGGGTTCTATGACAGACAACGCTCAAGCTAAACCGGCGCAGTTCCAGCGCAAGACGATCCTTATCAAGAAGCACCTGCAGTACCGCTACATGGCGCTGCTGTTCCTCAGCGTGCTGCTGGCCTTCATCATAGTCGGCCTGGACATCATCTGGACCGTCTCCAAGGTGGTCACCGAGCACCCGATGATGCAGCCGCTGCTCGACGAAATGTCTTCTATGGTGCCGCTGTTCGGCCTGAAGATAGCGATGTACATGGTCATGGTGCTCATCGTCTCGGCCGTGATCTCGCACCGGATGGCCGGCCCGATCTTCAAGTTCGAGAAGAGCTGCGCGACCGTGGCCGAGGGCGACCTGGCCCACCGCGTCTACCTGCGGCAGGGCGACCAGCTGACCGACCTGCAGGACCAGTTCAACAACATGGCCGGGGCCGTCGACGAGGTGGTGAAGGAATACGAGAAGTTCCGCCTGGCGGCCGCCGAGGCCGGCATGAAGGAGCAGTCCGAGGCCCTTTCCCGCCGCGTCGTGGAGATAATGCCCAAGTTCAAGATATGAAGCTGCTAGCGGCAGCGCTGGCGCTGGCCGCCCTGGCGGCTCCGGCGCTGGCGCAGAACGGAAAAGATGTGCTGACGCTGCACGACGCCATCGCGCTGGCAGTGAAGAACAGCCCCGCCGCCCTGGCCGCCGAACAGGACATCATCATAGCGCGGCAGCGCGTACACGAGGCGCGCTTCATGGCCCTGCCGCAGTTCGCCCTCTCGGCCAGCCTCAACCGGGCCAACCTGGAGTACCCTGCCGTGCTGGGCGGCGACCTCGGCGACAGATTCATCTATCCCTCCTCCAGCGACTCTTTCTACTCCCTGCGGGCGCAGGCCCTGCAGCCGCTCTACACCGGCGGCAGGAACACCAACACGCTGAAACTGGCCAAGACGGCCCATAACCAGGCCAAGGTCAATTTCGAGACGGTCAGGGCCGACGCCGCCCTCGCCGCGAAAAAAGCCTTCTACGCCCTGCTCTACCAGCGCAGCCTCAACGCCTCCTTCTCCTACTGGGCCGGCCGCGCCCGCGACCTGGCCGCAGCCGTCCGCAAGGACGCCTTCGAGGCGCTGGAGGCCGACCTGCTGCTGTCCGGCATCGGGGACCGCTCGCGCCTGGCAGGCCGCGGCGAGGAAGCCGCCCTTACCGAACTGCTGCGCGTGCTCAACAAGGAGCCGGGCTACAGGACCGAGATAGTGGGGGAGTTCTCGGCGCTGCCCGTGGAGAGCGCGGCCGCCTCCAGCCTGGTTACGGCCATGGAGACGCGCTCCGAGCTCAAGAGCGAGCTCTACAAGGCCCAGATGGAGGATATAGCCGTCAAAATGGCCCTGGTGCGCCGCTACCCCACCATTTACCTGGGCGCCAGCTACGACGTGAGCGCCTACCGCTTCTCATCGCTCGCCGAGGAAGAGGAGCGCTCGCGCAACTGGCTGGCCTCGGTTTCAGTGCATTTTCCTCTCTCCTATGACATCTGGACCCAGGTGCAGCAGCGCAAGGCGCAGCGCCGCCAGGGCGAACTGAAGCGCTCCGAGCTGCAGGACCGGGTGCGCTTCGAGATCGTTTTGGCGCACAAGGAGGCCGTCTTCTGGCAGATCGAGGCCGAGAAGCTGCGAGCCGAGAGCGAAAGGACGCGGGAAGCCTACGACGCCGCCTCGCGCGGCGGGCGGCCCTCCATGCCCGCGCTGCGCGCACTGTGCGCGCTCTGCTCGCTGGAGGCGAAGCACCTCGAGGCAGTTTATAATCAGCTGGTGGCCCGCAGCAGGCTGGAGTGGGCCCAGGGCCGGGATTTCGCCAGATAGGACCAGGATAACGCCGCCCATGCGCAAATTAATACTGCTGACCGCCGTCGCCCTGCTGCTGCCGGGCGCCGCCCTCGCGCAGTCCGCCGACGACGCGCTGCTGCGCGACGCGATGTGGACACGGATCGTGAACTCCAAGCCGCCGGCGCGGCCCTCCGTCGGCCTAGCCCTTTCCGGCGGCGGCGCGCGCGGCTTCGCGCATACCGGCGTGCTGGAAGCGCTGCAGTACTCCGGGTTCCCCGTGGACTACGTGGCCGGCACCTCGATGGGGGCGCTGATAGGGGCCATGTACGCCTCGGGTCAGCCGCTGGAGGAGATCTGGGCTTTCGGCCGCGACGCGGAGACCCACAAGGTGGGCAGGGATTTCAAGGGCATACGCGTGCTGCCGCTGATCTTCGCCGGCAAACTCATCTCTCCCACCTATATCACCCGTTTCATAGAGGGCCGGCTGGGCGGGGCTACTTTCGAGACCCTTAAAAAGCCGCTGGCCTGCACGGCCATGGACATCCGCACCGGGGAGAAAGTCGTATTCACCGACGGGCCTGTAGGGATAGCGGTGCGCGCCAGCGTGAACATCCCCGGCATTTTCGCGCCGATCCAGTACCGCCAGCGCTACCTGGTGGACGGCGGCGTGGTGGACAATGTCCCGGTCGGCTCCGCCCGGGCGCTCGGCGCCGAATGGGTGCTGGCCAGCGTGATGGAGAACACGGTCAACAAGAACCCGGATACCGTGCTGATGACGCTGCTGCAGGTCATCGATATCCGCGGCTCGCTGCTTTCGCGCGAATCCGAGCGCAACGCGGATTTCGTGGTGCGCACGCAGGTGGGGGACATCACGGTGGCCGATTTTGACCGCTGCACCGAGGCCGGAGAGAGCGGCCTGGCGGAGGCCTGGCGCCGCGCCGACGAGGCCCGGGAGGCGCTGCTGATCTACGCCGCGCCCAGGCTGGTGGAAAAATTATGAGACGGGCCGCGGGACTCTGCGCCCTGCTTTGCCTGGCCTCCCCGGCGCGGGCTTTCCTCTTCGGCGGCACTTCGGACGAACGGGCAGGGGAGCTGCTGGCCGGCATGCGAGCCGCCTACGGGGCCGGCAGCTGCGGCGCCGTGCTGGGGGCTTCTGAAAAATTCATGGCGGAAAAACCGCCCGAGCGCATGCGCGAGGAGGCCTACGGCTACATGGGCCGCTGCTACGAGGCGCTGGGTTCGGTGGACAAAGCTATAAGTCTCTACAAGCTGGCGCTGGGCCTGCATCCGGAAAATGTGCTGTTCTCCTACCGGCTGGCCCGCATCTATAACCGGGCCGGCTTCTACCAGCTGGCGGCGCCGCTGTTCCTGAAGTCCCTCTCGATCTACCCCGACGACCCCGAGGCCAACCTGGGCCTGGCCAGGGCCTATACCGCCCTGGGCTTCCTGGGCCGCGCCAAAGAGTTCTATTCCAAGGCCGTCATCCTGCAGGACTTTCGCGACGCGGCCGCTCTGGAGGAGTACGCGCGGAGCATGCTGCGCAAGGGCGACTGGGGCGAGGCGCTCTTCATCGCCGCCAAAGGCGAGGAGGCCGCTCCGAAGTCGGCCGTCTGGCCCGCGCTGGAGGCCAGCGCCATGGCCGGGCAGGGGAAATACAATACCGCGATCACGCTGATGGAATCTGCCATAAGCCTGGAGCCCTCCAGGGAGCTGCGCCTGCAGCGCGCGCTTTACCAGCTGATGGGCGGCCTGCCCCTGCGCGCCGCGCAGTCGGCTGACGCCGAACTGGCCGCCGATCCCGGCGACGCGCTGGCCGCGGCCGTAAAGGGCATGGCGCTCTATTCTCTGGGCAGGAAAGGCGAGGCCGAAGCTTATTTCCTGCGGGCCCGCTCCGGAGGACCCTTCACCGCCCGGGTGGCCGAGGCTTTTCTGAGGCTGGCCCCGGCCGCCGCGGAGGACACATGCAAAAAATAAAATTCTGGAAAATGTCCGGCGCGGGCAATGATTTCGTGCTCCTCACCGGCGGCAGGCTTAAGACCGCCGCGCTGGAACGCCTCGCGGCGCGGCTCTGCGCGGCCAAGACCGCCATAGGGGCGGACGGGCTGCTTTACGTCAACAAGGCCGGCCGCGGGGCCGTAAGCGTGAGGTATTTCAATTCCGACGGCTCCGAAGCTTTCTGCGGCAACGGCTCGCGCTGCGCGGCCTGGTGGGCCCACCGCGCCGGCCTGGCCGGCCGGCGCTTCCTGCTGCGCACCGCGGCCGGGGACCTGCCGGCCGAGATCACCGCGGCCGGGTCCGTGCGCATGGGCATGCCCGACGTGACACGCGCCTCGCTGAACTTCCGGGGCAAATTTCCGCGCGGCATAAAGACCGTGCATTTCCTGAACACCGGCGTGCCGCACGCCGTAGTGCCCGTGCCCGGCCTCGACGCGCTGGACGTGGACGGCCTGGGGCGCGCCTTGCGCCATAACCCGGCTTTTGGCCGCGCCGGCGCCAACGTGAATTTTGTCGGCTTGCGGGACGGCCGCGTGCATGTGCGCACTTTCGAGCGCGGCGTGGAGGCTGAGACCCTGGCCTGCGGCACCGGCCTCACGGCCGCGGCAGTGGCGCTGGCCCTGGCCGGCGCCGTACGGCCGCCGGTGCGGCTCAGGTCCCGCAGCGGCGAAGATTTTACCGTCTGGCTCAAGCCCGCAGGGGAAGGAGCGGCGGATATACGGATACAGGGCCCGGCCCGCATAGTCTTCAAGGGAGAAATAGAATGCTGAAACTCAACGGCTGTTTTACCGCTATCGTCACCCCGTTCAGATCCGGAAAAGTGGACCTGCCGGCGCTCAAAAAGATCGTCAGGTTCCAGCTGGCGGGAGGCGTCAGCGGTCTGGTGCCCTGCGGCTCCACCGGCGAGGCGGCCACGCTGTCGCCCGAAGAATACGCGCTGGTAATAAAGACGGTGGTCGCCGAGGTTAAGGGCCGGGTCCCGGTCATGCCCGGGGTAGGCACCAATTCCACCGCCAGATCGGTCGAGATGGTAAAGAAGGTTTCGGCGCTGGGCGTGGACGCCCTGCTGGCCATAGTCCCCTACTACAACAAGCCCACCCAGGAGGGCATGACGGCGCATTTTTCGGCGCTGGCTAAAGCCACCAGGCTGCCCATCGTGCTGTACAATATCCCAGGCCGCACCGGCGTGAACATGCTGCCGGCCACCGCGCTCGGCCTGCGCGCGAAGTTCCGCAACATCGTCGGCATAAAGGAAGCGTCCGGCAGCCTGGACCAGGTCAGCGAGCTCATCGCCGGGGCCGAAGAAGATTTCGCCGTGATGAGCGGGGACGATTCGCTGACGCTGCCGATGATGTCGGTGGGCGCGCGCGGGGTGATCTCCGTGGTCTCCAATATCGCTCCGGCCGCCGCCTCGCGCATGTGCGCGCTGTTCCAGGCCGGAGATCTCGCCGGCGCCGCCGCGGCCCACCGCCGCCTTTTCCCTCTGGTCAAAACCCTCTTCTGCGAGACCAACCCGATCCCGGTGAAATACGCGGTCTCGCTGCTGGGGCTGTGCCGCCCCGAGCCGCGCCTGCCGCTGCTGCCGCTTTCCGCGGACCGCCGCGCCGGCCTGGCCGCTGCCATGCGCCGTGCGGGCGTTAAGTTTTAATCGGGCTGTTCTTCGGCCGGCGGCTCGCCGGCTTCGGTCTGGGTGGAGCGGATGACCTCTTCCGGCGTGCTGACCGGTATCTCGGTAGAGGTTATCACTTCGAAAGATTCTTCTATAAAGGCGTCGTCAACTTCCTCCGGCAGGTAGCCGGAGGCGCGCATGCGCGCCACGATCTGGCTCTTGCGGCGCTCCATGAAGCGCGTGCCTCCGGTGGGATTGTACCGGCGCGGGCTGGGCAGCGCGGCCGCTAGCGCGGCGGCTTCCTCCGGGGTCAGGTCGGCGGCGCTATGCCCGAAATACACCTGCGCGGCGGCGCCGGCGCCCCAGACGCCCTTGCCCCATTCCGCTATGTTCAGGTAGATCTCGAAGATGCGGCGCTTGCCCAGCACCTTCTCCAGCCGACGGGCTATCAGTATCTCCTTGAGCTTGCGCAGCGGGTTCTTGGAGGGGGAGAGATAGAGATTCCTGGCCACCTGCTGGGTGATGGTGCTGCCGCCCCTTACAAAGCGCTTCTTCTCCCAGACCAGTTCCGCGGCTCGCCGCGTGCTCTCCCAGTCCACGCCGTTGTGCCGGTAGAACCCGCCGTCCTCGGCTACCAGCACGGCGTGTTTCAAGTGCTCCGAGATCCCGCTCCAGGGCGTCCATACCAGGCGGCGCGGCAGGCGCTTGCCCAGCCGGCCGGCTTGCCGTTCCTTTATTCGCATGTAAGAGGTTTCCGTCGGATTGCGCCGCTTCAGCGCGCTGACGTCGGGCAGCCACAACAGGTAGGCCGCCGTGGCCAGCAGCATGACCCCGGCCAGCGCGGCCAGCCAGCGCAGTTCCCTGCCGGCCAGGGGGCGGTAGGTGATAAAGGAGGGAGTCTTTGACATGGGAGCGCTGCGGCCGGCGGCTAGCGCTTCAGGACGGCCGCCGCGGCTGCCAGGCCTTCTTTCACGCTCTCTTCCATGAAGGAGTATTTCCAGGCCCCGTACCGGCCTATGGAAAGAGCCCGGCGCGCTTTAAGCCAGTCGAAGATAACCGGCAGGGCGGCGGCGCGCTCGCGGTTATAGACCACGTAGGCGCAGGGAATCTTCAGCCAGAGCCGCTCCACTACCTGCCCGGCGCTCTTTATGAGGCCGCAGGCCTTCAGCCCCCGCAGGATCTCGGTCTCGGCCGAGGCCAGGTCCACGGCCTCGCCGGCGGTGGCCAGCTCTATATAGAAAGAGGCGCAGCCGCGCGGCGCCAGGCGGCGCGAGAAATTCGAGGCCAGGCCCGCCCGGTAGAACGGGAATTCCTCGCCGGGGAAATAGCCCCAGTGCAGGTCGCTCTTGACGCCCCGCACGCCGAGGTTGAGCACGTAGACCGTGTTGTGGCGCAGCGCGGCCGCGGCGCGCCGCACGGCAACGGGCGCGTCCTGCGCCATCGCCACGAAAGAGTCGAGCGGGGAGGTGTTTATCAGCCGCCTGAAATGCACCGGGCCGAAATGGCGCACCTGCGCCACGCCCTTCTTCAGGTCCAGGCTTTCCACCTCGAGGCCCAGCCGCAGGCCGCCGAGGCCCGCCGCGAAAGCGTTAGCCAGAGCGCCTATGCCGCCGGTCTTGGGGTAATGGAAAACGGTGTTGTAGCCCAGGCCCTCCGCCTTCTTGCCGTAGGCGCCGGCGATAACTTCCTCGGGCTTGGGCATGGGCACGAAAGGCGCGCACCACTCGGTGGTCAGCCGCTGCAGCGGGTAGCGCCAGAGCTTGGCGTTGTAGGGCAGCATGAAATGCCGGGAGATGCCCTCGCCGAACACGCGCCGCGTCCAGCGGCTGAACGGCTCGGTGCCGTCGCCGGGCCCGCCGCCCGCGGCGTAGGCCTTGAGGAAGCCGCTGACGCACTCGGATTTGACCTTGGCCGGCATGCCGGAGAGGTTGGCCTGGAAGGGGTAAGGGGTCCAGCTCTTGTGGGCGTAGATCCTGGCGTCTCGCTTTATGCGAGAGCAGTTGCCCTTCAGCGCGCCCAGTATCAGCCGCGTGGTCTCGGGCCAGCGCAGGTGCAGCAGGTGGCCGGAGTAGTCGAAATGGAAGCCGCCCTTCTTCACCGTGGCGGCGAGGCCGCCGGGGCGGCACTCGCGTTCGGCTATCAGGTAAGGGCGCTTGCCTTCCAGGGCCAGTCCGGCCGAGAGGCCGGCCAGGCCGCCGCCGATAATGAGAGTGTCGGTTTTTAGCATTTTTTCAGGTCTTCCTTAAAGAAATCCAGCTTAAGCCGTGCGGCGGCGGCCGCCAGCAGCGGGGCGGCCAGCAGCAGCAGGGCCGGCATGAGCGGCAGCCTGTACCGGATCTGGCTCCACGACAGAGAGTATATCAGCGTGAAGGAAAGTACGTAAATATAGACAGGGTAAAGCTCGCCTATTCTGCGGCGCAGCGCGAACGCCGCCCAGAAGCCCAGCGGGATCAGCCAGCCGTCGCTGAGCAGGCTGACCGCGGTCAGCAGGGCCCAGGAGCCGGCCTCGTAGTTCATGCCCCTGTGCGGGTAGGGGCGCCAGAGCTTGAGCAAGCGCCAGGCGCAGCGCCGGGCGAAATTCCCCGGCCGCAGCCGGATCTCCTCCAGTATCAGGGGCTTGAAATAGGCGTCCCGCTCCGCTTCGGGCAGGGCCATGCCGGTTTTGTAATGCGGAATGGCCAGGAGGGCCTCGTTCTCGCCGGGGCTGCCTGGAATGTCCATGTCCAGTATGATCGGGACATAGACATTGTGCATCTGTCCCCTGGTAAGGAAAGCTTTGCCGGTGTGCGAATAATTGTAGATGAGCAGGGGGGAAACAGCCGCCAGGAAGGCCGCCGCGCCGGCCAGCGCCGCGGCAGGCTTGAGCTTCCTGAAGGCCAGGCCCGCCAGCAGTACCGGCAGCCAGTAGAAGAGAAAGATGGTCTTGGCCATGACGGCTATGCCGGCTATGGCCGAGGCGGCGGCCGTGCCGCGGACCGTGCCGCCCGGTTTAAGCGCGAAGTAGAGCGCGGCGACGCCGAGGAAGACCAGGAGGTTCTCCCGCAGCAGGCGAGCGTCATAAAAAATGGTGAAGGGGTAGAAAGCGGCGGCCAGCAGCGCGAGGCGGCCGGCGCCGCGGCCGAAGAGGCCCGCGGCCGTCCTGTAAAGCAGGTAAACGGAGGCCGTGGAAAGCGCGGCCTGCAGCAGTTTCACGGCTAGCGGGAACGGCCCGGTGACTTTGTAGGTTAGCCAGATCAGAGCGGGGTAAAGAGGTTCCCGGTTGTGGAACAGGCCTCCCCAATCGGGTGAGGTCTGCATGCTGCGGGCCAGGCCATGGTATACCCCTTCGTCCGGAAAAATGAAGGCGTTTCCCGTATAGAGGGCGTAAGCGGCCCGGGCCAGGAAAGAGACGGCCAGTACGCCGGGCACGAAATATTTCTTAGCGTTTTCCATTTTGTATCGCAATGTCCACTATCCTGGGGGTGGTATTCTCCCAGGTATGCTTTTTAACCGTCTCCAGGCCGCCCGCGGCTATACCGCGCCGCAGGCCTTCGTCCTCCAGCAACCGGCAGACCGCGTCCGCCATCGCTTTCGCGTCCCCGGAGGGGAAGAATAGAATGTCGCGGCCGTCCTCGGCTATCTCGGCTATACCGTCCATGCGCGACGATACGGAGGCCAGGCCCCCGGCCCAGTACTCGTAGATCTTGAGCGTGGTGACTATCCTGTTAGGCAGGGTATCGAGGCGGGGAATAACGCCTATGGCGGCTTCGCGCATGTAGCCCCGGGCCTCTCCGCAAGGCAGGTAATCGGTGAAGAGGCAGCGGTCGGCCACCCCCAGCTCGCCGGCCAGGGCCATCACGTTGGGCAGCTCGCGGCCGCCTCCTACCACCATGAACTTTACGTCCTGATGCCTGGCCGCTATGAGCGGCATCGCGCGGATAAAGAGGTCCACGCCGTGCTGGCGGTCCACGCTGCCGAGGTGTATCACGGCCTTCTCGGAGCCCGGGGCCTTCTCCGGGGAGATCTTGTCGGTCTCGGCGGCGTCGTAGACCACGGAGATCTTCCGGGCGGGGACGCGGTTTTTGATCAGCAGCTCCTTCATCGCCTCGGTCACCACTATGACGTGGTCGGCGCTGTTGATGATCCAGTACTCGGCCGCAAGGATCAGCGGCGTAAGCAGGCGCTCTATAACGTTGCACTTGGCCGCGGCCAGGTATTCCGCGTGCACGTCGGTGACGTCCAGGACGAACTTAAAAGGAAAGAAAGGCCGCAGGAAAGGCAGCGTGGCGGCCGCTATCGTGTTATGCACGAAGAAAAGATCGGTCTGCCCGGCGAACTGCAGGAACTTGCGCAGCAGGCGCACGTTGAATTTGAGCGAGGAAAGGATCTGGGAGCGCTGCTTGCGCGGGGCGTGCAGCCAGTGGGTCTTTATGCCCTCCAATTCGCCTATGCCGTCGGTGGGCGCAATGATGAGGACGTCATGCCCGCGCCGCCTGAACTCGACCGCGCACTTGAGCGTGCGCAGGGCGCCGCCGCCCCTGATGGGGGCCATGGAGTCGTGGGTGGAGACTATGACGCGCATATCAGCCGCCTAGCCGGCGTTCCTCCTCGAAGATGTCGCGCAGCTGCCCGAACATGAAGGCCGGGCCCAGCCCGAGCAGTACCCGGAAGAAATATCTCGCCTGCCGGAAAACCCAGCCGGGAGAGGTCAGCCGGCGCAGCAGCCAGCGCCGCAGCGCGCGGGAGCGCAGTTTCTCCACCTCGTCGAGGTCCAGCGCCGGGTGGCTGGCCACGCCGCTGGCCTTGCCGTCGTATTTCTCCCAGTCGCGGGTCTTCAGCAGGCCGGCCTTGTCGGCCTTGTCGAAGAAGCGCGTGCCCGGGAAAGGGGTGCAGACGCTGACCTGGATGGTGTCGGAGTCTAGCGACTCCATGAAGGCGAGGGTCTCGCCGACGCTGGCCAGGTCGTCGTCGAAGAGGCCGAGAGAGAAGGTGGCGTGGGTCTTTATGCCGCGGGCCGCGCACCAGCGCGTCACGAGCTTCACCCTGGCCAGGTCCACCGGCTTGCCCAGCGTCTCCAGCAGCCGCGGGCTGCCGGTCTCGACGCCGAACTTGATGCCCACGCAACCCGCGTCAGCCATCCTGCCGACGAGCTCCGGGGTCAGGTTTATCGCGTCTCCCATGCAGGACCACTTTACTTTCAGGCCGAGGCGCTTTATCTCTGCGCACAGGGCGTCGACGTGGGCGGCTATGATGGTGAAATCGTCGTCGTCGAAATAGATCTCTTTCGCTCCGTAGCGCTCCTTCAGGGCCAGCATCTCCGCGGCTATCCGCGCCGGGCTGAAGGTGCGGTAGCGGCCGTTGGCGTACATAACCTGGTTCCACAGGCAGAAGTCGCAGCGGTACGGGCAGCCGCGCGAAGCGTGCATCTGTATGGCGGGCCGGTGCTGGCAGAAGCCGTCCCAGTATACGGCGGGATCGGGCTGCCAGGTGGCAGGGAACTGGTCGTAGGCCGGGGCCGGCAGTTTGTCGAGGGGCTCGATAAGCGGGCGGCGGCCGTTGCTTACCGGGCCGGCAGGAGCGCGCCAGGCCAGGCCTTTGATCGCGTCAAAAGATAAGGAATCCCTCATGGCGGCGGCGAGTTCGGCCAGGGCTTCCTCGTACTCTCCGGTCAGGATGAAATCCACGGCCGGATTCTCCGCAAGGGTCTGTTCGGGGAAGACCGTGCTGTGAGGTCCGCCGAGTATCACCTTGGTCTCCGGCAGCAGGCGCTTTATCTCGGCCGCCAGCGAGAGGTCATGCTTGATGGTGGCGGTGGCGGTCTCGAAGAACACCGCTTCCGGCTTTTCAGCGGAGATCTTTTTCAGCAGGCCGGCGAGCGGCAGGTCCAGCGCCACGCAGTCGCAGCAGACCACGGAGAAACCGTCGCGTTTTAGCCAGGCGGCGGCGTAGGCGAGGAAGAAGGGGAAAGGCAGGTAATGCGGCAGCCGCCCGCGCCGCTTGATGCCGGAATGCGGCCAGCGCGAGCCTGAGCGGATGAAATATTTCTCGTGCTTGTCCCCGAGCCGGGACGAGTAGAGGGGGTTAAAGATAAAAAAAGACATAGACATAGTTTGCGGCGCGGTCACTGCAGGTTGAGACGGCGGAACAGGAAATTCTTGAAATTGATCCAGATTCGGCGTACCCCAAGCATCCCGTGACGCCTTATCAGGCCCGTATAATACGCCGGCCGGAAGTAGAACCTCTGTGAGAGCATGTCGAACTGCTTCAGGATGTAGGCCTCGTCAAACTGCTCCCCGGTGAAATGGTGCCCTGAAAAATCGTGCCGGTAATGCGCCCAGTCGGAGGAGGAAGCGCGGTTATACAGGTCCGAGCCGGGGTAAGAGGTGAAGATCCCCACGCCTATGACGTCCGGATCAAGCTCCCGCGCCAGGGCCAGGGACATCTCTTCGCTCTTCGGGCTGGAACCGGGCAGGCCCACGATGAAGAACATGCCGGTGAAAAAGCCGTGACGCTTGGCCGTGGCGACCGCCCGCCGGACCTGGTCCAACTGTATGCCTTTCTTGATGCCCTTGAGCACTTCGGGGTCACCGCTCTCAACGCCGAACCAGAGGGAATAGAAGCCGGCCTTCCGCAGGAGCGCCGCGAGGCTGTCGTCGAAATTGTTGACCCTGACGCCGTTGGTGAGGGAGAAATACACTTTCCAGCCCCTGGCGATGATCTCGCTGCAGATGGCCCTGGCGCGCTCTGTGTCGAACGTGAAATTGTCATCGATGATATGGATCTCGCGGTAATGCTGTTCCTCTATCAGTACCCGGAGCTCCTCTATGACGTTCCCGGCGCTGCGCAGCCGCTGCTTGGACCCGAAAACGGATTTGCAGCAGAAGGTGCACTGGTGGGGACAGCCGCGCGTGGTGATGACCGAGGTGATCGGCTTGGCCATATACTCGATGATATGGCTGTTATATATCGCTATCGGGAAAGCGTCGCGGTCCGGGAATGGAATTGAGTCAATATCCGCAATCATGGCGCGGGGGGAAGTCAGGACGATATCGCCGCCGTCCCGGAAGACCAACCCGGCTATATCGCGCAGCGGGGCGTCTTTTTCAAGGGCCGCGCACAACTCCACGACCGTTATCTCGCCCTCGCCCACCACGCCGATATCTATGGAGGGCTGTTCTTGAAGCGTGCGTTCCGGCAACGCCGAAATGTGCGGCCCGCCCAGCACGGTGGTGATGGCGGGGAACCGCCGCCTGACCAGGTCCAGCAGCGCCGTGGCTTCTCGGATCTGGCAGGTGTTGGAGGAGACGCCGAAGAGTTGCGGCGGATCTTTCTCGATCCGCGCTATCACCTGGGCATCGTCGAGCTTTTCCGCCCTGACATCGAGTATGGAAACCTGGTGTCCCGCCTTTTTTAGGGCGCTGGCCAGGTAGGCGAGGCCCAGCGGGATATACTGCAGGTCCGCCCGGCGCTCCTTCATCAGCGGGGTCGCTAGGATGATCTTCATGTTGTAGCCGTCTTTTCGCCGTCCCACCAGCGCTTTATGAGCTCTTGGTTCTCCAGCGCCCAGCGGCAGGTGCGCTCGAGGCGCGCCCCGTTCGACTCGGAGGGGTTCCAGCCCCAGTGCCGCCGCGCCAGCGCGGCGTCGGTGACGTAGTACGGTACGTCGTTGGGGCGCGTGGCCGCCACGCCCGCCGTCTTCCCGGAGGCCCCGAAGAAATCCCGGCAGAAATCGTCCAGCTCGCGCAGCGACATGGAATTATCCTGCCCGCCGCCGATATTGACGGTGCGGGGCGCTTTCGCGGAGGGGGATTTGAGCTGCTTCAGTATCAGCTCCGCCACTTCCTCGGCGGAGACCCAGTCGCGCACCTGCAGGCCGCGGCCGCCGTAGCCGATGAACTTCGGCCGCCGGCCCAGGGCATAGGCGCAGGCCCAGTAGGAGAAGATGCCCTGGTCGGCCTTGCCGAACTGGCCCGGGCCGCCTATCACGCCCGAGCGGTTTATCCACAGCGGGAAATCGAAGCCGCAGGCGTACTCTTGCGCCATCACCTCGGAGGCCAGCTTGGTGGCGCCGTAGAGGGACAGCGGCGCCGCGGTGGAGAAGCTCTCGGCCACGCCGCGGGCCGTGAAGCCGGGCGGCAGGCCGCGCCCGGCCGGGGTGAAGCGGGTCGCGGTCTTTTTGAAAGGGATGGCGTTGAGCGCGGAGCCGGAGTAGACCCGGCTGGTGCTCAGCAGCACCAGGCCGCTGACGCGCCGGCGGCAATATTCGAGCAGGTTCAGCGTGCCGCCCAGGTTAATGGCGGTCAGCTGCTGCGGCGTGGCGGTGCCGGGAGCCAGGCCCGCCATCACGGACGGGTTGGCCGCGCAGTCCACCACCCAGTCGGCCTGCGGCAGGGCGTCCAGGTCTTCGGCCAGGCGCACGTCGCCGTGGAAGAAGCGGACGCCGCGCTGCTCGAGAAAGGGCAGGTTGGTTTCGGAGCCGCGGCGCGAGAGGTTGTCCACGCCGAAGATCTCCATTCCCCGGGAGGCTTCCGCCAGGCGGGCCGCTATGCGGCTGCCGACATAACCGCAGACGCCGGTGATGAGTACTTTCACTTTGCCGTCCTCCTGGCCCAGGCCTCGGCTATCTCCCGGAAGATATCTTCCAGGGGTATCGTGATGTCCCAGCCCGGGTAATGGGCCCGCATCTTGCGCAGGTCCGAGATGTAGCAGATATGGTCGCCCTCGCGGTTCTTGTCGACGTACTCGTAATTCATCTTTTTCCCGGTGTACTTCTCGGCCAGTTCGAAGGCTTCCAGCACCGAGCAGGAGTTGCCGCGCCCGCCGCCGAGGTTGTACACCTCGCCGCTGCGGGGGGCCGCGATGAAGGCCTCTATGAAGCGGGCCACGTCGCGGGAGTGGATATTGTCGCGCACCTGCTTGCCCTTGTAGCCGAACACTTTGTAGAGCTTGCCCTCGTAGTTGGCCTTCACCAGGTAGCTCAGGAAGCCGTGCAGCTCCACGCCGGAATGGTTGGGACCGGTCAGGCAGCCGCCGCGCAGGCAGCAGGTCTTCATGCCGAAGTAGCGGCCGTACTCCTGCGCCATCACGTCGCCGGCCACCTTGGAAGCGCCGAAGATGGAATGCTTGGACTGGTCTATGGTGAAATTCTCGGCTATGCCGTGGGCGTAGGCCGGGTCGTCGTAGTCCCAGCGGGTCTCCAGTTCCTTGAGCTTTATACGGTTGGGGGCGTCGCCGTACACCTTGTTGGTTGACATGTGGGCGAAGGGGGCCTCCGGCGCGTGGCGGCGGGCGGCCTCCAGCATGTTCAGCGTGCCGACCGCGTTCACGTCGAAATCGTCGAAGGGGCGCGAGGCGGCCAGGTCGTGGCTGGGCTGGGCCGCGGAGTGCACGACCGCGTCCGGTTTTATCTCCTCTACGAGCTTGAGCACGGAGGCCCGGTCGCGCAGGTCGGTGGCGTAATGGCGGAAATTCTTGTGCTTCGCTTTCAGCTCTTCGGTGCGCCAGGACGTGTCGCCGCCGGGGCCGAAGAAGTCGGCGCGCATATTGTTGTCCACGCCCACTATGGCGTGGCCTTTGGAGGCGAAATAATCCGCCACTTCGCCGCCGATGAGGCCGCTTGAACCTGTGATCAGTATTTTCATAAACCGTCCTTGCCCGGCTTCGGGCTTCTACCAGGGCTTTTCGAAACTTTCCTTCGAGCAGGCGTCGGCCGGGATGTCGGCGAACAGCGAGCCGCCAGGGTCCCGCCTGAAATGGTCCACGGCCTTTCTGTTGAACAGCCGGTAGACGAGGGCTACCGGGGTCAGCACCAGCCAGTAGATCAGGAACAGCAGCACCCGCGTGTTGAAGTGCCCGAGCCGGGCGGCGAACTTCAGCCAGCCTGAGGCTATGCCGCGGCCCACCGGATTGTCGGAGGCGGCGGCCAGCAGCAGCAGCGCCGCCAGCCAGGTCAGCCAGGCCGCGCCGAAGATGAAGCTGAAGACCAGCGCCGCCAGGGCCAGGATGTTCAGGGTTTTGAGCGTTTCGAGCCTGTTCATATCAGAAGAGGGTGTAGATGAACGGCGCCACCGCCGAGCCGCTGGTGAAAACTATCAGCGCGCCTATGGCCAGCAGCGCCAGTATGATAGGCAGCAACCACCATTTCTTGCGCTCCCGCAGCAGGCCGACCGTATCTTTTAGAAAATCCATAGTTGTGAGTATCCCCTGGAGCGGTTACCGGGGCAGGTCCCCAGTCTGGAGCCCGCGAGCGCGGAGTTTTTAATATCGGCCTTAGTCAAGGGTGTACTCTTCCTTCCATTTGGAGCTGTCGTCCCAGGCCGGCTGCGCCTTCTTCTCGAAGAGGAAGTCGCCCATCACCAGGTAGTCCATCTCGGTGCGCATGAAGCAACGGTAGGCGTCCTCCGGAGTGCAGACTATGGGCTCGCCGCGCACGTTGAAGCTGGTGTTCGCCAGCAGGCCGTAACCCGTTTCTTTGCGGAAAGCCTCTATCAATTCCCAGTAGCGGGGGTTGGTTTCCCTGTGCACGGTCTGCAGCCGGGCGGAATAGTCCAGGTGGGTGACGGAGGGGATGTCCGAGCGGACGAAATCCAGTTTTTCCTTGAGCGGCCGGGAGTGGTAGCCGTCCGGCAGCGGGTTGCGGCGCGCCGCAGTCACGTCGGCTATCAGCAGCATGTAGGGGGAGGAGGCGTCGATGTCGAAGTAGTCCTTCGTGCGCTCCCACAGCACCGAGGGCGCGAAGGGCCTGAAGCCCTCGCGGTACTTGATCCTGAGATTGAGGCGCTTCTGCATCTCGCTGTCGCGCGAGTCGCCGAGGATGGCGCGGTTGCCCAGCGCGCGCGGGCCCCATTCCATGCGGCCCTGGAACCAGCCTACCACGCCGCCCTTGGCCATCAGCCCGGCGGCGTCGGCACAGAGCCGGCCGAAATCGTCGTAGCGCGTGTAGACCGCTTTGTGCCGGGCCGCGGCATTGAGGATATCCAGTTTCGAAAATTCGGGGCCCAGGTAGGAACCCGCCATCGCGTCGCGGCCTGGCTCCGGGCGGCGCGGTACACCGAAATAGCAGTGGGCGGCGGCCAGCGCGGCGCCCAGCGCGCCGCCGGCGTCGCCGGCCGCGGGCTGCAGCCAGATCTCCTTGAAGATGCCCGAGCGCAGCAGTTTGCCGTTGGCCACGCAGTTGAGCGCCACGCCGCCGGCCAGGCAGAGGTTCTCCGCGCCGGTCAGGTGCCGGGCCTCGGCGGCCATCTTGAGCACTATTTCTTCGGTGACGTTCTGTATGGCCATCGCCAGGTCGCAGTGGCGCTGCTCCAGCTCGCTCTCGGCGCCGCGCGGCGGGAAGCCGAACAGGCGTTCCCACGCGCTGTCGCGGGTCATTTTCAGGCCGGTGGCGTAGTCGAAATAGTCCTGGTTCAGGAAGACGGAGCCGTCCTCTTTTATGGAGGCCAAGTTCTCCCTGATAAGCCGCTCGAAATCCTTCACGCTCTCGGAACCGGGCGCGCCGTAGGGGGCCAGGCCCATCAGCTTGTACTCGCCGGAATTGACCTTGAAGCCGAGGTAGTAGGTGAAAGCGGAGTAGAGCAGCCCTACGGAATGCGGGAACTTGAGCTCCTTGAGCATCTTCAGGGAACTCCCCTCGCCCAGCGAGATGGAGGCGGTGGCCCATTCGCCCACGCCGTCAACGGTGAGCACGGCCGCTTTCTCGAACGGGGACGGGTAGAACGCGCTGGCCGCGTGCGAGAGGTGGTGGCTCGTGAACAGCAGCTTGGGAGCGGCGGCCGGGTCGCCGCCGGCCTCGGCCAGCTTCTCCTTTATCAGCCGGCGCAGGAAAAGTTTTTCCTTGAGCCAGACCGGCGCGGCGGCGGCGAAAGAGGCGAAGCCGCGCGGGGCGAAAGCGTAATAGGTCTCGAGCAGGCGCTCGAACTTGAGCAGCGGCTTGTCGTAGAAGACCACCGCGTCGAGGTCCTTGAGGGCGAAGCCGCTCTGGCGCAGGCAGAAGGCTACGGCTTTGGAGGGGAACCCGGGGTCGTGCTTCTTGCGGGTGAACCGCTCTTCCTGGGCCGCGGCGATCACGCGGCCGTCCTCCGTGATGGCGGCGGCGGAATCATGATAGAAGGCGGAAATGCCTAGTACTTTTTTGCTCATCCCCTGAGGTCGCTCCATACCGGCTATATAATTTAATTTTACTATATAGCGGAGGGGGCAAAGAAGCGGCCGGGGGCCCGGGGGCGCTCGCTAGAGAAACGCGGCTCAAACCGGCTCTACTATGATAACCCGGTAGGAGCCGGCGAACAGCGCGCAGAGCGGTTCGAAGAACTCCAGGAGACCGCCGAACTTCGTCTTTAGCAGACGGTTGGTGAGCGAGGGGGGGAAGAAACAGAAGCGCGCGTACGCCGAGACTTTCAGCCCGTGCGCCGCCGCCATTTTTTTAAAATAGCGACCGTGCAGCCTGAGGTAGTCTTTTTCCTCCCGCCAGCGCATATCCGGCGTCAGCAGGAGCTGCAGCAAGAAAAGGGGGTTGAGGTAGTTCGGTTCTATGATTACCAGCTTATGCCTGCGCGCGGCGGCGCTGGCGAAAAGAACGTCACGATCGTTCCCGGGGAGGTGATGTACCAAGTGGAAGCAGTAGACCGGGCAGGCCTTAGCGCAGAGGTCCCCAGCGAAAAAACGCGCCACGTCCAGCTGGTGCACCGTAACCGCGGCGGCCTGGAAGCGCTTCTTCAGGAATTTCGCGTAGTCGGCGGCGGGCTCGACGAGGGCTACCGCGGAGTAGGTTCTGACCAGCGGCCCGGAAAAGCGGCCCATCCCGGCACCCAGTTCCACGGCTTCGCCGGTCAGGTCGGCGGGGGCCAGGCGCTTGGCCACCTGGCGAAAGACGAAGTCGGCGAAATCGTCGTCCGGGTAGAGCATGTAGTCGTGCTTTCCCGCTGTGTAGTAATTTTCCGACAAGGTCGCCTCCGTTGAATTCACAGGTCCCGGGCCTGGCCCGGGGGGGGCAAAGCCGGAAGACCGGCTAGCGTCCATAAATGATAACAAAAAAAGTTTAGATCCGCTCCCGCTGCCGGGGCGGCGCCGGTGTCGCCGCGCTGAAAAAAATGGCAGAATGTCTGCTACGCCTCCAGACAGGCGATGCCGCCATATGACCAAGAAAACTTTGCTGCTTCTGCTGATAGTGCTCGCGCTAGCCCTGCCGCTAAGACTGAAGGGACTGTTCTCCGGGCTGCCTACGGATACCGGCCGCCTTTCAACCCATCATTTCGACGAGTACATTACTTTCGGCGCCCTGGGCCGGATGGAACCGGCAAAGTTTAACTTCTTCGCTTCCGAAGCGCTGTACTGGGGCACCTTCCAGGTTTATCTGCAGGGCGCGGTGCTGAAAGGGATGCAGGCCGCCGGACTGTTTACTCCGGGGGATAAGGCTTACCTCAGGCAAAATCTTGAAATGGCCGACAGGATGTACGTTTCTGGCCGCCTTATCACTGTGATCTTCAGTTGCCTGTCCATAGTCCTGCTGTACTATATCTCGGCCGGCCTGCTTTCCGGTTATTTCGCGCTGATCCCGCCGTTGTTCCTGGCGCTGGCCTATGTGGAAATCCATATGGCTTTGCTGGTTAAGCCTGATTCCATCATGCTGTTCTTCGGCCTTTGCTCCCTGTACTTCACCTTCAAAGCCGTGCGGGGGGAAGGAGGACTGAAGACTCAACTGTTGGCCGGCGCTTTCAACGGGCTGTCCTTCGTCAGCAAGTATACCGGCCTTGTGTTCGGGTTCCATTACGTCGCGGCTGCGGCATACCGCGCGGCGACAGAGCGGGCTCCGGGGAAGTGGCTGGCCCGCCTGACCTTATATGGCTTGGCCTTCATCGCGGTTTTTCTGATAATGAATCCGTATTTCATCCTCAGGAACGCCGACACGCTGGTTTATATGAAAGATATGTTCGTGAAAACGAACTCCGCCCCGGATGTGTTCAACGCTTACCTGAAATATTTAACTCAGGTGCTGCCGGCCTCACTCGGCTGGCCCGCCGCCGCCCTGGGGCTGTTTTCCGCCGGTTACGCGTTCTTCTTCGGCCGGCCGGAACTCAGGATCGCCGCGGCCTTCGTGGCGGTCTACCTGCTCAAATTCGGCTGCACTGCGGATGTAACCTTCACTTATAGTCTGCCGCTGATGCCTTTCTTCGCGCTCAGCTGCGGTTATTTCATAGAGAAGAAGATGTCGGGGAAACCGCTGTTGGTGGCCTTGGCGGCCGCTGTCTTCCTGTATACGGCCGCCTACTCGGTTTACCAGAAGTACCTCTGGTCCGACTCTAATACCAAAGCCGCGGCCAGCGCCTGGCTGGAGAAGGAGGTGCCAGCCGACAGCCTGGTCTGCGTGTCTAAAGTGGATGTCTGGACGCCCCGTGTGCTCCGGCGCTATGAGCCGGGGCTCCGGCTGCGCGCCTCCACCGGGCCGGAGGCGCTGCTTTCGGATAGCATAAAGGAGCTGGTGCGGACCGCAGAGGATTGCGATTATGTGGTTTTAAGCGAATTCGAGACGAATGTAATAGCCGGAGACGCAACTCTGAGCTGGATCCCGGAAAGCCTTGCCGCCGGCTTCGAAAAAGCGGCTGAATTTAAGAGGCCGCGGTCTTCATTTTTTATCCTGCCGGATGGGCCGCATTATTTGTCTGCAAGCATGATGAATCCAGATACGACGGTGTACCGGCGCAGGGGACGCTGAACTCCTGAAGTCTCACCGGAGACAGGGCTCGAGCTCAGGGAAGTTTGCGGATGAAGTGCTTATAGTCGCGCAGCGGCAGAAAGGATGAATTCTGCCTGCTGGCCAGCGTGAGGAAAGCGAAGACCACCGCCATCATGCCCAGTTGCAGCAGGGACGTGGCTAGCAGCCCCACCGTGTACGTAGCCCAGCCGGGGATCGCGAGATTCGTGCCGAATTTTATCGCCAGCACCGCGGCTATCAATACCAGTACCAGCGACATCAGGAAAGAGATGGTGATAAGCACCCTCGGCCCTATCACGTCCCCAAAAACCGACATCGCGCCCAGCCCGTGCGCTACCAGCGAGAAGAAGTTCATCTTGGAGCTGCCACTGATGCGCCCGAGGCGCGCGCTGGGGACCGTGCGTATGGGCACGCGCAGTTTCACGGCCGCGGCGGCGTAGTGGCTCCAGGTTTCCTGGGCTACGGCCAGCGCGGCCAGGGCCCCGGAGTTGATAACGCTGTAGTTGCCGAAGCGGATTTTGTGCCCGGTGAGCAACCGGTGCAGTAATATGTAGGCCAGGTAGAAAAAGCGGAACAACAGACCTTCGGCTCGCTTGCCGCGCTCGGCGAAGGCCGCGCCGGGGCCGGGGAAACAGGCCGCGACTTTCAGGAGTTTCGGCAGGTCGGCGGGGTCGTCCTCGCCGTCGCCGTCGATGACCGCCGTGTAGTCGGGCTTCACCTGGTCGTCGAGGTAGGCCAGCGCCACGCTGATGGCGCGCTGGTGGCCCAGGTTGCGCTTGAGCCTCAGCACCGAGACGGAGACCGTGCCGCTGGTTTCCGTCAAACCGGCCGGGGCCGGCGTGTCGGAGCCGTCGTCCACGACGAGCAGCCGGGTTTGCAAGTCTTCAGCCTTCAGTGCCTGAGCTATGCGGCCGGCGAGAATGTTTACGGAGTCCCAGTCGTTGTAGACCGGGATGACGACCGAAAGAGTTTTAGGCAAGGGTCCCCCTGTAGCGCCGCCCTGGCGGGCGGGTAGCCGCAACCCCCGCCCCGGCTCCGGGGCGGGGGTGCGGTTCTGTTTACTTCAGCGAGGCTTTAACGGCGTCGGTCACGGTCTTTATCTGCTCGTCGGAAAGCTCCGGGTACATCGGCAGGGAGAAGACGGTGTCCATCACCGCGTCGCAGACGGGCAGGTCGCCCCGCTTGCCGCCGAGGTGCGCGTACGCTTCCTGCAGGTGCAGCGCTATCGGGTAGTAGATCTGGTTGGCGATCTGCTGCTCGGTCAGGTACTTCTGCGCGTTGTCGCGCTTGGCCTTGCTGTCGAAGCGCAGGGTGTAATAGTTGAACGAGTGGCGGGCGTTCTCCGGCACTACCGGGGTCACGCAGACGCCCTGCAGGGCCTCGGCGTATTTGGCGGCCACGGCGTTGCGCATCTCGGTCCATTTTTCCACGTGCCGCAGGCGGATGGAGAGGATGGCGGCCTGCACCGTGTCGAGGCGGCTGTTGAAGCCTTCCATTTCGTGGTGGTAGCGCACCTTGCTGCCGTGGTTGCGCAGTTGCTTCAAGGTCTCGTAGATCTTGTCGTCGTTGGTGGTCACAGCGCCGCCGTCGCCGAAGGCGCCCAGGTTCTTGGCCGGGAAGAAACTGTAGGTGCCGCAATGGCCTATGGAGCCGCAGTACTTCCACTCCTTGCCGCCCAGGTTGTACTTGGCGGTGAAGGCCTGCGCGGTGTCCTCGATGACGAGCAGGTTATGCTTGGCCGCGAGGGCCATGATGGCGTCCATGTCGCAGGGCAGGCCGTAGAGGTGCACCGGGACGATGGCCTTCGTTTTCGCGGTGATCTTCTGCTCGACCGACTTGGGGTCGAGGTTGAAGGTGACGGGGTCGATGTCGGCGAACACCGGGATGGCGCCCACCTGGGAGATGGTCTCGGAGGTGGCGATGAAGGTGAAGGGGGAGGTGATGACCTCGTCGCCCTTCTTGACGCCGCTGGCGATGAGCGCCATGCGGATGGCGTCGGTGCCGTTGGCCACGCCGACGGCGTACTTGGTGCCGTTATGGGCGGCGAATTCCTTCTCGAACCTGGTCACTTCTTCGCCGAGTATGAAATTGGCTTTGTTGAATACAGTCTTTACCGCGGCTTCGATCTCGTCCTTTATGGGGGCGTAGCCGGCCAGCATGTCTACCATGGGTACTTTCATTGTAGTCCTCCGTATGAGCGCTTTATCATAACTATTATATTAAACAAAAGCCGCCCAAGGCCACCAGCGGGGCCGCTGTCACAGCGCGCCGCCTCTTTGTTATAATTTCAACCGATGAGGACCACCATAGTTATTCCCTCGTATAACGAGATGCGCACCCTGCCCGCCGTGCTGAAGGCCATAGGGGGGGTGCGCCTCGACAAGGAGGTTCTCGTGGTGGACGACGGCTCCTGCGACGGTACCCGCGAATGGGTGGAGCGGTCCGTCGCGGCGGGGGAATTCCCCTACGAGCTCAGGCTGATCAAGCACGAGGCCAACAAGGGCAAAGGCGGCGCCCTGATCACCGGCTTCAACGCGGCCGCCGGGGAGATCGTCATAGTGCAGGACGCGGACCTCGAGTACGACCCGGCGCAGATCCCCGGCGTGGTGCGCCCCATCGCCGAGGGCCGCGCCGACGCCGTTTTCGGCTCGCGCATGCTCTCGGGTAATGCCGAAACTTACAGCCAGCTCTACCTGGCCGGCAACAAATTTCTTACTTTCCTGGTTTCCACGCTGTTCGGCGTGCCGATGACCGATTCTTATACCTGCTACAAGGCCTACAAGACCTCGTTGCTGCGCGCGATGCGGCTGACCTCGAACGGCTTCGAGATAGAGGCCGAGCTGGCCTGCAAGACCGCCTTCCTGGGCCTGCGCTTCGAGGAAGTGCCGATAGTCTACTCCTCCCGCTCCAGGAGCGAGGGCAAGAAGATAAACTACAAGGACGCCGTCAAAGGCGTGCTTAAAATATTAGCGCTCAGGCTCTTGCTGCGGCGCTCGGATTTCGCCTGATGCGCGCGCTGATCATAGGAGCTTCCGGGCAGGTGGGCGGGGCCCTTTCGTCGGCCTGCGTGCGCCGCCGCATAGAGGTATACGGCACCTCCCGCCGCGGCCAGGGGTACCTCTTCCTGGACCTGGCCGAACCCGCCACCATCGCTCCCGTTTTCGAGAAAGCCAGGCCGGACCTGGTGCTGCTGGCCTCGGCCATGACGGCCGTGGACGAGTGCGAGCGCAACCCCGAGCGGGCGGCCCTGGTGAACGCCGCCGGCCCCGCCGCGGTGGCCGAGGAATGCCGCAAGTACGGCTCCAAGCTGGTCTATTTTTCCACCGAGTACGTCTTCGACGGGGCGGCCGGCCCCTACGGCGAGGAAGACCCTGTGAACCCGCTGAGCGCCTACGGGCGCAGCAAGCTCGAGGGCGAGCGGGCCTGCCTGGCCCTGCCCGGCGCCCTGGCCGCGCGCACCACCGTGGTCTACAGCCACGACCAGGATTCCATGAATTTCGTCATGCAGCTGATAAACAACCACCGCGCCGGCCTCCCGATGCGCGTGCCCTCTGACCAGTACTCCAACCCCACCTACGCCCCGGAGCTGGCTGCGGCGGTGCTGGACCTGGCGGCCAAAGGCGAGTCGGGGGTCTACAATGTGGTCGGTCCCGACTGGCTTAACCGCTACGAGTTCGCGCTGCAGGCCTGCGCCGCTTTCGGCTTCGACCCGGCCTTCGTCTCCCCGGTGGAGACCGCCGCGCTGGGCCAGGCCGCCCCGCGCCCGCTCCGCGCCGGCCTGAAGACGGACAAGCTGGCCGCCGCGCTGGACCGCCGCCTGCCGCCGGCAGCCGAGAGCCTGCGCAAGATCGCCGGCATAATGAAACAATATGAATGACCTGCTGGACAATTTCCGGCTCTACCTGATAGCCTTCGCGCTGCCGCTGCTGCTGTCGCTGGCGCTGACCCCGCTGCTGCGCGCCCTGGCCCTGCGCTTCGGCCACCTGGACAAGCCCACGGACATCAAGACGCACAAGATACCGACGCCGCTGCTGGGAGGCACGGCCATCTTCCTGGCTTTCTCCGCCTCGCTCTTGTTCATGCGCTTCTATACCTCTTTCCCCACCGGCACGCTGCGCGACCTGCGCGTAATACTGGCCGGCGGCGCGGTGATGTTCCTGCTGGGCCTCATAGACGACCTGCGCAAGCCGCACGGCCTGGGCGTGAAGGTGAAGTTCGCGGTGCAGTTCCTGGTGGCCATCTATGTGGCCTACTACGGCATCCGTATACACTTCATACACCCCGACTACCTGGGCTTCATCCTGAGCGTGATCTGGATAGTGGGAGTGAGCAACGCTTTCAACATCATCGACATCATGGACGGGCTGTCGGCGGGACAGGCGGCGCTGGCGGCCTTCGGCTTCCTGCTGATCGCTTTTCCGTCGGAATCCATCTACGTCAACTTCGCCTCGGCGGCGCTGGCCGGCGCGGCGGCGGGCTTCCTGCCTTATAACCTCTCCAAGCGCTTCAAGATCTTCATGGGCGACTCGGGCAGCCTGTTGTGCGGCTTCGTGCTGGCGGTGGTGGCGCTGGGCACGCGCTACACCGACGTGAACCCGCTGGGCGTCTACGCCCCGCTGTTCATCCTGGCCATCCCGATCTACGACACCTTCTTCGTCTCTTTCCTGCGGCTGCGCCGCGGCCACTCGCCGTTCATCGGCAGCAAGGACCACTTCGCGCTGCGGCTCGAGAAGATCGGCTTCTCCCGGCGGCGCATCGTGGGCCTGGCCTCCCTGTGCACGCTGGGCCTGGCCATGTTCGCCTGGCTCATCACGCAGGTGCCGCTGGCCTGGGGCGTGGTCATAGTCCTCGCCCTCGCCATCGAGTTCCTCCTCGTCGGCATCGTCATCGCCAAAATCAAGATATAGAGTCACCGCGAGAAGCGCAGTCGGGGCGCCAAGGATACGCCTTCTCCGGGTACGCCGGGCCACACCGTGGCCCGGCTCTTTCGCTTCGGTTCGGCGCTTACGCAAGCCTCACCTCCGCGAGGCCCCTGCGAAGGCATATCCTCGTCGCCCCTTCCTAACTAAAACACTGAGAACAACCTTGCGCCTTTGCAAAGTGGATAGTGTAGCGCTCTGGAGGGACTGACGAGGGGATGGGTTCGGAAGGCCCTCACGGAGGCTGAGGCTTGCGTAGCGCCGAGGCCGAGTGAGGAGGGGCGAGCACGGTGTGCGAGACCCCGTGCCTGACGGGCCCAGCCACTCGGCAGGCCCGACTGTGCTTCTCGCGGTTGGGCGCGGCCGGCGGAGGACCGCAGGCCCTCTTCGGACGCGCCCGCTCTATGAGCGAGCGGCAAGTCCGCCCGCGCCCGGTGCTACCCGGCGGTGATCTCGAACTTGGGGGGATTGTCCATCGTGCGCTTGACCAGGCACTGCTCGGCGGCTTTGACGAGGGCCGGCAGGTACTTGGCGGGGAAATCCTTGGGCGGGGTGATCTTCATTACGGTCCTGGAGAGCAGGTGGGTGGCTTCGTCCCGCTCGAAGCTCACGGCTATGCCCAGGCCCTCGGCGCTCAGGCCGCGGCTCTGTATGAAGCCCAGCGCGAAGATGCCGGCGCAGGTGCCCAGCGAGGCCAGGAACAGGTCGAAAGGCGTGGGGGCCGATCCCTCGCCCACGGGCGCGGGCTGGTCGGTCATGATCTCGAAACCGTGCCACTGGGCCGCCACCTTTTTGCCGCCGGGGAAAGTGATTTGCATGTCGCTCATGGTAGACTCCTTTTGAAACGTTCTGAAAGTTAGATGCAAAAAAGGGCCTGAAAGTTTCAGGCCCTTTTCCAGCGCGCCGCCGGCGGCCTAGTAGCTGTGGCGGTGCAGTTCTTTGGTGATGCCGGGGATGATCGTGGTCTTGCCGTCGCTCATGGCGTGCATCTTCAGTATGTCCACGAAGACCCTGTCGAAGGCTTCCACCACGGCCGGGTCGAAGGCCTTGCCCTTCTCTTCCATGATGTACTCGCGGGCCTTCTCCGGGTCCCACTTGGGCTTGTACACCCGCTGCGCGCACAGCGCGTCGAATACGTCGGCCACCGAGACGATGCGGGCGTAGATCGGGATCTGCTCGGCCTTGAGGCCGGCGGGGTAGCCGGTGCCGTCGAACTTCTCATGGTGCGAGCCGGCCACCTTGCAGGCTATCTGCAGCAGATTGCTCTCGGCGTTGGACAGGATCTTGGCGCCGTAGACGGTGTGCTTCTTCATCTCCTCGAACTCTTCGGGGGTCAGCTTGCCGGGCTTGAGGAGGATGGCGTCGGCGATGCCCACCTTGCCGATATCGTGCAGGGGGCTGGCGTAGCGCAGGTTCTCGGCCTCGCGCTCGGGCAGGCCCAGGCCCTGGGCTATCAGCGCCGAGTACTCGCTGATGTGGCGCAGGTGCACGGCGGTGTCCTGCTGGTCGCGGTATTCGGCCGTGACGGCCAGGCGGTAGATGGTTTCGAGCTGGGATTTGGAGAGGCTCTCGTAGAGCTGCGCGTTCTCGATGCCCGAGGCCGCCAGCGAGCTGATGAGCTGCAGTATGCCCTCGTCGTCCACGTTGAACGGCATGCCGCCCTTGTTCATGGCCTCGAACACGCCGATGATGTGCCCGCCCACGTTCTTGAGCGGCACGGCCAGGATGCTGCGCGTGCGGTAGCCGGTCAGGCGGTCGATCTCGTGGGTAAAGCGGTTGTCCTGGTAGGCGTCCTGGATATTGAGCGTCTGGCCGGAGGTGGCCACGTGGCCCACTATGCCTTTGCCGTAGGGGACGCGGATCTCGGTGCGCTGCATGCCCAGCGCGACCTTGGCCCACAGCTCGTTGGTCTGGCGGTCCAGGATGAAGACGCTGCAGCGGTCGCAGCCCAAAATGGCCTTCACCTGCTCGGCTATCAGCTCGAGCAGTTTTCCCAGGTTAGTCTCCTTGGACACGACGCCGCCGAAGTTCACAAGGAGCTTAAGCCGGTTCTCTAATTCCTCGGCACGGGTCATACGATTATTTTACCATGTATACTTCAAAAAATACTCATTTTTTAGAGACTTCGTCCAGGAAGACGCTGTAGTGCACGGCCCTGGCCGAGGGGTAGGCCGAGCGCAGGCCGGCGCCGATCTGGGCCAGGCAGGAGGTGCCGCCCACTACCACCGTGGAGGCCTGCACCGAGGCGATATTGCGCAGCTTGCGGTCCAGCACCTGCCTGGAAAGGTCGGGCTGGGTGAAGGCGTAGGCGCCCGCGCCGCCGCAGCACCAGTCGCTCTCGGGGAGCTCCTTGTAGCGCCTGCCCGCCAGCTTGCGCAGCACCGCGCGCGGCTCCTGGCGTATACCCTGCCCGTGGCAGGCGCGGCAGGAATCGTGGTAGGTGACGGTGCCGGCGCGCTCCAGCGCGGCCAGGTCCGCCTTCCAGTCGCGGTCCGGCGGCAGGAATTCCAGTATGTCTTTGACCGCGGCGGCAAAGGCCCGGGCCCGGGGGCGCCATTCGTGGTCGGCGGTGAAAAGCTGCTCGTAGGACTTCATGAAGGCGGCGCAGGAGGAGCAGTCCGCGATGATGGCGAAGTCGCCGTGGCGCTCCCGCAATTCCTCCCAGCGGGCGATGTTGCGGCGGGCGAACTCGCGCGCGTCGTCGAGCCGGCCGTAGTTGTGGGCCATCAGGCCGCAGCACTGGTTCTCGATGAGGATGCCGGCCCCGGCGTGGGCTTTCAGCACGCGGGCCGTGGCCAGCGCCACGCCGGTGAAGAGGAAATTGGGGCCGCAGGGGGCGAAATAGCCCCAGTTGATCTCCTTGCGGTTCTCCGACTTCAGTTCCGGGTCCTCGGCGAGGATCTCCGAGGCGAAGCGCAGCGGGGCCTCGTCCACGGAGCCTTCGGCCTCGGCCAGGCCGGGCATGCCTATGAAATCGTAGAGTCCCATTTTCGCCGCCAGGCGCGGCAGGCCCGTGCGCTTGGCCAGGTAGGCCAGCCGCAGCCAGAAGGCGAACAGCCGCGGGGCGTTGAGCAGCGTGTTTATGGCCGCCCGGGCGAAGAAATTGTCGCCGTAGCCGGTCAGCGCGCGCCGGCCCTCCAGCACTATGTCCGGCGTGGCCACCTTGGCGTAGCAGGCGCTGGAGCAGGCGCCGCACAGCAGGCAGGTGGAGAGGGACTCCTCGGCCGCCCCGGTGTTCCTGGCGCTTCCCTCTATGAGCATGCGCACGAACTGGTTGCGGCCGCGGGCGGAGATGGTTTCGCGGCCCGTCAGCATGTAGGTGGGGCAGGAAGTTTCGCAGTAGCCGCAGCGGTTGCACTGCGCGGCCGCGTCGTAGAGGTTCCGCTCGCCGAGGTCGGTCAGCAGCGAGCCGAGGTGGCGGCCGGCCTGCTCGTGGGCGTACAGCTCGTTGACTTCGTTGCGGAAAGGCGTGCCGGAGCCTTTGGCGGCCTCTTCTCCGGGCTCCCAGAGGGCGCCGGGCTGGTCTTCGTTGGCTGGGCTTTCTTCGTGTTTCATGTGGTCTTATTTACCGTAGAGCCAGGGGGTGAGCAGGTTGCGCGGGTCGAATTCCCGCTTGAGCCGGCGGTGCAGCTCCGAGGGTTCGAAAGCGTTCCAGGTTGCGGGCTCGGCGAATGTTCCGGCGGCTTCGTCGTGGCCGGCCGCCAGGGCGAAGGTGGCCGCCAGGATGACGCCGTAGGCGCCCATGGAGCCGCAGAGCAGGCGCACCGCGTCGTAGCCGGCCACGTTCTTGACGGTCTTGCCGCCCAGCTCCAGGATCTCGCCTTCGGCGGTGACGATCTCCAGGCCCAGCAGCAGGCCGCGGATCTCCGGGCAGACCTTGGAGGCTATCAGGCCGCCCACGCTGCCTTCCAGGGCCGGCAGGTCCAGGCGGAAGCCGGCGGCCGCCAGCTGCGCGCGGAATTCTTTCAGCGGCAAGCCGGCCTGCACGCGGGCTGTCAGGTTCTCGGCGTCTATCTCGGCGGGGCCGGCGAGCGAGCGCAGGTCCAGCGGCTGGGCGCCGCCAGCCGCGGCGTCGCTCTTGAGCCTGGTGCCCAGGCCGGTGACGGCAGTGGGCGTGCCGGCGGCGGCCCGCAGGCGCAGCTCGTCCACTATGCCCCGCGCTTCGGGCCCGAGGGCGCTCTTGGCGGGAAAAACGAAGGTGCCGGCCAGCTCGCCGGACTTGGCGGCCGGCCTGTCTGAGGCCACCGGCAGGATCTTGTCGGGGTTGGCCAGGCCGGCGGGGTCGAAGGCGCGCTTGATGCCGTGGAAGAAGGCCAGCTCGCCCTTCCCGTAAAGCCAGTTCATGGCCACGCGTTTCTCCACGCCGATGCCGTGCTCGCCGGAGATGGTGCCGCCCAGGCGGATGCACGACTTGAGCAGCTCGTAGCCGGCTTTCTTGACGCGCTTTACTTCCTGTATGTCGCGCCGGTCGAAGATCACGTTGGGGTGCAGGTTGCCGTCGCCGGCGTGGAACAGCAGGCCGGCCGTCAGCTTGTATTTGGAAATTATCTCGCGCGTCTCGCGCAGCGCCTCGGGCAGGCGGGGGCGCGGCACCACGCCGTCCTCTACCAGCACGTCGGGGGCCAGGCGGGCCAGCGCGGGGTAGGCGCCCTTGCGGGCCTGCCAGAGCATGGCGCGCTCCGCCTCGTCGGCGGCCGCCTTGAAGGCCAGGCAGCCCTGGCCGGCGCAGATCTTGTGCGAGGCTTCCAGGTCGGTCTTGATCTTCACCGGGTCGTCGCCGTCCAGCTCCAGGATCAGCACGGCCTCGGTGCCGGGCGGGAAAGGATTGGTTTTGCCGCTGAGCGCCGCGTCGAGCGACACCTTGTCCATCGCCTCCAGCGCGCGCGGCAGTATGCCGGCGCCGATGATGCGGGTGACGGCGGCCATGGCGCTGTCCGTAGACGGAAAGGCCGCTGAAATGGTCTTGATGTGGGAAGGGAGGGGGAGCAGCCTGAGCCAGGCGTGGGTGACTATGCCCAGCGTGCCCTCGGAGCCCACCATTACGCTCATCAGGTCGGGGCCCGCGTCCTTGTAGGAGAGCAGCAGCACTTCGCCCTCGGGGGTGACGACCTCGAGCTTCTCCACGTTGTCCACGGTGACGCCGTACTTGAGGCAGAGCGGGCCGCCGGCGTTCTCGCCGATGTTGCCGCCTATCGTGGAGACCTTCTGGCTGGCCGGGTCCGGGGCGTAGAAGAGGCCGAACGGCTCCAGGGCCCGCTGCAGCTCCATGTTCACCACGCCGGGCTCCACCAGCGCCACGCGCGCGGCCGTGTCTATCTGGCGGATCTTCTTGAGGCGGGAGAGGTTCAGGATGGCGCCGCCCTTGAGCGGGATGGTGCCGCCGGAGAGGTTGGTGCCGGCCAGGCGCGGCAGGAACGGGATGCCGGCCTTGTGCAGGATGCGCACCACGGGGGCCACGTGGTCGGGGGAGGAAAAGTTTATCACCGCCTCCGGCCGGGCCCTGGCCATGCCGGCGTCGTAGGAGTACATCAGTATCTCGCCTTCGTCCGTGCGCACGCTGCCTTGCCCGGCGGCGGCTTCGAGTTCCGGCAATATAGCCCTGATCCTGTCTTTTTTGAACATAGTTGTATGCCCGGCGGCCGGGCGGGTTGAGGCCAGTCCGCCCGGCGCCGTCTCTCCGCCGTTTACTTCGCCGGCTTCAACTTGGCCGTGAAATGCGGCAGTATCGGCGGCGCCTCCACCACTTCCAGGCCCTTTATGGCCTTCTTGCCTTTGGCGAGGTAGCCGAAGACCTCTATCACGTAATCTATGTGGCTCTGCGTGTAGACGCGGCGCGGCATAGCCAGGCGCACCAGTTCCATCGGGGCGGCCAGGTATTTGCCGTTCTTGTCGCGCTTGCCGAACATCAGCGTGCCTATCTCCACGCCGCGGATGCCGCCTTCGAGGTAGAGCGCGCAGGCCAGCGCCTGCGCCGGGAAATTCTCCGGCTTGATGTGCGGCAGGAACTTCTTGGCGTTCACGTAGACGCCGTGGCCGCCGGGGGGATTGATGATCGGCACGCCGCGCTTGAGCAGGCCCTCGCCGAGGTAGGCCGCCGAGCGGATACGGTACTGCAGGTAGCTCTCGTCGAGCACCTCGCGCAGGCCGATGGCGATGGCCTCCAGGTCGCGGCCGGCCAGGCCGCCGTAGGTGTTGAAGCCTTCGGTCAGGATCAGCATCTGGCGGGCCTTGGCCGACCAGTCCTTGTTGTTGAGCGCCAGGAAGCCGCCGATGTTGACGAGCGCGTCCTTCTTGCTGCTCATCCAGGCGCCGTCGGCCAGCTCGAACATCTCCTCGGCGATATCGCGCACGGGGCAGCCCGCATAGCCCTTCTCGCGCAGCTTGATGAAATAGGCGTTCTCGGCGAAGCGGGCGCAGTCCAGGAACATCGGGATGCCGTATTTCGTGCAGAGCTCCCGCACGGCCTTCAGGTTCTCCATCGAGACCGGCTGGCCGCCGAGCGAATTATTGGTGACGGTCATCACGCACAGCGGGATATTCTCCGCGCCTTTGGCCTTAATGAACTTCTCCATCGCGGCCACGTCGGCGTTGCCCTTGAACGGGGCCGGCTTGTCGAAGTTGAGCGCGGCCTTCACGGGGAAGTCCATCGCCTCGGCGCCGGAGAATTCCACGTTGGCGCGCGTGGTGTCGAAATGGGAGTTGGAGATGATGCACTTGCCCTTGCCGCCTATCACGCCGAAGAGGATCTTCTCGGCGGCGCGGCCCTGGTGCACCGGGATCACCTCGGTGAAGCCGGTCAGCCCCTTTATCTCGGTCTCGAAATTGTAGTAGCTGCGGGCCCCGGCGTAGGACTCGTCGCCCACCATGATGCCGCCCCACTGCGCCGCGCTCATGGCGCCGGTGCCCGAGTCGGTGAGCAGGTCTATCAGCACCTTCTCCGCCCGGATGTTGAAGAGGTTGTAATGCGCCCGTTCCAGCACCGTCGCGCGCTCGGCGCGGGTGGTCAGCCCCAGCGGCTCCACGCTCTTGATCTTGAAGGGCTCGATTATGGTCTTCCACTTGTGTTCCATGGCGTTTCTCCTTGAGGGACCGCTACTTTACGAATATCGTCATCATTATGAAATAGGCCAGCATCAGCGCGCCGCCGAACGGCAGCGCGGCTTTGGCCCACTCGCTGGACTTGATGCCCAGCTTGGCCGAGGTGATGATGTTGGGGATGTTGCCGGGGATCAGCATGCCGCCGGAGACCAGCAGGCCCATCAGGATGAAGGTGATCTGGCGGTCCGTCATCGCCGGCGAGATCTCGGCCGCGGCCAGCGTGGCGTTGTCCAGCACGGCGGAGATGGAGTTTACCCAGTACAGCAGCCAGGTAGGCATTTGGGTCATGAAGCGGTCGGCCAGCGGGGTCAGGCCGGCCCCGAGGAAGATGAGCGCCATCACGAACAGGTACACTTTGGCGGCGCGCAGCAGTATGACCTTGGTGGTATCGGGCGCGTCCTCGGTGAGGCCGGTCTTGCTGGGGGAGGATCCGGCGATCCCCCTGGCCGCCAGCGCGGCGCAGAGCAGCACGCCGGGCACTATCCACACGCCGACCTGCTTGACCAGGTAGAAGAAGTCGGCGTAGTGCGGCGGTCCCTTGAGCTTGGCGACGACTATGGTGGAGAGCGGCTCGCCCAGCGGCGTCAGCGCGGCGCCCAGGCCTATGGCGTAGCAGGCGTAAACGGTAAGTTTTATCTCGTAGTGGCGGTCCAGTTTGAGCAGGGAGACCACTTCGGCCAGGATGATGGCCGCCACGATGGCGGTCAGGAAACTGGAGCCGAGGCCGAGCAGGGTTACGATGGCGAAGATGGCCGTCGGCAGCCCGGCTTTCTTTACCAGCGCGTCCAGCCAGCCTTTCAGGCGGGGGCGTACCTGCCGGAACAGCAGGCCTACTATGGCCACCGTAAGCGTTATGGCTATAGGCTCCTTCAGGGCCTCGCCGATCAGGTGCAGGCTCCAGAGGCCGGAGATGCTTACCGCGCCGAGGCCCATCACGAACAGGAAGGCCTCGAGGTCCTCCTCCACGCGCTTGACCGAAAAAGGAAGTATGAGGGTCAGGCCCATTATGACCGCAAGGCCGGCGATTATCAGATAGTCGGACATGGTTTTGTTTTGGCCGGAGGCTGAACTGAGGGCTGCGCCCCGCCGCCGGGCCGGCCGGTGTCTCCCTTATAATTAATACTTCACATATATTTTAATATTTTATAGAGTCTTACAAAAGCATTATGTTCAAATTCAGGCGGCCCGTGGGCCTTTTTCTGTGCGGAGGCGGCGCGCTCGGCGCGTGGCAGTCCGGCGTATTGGCCGAGCTGGTGAAGCAGGGGCTGCACTTCGACGCGGTGGCCGGTTTCAGCGTGGGCTCGCTGAACGGGGCGGCCTACTGCTACAACAAGACCGGCGAACTGCGCCAGATCTGGCGGGACATGAAGCCGGACAACGTGCTGCGCTTCAGGCCCAGGTATTACGAGATGCCGCTGGAACTCTACCAGCAGGACGGCGGCAGCCTGTCCACCAAGCTTAATTTTTTCTTCCAGAACCGGCTGGCCAAGATGACGCTGTTCTCCAACCAGCCGGTCTACAACTTCCTCAACGGCTGGCTGGCCAAGAGCGGCTCGCAGTTCCCGCGCAACATCAAGTTCTACGTCATCAGCCACGCAGTGGAGATGAAGCTGCCCTACATCGTGCGCTTCGACGGCTCCACGCAGAGCCACAACCTGTCTTTTATCGACGCGCTGATGGCCAGCTGCTCGATACCCATGGTCTTCCCGCCGGTACCGGTCGAGGAGCACGGCCGGCGCTACCACCTCATCGACGGCGGCGTGATCGGCATCGCGACGATCAACCTGAGCCTCTTCGAGGGCTGCCGCACCGTCATCATGATAGGCAACTCGCGGCCTTCGGACCTGGATTTCCCGGCCCGCGGCCCGTTCGGCTACTTCGAGCGCAAGGCCCGCCGCATGCTGGCCATCCACACCCAGAAGATCTACGAATCCCGCGTCTTCATCAGGTCGGAGCCGGATGTCTACCTGATGCAGCCGCCGGCGGACCTGAACCTCAACCTGCTGGATTTCGACGGCAGGAAATGCGGGCCGGTCTACGACATCGGCGAGGCCGAGGCGCAGGCCTTCCTGCGCAACCTGGAGCAGGAGAACCGCTGATATGTTCGAACTGACCGCGCTGAACTCCCTCGCGCTGCTGGGCTTCGGGGCCGCCATCGGCCTGCTGGGGTCCGCGCTGGGCGTGGGCGGCGGTATCTTCATGGTGCCGTTCCTGGTGCTGGTCTTCGATATCCCGATACACCAGGCCGTGGCCGCCTCGCTGGCCGCCATAGTGGCCACCTCCAGCGCCGTGGCCGCCGTCAACGTTGAGCGCGGCCTGGCCAATATCCGGCTGGGCATAGCGCTGGAGGTCACCACCGCGCTGGGCTCCGTGGCCGGCGCGCTGCTGGCCAACCGCCTCTCCGGCCCCGCCGTGCAGGTGCTGTTCGGCCTGACGCTGCTGCCGGTGTCCGTGCTGATGTTCCTCAAAGGCCGCCGCGCGCTGCGCCACGGGCCGGCCGCCTCAGGGGGGCGGGCCGCGAAGGGTTCCGCCTTCGACGCCGCTTTCTACGACCCCGCCGCCGGGGGCCATACGAACTACGAGGTTCGCAACCTGGCGCCGGCCTCGGGGATATCTTTTTTCGCCGGCTCGCTCTCGGGGCTGCTGGGCATCGGCGGCGGCGTGGTGCAGGTGCCGGTGATGAACCTGCTGTGCGGCGTGCCCATGAAAGCGGCCGCCGCGACGAGCAACTTCGTCATCGGGGTTTCGGCGGCGGCCAGCGCCT
>PHAL01000054.1 GCA_002840355.1 Elusimicrobia bacterium HGW-Elusimicrobia-3 | reverse complement strand
GGGTTAGCAAAACCTTCATGAGGGCGAGGCTTGCGTAGCGCCGAGCCCGATTGATGAGCGAGCGCACGGTGTGCGCGAGCGCGTTTTGCGTTCCTGCCCCTGCGGTAGGCCCCGACTTTGCATCTCGCGGCTCTGTTAACATATGAGCATCGAGTCGCCGTAGGAGTAGAAGCGGTATTTTTCCTTTACGGCCTCGGTGTACGCCTTGAAAAGCAATTCGCGGCCGGCGAAGGCGGCGGTCATGTAGAGGGGGGCGGAATCGGGGACGTGCAAGTTGGTGATGAAGGCGCCCGCCACCTTGAACTTGTGGCCCGGCATGATGAAGATCCCGGCCTTGCCGCTGCCCGCCTTCACCGTGCCTGCCTCGTCGGAAAAAGTCTCCAGCGTGCGCATGGAGGAGGTGCCTACGGCTATCACGCGGCCGCCCGCGGCCCGGTGGGCGTTTATCAGCGCGGCCGTCTCTTCGCTCACCTCGCAGGCCTCTTCCAGCATCACGTGCGAGGCGGGGTCGTCGTCGCGCACCATCTTGAAAGTGCCCCAGCCGATGTGCAGCGTAACGAAAGCCTTTTTAACCCCGGCCGCCTCCAGCCGCCCGAACAGGCCGGGCGTGAAATGGAAGCCGGCCGTGTGGGCCGCGATGGAGCCGGCCTCGGCGGCGTAGACCGTCTGGTACCTCTCCTCGTCGGCCGGCGCCTCCGCCCCCAGGCGCTTGCGTGCGTTGAGGATGTACTGCGGCAGCGGCACCGCGCCGTTGGCGTCGAGGTAAGCCTCGTCCACCGGCCTGTCGAAGCGGAAAGTGTAGCTGCCGTCGGCGTTGCGCGCCAGGCACTCGGCCCTGGCCCCGCCGGCGCAGTCGAGCGTCTGGCCGGGCTGGATCTTGCGGCAGAGGCCGGTCCAAACCAGGCCGCCGGGCCCGGCGGGCGCCATCAGCAGTATCTCCGACCTGCCGCCGGTGGCCTTGTGGGCGGCCAGGCGGGCCTTCCAGACCTTGCTGCGGTTGAGCACCAGCAGGTCGCGCGGGCCCAGCAGGTCGGCCAGGTCGCAAAAGCGGCGGTGGGAGAACGAGCCGGCGGCCCTGTCGATCGTCAGCAGCCGTGAGGAGTCGCGCGGCTCGGCGGGCCGGTCGGCGATGAGCGGGTCTATGTCGAGCGCGGAAAACTCTTTAAGTGATTGTTCAGTCATGTTGGGTTATCGAGGCGCCCGGGTAATAGTGGCGCAGTATCCGCTTGTAGCTGCGTTTTTTATAGGCCATGTACTTGGCCCCTTCCTGGCACATGCCCACGCCGTGCCCCCAGCCGCGCCCCGAGATCTGGTAGCCGCCGCTGACCGCCCGGATGGAGGTGATGAAGGTGCTGCGGAATTCGAAAGTGCCGAAGCGCTTGCGCATCTCCGAGGCCCGCACCGTCTTGTAGCCCCGGTCCGTGGAGACCCGCAGCGTGAGCGCCCTGCCCGAGCGGTCCTTCTGGTGTATCTTCAGGCCGGCCACCTTCAGGGCCGTGGAACTCTGGGCCTGGACGAACCTGAGCAGTTCCTTGGTCGACAGGAAATATTGCCAGCGCGAATGCCTCGAGGGCTTGCAGAAGGGGTCGGCCACGCCGTACAGCGGCTTGGTCACCGCCTCGCCCCAGGCGGCTTTGGAACTGGCCGTATGGCCGCCGCAGGCCGCGTGAAAGTAGGCGCGCACCAGCGAGCCCTTGTATTTCAGCACCTCGCCGCGCGTGGAGTTCACCGCCTCTATGATGCGAGGGTTGATCCTGGAGGTGCCGTTGTAGACCTGGGTTTCCACTCCGTTGGTAACGTCGTAGGGCTTGGCGGGATTGATAAAGCGCATCGCGTAGGTGCGCGACGCCACGGCCTGCGCCTTGAGCGCCTCCAGCGGCCAGTCCGGGCTCATTTCGGCCGGGAGCACGCCGTACAGGTAATCCTCCAGCGAGAGGTCCTCGATGATGTCCAGCCTGCCGTCCTGGTTGGCGTGCAGGATGATGTCGCCTTTGTAGAGGTGCTTGCCCAGGCGGATGCGCTCCGGGCCCGCGGAGGCGAGCAGCTTGACCGGGGAGGAGAGTTCCTGCCCCGCCACGGCTATCCCCCCGGAGCGGGGGCGCACTTCGTAACTGGCGTTCTGCACCAGCATGAATTTCTGGCCGGTACGCATTTCCTGCACGTAGATCTGCGAGGCGGTCTTGAGCTTGAGGGAGGGGGAGTTCCTGGCTATGGCCACCCGTATGCGCGGGGAAACCGGGCCCGCGGCCGCCGGGGGCGGGGCCGTAAAGGCGCATACTAGCAGGAGGGCGGCGAGTCTTTTCATTAACGGTTAGGCTCAGAGAAGTTCGGCCTGACGGGGAAGTTTGAAGCCCATGTGCGCGGCGGCCTTGGCCGTTATCACGCGGCCGCGGGTGGTGCGCTTGAGGAAGCCGCCCTGCATCAGGAACGGCTCTATGACGTCGGTCAGCGTGTCCGCTTCCTCGGAAACGGCCACCGCCAGCGTCTCTATGCCCACGGGGCCGCCGCCGAATTTCTCGGCGATCACGGAGAGGATGCGGCGGTCCAGGTTGTCCAGGCCCTCGGCGTCTATCTCCATGGAGGCCATCGCGGCTTCGGTCACGTCGACGGTGATCACGCCCGCGGCCCTGACATCGGCGAAGTCGCGCACGCGCTTGAGCAGCCGGTTGGCTATGCGCGGCGTGCCGCGGGAGCGGCGGGCCAGCAGGCTCAGCGCGGGGCGCTCCGCCTTGCTGCCCAGGATGCCGGCCGAGCGGACGAGGATCTGCGTGATCTCCTCTTCCTCGTAGAAGCCCAGGTTGAACACGATGCCGAAGCGGTCGCGCAGCGGGCCGGTGAGCAGGCCGCTGCGGGTGGTGGCGCCGACGAGCGTAAAGCGGGGCACCGCCAGTTTGAGCGTGGTGGCGCCGGGGCCCTGGCCGGTGTTGATGAAGAACAGGAAGTCCTCCATGACGGGGTAAAGGGCCTCTTCCACGGCCGCGTTGAGCCGGTGTATCTCGTCGATAAAAAGGATGTCGCCCTCGGCCAGCTCGGTGGTGAGCATGGCCGCCAGGTCGCCGGGCTTGGAGAGCACCGGCCCGGAGGTGACTTTCATGTTGACGCCCATTTCGCGGGCGAGGATATGCGAGAGGGTGGTCTTGCCGAGGCCTGGGGGGGAGTAGAAGAGGCAGTGGTCCAGGGGCTCGCGGCGCTGCCGGGCGGCCTGGATGAAGACCTTCAGGTTCTCCTTGAGACGGGTCTGCCCCACGAACTCGTCGAGGGAACTTGGGCGCAGGGCGGATTCCATGCGCGCGGTCTCGTCGGTGGCGGGGCGGGCCGAAAGGATGTCGTCGTTCTTGGGCATGTTATTTGGGGGAGAGCCGCTTGAGCGCCAGGCGTATGACGGCTTCGGTGGAGGCGCCGGCGCCGGCTTCGGCCGCGGCGTCCTCCAGGGCGGCCCTGGCTTCGCCGGCCCTGAAGCCCAGCCCTATCAGGGCGGCCAGCGCCTGGGTGTAGGCGCCCGAGGGGATGCCGGCTACCGTAGAGGCGCCTCCGGCTCCGGGCAGCGTCTTGTCTTTGAGGGCCAGGATCAGCTTGTCGGCCGTCTTTGCGGTGAAGCCGAAAATGGCGGTAAGGCGCTTGGCGTCCTTGGCTGCCACGGCGGAGGAAAAATCTGGCATGGACCTGACGGCCTTGCCCAGGTAGTCCAGGGCTTTCTTGGCGCCGGTGTTGGGCACCGCGTCGCGCAGCAGGTCGAACAGCTGCTTCTCTTCTTTCGAGCGGAAGCCGTACAGGGCCGTGCCGCCGTACATGCTGATGGACTCGGCCAGGAAAAGTTCGGCCGGGGAGCCTTCGGGCCCGAGGGCCTCGAGCGAGGGGGGGCAGAGGAAAACTTCGTAGCCGAGGCCGTTGACCTCGATGACGGCGCTCTCGTCGTTCTTGGCGACCACGCGGCCGCGCAGGTAGGCTAGCATTTGAGGGGTCCCCTGGCGGCGGCCAGCGCGCGGGCGAAGGGGGCCAGGCGCAGGTGGCAGAGGCCGGCGGCCATGGCGTCTGCCACGTCGTCGGGCTCGGGGATGGCGGCCAGGTTCAGCGTGATCTGCACCACGCGCTGCATCTGCTTCTTCTCGGCGGCGCCGTTGCCGGAGATGGTCTTCTTTATGGTCTTGGGATTGTAGGCGCTGATAGGCAGCCCGCCGTGCTCGCACGCCAGCAGTATCACGCCGCGCGCGTGGGTGGTGTTGGCCTGCGTGTCGGCGCGCTTGGAAAAGAACACCTCCTCTATCGCGGCCTCGGCGGGGGCGTGGTCTTTTATCAGGGCGCTGAGCTCGGAGTAGATGGCCGCCAGGCGCTTCTCCAGCGGGGTGTTCTTAGGCGTGTGGATCAGCCCGGCCGCGGCCAGCACTGGAGCCGCCGGGCCGTCCTTTTGAAGGACGGCCCAGCCGGTCCTGTCCAGCCCCGGGTCTATGCCTAAGATCCTCATCAGGAGGCTTATTTCTCCAGCTTCGCGAGGATGGCGTCGGGGATGTTGAAGTTGGAGTAGACCTGCTGCACGTCTTCGTGGTCTTCCAGCGAGTCCATCAGCTTGACCACCTGCTCGGCTTTGTCTTCGCCGACGTTCACTTCGTTCTTGGGGAGCATCGTGATCTCGGAGGAGGCGAGGGGGATGTTCTTTTCAGTCAGCTTGGCCTTGACCGCTTCGAAATCGGCCGGCGCGGTGATGATCTCGTACTCTTCGGACCCTTCGGGGGAGCGGAAGTCCTCGGCGCCGATCTCCAGCGCGAGGTTCATCAGCTCGTCTTCCTTGGCGTCCTCTTTCTTAACGGCGATATAGCCCTTCTGCTCGAACATCCAGCCCACGCTGCCGGTGGAGCCCATGTTGCCGCCGTGCTGGTCGAGGATCTTGCGGATCTCGCTGGCCGCGCGGTTCTTGCTGTCGGTGGTGACGTTGATGATGACGGCTATGCCGCCCGGGCCGTAGCCCTCGTAAACTATTTCCTCGTAGGTGACGCCGGGCTCCTGGCCGGTGCCGCGGCGGATGGCGCGCTTGACGTTATCGAGCGGCATATTGCTGGCTTTGGCGTCGGCGATAGCGGAGCGCAGGCGGGGGTTGTCATCGGGGTTGCCGCCGCCGGCCTTGGCCGCGATGGCGATTTCCTTGATGATCTTGGTCCAGACCTTGCCTCTTTTGGCGTCCGTGATGGCTTTCTTGTGCTTTATACCGGCCCAGTGAGAATGTCCGCCCATGGTAAGCTCCTTGATGCTTGCTTATGTTTTTCCGAATAAAATTCACCGCTTTTTACGCTTGCGGCAAATAAATTCTATAATAATATGAATAGTTTCTCAACCGCCCGGCCATTGTGGCCTTGTCAGGCCGGCGCGGGGGGGTACTATGGCCGTCCCGCGCAGGGCGGGAGAAACGCCCTCTTAGCTCAACTGGATAGAGCAACTGCCTTCGAAGCAGTAGGTTAGAGGTTCGAATCCTCTAGAGGGCACGCTTTCGCGTGCACGCTAAGCGAGACATAACATGTCTCGCGGGAGGATTCGAAAGGCGGACCAGCGAGGCCAGCAGGCCGCAGCTGGGAGCCGGGGCCGCGACCGAGGGCGAACGACGGTGAGCCCGAGAGTTGTGGCCGAATCCTCTAGAGGGCACGATTTATCGTGCTGTGCCCGTAACTTATTTGTAATCAAAAGTTAACTATACCGTAAACAGGACAAACTAGAATTTATATATGGCCGCCTTACTGCTCTCAGTCTTTCTGGCCCTGCCCGCTATGCCGGCGCAGGCGCAGGCTTTTGCCATGAAGGACCTCGGGCCCCGGGCCCTGAAGATAGTGGTTGAACACCTCAAGAGCGACGACTCCGACGTGCGCGCCCTGGCGGCGGAGATACTGGGCGAGACCGGCAACAAGGCCGCGGCAGGCATGCTGCGCGGCCTGCTCGGTGACCGCGACAAGTACGTGCGCATAGCCTCGGCCCGCGCGCTCTGGGAGCTGGGCAGCCCGGCCGGGATGAAGACGATCCTGGCCATAATCAACGACGTTCCCGCCCAGGGGCCCATCCCGGTCACCAATAACCCCCTCGTGCAGCTGAAGATAATTTCGCAGAACAAGATCCGGGAGAAGGCGATGGAAGCTTATACCTGGATGAAGGGGGAGCGGGCGGCCGCCCTGCTCTACAAGCTCAAGAACGACAATTACGGCCCGGTGCGCGACGCCGCCGCCCGGGAGCTGGCCCGCCTCGGCCGCTCCGAGGAGCTGGCCCAGATAACCGGCGCGCTGACGGACGAGGAAGAGGCCATCCGCTACGAGGGGGCCACGCTGCTCGCCAAGGTCTGCCATCCCGCGGCCGCCGCCCCGCTGGCCAAGCTGCTCGCCGCCGAGACCTCGGTCAGGGTGCGCATGGCGGCGCTGGACGCGCTGCGCTGCAATCCGTCCCGCAAAGAAGCCGCGGAAGCGCTGCTCAAGCTGGCCGACGACGAGAATCCCACGATAAAATTCAAGGCCATAGCCGCCCTGGGCGGCATAAAGGATATTAAAGTAAAGAGCAAGCTCACCGCGGTGGCGGCTGAAAGCAACGATATACGCGTGAAGATAGCGGTACAGAAGGGCCTCATGCAGGCCGGTTCGCCGGCCGACGCGCAGGTCGCCAGGGACGCCATGACCGCCGCCAGCGCCGATATCAGGCTGGAAGCCCTTGAGGTGGCCGACTCTCTTATAGACGACGAGGCGCTGCCGCTGCTGGCCCAGGCCCTCGACGACCCGGATACCAAGGTTAAACTCTCGGGCTCGCTGAAGATACTCCGGCGCGCCGCACGGAACTAATTTTATGTCAAACCGCCTGCTGCTGCCCGCTGCCCTGCTACTCCTCCTCTCGGGGGCGGGGGACCTCTGCGCCGCGCAGCGGGCGCGCGAGCGGCGCCCCTCGCCGCTGGCCGATTCTCTGCGGCAGGTGCGCAAGGCGCCGGCACCCGCCGCGCGCGAGGCTTTCCGTAAATTCTCCGCCAAGCACGGCGGCGGCTGGAAAGTGCGCTATAATCCGCGCACCGCCCTGCCCGAGTCCATCACCGGCGGCCGTACCGCCCGCTACTCCGGCTCCCCGGAGCAGGCCGCGCTGGCTTTCTTCGAGGAGAACAAGGAACTCCTCAAGGTAGAACCGCTGACGCTGCGCCTGACGCTCAAGAAAGAATTCCGCGGCGTGACCCACCTGCAGTACCAGCAGTACAAAGACGGCGTCCCGGTGGAATTTTCCTACGCCAGGGTGCACGTCTCCGCTTCGGGGGAAGTGCGCGGCTACCAGGGCAAGTTCGAGCCAGACCTGCAGATCAATACCGTGCCCGCCGTCACCGAGCAGGCCGCGGTCACCGCCGCCGTCATGCACCTGGGGGCGCAGTTGAAGGTGAAGAGGACCGAGCTGGTGATCTATCCCGACGAGGCAGCCGGGGAGCTGAAACTGGCCTGGAAGATCCGCGGCCGCGCGGGCGGCCTGTGGGTCTATTACATAGACGCCGCCGACGGCTCCGTGCTCTACCGCTACGACGACCTGCGCTATGTCTGCAACGGCAGCGACGGCACCTTCCAGACCAACGGCACCTCCTCGGGCACGGTCTACGCCGTCTCGCCGCTCCCCGCTTACACCCCGAGTTCCCTCGATATCGCGGAGGATTTCTGGACGCAGCCGGTGCGCAAGTCCCTGCGCGACCAGTATTTCTGGGCCGGCAGTTACTCCAGCATGACGGTCACCACGCAGTACGGCGACTACTGCACGCAGCAGAACGGCAAAGTGTTCTCATCGCTGAAGGGGCCCTTCTTTGCCGTGACTAATTTCCGCGGCGAGAGCGGGCACTTCGACAACGGCGGCGGCGTGTGGCTGAGCAAGAACACCCCGTATTCGACGCCCAACCCCTACGCCAACAACGCGACCTATTCCAATACCTTCACGATAAACAGCGGCGACTGGACGGATCAGTATCCTTCCGGCACTTTCGCTAAGGTGATGCCCCGCTTCTCCGCTTTCAGCGCCGGCGTGCTGGACACCTACGGCTCTGTGCTCGACGAGGATATAGTGAAAGTCAAGAGCGGCAGCTCCGCCCAGGGCGCCTATATCGGCTCGCGCACCACGGCCTTCTACGGCGCCGCGGTGGAGAATCCCTCTTTCAGCGTTTCGATGGAGACCGACGCTTCCGGCGTGTCCACCGGCTTTACCGTGGACCATTCCAAGTTCCTGGTGCTGACCAACGCTCCCGGCACCCGCAATAACGCCACGGGTTCCGTCGTCTGGTCCACCACCACCGCGGTCAACCTCGACGCCAGCCTGGGGGCGGCCAACGCCCTCTCCGAGGTCAACGCTTTCTACCACCTCAACGCCATCCGCCGCTATTTCGATCCCATCAACAAGCAGCAGGACGGCAGCGCGGCGGCCAACCTCGACGGCCAGGTGCCGGTGATGGTGCACGCCAACGGCCTGCCCGACAGCCTATCGGGCTGCGAGGCCTGCCACGGCATGATGAACGCTTATTACGACCTGGAGCACGGCCACATCATCATGGGCGACGGCCCCCGCGACTGGAACAAGAAGTTCCGCTCTTTCGCGCTCGACGGCACCATAGTGCGCCACGAGTATATCCACCTCGTCATAGACCGCATCTACCCTATCATCAATTTCGGCGAGTTCGGCGCCATCAGCGAGGGTATCTCCGACTATTTAGCGCTGGCCTCGTTCTGGGCCGAGGGCTACGACGGCGCCCCTTTCGCCAACCAGAAGGTGCTCGGCAATTTCATCGGCTCCGGCGAGGGATCGGCCCGCGACCTCTCCGCCTCCGGCCAGCCCACCGGGGTACGCGTGATGCCCGGGGACTGGTGGGGCGAGGTGCATGAGGACGGCATGATACTGTCCCAGGCCCTCTACAAACTGGGTAATCCCAACGGGACCCGCTACCTGGGCACTCTGACCGGGGATTTCCTGGGCCGCAACGCGGGCGACGTGCTGGTTTTCGCCGCGCTGTTCTACTTCCCCGACAATTTCTATAACTTCCGCGAAGCCATGCTGGACGCCTGCTCGCAGCTGGAAGCCTCCGGCGACGGCTGCACGGCCGCGATGCGCACCAAGATCAACCTGGCCTTCGCCGACCACGGCATAGGTTCGGCCCCGGGCGGCGACGCCTATGAGCTGAGTTCCACCAGCGGCATGTGCGATACCAATAACGGCCCCGAGTGCGCCGCCGACATCAGCAGCCTCTCGTCCCTGTCCGCCACCGTCTACCCGCTGGGCGACGTGGATTATTATTCCCTGCCGCTGGCCGAAGGAGAGTTCACCGCCACCCTGGACCTGCCGCCTACCGGCAGCGAGGGCATCTACCACGCCTATTCCATGTTCCTCTTCGACGCCGACCGCGAGTACATTACGGAAGCCGTGCCGCCCATCTACGGCACCGGCTCCAACGCCTGCTCAACCAGCGGCCCCTGCTCTACCCTGAGCCCTTCCGTCACGCTGGGCTACACCGTGCCCTACGGCGGGGGGAGGTATTACCTGGTGGTCTCGGCCGCGCCCAACATGTACTACGGCAATTCCGAGGATAATTCCACCATACCCTACACGCTGACGCTCGCCCGCAAGACGCAGGGCACCGCGTCCGCGCGCGTCTACTCCGCCCTCTTCGACAACGACGACATCGCCTTCGACGCGCCTTACCCCTATTTTCCGGCCACCGTGGCGCCCACCTCCTCCACGCTGACCGGCGCCGAGCTGGTGTTCGAATACGCCCAGCTGCGCGACCACAATTACGAGCCGATAGCGCTCACCAGGACCAACGCCTCCGGCTCCTACATGGTCGTTTCGCAGGCCGTCCTGGCCACCCCGGGCAATACCGATTCCCTGGGCCGCCGCCTGATGTCCGGCCGCGTGCGCCTGCAGCCCGGCTTCGCCGCCCGCTACCCCGGCGTGGGCACCGTCTACCTCGAGGTGTTCGGCCGCAACCACCTGGGCCACGTGCTCTCGCTGGGCGTTTCCAATCCGCTCAACCTGACCGCCAACCGCTCGGCGGCCACGGCCTACAACAATATCATCACCGGCGACTCCGCCTCCATCATCAAGTACGAGGTGCAGTCCTCCGGCAGCCTCTCGGTGAAGGTCTACACCCAGTCGGGGTCCCTCGTAAAGACCGTCTACGACGGCCCCATCCCCGCCGGCAAGGGCACGGTGGAGTGGGACGGCAGGAATTCCTCCGGCGGCAAAGCGGGCAGCGGCATCTACTTCGTCAAGACCAAGGGCCCCGGCCTGGACAAGATCGTGAAGATAGCGGTGATCCGTTAGTTTCGCGCTACGGCGGCAATTATGAACACCAGGAATAAAAACAAATCAGGAAAGACGGCAGCGGCGCTGCTAGTCGCCGCCGCTTTCCTGGCCAATGCCCTGCCTGTAAGCGCCGGCGGCCCCGGTTCCGCCGCGGTGCAGGTGCTGAAGACCGAGATGAGCCCGCGCGCCGCCGGCATGGGCGGGGCTTTCGTCGCCGTCGCCGACGGCGTCTACTCGGTGGCCTATAATCCCGCCGGCCTCGGGCGCCTCTACATCCCCGAGGCTTCGGCCATGTACCATTCCGGTTTCGACGATTCCTCGCTGAACTACCTGGCCGGCGCCTCGCCGCTGCCCCTGATCGGGTTCGCGGGCCTCTCCAAGCCGGGCGTGGCCTTTTCCCTGATGATGGCCGACGCCGGCTCCTTCCAGTACAACCTCATCGCCAACGACGGCTCCGTCATCTCCAGGAATTTCGACGCGCAGAAGGACCTGGTCCTTACGCTGGGCTACGGCGAGCGCGTCTACGCCGACGAGGTCAATCTGGAGGGCTTTAAGGCGGCGATAGACCAGTACCTGGGCCTCAACGTTAAATACGTACGCTCCACCATGCTCGAGGACGACTCGCCGCCCTCGACGCTCGCCTTCGACGCCGGCTGGCTGATGACGGAGCGCAACCTGGGACTCTCGCTCGGCGCCTCCATCTCCAACTACGGCGGCGGGCTGAAGTACGGCACGGAGACCACGCCGCTGCCGACCATATTGCGCCTGGGCGCGGCCTGGGAGAAGCCCACGGTGATGGACCAGTCCGTGCTGCTCGCCGCCGAGTCCGACTTCTACATGAACGAGTCCTTAAAGAGCCTGCGCTTCGGCCTCGAGTACCATTTCCAGCGCATCTTCAACCTGCGCCTCGGCTACAAGGCGGCGGAGGACAACAAGGGCATGACGATGGGCTTCGGCCTGCATTACGGCGACATGGCCCTGGATTTCTCCACCGGCATGGGCAACGAGGTCTACAATTCCTCGCTGATAGCTTTCTCCTACAAGTTCAGCGGAATAACGATCAGCGAGAACAAAAGTAGGTCCTACCACAAGGCGCCGCGCCCGGACCGCGCGGCCCCGGCCAGGACGGCCCCCGCCCCCAGGGGCAAGCCCGCGCCGGCCCCCGAAAAGAAAAAAGACACCGACTTTTTCTGGATCTACTAGCCTCACAAAGGGCCCAGCGGGGGATGCCTCCTCCGGGTACGCTCGGCCACTGGCCTATGGCCGTGCCGCAGCAGGCGCTATGCGCATCAGGCGGCCACCGTGGCCTCGCTCTTTCGCTTCGGTTCGGCGCTTACGCAAGCCTCACCTACGCGAGGCCCCTGCGGAGGCACACCCCCGCCGGGCCCGCGGAAAGCCGCTATGCGGCTTATCCGTGACTGGCCCGGCGTACCCGTAGAAGGCGTACCCTTGGCGCGGCATAGCGTATCCTAAGTCAAATTGACACCACGGGGTTTTGTTTATAGAATTAGTGGGATAGTTAAGGAGGGTTTACAAATGAAAAGATTACTTTTTACCGCCGTGGCCGCTCTGCTGGTCGCGGGCTGTTCTTCTTCCCCGGATAAGGGCTCGGTCGGCAAGACCGGCGAGATAGAGCGCGAGTGGGTAGAGGAAGGCATCACCAAGAATTACATCTTCGCCCGCGGTATCGGCGCCGCCGACCAGACGCTGGAGAACAAGACCCAGCGCATGGCCACCTCGCGCAACGCCTCCATCGTCAACGGCCAGTACAACATGCTCTCCTTCATCAAGGGCGTGCAGCTGGAAGGCGGCATCACCGTTGAGAAGGCCATAGAGACCGATTCCGTGCTCGCCACCAAGATCGACGCCGTCATCAAGGGCGCGCAGGTGGTCCGCACCGAGTGGACCTCCGACGACGGCTGTATCGTCGTGCTGCGCCTGCCCAAGAAGGCGCTCAAGGAAGCCGGCATCAAGCTGGCCGAGTAAGGCCGCCCGATGACGTCCCGCCTTTCCCGCGCGCTGCTCGCGGCGGTGTTCCTCGCCGCCGCCGGCTGCGGGGGCGCCCGCAAGAGCGCCCTTAATCCCGCCTACGAAACCGAGGTGGTGGAAGCCGAGGGGATGGCCCCGTTGATAGGGGGCGATACCGAAGGCGCCCGCAAGACCGCCCTCGCCGAGGCCATGAAGAACGCCCTCGGCCTGGTGGTCGGCGTGTACGTCTCGCAGGAGGCCCTGGTCTCCAAGGCCGTCCTGATAGACGACAGCATCACCTCCCGCAGCGAGGGCTACATAGAGAAATACGAGACGCTCAAGGAGTGGCGCGACGGCGAATTCTACAAGACCCGCATCCGCGCGCACGTGCGCAAGGAAGACCTCTCCGCCAAGCTCCGGTCGCTGGAGACCGAGCCTCAGAAACTGGGCAACCCGGTCATAGGCTTCGACATCTCCGAGTCCGCCGACGGGCAGCCGCTGCAGACCAATTACGCCGAGCTGGAGCTCAAGAACCGCCTGATAGAGGCCGGCTTCATCACCGGCGAAAAGGATAAGGCCGACATCGTGATCAAGGGCGACGCCCGCACCTCGTTCAACACCCGCGAGGGCCTCGGCGGCTTCGTGTCCTACAGGGCCGGCATCTCGCTGGCGGCCGTAAAGCAGGGCTCGCTGGAGACGCTGAGCTCGGTGCAGGAAGCGGCCGGCGGCATAGACCTCAACGACCAGGCCGCCGCCCGGGCCTCCATCATAAACGCGGCGAAAAAGGCCGCCGACCCGCTCAAGGACAGCGTGCTCAAGGCGCTCAGGGAAAAATCCATAGTCCGCCTGAACCTGGCCAACGTGGACACCATGAACGACCTCAGCGAGTTCACGAAGCTGCTGCGCAATATCCCCGCGGTGCGCGCCTCGTGGGTGCGTTCTTTCAGCGGCGGCATAGCCGTGCTGGACGTGGCCATGCACAGGGGCGGGGCGGCCGACCTGTCGCAGCTGCTCATCAAGAACGCCAAGCGCCCCGTAAAGGTCAACCGCACTTCTTCTTACGACCTGGACGCGGAACTGCAGTAAGCCCCCGCGGAAATGAAAAAAGGCCGGGCTGTCCCGGCCTTTTTTCTTTTGGCTGGCGGCTTATTTTCGGCCGAGCTTTTCGGCGCGGCGCGCGTCGAAATCGGACAGCCGTTTGGCCTGCCTGGCCATGTACTCGTCGAGGAAGGTCTCGCGCTCGGCCAAGCGCCGGCGCAGCCCCGCGACCCTGCTCCGGAGCCTGGCGCAGCGCCGCTCCTCGGCCTTCATGAACTTGGAGAGCCTGCCTTCCACCGTCAGCCCGCCAGGGCCCGCGTAGGCCTCCTGGCCGCCGCGCAGCTCCGTCTCCTGCGAGCCGCTGCCCACCGCTACCGTCCCTTCGAACAGGCCTACCGTTGTTTCGCCGGCCGTGGAGACGGTTATGGTGAAATCCGTGCCGCGCACCGCGCAGACGGCCGAGGGCGTCCGGACCGAGAACTTAGAGGCGGCCTTGGCCTTCAGCCTTGCGGCCATCCAGAGCGCCTTGCCCCTGAGGAATGAAAACGATAAAAGACGTTCGCCCGCCGAGGCTTTCAGCTCGTCGGCGGCGGTTTCGGAGCCGGCGTCCAGCTTTACATAGCTGCCGTCGCGCAGCAGCAGTTCGCACCAGGCTTTCTCGCCGGTGCGCACCCTGTCGCCCTGGTCCAGCGCGTCGCCTTTGCGCGCGGGGGTCCAGCCGGGGGCGCCGGCCTTGTGGATTTCCACGGTTCCGCCAAGGTCGAAGAGGCAGCCTGACGGCGCTGCAAGCAGCGGGAGCGCGGGCAGGAAAAGGGCCGCAGCCAGTAATATCTTTTTCATAAAATCCTCCGTATCCCTCAAATATACAATATACCGCAAATATTATAAAATCAAGGCATGAATTTCTTCCGCCTCAGGGCGCTGAACACTTTTCTTCTTTTCTTCATAGGGATCATCCTGGGCTTCATTCTCAAGGACAAGTTCTACCCTTCAAGGCCCCCGGCCCACCCCGCCTCGTTCCAGACCCCTTATTCCCCGCAGCCTTCGGCGCCGGCCGAAGCCGTGGAGGGGGAGGAAGCCCTGGAGCCCGAGGAACCGCCCGACCTGGAACCGGAGGAGGAGGAGCCCGCGCCCGAGCCGGCTCCCGTCATCGC
>PHAL01000053.1 GCA_002840355.1 Elusimicrobia bacterium HGW-Elusimicrobia-3 | reverse complement strand
TGGGCCGCCCTGGTGGGTCTGGCGGCTTCGGGCCCGCTGGCCGGCTTCCTGGCCGATTACGCGCCGCTGGCGCTGGAGCCGGGCGGCCCGGGCCAGGCGCTGCGCCTGCTGGGCGCGCGCGCCGCGCTGGCGGCCGGCAGGCTGCCCGAGGCTTTCGGCTTCCTGGCGGACCTGGCCGGCCTGCTGCCGGGCCTGCCGCCGGTTTACGAGATCGGGGCGGCGGTGCTGGTGACCGCCGCGGTGATCAGGGCGCTCGGCGCCCCGGCCCGCGCCGCGCAGAAGATCTAGTTACGGAGGATATATGAAGAAAATCGCGACGATATACATGACGGGTGCGCTGGCGGCGCTGCTGTCCCTGGCCGGCCTGGCCCAGGCCGCGCGGCCGGATATAGTGCACGAAGACATCTATGTGCAGAAGGGCGAGACCCTGCGCGGCGACATAGCCACGGACAAGTCCATCACGGTGGACGGCGTGCTCGATGGCGACGCCATCTCGGTGGGCGGCGCCTCGGTCACGGTCAACGGAGAAGTCACCGGGGACCTGGTCTCGATGGGCGGCGCCGTGGCCATCTCCGGCCTCGTGCGCGAAGACGTGTCGAGCATAGGCGGCCCCGTAGACGTCAGTGGCAGGGTGGGCGGCAACCTCTCGGCCGTGGGCGGCAAGGTGACCCTTTCAGGCACAGGCCGGGTGGACGGCGACATCTCCGCGCTGGGCGGCGCCGTGGAGAAGGGGCCCGGCGCCGTGCACCACGGCTCGGTCAACAGCTTCAGCGCCGACGCCGTGAAGGGCACGCTGACCAACGCCCTCGGCGTGGCGCGCACGCTGGGCCGCTACAACCGCGACGCCTCGGCGGACCGGCCACGCCACAACCGCTACAACTTCAACTACAACTGGCGCGGCGGCGACAACGGCGGCTTCAGGGCCTTCTGGCTGTTCGCGCTGCTGTCCATGCTGCTCACCGGCGTAGCCGTGGTCACGCTGCCGGCCATCTTCTTCCCGTCCAACGTGGAGAACATGAGGGCGGCGATAGACGGGGATATCTGGAAGTCCGGCGCCATCGGCGCCCTGGCCCTGGTGGCGCTCGGCCCCGGCCTGCTGATGCTGACCGTTTCCATCCTGGGCATACCGCTGGTGCCGTTCGCCATGCTGGCTTACGCGGCCGCGGCCGTGCTGGGCCTGAGCGCCTTCAGCGTGATACTGCAGCGGAAGTTTTTCGAAGGCCTGAAGCGCACCGGCCCCGCGGGGCTGGCCGGCAGGGCCGCCGCCGGCGCCGGGCTGATAGCGGCCATGCTGTTCGTCGGCAAGCTGGTGCCCTTCGTGGGCGGCCTGCTGGCGCTGATAGGGCTGATGCTGCTGGCTTTCGGCGTGATGGCCGGCCTCGGCGCGGCCTGGCTGACGCGCATGGGGGCGCGCCCCGCCGCCGTTCCCGCGCAGCCGCAGCTGCCGCCGGTGCAGCCGCAGTAAGCGCGCGGCCGCAAAAGAGAAAGAGCCTCCCGCAGGGGAGGCTCTTTCTCTTTGACCGCTGCGGTCAGAACTTGGAGACCGAGGCGAAGATCCTGAAGTCTATGCGGGGGAACAGGTTGTTCTTGCGCTCGAGCGCGGCGAGGGCCTGCTCGTCCACCCGCTTCTCGATGACCTCGCCGAGCAGGCGCAGCGCGTTGGCGGAGTGGTCCTCCAGGCGGCCCTTGGCGTAATCCGAATGCGAGCCGATGTAGAGCAGGAAGGCCCAGTCCGACGACTGCGACAGCAGCGTCTCGCGGGCGGCCTGGTTGAGCGCGCGCGTGGCCAGGCTGTTGAGGTCCTGGTTGCGGAAGCGGTTGGCCGTCTCTATCATCTTGTCGGTGGCGGCGTAGACGGCGGGGTAGATGAAATCGTTGCTCTCGTTGACCCACGGGTCGAAGTAGCCGTTCTCCCCCCACGAGGACATGCCGGGGGCGATCTCCTGCGGCTCCTGGCAGGAGTTCAGGTATTCGGTGGGCGTGACGAACTGCAGCGGCAGCCGCTCGGTCCTGATGCGGCGGATGACGGCTTCCAGGAAGGCGGGGCCCTCGAACCACCAGTGGCCGAAGAGCTCGGCGTCGTAGCAGCTGACGATCAGGGGCCGGCCGCCGCGGTCGGCGTAGAAGTCGTCGGTCTGGCGCTGGCGCCTGTCCAGGAAATCCGTGGCGTGGGCCTCCACCCGGGCCAGTGCCTCGTCGGGGTCGTAATACTGCTTGGCGGCCAAATCCGCGCCGGGGCCGGTGATGCGGTGATACTTGAGGCCCAGCGGGCGCCTGGCGCCGTCGTTGCCGAGGTAGGGCTTGAGGTACTCCAGATCCCCGTCGTAGCCGTAGTCCCGGTAGAACTCGCGGTAGGCCGGGTCGCCGGGATAGCCGAACTTGGCGCTCCAGACCTCGCGGGAGCTGGCGGCGTCCCTGGCGAACAGGCCGAGGCCGTTGGAGGTGCGGTACGGGGAATAGACGCCGTTGGGCGCCTGCTCGCCGGCGGCCTCCACCGCGTGCGATTCCATGAAAGTGTAGTCGAAGCCCGAAAGTTTCAGGTAGGAGTTGAGGCGCGGCTCGTAGGCGCATTCCGGCAGCCAGAAGCCGGCGGCCTTGCGGTTGAACCGGTCCTGGTAATCCTCGGCGGCGACGGCCAGCTGAGCGCGCACGGCCTCCGGGCGGGCCAGCAGCGGCAGCACGGCGTGGGTGGCCGCGGTGGTGATGATCTCTATCTGGCCGGCGTGCTGCAGGGCTTTGAGCGGGGTGATGAGGTCGCCGCTGTACTTGTGCAGCAGCTCGGCGGCCTCGGCGTAAAGAGCGTGGTAGAGCTGCACTATTTTAAGCAGCGCGGGATCGTCCTTGGCGCGCTCGAGTTCCTTTTCCAGCAGCTCCAGCCTGGATTCGACGTAGATACCGAGCTTGCGTTCCAGCGCCTCGTTCTCCAGCATGGCGCCCAGCGTGGGCGAGATCGAGATGGTCACGCCCGGCCTGATGCCCTCGGCGGACAGGCGCTCGAGCACCGAGATCAGCGGCACGTAGGTTTCCACGACGGCCTCGAAGAACCAGCTCTCCTCGAGGAAAGCCGAATCCTGCGGGTGGTTCACGTACGGCAGGTGCGCGTGAAGCAGGAACATCAGGGAGCCGCGGGAGCTCATGGCTGGGCCCTCTTCAGGAATTCCATGCTGGCGTAGGCCCTGTCCGCGGCCATCCCGGCCGGGGCCGGGGCGAAAGCCTGGTTGGATTCCAGCAGCTTCTCCCAGGCGCCGTTGCGGAGCGCGTAGAGGGCGGCCACGCAGCCGCCGCCGCGGCCGGCGGGCAGGTAGGCGCGGCCGGCCTGCCAGGGGGCGCGGTGCGCTCCGGCCTGGGAATTGTCGTCGGAGTAGGAGAGCCGGAGCTCGATCTCGGAGGCGAAAGAAGAGGAGTGGAACGCGTCGGCCCGGCTGGCGGAGAACTGCCAGAAAACGAAGAAGGTCCCGGGATTTTTCGGGAGGAGGACGAGCCTGTCTTCGGCAGGCGGCGGGGCGGAGAGTTCGGGCATGGTTTCCACTAATAATTTACTAAATTTGACCGTAATTAAAAACTTTTTTTTAACGGCGCTATTTTTATATGATAATAATGCGGCCGGACGCCGCTCAATTTGCAGCGCCTTAAGGAGCCACCATGAAAGCCATAATGAAAACCTCGCGCGCCCGCGGCGCCAGCTACCGCGACACGGCCGTGCCTGAGATCGCCAAGGACGAACTGCTCATCCGCGTGACGGCGGCCTCGATCAGCCCCGGCGACCTGGCTATCTACAACTCCGCCGGCGTCAGCGCGACGGCCCCGACGCTGCCGTTCGTCTTCGGCCGGGAGTTCTGCGGCGAGGTGGTGGAGATCGGCTCGCAGGCGAAAGGCTTCGACAAGGGCGACTTCGTCTCGGTGGAATCCCACATCTTCTGCGGCGTCTGCGGGCAGTGCCGCAACGACCAGCGCCACATCTGCCAGAACCTGCGCATCATCGGGCGCGACGTGCCCGGCGGGCTGGCCGAATACGCGGCCGTGCCGGCCCGCTGCGCCTGGAAGCACACCGACGACTCGCTCAAGGACGTCGGGGCCATCATGGACCCTTTCGGCAGCGCGGTGCACGCCGTGCTCGACGAAGACCTGGTGGGCCGCTCCGTCATCATCTCCGGCTGCTCCCCGCACGGCCTGTTCGCGGCCGGCATCGCCAAGGCCGCCGGGGCCAAGCGCGTGATAGCGCTCGACCCTTCCCCTTACCGCCGCAAGCTCGCCCTGAAGATGGGCGCCTCCACGGCCATGGACCCCCTGGCGGCCGACTGCCTGGCCAGGCTCGGCAAGCTCTGCCCCGAAGGCGCCGACTCCGTCATCGAGATGAGCGGCGGCGCCAAATCCGTGGCGCTGGGCCTGAAGGCGCTGCGCCCCGGCGGGCGCTTCGTGGCTTTCGGCCTGCCGGCCTCCGACCTCAGCCTGGACTACGCCGGAGACATCGTCAAGCGGGGGATCCGGCTGGAGGGCGTAGCCGGCCGCGAGATCTTCCGCAGCTGGTACAAGATGGAGAGCCTGCTCAAGTCCGGCGCCGTCAACCCGCGCCCGGCCGTCACGCACCGCTTCGCCTTCAAGGATTTCAAGAAGGCCTTCGCGCTGATCAATTCCAAGGACAAGAAGTGCGGCAAGATCATACTCACGCCCTGACACCAAGGAGAACACACATGTCTTTCGACACCCTGAAATTCGCGGACGATGAAGTAGCCCAGCTCAAGAAGGAGAACCGCTTCATCAAGCCCCGCGTGCTGCAGTCCGCGCAGGGCCCCGTCTCCGTTATCGACGGCAAGGAGGTGGTCAACCTCACCTCCAACAACTACCTGGCGCTGGCCGACAACCCCAAGGTAAAGAAGGCCGCGATCGAGGCCATCGAGAGATACGGCATCGGCTCGGCCGCCGTGCGCACGATCATCGGCACGATGTCGCTGCACACCGAACTCGAGGCGAAGTTCGCCGCGTTCAAGCATGCCGAGGCGTCCATCCTGTTCCAGAGCGGCTTCACCTCCAACGTGGCGGTCTGCCAGTCGCTGATGTCCAGCGAGCAGGACCTGCTGATCTCCGACGAGCTCAACCACGCCAGCATCATCGACGGCGCGCGCCTGGCCAAGTCCCCCCGCAAGATCTACCGCCACAAGGACATCAAGCACCTGACCGAGATCCTGGAAAGCCCCGAGGCCCGCGCCGCCCGCCGCAAGATGGTAGTGACCGACGGCGTGTTCTCGATGGACGGCGACGTCGCCAACCTCGACGAGGTCGTGGCGACCGCGCACAAGTACGGCGCCTTCGTGATGGTCGACGACGCGCACGCCAGCGGCGTGATCGGCAAGGAAGGCCGCGGCACGGTGAGCCACTTCGGCCTGGACGGCCAGGTGGAGATCCAGATCGGCACGCTGTCCAAGGCCTTCGCGGCCGTCGGCGGCTACGCCGCCACCACGCAAAGCCTGCGCGACTACCTGGGCTCGGTGGCCCGCCCGTTCCTGTTCTCCAGCTCGCAGCCGCCGTCGGTGGCCGCCTCGTGCCTGGCCGTGCTCGACATCCTGCTCACCGAGCCGGATTACCTCAAGCGCCTCTGGGACAACACCAACTTCTTCAAGGAAGAGATGAAGAAGGCCGGCTTCAACACCGGCGAGTCCGTCACGCCCATCACCCCCGTGATGATAGGCGACATGGACAAAGCGCGCGCCCTCTCCGCGAAGCTTTTCGACGAGGGCGTCTTCGCCCTCCCGCTGGGCTTCCCGACGGTGCCCAAGGGCCGTGAGCGCCTGCGCACGATAGTCACGGCCGGCCATACCCTCAAGAACCTGGAGTTCGCCGTAGAGAAGTTCAAGAAGGCCGGCAAAGAGCTCGGCGTAATCTAGAGGAGAAGCGGAAGAGACAAAAAAGCCCCTGGCTCTCGCCCGGGGCTTTTTATTTGTCCGCAGGCGCGGCTTACTGCGTGAGGAACAGGTCCTTCGTTACGGTATAGCGTCCGGAGAGCCAGTCCACTATCTCGCGCGCGGCCTTGCCCGTGTCGTTCTCGCGCGCCTCGAGGAAGTAGGTGTAGTCCTCCCTCAGCGAGACGATCTCGTCCTGCGTCAGCGCGTCGAGGCCTTTCTCCATGAAGACCGGCAGGTCCCGCTCCAGCATTTCAGCCATCTCCTTGCAGGTCACCGTGTCGGCGGCCCGGCGGAAAGCCTTGGCCGGGTCGTAGGCGGCGCCCTTGTCGAAGGAGGCTTTGAGCGTAAGCAGGACTATCTTGGACAGCGTGGCCTGGTTCATCGGGTTGACGGCGTGACCGCTGACCAGGTCCCGCATCGCGGCGGGGCGGCCGGTGGAGGGGCGCAGGTGCAGGAACTTGCACATGCGCGGCCCGTCGTTGACAGGGTAGTTGTCCCAGACGAACGGCTTGCGCCCGAGCCGGCCGGCCACTTCGGACAGGTGCTCGGGCGAGTAGGACTTGGAGCAGACCTCCTCGCCGGTCCAGAACACGCTGACCTTCTGGTCCAGCTCCGCGCCGAGCTTCTGCAGGTAGCCCTCGGGCATCTTGCCGAAGAGCTTCTCGAGCACCGGGTCGGAGGAATAATACGTGGGGCAGAAGACCAGCTGCTTGGCGGCCGAGCGGACCGCTATCCAGTTCACGATCTCCACCTGGCGCTCGGCCAGGTTCGGCAGGTCGCCCTTCATGTCGTCCATCAGGATGCAGAGCTTGTTGACGCCGAGGCGGTTGAACACTTCGAGCCGGGCCTGCAGCAGCCGCTTGGCTTCCAGGTCGAAGGGCCCGAGGTAGATCTCGTACGGGCTGAACCCGACGCCGAAGTCCAGGCCGATATTGTGGCACTGCACGGACAGTTTGGCCAGCTTTTCTTCGTGCACCTTCGGGAAAGGCTCGCGCCATTTCTTGCGCAGGTAGGCGTCGCCTTTGGGCGCGTAGATATAGAAAGAGAAGCCGTTCTTGCGCAGGAAAGAGACCCAGTCGGCCCGCTCCCCCCAGCTCCACGGCTCGCCGTAAAAACCCTCTATGACTCCCAGGTTAGAGGCCATGGGCTAGATCTTCCCCGCTATGATGGCGCCCAGGCGCGTTTCAGCTTTTTTAGACATTGGATCCTCCGGATAAAGTTCCATCACTTTCTGGTAGTAGACTCTGGCCCTGTCGCCGTCCTTGGCTTTGAAGAAGATCTCTCCCGCCGCGTAAAGCGCCTTCGGGGCCTGCGGGGCCTTCTGATATTCCGCGGCTATGCGCTCGTAAACCCCCACCTCGCCGGCGGAGTCCCTGAGGTCCTTGCGGTAGATCTCGGCGGCGGGCAGCAGCGCCTCGTCTATCACCGCCGAGTTCTTGTACTTGTCGGCCAGCCTGCCCAGCACCGCTATCGCCTCCCGGGGCTTCTTCATATCCTCGCGCAGCACCCGGGCCGCGGCGCGGTAGGCCAGGTAGGCCTCCGGCCTGTCGGGATAAAGTTCTATGACCTTCTCGTTGACCTCCACGGCCAGCGCGTATTTCTTCCGGCGTTCGGCCAGCGCGGGCAGGCGGCCATAGGCGGCCCAGGCCTCGTCGGTGCCGGGAAAGGAGGCCGCGATGTCCTGGTAAGCGGCGATGGCGGCGTCGTACTCTTTCAGGTTGTCGGCCAGCACGTCGGCCAGCGACAGCTTGGCCCTGGCCAGCAGCGGGCTGGCGGGGTGCAGCGCTATCGCCTTCCCGTAGGCCAGGCGGGCCGCCGGGTATTCGCGGTTAAGGCGGTGCAGGTCGGCCAGCGACAGGCGCACGGCGTCGTTGCGGGCGTAACCGGGGAACCTGGCGAAGAAAGATCTGAACTCGGCCGCGAGCGGCTCGTAGTATTCCTTGCCGGCCTCGGCGGCCAGCTTCTCGAGCAGCAGCGAGACGTTCAGTTCCGGGGAGACCACCTCCGGCGGCTCGGCCGCGTCGGCCAGGACCGGCCTGAGCTTCTTGTCGGCTTTTTTGGCCGCTATCTCGTCGAAAAGGCGCCGGGCCCGTTCCGAACACTCGGCTTCGGGGTAGGCCTGCAGGTGTTTGAGCAGGCTTACAAGGGCGTACCTGTGGTCGCCCAGCTTGTACTGCAGGCCGGCCTTGAGCAGCTGCGCCTCGGCCGCGGAGGAGTGTTCAGGGTTGGCGGCCAGCCAGTCCTCGAGGTGGGGCAGCAGCAGCTTCAGCGCGCCCTCGTCGTCGCCGGCGGCGCCGGCGCTGATAAATTCCCATTCGTGTTTTTTCAGCGTCTCGGCCGGGGAAAGCGTGGGCGGGATCACGGCCGGGGCCGCGGCGGGCCGGGGTTTGGCCGGCGCGGCGGCGGGCGGCTCGGCGTCCGGCAGCTGGAGTTCGGCTATCTCCTCCTCGGTGTCGGTGTATTGCTGCGCCGCGAGCGGCGCGTTGCCCAGCGCGGCCGTACACGACAGCGCCAGTAAAGCGGCGAGTATCCTCATGTCATTTCTCCTGTGTTGGCTTGCCCCCCGGCAGCGCCAGACCGAAAAGCGGATGCGGGCCGCTTCAATTCCGCGCCACCTTGACGCCGTTGTAATCCAGCCAGTCCAGCGACAGCGGGCTGAGTATGGCGTTGGCCGGCACCGTTAAGCTGCGGGAGCCGGGCTTGTAGAGGCGGCGCAGTTCCCAGTCGCTTAAAAAAATTTTCCTTACCGGCGCGGACTTTTTGCCCGCCGGCGCGAGAGCGCCCCGGTCCGCCCGGGCCAGGTGCTCGCAGATAAGGTCTTCCACCGCGCCTTTGGTCAGCATGGGTCCGGCCCGGCGTCCCGAGAGGAGCGCCGGGCCTTAAGCGGGATCGCTTAAGAAACCTTTACCGAGATCTTGGCGAGGTACTTGTCCAGGTCGTCGGCGGGGCGCGGTATCACGTGCATCCCGACCAGTTCCCCGGCTTTCTGCGCCGCGGCGGCGCCGGCTTCCACGGCGGCGCGCACGGCGCCGACTTCGCCCACGCACAGCGTGGTCACGTAGCCCGATCCTATCTTCTCATAGCCGATCAGGCGCACCTTGGCGGCCTTGCTCATGGCGTCAGAGGCCTCTATCATGCCTATGAAACCCTTGGTCTCTATCATTCCCAGCGCTTCTTTCGGTTCGGACATGTCGTTTCTCCTTGGTAACTAAATCAGTACTGACCTTTTGCGGCTTCTCCGCCGGAAACTATGGCTATGCTGGCGCTCGTGCCGAGGCGCGTGGCGCCGGCCTTTATCATCGCCGCGGCGACTTCCGCGTTCTTGATGCCGCCGGAGGCCTTCACGCCCATCTCGGGGCCCACGGTCTCGCGCATCAGCGCGATGTCCTCGGGCGTGGCGCCGCCGGAGCCGAAGCCGGTGGACGTCTTCACGAAGTCGGCCTGCGCGGCCTTGGACATTTTGCAGGCGCGGACCTTCTCGTCCTTGGTAAGATAGGAGGTCTCCAGGATCACCTTGAGCGTTTTGCCGCGGGTGGCCTCGCGTACGGCCTTGATATCGTCGAGCACCAGCTGGTCGTTGCCGCTCTTGAGCGCGCCGATATTGATGACCATGTCTATCTCGTCGGCGCCGTTGGCCATGGCGTCGCGGGCCTCGATGGCTTTGACGGTGGGAGTGGTGGAGCCCAGCGGGAAGCCGATGACGGTGCAGACCATCACGGAGGAGCCGCGCAGCAGGCGGCTGGCCAGCGCGACGTAGCCGGGGTTCACGCAGACCGAGGCGAAGCGGTATTTGCGGGCCTCCTCGCAGAGCTTGCCGATCTCCTCCTGCGTGGCGTTGGCCTTGAGCAGGGTATGGTCTATCATGCCGGCTATCGAGGAGCTCTTCTCGTTAGGGTTGCAGAAGCTGACGCGGTCGGCGCTGGCCTTGATCTGCTGCGGGGTATATTTGTTGAGCGGGTTGCAGCTCTGGCACGAGGAGGAACAGGTGTTCTCTTCCAGCCTGCAGTCTCCCTGCCCGGAGCAGGCCTTCTTTTCAGGGGCGCCCTCCCGGTTCACGAGCGGGTGCTGGAAGACTTTTCCGGCGGACCCGATGCTGACGGAATCGCCCAGGCTCTGCCTGGGGGCGGCCTGGCCGCCGGCCTTCATTATCCTGGCCACCTCGGCCGCTATTTTTTTTATATCTTCGTCGTTCATATTAGCCTCGCTTGTCTATGTGAACCTTGTCCACTATGCCGGCTATCACGGTGCGCACCGGCGCTTTAGAGTTCTTCAGGATCTTCCTGGCCGAGCCGCCCTCGTCGACGATCAGCACGGTGTCGCCGACGCCGGAGCCAACCCCGTCTATGGCCAGCTGCGCGTCGCCGGCCGGTTTGCCGTCGGCGCCCAGGGGCCTGACCAGCAGCATCGTGGCTCCCTTGAGCCCCGGGTGTTTGCGCGTCGCCCAGACGTTTCCTATGACTTTAGCTACGAACATAGAATTTATCCCAGTTTCTTCCCGTCGATGATGCCCACTATCGCGGCGTCCACCGGCGGCGGCGCGGCCTTGGCCGCGGTCTCGCCTTCCCAACCCTCGAAGGCCAGTATGGCCTCGCGCGAGGCCACGAAGAACACGGTCTCGCCCGCCCCCGCGCCCACGGTATCGCCGGCCACCAGCGGGTCGCCCGCCGGCTTATCGGTCTCCCAGTCCAGCGGCTGGATCAGAAGCAGGGTCTTGCTCTCCATGCCGCAGCACTGGCGGGAGCAAAAAACCCTTCCTATGACCTTGGCCTGTTTCATTTCAATAGCACTTCTGCTCTATCGCGGTGATCTTGTCCAGGCGCTTCTGGTACTTGCCGCCTTCGAAAGGGGTGTTCAGCCAGACCTTGATCATCTCCTCCAGCGCCAGCTCGCCGTGCGTTTTGCCGCCGAGGCAGAGCACGTTGCAATCCTCGTGCGCCGCGGCGAAGCGGGCCGAGATGGTGTCGTAGGCGGCCACGGCGCGGATGCCGTGCACTTTATTGGCGGCCAGAGGCATGGCCCCGTTGAAGCCGTCCACCAGCACGGCACGGTCGAACTCCTTGCGGCGCACGGCCTCGCTGACGAGCAGGGCGATGTCCGGGAAATCTACCGGTTCCACGGAATAGCAGCCGAAGTCGGTGACATCGTGGCCGAGCTTCTGCAGGAACTTCTTGAGCCGCTCCTTAGCGTCGAAACCAGCGTGATCTGCGCCTATTACAATTCTCATATAAATCCCCCGGTTATATCGCCGCGCCGAGATGCTCGTGCGCGTTGGGTATCACTATGCGGCTCACTACCGCGTCCTCGCCTATCGCCTTCACGCCCGCGCTCACGGCGGTGCGCACGGCGCCGGGCTCTCCCACCACGGTGAAGTAGCCCTTGCCGCCTATGCCCTTGCCGGTGTTCACTTCGGCCACGTGCACGAAGGCGGCCTTGGCGGCGGCGTCGGCGGCGAACAGCGCCGGCAGGGCCTCCTTGGTCTCCACTATGCCCACGGCCTCGATCCTGGCGGCCTTCACCTTCTTGTTCAGGGCGGCCAGCGCGCCGGCGTGTATGTTGCGGATGATGTGGCGGGCGATGGCCGTATTGCCGGCTATCTCCGCGCCTTTGGCCAGCGAGGATTCCACCTCGCCTACGGGGCCGGAGATCACGATGATATATTTACCCTTGGAGATCGCCTGGTGCACCTCCGGCTTTACGCCGGCGGCCTTGCACATGGCGTCCAGGGTCTCTATGCCCTTGGCAATAGAGGAAAGTTCCATCAAACCCACGGCTATATTAGCCTGCATAATCTCTCCTTAAGCTATCCTGAGGTCGCCGACTACGCTGCACTGCAGCGGGCGCACGAAATGGCTGGTCTTGGTGATGCCGTCGCCCGTAGGTGTCCCGATGGACATCGAGGCGTAGCCCTCGCCCAGGCCCAGGCCGTGCAGCGTGCAGCCGTTCTTGACGAAGATAGAGCAGGCCATGTGCCGGCCCATCTTGGTCATGTTCCTGATATTGGTCGAATACATCCCGGCGCTGTGGTGGTTGTCCCCCTCGGCGCGGCGGGCCAGCTCTATCGCGGCGTCCACGTCGCGGGCCACGGTCACGGGCAGCACCGGCATCAGCTGCTCGGTATGCACGAACGGGTGGTCGTTGGGCACCTCGGCCCACAGCACGCGGATGTCGTCGGACAGGCTCAGGCCGATAGCCTTGGCTATCACCGACGGGTTCTTGCCGATAAAGTCGCGGTTCACCTTGGGTTCAGGACCGGGCTCGGGGATGGCGAGCTTGGAGAGCTGGTCCATCTGTGGCCCGGAAAGCTCGTAGGCGCGGGGGTCGGAGCGCATGGCCTCCAGGAAGCGGGCGCGCGCGGCCTCGGTCACGATGACTTCTTTCTCGGCGATGCACAGCACGTTATTGTCGAAGCCGCAGCCGTAAATTATCTCCCGGGCGCAGTCGGGGAACACGGCGGTCTCGTCCACCACTATCGGCGGGTTGCCGGGGCCGGCGGCGATGGTCTTGCAGGGCTTGCCGGAGGTCATGGCCACTTTTACTATGGCCGGGCCGCCGGTGACGATGTTCATGTGGGTATTCGGATGGGACAGCAGCTGCTTGGTCGCTTCCTGCGTGGGCTTGGCTATCGTGCTCACCAGGTTGGCCGGCCCGCCGGCGGCGACTATCGCGGAATTGAGAACGCGCACGGCGTCGGCCACGCAGCCTTTGGCGGCGGGATGGGGCGAGAAAACCGCGGCGTTGCCGGCGGAGAGGATGCCGATGGCGTTGCTGATGATGGTGGCTACGGCGTTAGTCGACGGCGTGATGGCCGCCACCACGCCGAAAGGGGCGTATTCCACCAGGGTAAGCCCCTTGTCGCCGGTATAGGAGACGGCGCGCAGGTCTTCCACGCCCGGGGTCCCGTCGATGCAGACCATGTTCTTGATGACCTTGTCTTCCACCCGGCCCATGCCGGTCTCGGCCACGGCCATTTCCGCCCAGCGGCGGGCGTTCTGGCGCGACACCTCGCGCATGGCGGCGATGATCTTTTCGCGCGCCACCAGGCCCAGGTCCTGGAAACCGGGCTGCGCGGCGTTGGCGGCGCCTACCGCCTGGTCCACGGTGTCGAAGACGGGGCCGCAGGCGGAGGCGGCGGGCGCGGCCGGGGCCGTCCCCAGGTTGCGCACCACCTCGGCCACTATCTTCTTCAGGTCTTCTTCGCTCAGGGGCATATTAATCCTGGAATTTGTCGGACGATTTCTTGAAGACTATCTTGCCGTCCTTCTCGATCGTGTCGACGATCGCGAAGACGGTGCAGTCGACCGGCGTATTCTCCGTCTTGCTGGTCTGGCGGGCGCTAGAGCCCTGCACCAGCAGCACCAGCTCGCCGGTGCCGGCGCCCACGGCGTCTATGCCGACGAGCGTATTGCCGCGCGGCTTGTCGTCGAGGCCCACCGGCTGCACCATCAGCAGCTTGGTGCCGACGAGCTTGTCGTCCTTGCGGGTGCAGACCACGTTGCCCACTACTCGTGCGAATAGCATGATTCCTCCGTCAGGGAAAAGGGCGCGGGGGGCCTGAAGCCCCCTGCGCCGTTCGGATCCGGTTTACTTTTTCTTCGCTTCGGCGATCGGCAGCTTGCCTTCCAGGTCGCCGTGGGGCTGCGGGATCACGTGCACGCTCACCAGTTCCCCCACTTTCTGGGCGGCGGCGGCGCCGGCGTCGCAGGCGGCGCGGCAGGCGGCCACTTCGCCGCGGAAAAGGATGGTCACGAGGCCGGAACCGATCTTCTCGTAGCCGACTATCTTCACGTTAGCGGCTTTCACCGAGGCGTCGGCGGCTTCCACACAGGCCACGAGGCCCTTGGTCTCTATCATTCCGAGTGCTTCCATTTTATCCTCCAGTCAACCTAAACTAAATTACCGAAAATCAGACTATGAACGCAGGATCGCCGTTCCTGAGGCCGGCGGCGTTGGCCTCTTCCACGTCGAGGTGCAGCTCCAGAGAGTAGGCGTCCGAGACGCGGCACAGCACCCGCTCGTAAATGGTCTCGCGCTCGGTGCCGCGGCCGCACAGCACCCGCACTTCCTGCCCGTCCCTCACCTTGCAAGCCGCGCCTTCCTTCACGTTGAAATGTATATGCCGCTTGGACAGGATCAGGCCCTGTTTTATCATGACGGAACCCTTCGGCCCAACCAGCTTTATGCCCGGAGAATTCTCCAGCTTGCCCGAGTCGCGTATCGGGGGCTCCACGCCGAGGCGCCGCGCGTCGCCGAGCGAAACTTCCACCTGGCTGTATTTGCGGTACGGGCCTATCATCCGGACGTCCTTGAGGGCGCCCTTGGGCCCCTCTACCGTCACCCGCTCGTTGCAGGCGTACTGGCCCGGCTGCTTCACCGGCTTGAGCTGCGTGTCATCGCAGTCCGCGCCGAACAGCGTCTTGAAATCTTCCTTGGTCAGATGGACATGCCGGTTGGAGACGCCCACGGGGACGGGCAGGGCGGAACGCTCCTGCCGGAGTTTCAGGTCCTCGAGTATTTCCTTCAGCAGCCGCTCGTCCATTTTACCTGCTCAGCACCGTCTGAAAATGTATCACGCGCAGGAACTTGTCGGCCTTGAGGCTCTCGCCGCCCACCAGCGCGCCGTCGATGTCGGGCTGCGCCATCAGTTCGTCCACGTTGTCGGCCTTCACGGAGCCGCCGTAGAGCACGCGCACGGCCTCGGCGTAATCCTTGCCGTAAATGCGCTCCATCTGCTTGCGCACGAAAACATGGGCGTCCTGCGCCTGGTCAGGGGTGGCGGTCTTGCCGGTGCCGATGGCCCACACGGGCTCGTAGGCGATGACCACCCGACACGCAGCAGATGCTCCACGCGCTCTTCCAGCGTTTCGCCGATGCAGAGCACGGGGACGATATTGGCTTTTATGGCGGCCTTCATCTTCTTGTTGACGACCTCGTCGGTCTCGAGGAAGATCTTGCGGCGCTCGCTGTGGCCGATGAGGGCGTGCGTGCAGCCCGCGTCTATGATCTGGGCCGGGGACACCGCGCCGGTGAAGGCGCCCTTCTCTTCCCAGGCCACGTCCTGGGAGGCGAGCAGTATCTTGGAGCCGGCTATGGCGGCCTTGACGGCGTGCAGGTTGGTGAAAGTGGGGGCGAGCAGCACTTCGTGCTTCAGGTCCGGGTCCAGGCCCTTCTTCATGGCGGCGGCCAGGTCGGCGGCCTCTTTGGAGGTGAGGTGCATTTTCCAGTTGCCGGCTATCATCGGAACGCGTTTGTTGGAAGCCATGTTCGAGTCTCCTTAATTATCAAAAAGATTATACAAATAAAGGGCTAAATTATCTCCCGCAGCAGCTCCTGCCTGGGCTGGGGGATGACCACCTTCTCCACCAGCAGGCCTTTTTTGCCGGCTACGGCGGCGCCGGCGGCCACGGCTGTTTCAACGGCGGCCACGGAGCCGGTCATGGTGACGAAAGCCTTGCCGCCCAGGGCCATGGCCAGGCGGATCTCGAGGAGTTTCACATTGCCGGCTTTTACCGCCGCGTCGGCGGACTCTATCAGGGCCGCGACCGAGAAAGCTTCTATGATGCCCAGGGACTCAAGCCCGTCCACCACGGTGGTGCCTTCTATGGCCGGGAAAACCTCGGGGTGGATGTTGGGGACAACAAAGCTGTCCACCAGTGAATGCGCCGCCTTTGCCGATCCGGCTTCCACGGCGGCGTTAACGGCGCCCACATCGCCCGCTATCAGCGCGATATACTTGCCCGCGCAGATGGAGCGCGAGAGTATCAATTTTATATTCGCGGTTTTCAGCATGGCGTCGGCCGCTTCCATGCCCTTGGCCACGCTGGAAAGTTCAACACCACCTATTGCGTTTAGCATAAAGACCTTAAGCGATTATCTCCACATAGCGTTCATTGACCTTGCCCACGGTGCCGGAGATGCTCGCGTGCACCGGGCAGCCCAGCTTGTCGGCGGGGAGATCCCCCACCACCGCGCCCTTCTCCACGCGCTGGCCCTCTTTTACCGCCGGGACGCAGGGAGCGCCTATATGCTGGCTCATTAAAATTTTCACCTTGCCCGGCGTATAGACGGCGTCGCTCCACGGCGCGGCCTTGTTGTAGTCTTCCAGGCCCAGGCGCCGCACCAGCTTGGAAACCGGCACCTTGCGAAAGTCCCTGACCGGGTGCACTTCGGGCTTTTTGCCGGTATTGAGCTGCGAATTCTTGAAGCCGACCTTCTGTTCGCGCAGGTCGCTCTTGGCGGAGACGCAGGCCTCGCGCGGGTGCAGGCCCTCGGGGCAGGCGTAAAGCGAGCACAGGGAGCACTCGCAGCAGAGCAGGCCGTACTGGCTGTGCAGCTTATGCTCGGGCCCGCCGGCGAAAAGCATGGTGCGCATCACGCGGTGCGGCTGCACATTGTGGCCCAGCAGGTAGCGCGGGCAGAACTCGGTGCAGTAGGAGCACTGGTCGCAGGCGGAGCGCCCGACGCGGGTGAACACGGGGCGGCTCTGCGCCTTCTTGACGATAAGGGGGTGGTCTTTCGGCAGCACTATGATGCCGCCCGAAGCCTTGACCAGCGGCAGGTCGAAATCGGTCTGCACCTTGCCCATCATCGGGCCGCCGTCGATATAGGCGGGGTCCTTCACGGTGGGTCCGCCGCACAGCTCCACGCACTCGCGCCAGGTGATGCCGACGGGCACGCGGAAGGTGGCGGGCTTCTTTACGGCGCCGTTGACGGTGACGAAAGTTTCCGTGACCGGCCGCGGGGCGAAAGAGGCGTTATAGAGCGTCTCCACGTTGGCCACCACGCAGCCGACTTCCAGCGGGATGCCGCCGGGCGGCACTATGCGGCCGGTGGCCTCGTACACCAGGCACTGCTCGTCGCCGGCCGGGTAATAGTCGCCCATCTCGAGGACGGAAATATTCTTGCGGGATTTCGCGATCTCTTTGAGGCGCGGGATGATGGCCTCGTGCTTCTTCTTGATGCCGAGGACGCCCCTGGACGCCCCCACGGCCCGCATCAGCAGTTCCAGCCCGTCGAAGACGCGCTCCGGAAAATATTCCAGGAGCTTCTGGTCCTTCTTGAGCAGCGGCTCGCACTCGGCGGCGTTGACCAGCGCGTACTCGGCCCGCCCCTGCGCCTTGACGTAGGCAGGAAAGCCCGCGCCGCCGGCCCCTACTACTCCGGCGGTGCGCAGACTGCGGCTGAATTCGGCCGAGAATTCGGTCATTCAGTGATTTATTATCTGGCGCCGACGAGGCGCTTCTTCACCGTGGCCGCGAGGCGCTTGATGCCCTCGTCTATCTTTTCGGGACTGGCGAAGGAGAAGTTCAGGCGCATGGTGTTCTTGCCGGAGCCGTCCGAGTGGAAAGCGGAGCCTATCACGTAAGCCACGTTCTCCTTGAGCGCGTCCTGGAACATGTCGTCGGCGCTCATAGCCTCGGGCAGGCGCACCCACAGGAACAGGCCGCCCTCCGGGTTGGTCCAGGTGACGCCCTCGGGCATGTACTTCTCGAGCGCGCTCACCATGGCGTTCTTCTTTATGCGGTAATCTTTCTTGACCACCTCGATGTGCTTCTCGAAGAAGCCGGTGCGCAGGAACTCGGCGGCGATGAGCTGGTTGAGGCTCGACGTGCAGAGGTCCAGGGACTGCTTGAGGATCTCCATCTTCTTGATGATCTGCGGGTGGCCGAGGATGATGCCCAGGCGCAGGCCGGGGGCGAAGGTCTTGGAGAAAGTGAACAGCGAGATGATATTGTCGGTCTTGCTGGTCTCTTTGTCCAGGCGGTACAGCATCTTGGGCTCCGTGCCCTCGAAGCGGATCTGGCGGTAGGGCGAGTCCTCGATGACGGCCACGTTGTATCTCTCGGAGAGCTGGATGACCTTGCGGCGCTTCTCCTCTGACAGCGTCACGCCGCTGGGGTTCTGGAAATCGGGCACGAGGTAGAGGAACTTGTAATGCTCGTCCTGGTCGTGCAGCCACTGCAGCTTCTCCTCCAGCTCCACGGTGCTGATGCCGTCGTCCTCCAGTTTGACGCCGATGAACTCGGCGCCGTAGGAGCGGAACACCTGCAGCGCGCCCATGTAGCTGGGCTTCTCCACGATGACGGGGTCGGAGGCGTCGATGAACAGGCGGCCCACCATGTCCAGCGCCTGCTGGCTGGCGGTGGTGATGATCAGGTTCTCGGGCTTGGCGTCGATGTTCTCGTACTTCTTGAGGAACTTGATGAACTCTTCCTTGAGCTCCGGCAGGCCGTCGGTAGGGCCGTACTGCAGCGCCACGCGGCCGTTCTTGTCCATGATGCGCTTGACCGCGTCGGCGACGAAATCGTAGGGAAAATGGTCGGGGGCGGGCAGGCCGCCGGCGAAAGAGATGATGCCCGGGACGTTGGTGGTCTTGAGCAGTTCACGGATGACGGAAGCCTTGGTGCGTCTGGGGGTGGTGGCGATGTTTTTAGCGATGTCGATCATAAGTTCCTCCCGCTGACTGGTATGCGGCTGCGCAATATAAAATAATCTACTTAATTACACCCCGTGTTTCAAGAAAAAAAGAAAAAAGCGGTCAATCCTGCGGCGAGGCGGCCCCGGCCGAGAAAAAGTCCAGGTTTTCCCTGTAATAATCCCTGCGCGCCGGGTCTTTCTCGATCGACAGTTTTTCGGAGTAGAACAGCATGGCTTTGGGATAGTTAGCGGCCCGCAGGTCACGCAGCCCCTCCGGGAAAGGGCGGCCGGTGACTCCGCAGGCCCGCTCCAGCGCCTTCAGGTGCTGGGCCAGCGTCTCGGTGTCCATCCTGGCCTGCTCGTCCCGCACGAAAGCGGCGGCCTCCAGAATGGCGACGGCCCCCTTGGTCTTGAGCGCGGTCAGCGCCTCCGGCGGCAGCCCGTAACTGCCGGCGTTGGCGTCGGCCACGGCCAGGCAGTCCAGCGCCAGCGGGTAGTTCTTTTCTTCCAGCGCTATCCCCCCCACGAAAAGCAGCGCGTCGGCGCTGAAAGCGGGCCAGCGCGACTTGTAGAAATCCTCCAGGAAGGCGGCATAGGCCGACTTTTCCCGGCGCAGCCGCGCCAGCGCCTTTTTGTCCCTGGCGTATTCCCCCACCCGGCCGCCGGCGTAGGCCAGGATCTTGGAGTCCGCCAGGCCGGCCTGCCGCTTTTCAGCCGCCTCGTGCATGCTGAGGTAGCCGCCCAGGCGCTCCTCGTAATGGCGCCGGATCTTCTCGCGGTATTTATCGGGGTCCAGCGAGAGGGCGAAATAGGTGCCGAAGACGGTGTCGGTATAGATGTCCGTGTAGCTGCCGCGGATGAAGTCGCGCAGCAGGGCCGGGGCGGCCTTCATGCGCTCGTGGATGTACATGTCCTCGGTGAGATAGGCCTCGTACTCGAATTCCAGGGGGTTGGCGCCGGCGTCCTGCCTGTACTCCGGGTAGAGGTAGCACTGCAGCGCGTGCACCAGCTCGTGCAGGTAGATCGGGTGGGCGTATTTCACCAGCTCGGCGCGCACCTTCTTATTGCTCCAGAGCACCTCCACCACCTGGGCCCCGCTGAAGCCCCTGGCATCGAAGAACTTGAGGATGAACTTGGAGTTCAGGTAGACCGCGTTGGCGTCCGGGTCGAACCAGGCGAAGGCGTCTCCCTTGTCGCGGCGGACCAGCACGCGCAGGGCCTTGTATTTCGGGGCCTTCTCCAGCCTGGCGTAAAGCTCCCTGCCGACGGCGGAGGAGGAGAGCTGCACCGCGAACTCCCGCTTGAGCCTGGAGCTCAGCGCGGCGTCGTGCGGGTAGGCCGCGGCGGGGGCCGGCAGCAGCAGCGCCAGGCATAGGAAGAGGCCTTTCATTATTCAGTATTATAATGTTTGACAAAGGGCACGGCAATGTATAATATCTAGGTAGCAGTACCGAATTTACCTGGAGGATACCATGTCTGATAACAGAGGCGGAGAAATAATCGGCGCTTTCCTGGTCGGCGGCCTTATCGGCGCGGCCATCGGTGTCCTGTTCGCCCCCAAGGCGGGCAAGGAAACCCGTGAGCAGCTCGGCAACTGGATGGACGAGACCAAGGAAAAGACCAAGGAAAAGCTCGCCAAGCTCGAGGAAGAGATCAAGCAGCGCAAGGACCACCTCCTCAAGCACACGAACTGAGACATTCCGGTTCAGACAAAAAACCCCGCGGCAACGCGGGGTTTTTTGTTTTAGCGAGGAGGTTCGCCGGAGCCGCCGGCCACGGCGCGAGCGATTTTAGTGCGCAGGGCCAAGGGCCGCAGCGGACGGCCTATCATTAAGGCCGCGGCGAAGAATGTCTGAGCCGAGCACTGTGTGCGAGGCGAGTTCTTCGCCGGCGG
>PHAL01000052.1 GCA_002840355.1 Elusimicrobia bacterium HGW-Elusimicrobia-3 | reverse complement strand
CGCGGCCCCCAGGCCCGCCTCCAGCGCCCGCCGCCAGGGCGGCAGGCCCCAATCCCGCGGCCAGGGCGGCAGGCCCCAGTCGCAGCGCAGCCAGGGCAACAGGCCGCCCCAGCGCGACCAGGGCCCCAGGCAGCCCGCCCGCGAGCAGGGTCCCGCCGAGCGCCAGGCCCGCCCGCCCCGGCAGGACCAAAGCGGCCAGCGGCCCCCCAGGCAGGAAGGACCCAGGCGCCAGGACGGCCGCCCCGAGCGGCCCCCCAGGGGGCCGGGACAGGATTCCGGCCGCCCCGGCGGCCGAGGGCAGCGCCCCGGCGGGCGCTCCGAGGCGCCCAGGGACGGGCGCCCCAATAAGTACGGGGCCGATCCCTCCAAGCGGGGGGGCATAGTCAGCCTCTCGCCGTATTTCGAAGAGCCGCGCCGCCACGACAGCCGGCGCCCCGCCAGGCCGGACAGCAGGCCGGCGGCCCCCAAGGCCCCCGAGGCCCCGGGCGGCTGGTTCTCCCGCTTCCTCAAGAAGAAAAAAGCGGATTACAAGAACGAGTGAAACTGAAGACCCCGCCCTACGGCGGGGTCTTCATTTGGAGCCCTCATTTTTGTATAGTCAGGACATGGGCAGGGAAAACGCGGAAGACCTTTCTTTATACAGGGATTTTTTTAATTCCTCCTCCGACCTCATGTCCATAGCCGGCTTCGACGGGCGGCTAAAGTCGGTCAACCCGGCCTGGGAGCGGGCGTTGGGCTATTCCGCGGCGGAAATCATCGGCACCGCTACCCTGGACCTGATACACCCCGACGACAGGGGCGCGGCCGAGGCCGCCAGCGCCAAATTGCGCGCCGGCGCCCAGGTGAGCTCGCACGAAAGCCGCGTGCGCTGCAAGGACGGCAGCTACCGGTGGATCTCCTGGCATTCCTCCTCGGACACGGCCCGGCAGATCTACCTCTCCAGCGCCCGCGACATCACCCCTTTCAAACTTACCGAAACGGCCCTCAAGGAGAGCCAGGAAAACCTGCGCCGCCTGCTGGAGCAGGCCCCCATGGCCATCGGCATACGCGGCCTCGACGGCGACCTGCGCTTCATCAATAAAAAGTTCGAGCAGACCTTCGGCTACAAGGCGGATGAGATCTTCAAGATGCAGGACTGGGTTTCCCGCGCCTATCCCGACCCGGCCTATCTGCAGATCGCCAAAGCCCGCTGGGAGAGCAGCCTGGAGGCCGCGGCGCGCTCCGCCACCGGGGAGATCCCCGCGGCTGAGTACGATATCGTCTGCAAGGACGGTTCCGTAAAGACCATCAACCTTTACGGCCTGGTTACCGCCGAGAAAGAATTGATCTGTACTTTCGAGGACGTGACCGCCCGCTCGGCCCAGCAGAAAGCGCTGGAGCAGAGCGAGCGCACCCTGCGCAAGATCCTGGACCTGGCCCCCATGTCCATGGCCATCGTCACGCTCGAGGGGAAGATCGAATACATAAACCATAAGGCCGAGGAGACTTTCGGCTACCCCAACAGCGAGATCCCCGATATGGACGCCTGGTGGCGGCTGGCCTACCCGGACGAGGCCTACCGCCGCGAGGTCACCGAGCGCTGGATGGGCCGGGTTTACAAAGCTTTCGAGCAGAAGACCGAGATAGACGGCGGGGAGTACGAAGTCACCTGCAAGGGCGGCGCGGTGAAGACCTGCCATATCTTCGGGGTGATAGCCGCTGACAAGGTGTTCGTCATGTTCGACGACATCACCGACCGAGCCCGCGCCGAGCGCGCCCTGCGCGACAGCGAGGCCACCCTGCGCCGCGTGCTCGACCAGACCCCCATGGCGATGGGCATCCACTCCGCCGACGGGAACGTGGAATACCTCAACGCCAAGTTCACCCAGACTTTCGGCTACGAGCTGGCGGACGTGCCAAACCGGGAAGCCTGGGCCGCCCGGGTGGCCCCGGACCCGGCGTACAGGGCGGAACTGGGCGCCAGGTGGTCGGCCGGGCTCCGGCGCGCCGCGGAGACCGACGGCCAGATAAAGGGCGACGAGTACCGCCTCGCCTGCAAAGACGGGACGGTAAAAGATGTGCTCATCTTCGGCGTGCTCTCCGCCGGTAAAGCCATCGTGATGTTCGACGACATCACCGAGCGCCTGAAGGCCGACCGCGCCCTGCGCGACAGCGAGCGCACGCTGCGCCGCGTGCTCGAGCAGGCCCCGACGGCCATAGCCATCCACGATTTCGACGGGCGGATAGAGTTCGTAAACCGCAAGTTCTCCGATATCTTCGGCTACCGCCACGAGGACATCCCCACGCTGGAGAGCTGGGTGAACCAGGCCTACCCGGACCGGGGCTACCGGGAAGAACTGCTCAAGATCTGGAGCGAGTGGATAGAGAGCTCGCAGCGGACCGGCAGGGAGATGGCCGGCGGCGAATTCCAGGTGGTCTGCAAGGACGGCAGCGTCAAGACAGCCTTCATTACCGGCATCGTCACCCCGGACAAGAAGGTGCTGTCGCTGCTTGACGACGTCACCTCCCGCGTGGAGGCCGAGCGCGCGCTGCGCGAACGAGAGTCGCTGTACCGCGCCCTCGTCGAGACCACGCGCACCGGCTACGTGGTGATAGACGGCCACGGCAAGGTGCTCGACGCCAACCGCGAGTACGTGCGCCTCACCGGGCACATCGATCTCAAGGAGATCATGGGGCGCAACGTTCTGGACTGGACCGCCCCGCATCACCGGCAGCGTAACGACGAGGCCTTGGCGCAGTGCGCCAGGGACGGCCACATACGTAATTTCGAGGTGGACTACGCGGACAAGACCGGGGGCGTAATCCCGGTAGAGATCAACGCCACCGTGGTCAGCCGCAACGGAATGCCGCAGATACTGGCCCTCTGCAGGGATATCACCAGGCGCCGGCAGATAGAGGCGGAGATGCGCGTGCTCAACTCGGGCCTGGAGAAGCGCGTGGCCGAGCGCACCGCGGAGCTGACCGCCGCCAACGAGGAACTGACCGCAGAAATAGAGCAGCGCCGCCGGGCCGAGGAGGCCCGGAAAAAACTGCAGGAGGAGCTGCTGCAGTCGCAGAAGATGGAAGTGGTGGGCCGCCTGGCCGGCGGCATAGCGCACGACTTCAACAATATCCTGGGCGCCATCAGCGGCTACGCCGAGTTTCTGCTCAAATCCATGCCCGAGGGCGCCCCGGTACGCGAGGACCTGTCCGAAATACTGCGCGAAACAGAGCGCGGCTCGCTGCTTACCCGGCAGCTCATGGCTATCAGCCGCAAGCAGCCGCTGGAGGCCAAGGTGCTCAGCGTCAATCTGATGGTGGAAGATTCCTGCCGCATGCTGCGCCGCCTTATCGGTCCCGCCGTACAGATAGAGCAGGCGCTGGGGGCCCAGGTGGAGCCCATAAAGGCGGACCCCGGCCAGGTCTCGCAGGTGCTGATGAACCTCATCATCAACGCGCGCGACGCCATGCCCGAAGGCGGGCGCATCAAGGTGAGTACCGGTAACGAGGAGCTGGGGGCGGAGGCCGCCGGCCTTCGCCTATTGCCGCCGCCCGGCCGCTACGCGGTGCTCACCGTCAGCGACACCGGCACCGGCATGAGCCCTGAGACGGCCGCGCACGCTTTCGACCCTTTCTTCACGACCAAGGAGAAAGGCAAAGGCACCGGCCTGGGGCTTTCCACCGTCTACGGCATAATCTCGCAGACGGGGGGCGGCATAGCTCTCGACACCGCGCCCGGGAAGGGCTGCACCATCAAGATCTACTTCCCCGCGACGAAAGAACGGGCCTGAGTCAGGCCCGTCGGATTGCGCTCCTCTCTGAATTGAAATCCGCCTAAGTCCTGGCCGGCTTATTGTACCAGCCCAGAATAAGTCCCAGCGCCAGCGACCACACGGCCGCGAGCCCGATACGGAAATCCACCGGGAGCATGAAGGTGAGCGTGTGCGCCGGCACCCAGAACCACAGCAGCGACTTGAAGCCCTTGTCCAGGCCGGCCCAGTTGGGCCGCCCGTCTATGGCGTTGTCTATCAGGCGGTGCGCTATCACGAGGAAAGGCCCGAACTGCAGGTTCATGGCCAGCGAAACCGAGAAAGCCTTGCCGAAAGCGCCGAGCTCCGGCAGCAGGCCGTGGGCGACCAGACCGTCGGCGAAAGCCACGAAACCGGTGAAGGCGTATTTGATGGCTACGGCCAGCGCCGACCAGCCGAGGGCGCGCAGCAGCGTGCCGCGCGGGCCGAAGGGGGAGTGGATGCGGCCGGCTATCAGCCACTTCGACAGCACTTCGCCCAGCGTGCCCAGCACGGCGAACTGCGCCATCGCTGAGGTTATCGGGTGCGCTTTTACGAGGGAAAGATACCAGTCCATGCTCTGATTTTACAATTTTAATCCCGGGCTTTTGATAAATTTAACCATGCCGGTACCCGATAACCTGCTGTTTTAAGTTGTGTATAATTAATTCCTGACTTTACGGAGGTTAACATGAGCGACAACATACAGGGCGTGCGTTGGGACCTTACCAGCTACTTTCCGTCTTTCAACGGGCCGGAGATGATCAAGTTTAAGTCAAAGCTCGCCGCGGACATCAAGTCCCTCCAGAAAAAGGCCGCCGCGCTGCCCCCGCTCTCTCCCAGGACCGCGGGCGCCTGGGAGAAACTGCTGCTCGCCGCCGAAGAGACCGGCATGCGCCTCGGCCATATCTATTCCTACGTGGGCTGCCTCGAGGCCGCGCACGCCGACAAGGACGAATACGCGGCAGAAAGCGCCCGGCTCGACGGGCTCGCCGCGGAATACTCCAAGTTCAGCGTGGACGCGATGCGGGCGTTCAAGGACGTGCCGGAGAAAGTCTTCTCGGCTTTCTTAAAGCGCGAAGCGCTCAGTGACGTGGCCTACTCCCTCAAGCGCCTGCGCGAGCAGGCCAGGCGCACGATGAGCCCCGCCGAGGAAAAGCTGGCCGCCGACCTGGCGGTGGACGGGTTTCAGGCCTGGGAGCGGCTCTACAACAAGATCTCCAGCAAGCTCACCTTCGAAATGCGCTGGCCCGACGGCCGCGTGGAAACGCTGCCCATATCGCGCTGGCGCGCGCTGATGGGCGACGCCGACCGGAAGGTCGGGCGGGCCGCTTTCGCGGGCGGCAACGCGGCTTGGGCCACCATAGAGGAACCCTGCGCCGCCGCGCTAAACGCCCTCGCCGGCACCCGCCAGGCGCTTAACCGGCGCCGGGGGATCAAGCATTTCCTGGAGCCCTCACTTTTCCGCGCCGGGATCAAGCGGTCCACGCTCGACGCCATGTACGAGGCCGTGCAGCGCAACCTCGAGCCCGTGCGCGAGATCCTGCGCGTGAAAGCCGCGGCCATGGGCCGCAAAGGCATAGCCTTCTACGAGCGGGAAGCCCCGCTGCCGCTCAAGGACAACAAACTCTATACCTGGGAGGAGGGCTCGGCCAAGGTGCAGGAAGCCTTCGGCCGCGTCTACCCGGCGCTGGGCGCCTTCTACAAGGAGTTCCTCGCGAGGAAAATGCTGGAAAGCGAGGCCCGCGGCGGCAAACGCCCCGGCGCCTTCTGTACCGGTTCTCACTATATTAAAGAAGGCCGTGTTTTCATGACCTTCAACGGCACGCTGGGCGACGTGAACACCCTGGCCCACGAGATGGGCCATGCCTGGCACGGCCGCCTCATGCAAGACATGCGCGACTGGGCTACCGAGTACCCCATGACGCTGGCCGAGACGGCCTCCATCTTCGGCGAGCACTTGCTGGCCGAGGGCATACAGGGCGACCCCGCCGTGCCCGAGGCGCAGAAACTCATCATGCTCGACGAGTATCTCACCGGCGCGGCCGTCACCATCCTCGACATCACCGTGCGCTTCCGCTTCGAGAGGTCCTTTTACGAGGAGCGCCAGAAGGGGGAGGTGTCCGCCGCGCGGCTGAAAGAGCTGATGGTGAGCGCGCAGCGGGAAGTGTTCGGCGACGCGCTGGAGCCGGGCGGCGAAGACCCGCTGTTCTGGTCCTCCAAGCTGCATTTTTACATGGCCGGCGTGTCGTTCTACAACTACCCGTACACCTTCGGCTTCCTGATGGCGGCCACGCTGTTCACCAAATTCAAGGCCGAAGGCCAGCCCTTCCTGCCCAAGTACGAGGCTTTCCTGCGCCTCTCGGGCTCGGATACCGCCGAGGGCGTGGCGCGCCGCAGCCTGGGCGCCGATATCGGCCGGCCCGAGTTCTGGGAGACGGCCATCAAGGGCCTGGCGCCGCAGTTGGCCCGCTATAAGAAACTGCTGGGGGGGGTTAAGGCGACCGCCTGAGGGAACAATGAATAAACTTAAACTGCCCCATATACTGTTCGGCGCTTACCTGGGCTGGTTCGCCGCGCTGGCCGTAAACCCGTACAGCCGCGAGGTGTGGTTCGCCGAGAACCTGCCCATGGTCATTATCGTGGCCGTGCTGGCCGGCACCTACAGGCGCTTCGCCTTCTCCAACACCTCGTATGTGTTGATGAGCGTGCTGCTGTTCCTGCACACGGCGGGAGGGCATTACACCTTCGAGCGGGTGCCGTTCGGCGCCGTGACCGACCTGTTCGGCTTCACGCGCAACCACTTCGACCGCATAGCCCATTTCTCCGTCGGGTTCTATGCCTACCCGATAGCGGAATTCATCTTCCGCAAGGGCTATACCAGGTCCAAGGGCCTGCTGGCCTTCACCGGCGTCACCGCCATCTTCACGGTGGCCGCCGTCTACGAGATCATCGAGTGGTGGTACGCCGCCGCGGCCGACCCCGCCGCCGGCATAGCCTTCCTGGGCAGCCAGGGCGACATCTGGGACGCCCAGCGGGACATGCTGGCCGACGGCCTGGGCTCCATCTGCGCCACGGCGCTCTTCCTGCTGCGCTACGATTTCGGGGCTCCGCAAAACTAGCCGCGCATAAAAAAAAAGCCCCCGGAGTTCCGGGGGCTTTTTTATTGGCCGCGAGGGCCTCAGTCGTCGGTGGTGATGCCGTTGAAGAGGGAGCGGTTGAGCAGTGTCTCGCCTTCCTCGCCGGTAGCCTGCGGCAGCTGGCCGGTCCAGAAAGCGGGGGCCAGCATGGTGCCGGTGTTGAGGTACAGCTGGCTGGTGGAATAGATGACGTTGCAGTCGCGCTTGTAGGGCATCTCGGGGCAGCCGAACTTGCTGAAGACGGCGTAGCGGTAGTCGAAGCCGCCCTTGCCGGCTTCCCGCAGGCCCTGCGAGGAGAAATATTTGAAGCCCACCACGGTGCTGTCGTACTTGGCCAGCATCTTGCCGGTCTTGTTGATGAAGCCGATGAAGACCACGGCGTGCCCCGTCCTGGTGGTGCGGTTGATGTTGACGAAATCGCCGGGCCGCAGGTCCTCGAAGAGGCGGCGCTCGCCCATGCCGAAGTTGATCAGCGCGTCGGCCGTACCGTCGGCCTTGAAGTCGTGGTTCACCCAGATATGGCCCTTCAGGTCGGTGATGGCCAGGCCCTCGAAGCTGCGCCTGGGCAGGTAGGCGTAGGGGGAATAGTCGCCGGTCTCCCGGGCGTAGATATCGTAGGCGGTCAGGATCACTTCCATCACCGCCGCCACGCACATCGTCAGCGGGGCGCGGCGCGCCTTGATGACGCCCTGGTCGTGGTACTGGATGTCGTGCGTCAGGATGGAATTGATGTCGTAGCCCTGCAGGCCGTAGTTCTGGCGCAGGTAGTCCACCGCCTTGAGGATGTAGGCGTTGAAGTAGCGCTCGTCCGGCGCGGGCTCGGCGCGCAGCGGGATGGTGACGGCCGGGGCCGCGGGCAGGGCCAGGCCGCGCAGGTCGTGCAGCGCCAGGGAGTTGAGGTTAAAGGCCGGCCGGGGGGCCGCGCTGGCGAAACTCGCGGTCAGCAGCAGGAGCGGGAGTATGAGTTTGATCATGGCTGTCCTCGGACTTACTAGTTCTCGAAATTATAGACTAAAAAACGGGCCGCGGCAACGCGCTACTTCGGCTGCGGGGTGACGCCTGTCACGCAGATGATGGCGTTGGCCTTGCCCTTGGCTTTCACTGTATCGTGCACCAGCTTGGCGTTCACCTTGGAAAGGCGTATACAGCCGTGGGAAGCCGGCTTGCCCAGCAGCCACTCGGCCTCGGTGCCGTGCATGGCTATATTGCCGTTGAAGAAGATGCTGTGCGGCATGGGGGCTTTGTTGTACAGGCTGGAATAATGCATCTCTTCCAGGAAATCGGGAGCATAGCATTTGCCGCTGCCGGGGGTGGTGTTCTTGGGGGCGAGGCCGGAGGAGATCTTGAACTCTCTCACGGTGCCGGAGGAAGTCATCACCAGGCGCTGGCGGGTCAGGTCCACGGTCAGCTTCACCAGGGCCCGCTCTATCCTGGCCTTGTCCGTCACCAGGAAGCGGCTGGCGGGCAGGCCGAAAGCCTGGCCCACTTCGTAAGGGGTATGGGAGTCTATGAACCCGGCCGGGTCGGCCAGCGCCGAAACGCGCAGGGCCTCCAGGGCCGCGTCCTCCGCCGGAGAAGCCTCCGGGGCCGCGGCCTCGCGGATCTCGGCCGGGGAGACGCCAAGGGCGGGCAGTTGTTGGCGTAAGGTCACAAAATCGAGGGCAAAAGAGGGGGTGGAAACCAGGAAAAGAAGGGCTGCGAGAGCTTTCATTAAGGTCCTCCGTTACTTTACCCCTATACTATATACGTTAATTCAATCTACTGAATGAGCCGAAAGTCCCACTCCGACGAGGTCTTTTGGCCCGCTCAAAAACCCCTTGTCCAGTGTATACATTTTCACCTTGCGCAAATCTGTGGCTCTGCTATACTATATTTAGGCAAGGCCCCCAGCCAGGAATTGGGGGCCCAATTTTTTATATGACTCTCTGCGGTAGTTTGAAGCAATATCAATATAACAAAGCATTTACGACGGAGAGGGCTACCCGCGGCATGGGTTCGGAGGGTCGTCACGGACTGAAGCCGCTTGCGTAGCGCGGCGAGGGAGTGACGAGCGGCGGCCACGGTGTGGCCGACCGCGTGCCCGACGGGCCCATGCTGCGGGTAGCACGAGGCTAGGAGCGAGGGGCCAGGCTGCGGCCGGGGCCGACTACGCTACCTTGCGGTACAGGTTGCAGTTCTCAATCAATTCTGCCGATAAGGCGCAGCAGGCCGTCCAGGATGGACATAGGGTGAGGCGGGCAGCCGGGAATATAGAGGCTGACCGGGATGTCGGCCGGCAGCCCCACGCATTCCTCGTGCCCCGCATACGGCCCGCCGCCTATAGCGCAGGCCCCGCAGGCTATGACCACCTTGGGCGCGGGCATCGCCTCGTAAGTCTTGCGCAGCGCCAGTTCCATGTTCTTCGTCACCGGCCCCGTCACCAGCAGGCCGTCGGCGTGCCGCGGCGAAGCCACGAATTGAATGCCGAAACGCCCCAGGTCCCAAGCCAGCGTCTGCAGCACATTGCAGTCCGCCTCGCAGGCCCCGCAGCCGCCCGCGCTGATCTGGCGCAGCCTGAAAGAACGCCCGAACATGCCGCGCAGCTCCGCGCCCAGCGCGGCCGCCCGCTGGTAGTCGCGGCGGCCCACGGTCAGGTCTCCCCGCGAGGAAGCGCAAACCTTGTAGTCCCGGGTAAATTCCACCGCCTCCGGCGCCGCCGCCGCGCAGGCGCCGCAGAAAACGCAGCGCCCCAGGTCCAGACCCGGCTCGGTCCCCGCCGAGATCGCCCCGTAAGGGCAGGCCGCCGCGGCCCGCTCCAGGCCGCGTGATCTTATCACCGGTACGCCCAGCCCCCGGTGGGGCAGCTTCAGCCCGGGTGCCGGGAACTCCATGGTGCGGTAGCCCTGCCGAACGCGGGCCAGTAAAGCCTTTATCACAAGTCCCTCCCGCAGTAGGAAAGATTGAAGCTCTTGTTGCAGAGCGGGAAATCGGAGATCTCGCCGTTGCGCAGGGCCAGCGCCAGGCCCTGCCAGTTGTGGAAGGAGGGGTCCACTATCTTGTAATGCCTGAACCTGCCGTCGGGGCCGGTCAGCGCGAAGTGGCAGATCTGCCCGCGCCAGCCTTCCGCCAGCGAGACGGCCGCGCTGTTCGGCCGCAGCGGGCCGCACTCCGCCTCCAGCGGGCCCGCCGGCAGCGAGTCAAGCCAGTTGCCCACCAGCTCCGCCGACTTCTGTATCTCCAGCCAGCGCACGTAGGCGCGCGAGTAAACGTCGCCGCTGCCCGAGACCGACATCGTAAAACCCTCGTAGGGGCCGGAGGGGAAATTGCGCCGGGTATCCATGCCCACGCCGGAAGCGCGCGCCGCCGGGCCCACCAGGCCTATGCCTTCGGCGGCCGCCTTGGGCACCACGCCGGTATCTTCGAAACGGTCCGCCACCGAGGCGGTATCCCAGAGCAGGCCGACGGCCGCCTCCACGTCGCGGTAGGTGTCGGCCAGGCGCAGCTTCAATTCCTTGACCAGCGCGTGGTCCAGATCGAAATTCACGCCGCCAGGCTTGAGCATGTTGCGGCCGAAGCGGCTGCCGCAGATCAGCGCCGTCATGTTCAGGAAATCGCCGCGCAGGCGGCCGTTGAAGGAGGCGGTGGGCAGGAAGGCCACGTCCCCGGCCAGCGCGCCCAGGTCGCCGGTATGGTTGGCCAGGCGTTCGAGCTCCAGCATGATGCCGCGCAGCGCCTGCGCCCGGGGCGGCACATTGACTCCGGAGAGCGCCTCCACGGCCCCGCAATAGGCCCAGGCGTGGCCGATAGTGGTGTCGCCGGCCAGCGTCTCGGCGTAATGCAGCGAGCGCGCGTCGGGGGCGCCGATAAAGCGCCGCTCCGCGCCGCGGTGCTGGTAGCCCAGCATGATCTCGAGATGAAACACCTTCTCGCCGTGGCACTGGAAGCGGAAATGGCCCGGCTCTATCACGCCGGCGTGCACCGGTCCCACGGCCACCTCGTGCACCTGGCTGCCGTGCACGGTAAAATAGTCGGCCGCGCCGGGGGCGGCGCCGGGCGTATTGAAGCGCACCGGCTTGAGCCACGGGTGGCCCTCCGGCCGCATGCCGGCCTGCTCGCAGATCTCGCGCTCGAACAGGTGCACCTGCGGAAAAGAGGGGGTAAGCGCGCGGAAAGGGCCGCTGAACGCCGTGGAATATACTTCCAGCCGGCCCTCCCGGTCGAAGCCCACCGCCATCACCAGGCGGTGGGTTTCACCTTCGGGCAAGGCAAAGTAAGCCAGGGCGCGCCCGCCGGCCGCCAGCCGCGAAGCCGCCGTGTCGAAGAACAGCACCGGGTCCAGGTCGGTGGCCGCGAAGTCGAAACCGGAGAGATGGTCTACCTTCATAGTTTGCCGCCTACATTGAGCGCCGCTCCGGCGAGCAGGGAGCTCAGCCAGTCGGGAATGAACAGGCCGGCCAGCACCACGCAGGCGAAGAAGGCCGCCGCCGGCAGCAGCATGCCCGGCTCCTCGACATAGGGCTTCTCGCCGGGTTTGGCCTCGCGCTCGCCGAAAGTCATGGAGATGAAATAGCGGGCCATGCCCGAGAACAGGATGGCCAGGGCGAGCAGGAAGACGGCCGCCAGCGCGTACTGCCGCTGGGCCAGCGCCTCTTTGAGGATGATGAACTTGGCCAAAAAGACGCCGGACGGCGGGGTGCCGGTGATGAGGAAGAAGCCGGCCAGCCACAGCGCGGCGGTCCCGGGCGCGCGCCGCCAGAGCCCCTTCACCTCGGTGATGCGCTTGGTCTTCTCGGCGGCCAGCACCAGGCCCGACGTGAAGAACAGGCCGGCCTTGGCCAGCGAGTGGCTCAGCGCGCCCAGCAGCGCGCCGAACACGGCCCCGCCGCCCAGGCCGGCGCCGAGCGCCAGGATGCCCATGTGCTCGATGCTGGAGTAAGCCAGCATGCGCTTGTAGTCGCGCTGGCCCACCATGAACAGGGCCGCGGTCACCAGCGAGAGCAGGCCGAACAGGATCAGGATCCCGCCGGTAAAATCCGCCAGGCCGGCGGCGGCGCAGACGCCGCTGACGCGCAGGATGCCGAGGAAGGCGCAGTTGAGCAGCGCGCCCGACAGCAGCGCCGACACCACCGCCGGGGCCTCGCTGTGCGCGTCGGGCAGCCAGGTGTGGAAGGGGGAGAGGCCCATCTTGGTGCCGTAGCCGACGAAGAGGAACAGGAAGGCCGCCTTGAGCAGCGGCTGGTCCAGCACGGCCGCCTTGGCCAGCAGGCCTTCCAGCTCCAGGCCGGCGCCGCTCTTGAGCCCGGCCGCGCCGAGGAATAAATTCCCCATCAGCGCCAGCGCGATGCCCACCGAGCAGATCAGCAGGTACTTCCACGTGGCTTCGAGCGAGCGCCGGGTGCGGTGAAAATAGATCAGCGGGGCCGAGAGCAGCGTGGTGGCCTCCACCGCGGCCCAGAGCATGCCCATGTGGCGGCTGGCCGTCACCGCCGTCATCGCCGAGAGGAACAGGAGCAGGCAGCCGGTGAACACCGCCTCGGGGGCGTTGTTGAAGATGAAGCCGTCGTCCGCCTCCTCGCCGGGATCGCGCTTCTCCAGCGCCAGGTAGCGCACGGCGTAATGGGCGGCGCCCAGGAACAGCAGCGAGGTGACCCCCAGGAACAGCAGGCCCAGGTTGTCGAAGGCGAACCAGGCCGGAGCGCCGGGGGCGGAGCCGGGGCCGAGGTGCAGGTAGGTGGCCAGGGCCGTCAGCGCGAAATGCAGCCGGGCCGTCCAGACCAGCAGCGTGCGGCGGGCGGGGTCGCTGCGCAGCAGGAAGGCGGCCACGCCGGAGACCAGCGGCAGGAGCAGCAGCGCGCGGGTGATCATCGGCCGTCCTCCCCGCGGCGCCAGTCGGAGAGCTCCGAGAGTTCCGCCGTGTCTATGTGGTCGAATTCGCGGCTGATATGGAAGATGGCTATGCCCATCACGAACACGGCCACGAACACGTCGAGCAGGATGGCCAGCTCCACCATCATCGGCTGCTCCACGAACAGCGCCAGCCCGAAGATGTAGATGCCGTTCTCGATGACGAGGTAGCCCAGCACCTGCGTGATGGCCTTGGTGCGGGTGGTGATGAGCAAAAAGCCGGTGAAGATGGTGGCCAGCGACGCCGGCACGATCCACGCCACGCCCGGGTCGGGCAGCGGCAGGCGCGAGCCCATCCACGACGAGGCTATGAAGGCGCCCAGGCACAGCAGGATGGAGGCGGGGTAGCTGATGAGCGGCTCCACGTCCTTGCGGGCGCCGCTGCGGTCGCGCGCGCGCATCATCAGCCACGGGAAGACCGCGCCCTTGAGCGTGATGATGACGGCGGCGAAGGCCAGCGCCCTGAAATGGGGGGAACCGTGCATGGCCAGCAGCGGCAGGATGCCCGCCACCACGCCCTGCAGCGCCACCAGCTTGATGCACGCCGACAGCGAGCCCGTGACCGCCAGGGCCAGGTCCATGAGGATTATGAAAACGATGATCAGTTCAGCGAAGGTATTCATTTATCTTGCCATCTGAAAAATCAGCGCCAGGGCCGAGAAAGCGAAAGCGGTGATCAGCATGTACGGCACCTTGGTCAGGCGCAGGCGGGCCATCACCGACTCCGTCACGCCGACGGCGGCCGCCACGCCCAGCAGCACCAGCAGGAACAGCGCCGAGTCGCGGGCCCAGCCCCCGCCGCGGCTGGGCAGCACCATCGAGGCTATCAGCGAGCCGAACAGCCAGAGCTTCAGCGAGGCCCCGTAGAGTATATAGGCCAGGTCCGGGCCGCTGTGGTCCAGCGCCATGGCCTCGTGTATCATCGTCAGCTCCAGGTGCGTGTTCGGGTCGTCGGCCGGCACGCGCGAGTTCTCGGCGAGCAGCACGATGAAGAAAGAGGCGGTCAGCAGCGCCAGCACCGGGGCGGCCACGCGCCAGCTGTCCCCGGTCAGCACGCCGAACATCCCGCCCAGCGAGCGCTCCCCGGTCACCGCGGCCAGCGCGGCCAGCCCCAGGAAGAAGCCGGGCTCGGCGAACACCGCGAACTGCATCTCGCGGCTCGCGCCCATGCCCTCGAAGGCCGAGCCGGTGTCCAGCGCGGCCAGCACGGTGCAGAAGCGCGCCAGGCCCAGCAGGTAGATCAGGTAGATGAAATCCCCGTCGAAAGAGAGGGCCGAAGGCCTGCCGGCGAAGGGCAGCACCAGCAGCGCCGCGGCGAGCGCGGCCAGGCTTATGGCCGGCCCGGCCCTGAACACCCAGGTGGTGGTGCGGCTGTAGACGGGGGTTTTGCGGACGAGCTTGGCGAGGTCGTAGTACAGCTGCAGCAGCGGCTGCCCCCTGCGTCCGGCGAAGAAGGCCTTCACCCGGTTTATCACGCCGGGCAGCAGCGGGGCCAGCAGCAGCGCCGCCAGCAGTTGGAGCAGGGGCTTTATAATTTCCATAGCAGGAGCAGCAGCAGCGTCACCACGATGTACAGGATATAGATCTGCAGCCGGCCGTGCTGTATCCAGCTGAACCGGTAGGCCACCGTGCGCAGCCGGGCCGCGGCCGGCAGGTAGACGGAATTATAGAAGACGGCCTGCGCCTCGGCGGAGAACGAGGCCTTGCCGGGGAAATATTCCGTGATCACCGGGGAATGGCCGATCTTGCGCAGGATAGGCTGGAAGAAATCGGTGAGCGGCTGGGCGAAGGAGGAAGCCCCGTACTGCATGCGGGCCGTCGGGGCCGCGTAGCCGCAGTCCCAGGTGCCGGTCTCGGCCGGGACTTTGTTTTTCAGCGCCAGCGCGCGCCCGGCGAAGGCCAGCGCGGCCAGCGAGATCAGCAGCAGGCCGGCGGCGGAAACATAGGCCAGCGGCGCGGCGGCGGCCTGCATGGCGGCCAGGGCTGGGGCCAGGCCGAAAGCCGAGGCCACGGCGGTGCCCGCCGGCAGCAGCAGCAGCGGGCCGGCCAGGCCGAGCAGCAGGCACAGCAGCGCCAGCGCGCGCATGGCGCCTATCATCAGCGGCCCGGCCTCGTGCGCCCCGGCGGCGCGGGCGGTGC
>PHAL01000051.1 GCA_002840355.1 Elusimicrobia bacterium HGW-Elusimicrobia-3 | reverse complement strand
GGGAGGTCACGGCCGTGCTCGGCGTAATTGGTCAGCACGACCGTGCGAAATGCCTGGATTCGTTTGGACTCTTGGTCCACGGTGAGCGGTCTCCTCGATGCAATAAACCATGCAGAGCTATCGATACGCAATACACATGTCACTAGCCGATCCGAGCGTCTCGTCACTCTAGCAGCGTCCGGCAAGGGCGTGCGCGTATACTTGGACATCGTCACGCAGCGCTTCATAGAGATCTGGTCCTCCATCCCGTTCCTGTTCATGCTGATCATCATCGCCTCCATCATCCAGCCCACCTTCCTGCTGCTGGTCTCGCTGATAGTGATCCTGCAGGGCTGGATCAGCATCTCGTACTACATCCGCGGCGAGTTCTACCGCGAGAAGTCGCGCGACTACGTGCACGCCGCGGTGGCCATGGGCGCGAGCGAATGGTCGGTGATGATGAAGCATATCCTGCCCAACTCCCTGGTGCCGCTGGTCACGTTCGCGCCGTTCAGCGTGGTCGGCACCATCGGCTCGCTGGTCTCGCTCGACTACCTGGGCTTCGGCATGCCCGTCGGGACGCCCAGCTGGGGCGCGCTGCTGGACCAGGGCATGAAGTACCTGAAGTACTACCCGCACCTGATCCTGACCCCCTCCATAGCGATGGCCGTCACGCTTTTCATGGTGGTCATGATAGGCGAGGCCGTGCGCGAGGCCTTCGATCCTAAAGTCTTCTCGAGGCTGAGGTAATATGTCCGCAACAGAGCATAAGAAGAAACTGCTGGAAGTGAAGGGCCTCAAGACCTGTTTCCAGGTCGAGGACAAGTTCGCCCGCGCCGTGGACGGCGTGGACTTCCATATCTACGAGAACGAGGTGCTGGGCCTGGTGGGCGAGTCGGGCTGCGGCAAGTCCGTGACCGCGCTGAGCATCCTGCGCCTGATCCCGGACCCGCCCGGCAAGATCACCGACGGCGAGATCCTGTTCCGCGGCAAGGACCTGCTCAAGCTCTCCTATCCCGAGATGCGCAAGATCCGCGGCAAGGACATCTCGATGATCTTCCAGGAGCCGATGACCTCGCTGAATCCGGTCTTCTCCATCGGCTGGCAGCTGATGGAGGCCATCCGCTTCCACCAGGACCTGACCGAGGCGCAGGTGGAGGCGCGGGCCGTGGAGATGCTCGGCCTGGTTGGCATCCCGTCGCCCAAGGCCCGGCTGAAAGACTACCCCCACCAGTTCTCCGGCGGCATGCGCCAGCGCGTGATGATAGCCATGGCGCTGGCCAGCGACCCGGCGCTGCTGATAGCCGACGAGCCGACCACCGCGCTCGACGTGACCATCCAGGCGCAGATCCTGGACCTGATGCTCGAGGTCAAGAAGAAGACGAAGGACGCGGCCATACTGCTCATCACGCACGACCTGGCCGTGGTCGCCGAGACCTGCCAGCGCGTGGCCGTGATGTACGGCGGCCGCATCCAGGAGATCTCCGACGTGAAGCCGCTGTTCGACGAGCCGCTGCACCCCTACACCAGGGGGCTGCTCAAGTCGCTGCCCGGCTTCAAGAACGAGCCCGGCAAACCCCTGCCCGTGATAGAGGGCATGGTGCCGGATATCCTCAGCTTCCCGAAGGGCTGCAAGTTCAACAACCGCTGCCCCGAGGTCATGCCCGAATGCCGAGAGACGGAACCCGAGCTGGTGGAAGTAGCCCCCGGCCGTCAGGTAAGGTGCCATAAATGTCCCAAAAAACAGCCGTAACCCCCGATACCGACCGGAAGCACATCCTCGAGGTCTCAGACCTCAAGGTGCACTTCCCCATCCACGGCGGCCTCCTCCTCAAGCAGACCGGAGAGGTCAAGGCCGTGGACGGCGTCTCGTTCTCCATGAAGCCCGGCGAGACGCTGGGCATGGTGGGCGAGTCCGGCTGCGGCAAGACCACCATAGGCAAGGCGCTCATCAACCTGGCCCCGGTCACCGCCGGCAGCATCATGTTCCCCGGCAAGGACGGGACCATGACCAATATCGCCGGCCTGAACCGCTCGGCCATGCGCCCGTTCCGCTCGCGCATACAGATGGTGTTCCAGGACCCCTATTCCTCGCTGAACCCGCGCATGTCGGTGGAGGCCATCGTCTCCGAGCCGCTGGACATACACCTGCCGGAGCTGGGCCGCAAGGAGAAGCGCGAGAAGGTGGGCTGGCTGCTGGAGAAGGTGGGCCTGCGGGCCGCCTACGCTTCGCGCTACCCGCACGAGTTCTCCGGCGGGCAGCGGCAGCGCATCGGCCTGGCCCGCGCGCTGGCCACCAACCCCGCCTTCATCATCGCCGACGAGCCGGTCTCGGCGCTGGACGTCTCCATCCAGGCGCAGATCATCAACCTGCTGCAGGCCCTGCAGGACGAGTTCAACCTTACCTACCTGTTCATCGCCCACGACCTGTCGGTCGTCGAGCATATCAGCGACCGCATCGCGGTGATGTACCTGGGCAACATGGTGGAGCTGGGCACCAGCGGGGACGTGAACAGGCGGCCGCTGCACCCGTACAGCCGGGCGCTGATGTCCGCCGCCCCGCTGCCGGACCCGCACAAGACCCGCGGCGAGCGCATCATCCTCAAGGGCGACGTGCCCAGCCCGCTGGCCAAGCCGTCGGGCTGCGGCTTCCGCACCCGCTGCCCCATAGCCCGGCCCGAGTGCGCCGACCGCGTGCCCGAACTGCAGGAAAAAGCCCCCGGGCACTTCGCCGCCTGCCCCTACGTATAGCCGCGCTCCGACAGGCCGCGGCCGCGCCGGGCGCCCCTCGTAAGGGCGCCCGGTTTTCGCTTGCCTGTAAATGCGGTTAAAAGGTATATTTACTATCAATATGGCCAAGACAAAGACACTCGCGGTTCTCATCGCTTTCTTCCTGGCGGCCGGAGCGGCTTCCGCCGCCCCCGCCGGGAAAACGGCCTCCGTCCCGGCGATCGCCGGGTTCACGGCCGACGACATGCCCTATGACGCCGGCAACGCCCTGCTGCTGCGCTGGCCCGACGGCCAGTACGGCGCCGACACCGTCTACCGCGTCTTCCTCTCCACGGCTGCGGCGGGCGGCTGGGTGCACGCCGACGAGTTCAAGGCCGCCGACCGCGAGGCCAAGGCCATCCCGCTGCCCTTCTGGGCCTGGGAGCCGCTGCCCGGCGAGCTCGCCGTGAAACTGGAGATCGGCGCGCTGGTGGGCGAGCTCAAGTCCGGCTCCGACGTAAAGGTGAAGGCCGCGGCTTACCGCAACGACAAGCTTATCGCCGAGTCGCTGGCCGTGACCGCGCAGATCCGCGGCAACTGGTTCCGCCTGGACCGCCTCAACAACCTGATCCTGCTGACGGTCATCGTGATCGCCTTCTTCTGGGCCGTGTCGCACGCCAAGCGCAAAGGCCTGTTCATCCGCCGCATCGCCGGCCTGGACGCCATCGACGAGGCCATCGGCCGCTCCACCGAGATGGGCAAGCCTATCTTCTACGTGCCCGGCATCGGCCAGATGAGCACCATCTCCACGATCGCCTCCACGTTCATCCTGGGCGAGGTCGCCAAGAAAGTGGCGGCCTACGACAGCCAGATCAAGGTCCCGCACTACGACCCCGTCGTGATGACGGTGGCCAAGGAAGTGGTGAAGCAGTCCTATCTCGAGGCCGGGCGCCCGGACTCCTACCGCGAGGACCTGAACTTCTTCGTCAGCCACGACCAGTTCTCCTACGCCGCCTCGGTGGACGGCATGATCTCGCGCGAAAAACCCGCCGCCATCTTCTTCATGGGCTACTTCATGGCCGAGTCCCTGCTGCTGGCCGAAGTCGGCTCCACCACCGGCGCCATCCAGATAGCCGGCACCGACGTGGAGCACCAGCTGCCGTTCTTCTTTACCGCCTGCGACTACACGCTTATCGGCGAGGAACTCTACGCGGCCGGCGCCTACCTTTCCAAGGAGCCGATGCTGGTCAGCGCGCTGAAGGTGCAGGACCTGGGCAAGCTGGTGGTGATGGTCTCCGTCGCCGTAGGCGGCGTGCTCGTGGCGGTCGGCGCCAAGATGAACTGGGACAATCTGGTACAGGTCGTATTGACGCTGTTCAAGGCATACTGATATGAAATTCATTAAGAACTATCTTCCCCTCGCGATGGTCATGGTGGTCGGCCTGCTGATGCTGGCCTCCTACTATATCCCCCACAAGCATTCGGTCGACTACGTCGAGCTGATGAACAAGTGGGAGAACATAGTGTTCGCCTTCGCCTTCCTGCTGGGCCTGCTGAGCCTGTTCGTGTCGCATTACGGCAAGATCCGGCGCCGTCACGACGGCTGGGGCTACAGCATCTTCGTCTTCGTCGGGTTCTTCATCATGGTGATCCCGGCGCTGATGAGCGGCGGCAAGCAGATGATAGACGGCCAGGTGACCGGCCTGGGCTGGTCCTTCCGCTACGTCTACAACGCCCTCAGCGCCACGATGTTCGCGGTGCTGGCGTTCTACATCGTTTCCACCGCCTACCGCTCCTTCCGCATCAAGTCAGGGCAGGCCCTGGTGCTGTTCATCGCGGCCTTCATCCTGATCCTCGGCAAGGTGCCGCTCGGCCAGATGGCCTGGGAATCGGTCCTGGGCTGGACCGGCTACGGCATCGACCGCGTGATAGAGTGGATCATGAGCGTGCCCGCGGTAGCCGGCAAGCGCGGCATCATGATAGGCATAGCGATCGGCGCCATCGTGACCGCGCTCAAGATAATCTTCGGCATCGAGCGCCAGTACATGGGTAAGGATTAAACTATGAAGGAAAACCTCCTCAAATTCCTCAAGATAGACCGCCGCTGGATCTTCCTGGCGCTGGCCGTGGTGCTGTTCATTCCCATCATCAAGCCGATAGGCCTGCCGAACAAGACCATCTCCAGGGACGTGCAGAACGCCTTTGACGCCCTCGACAAGGTGCCGGCCGGTTCTTTCGTGCTTTTCTCGCTGGACTATGACCCGTCCACCCGGCCGGAGCTGCACCCGCAGGCCGAGGCGGCGCTGCGCTACGCGTTCAAGAAGAACCTGCGCGTGGGCATCGTCACCTATATCGCCGGCTCCACGGGCCTGATACAGCAGCTCATCGAAAAGGTCCCCGGCGAGACCGGCAAGGTGAACGGGACCGACTACGTGGTGTACCCGTACATGGCCAACGCCGTGGCCGTAATGACGCAGATGGCCTCCGATTTCTACGGCATCTACGACAAGGACATCGACGGCCGCGACGCCCGCTCGCTGCCCGTGATGAAGGGCGTGCGCAATTACAAGGACATCCCTCTCATACTCAGCATCACCGGCACCAATATCCTCGACTTCTGGGTGGCCTATGTGGGCGACAAATATAATGTGCCCGTGATCGGCGGGGTGACGGCCATCAGCCAGCCCGGCTACGGCCCCTACCTGCAGACCCGCCAGCTTAAAGGCCTTATCGGCGGCATGAAAGGCGCGGCCGAGTTCGAGTCGCTGGTTAAAGAGCCGGGCAAAGGCACTTCCGGCATAGACGCGCTGAACCTGGCGCACATCATGGTGCTGCTCCTGATATTGACGTCCAATATCATTCTGCTGGTAGTCAGGTATCTTTAAGAGGAAATTATGACCGAAACAACATGGATTATCGCTGGCGCCTGGATCTCGGCGGGCCTCACTATCTTTCTCTTCAGCTTTCTCTATAAGGACAACCCGTTCTTCAAGATGGCCGAACACCTGTACCTCGGCGCCGGCATGGGCTGGTGGTTCCAGGTCTACCTCTACAGCATCTGGAAGCCCAAGGTGTTCGAGCCGCTGCTCGGCGGGGATTTCTTCGTGCTGATCCCGGCCCTGCTGGGCCTGTCGCTCGTGACGCAGTTCATCCCCAAGATCTCCTGGATCTCGCGCTACGGCTTCACGTTCATGATGGGTTACGGCGCCGGCATGGAAATACCGGCCAAGCTGTCCACCGACTTCATGAGCCAGATAGCCGGCACCATAATGCCGTTCAGCCTGATGGCCTCCATGTCCGGTTTCGACATCCTCAACGCCCTGATAGTGGCCGCCGGCACCATCTGCGTGCTGTTCTACTTCTTCTTCTCGGTGGAGCATAAGGGCTCGGTAAAGAAGATCTCTAACGTCGGCATCTACTTCCTGATGATCTACTTCGGGGCGGCCTTCGGCAATACCGTGATGGCCCGCTTCTCGCTGCTCTACGGGCGCTTCGACGACCTGAACACCTCGGCGGCCGCTTCCAACTTCTACGCCACGCAGATCATACTCGCGGCGATAGCCGCCTACTTCCTGATCCATTCCTTCATGGGCAAGAAAGGCCAGGCCGAGGAAGCCCACTAGGCCGGCGCAAGGGCGCAAAAAAGGCGGGCCGGTTTATCCGGCCCGCCTTTTTTATTTGCAGCCCTGAGACTTACTTGGTTATCTCTATCTTGGCCTTCTGCCGCAGCTCTCCCGCCAGCAGCGGCAGTTCGCGGTTGATGGCCTGGTTGAGCAGGGCGGTCTTGATGTTCTCCCTGACCGCGTCGAAGACGGCCGGCTGCGCCGCCCGGAGCTCCTCGGCCTTGAAGAGGCTGTAGCCCGCGCCGGTGGCCATGGGCTTGGTATACTGCCCGGCCTTGAGCGCGAAGATCTCTTTCTCTATGTCGGGCAGCAGCATGCCGCGGCTGATGTAGCCCAGGCTGCCGCTGTTGCTGCGCAGCGCGGGGTCGGAGGACTTGAGCGCCGAGAGCTTGGAGAAGTCGGCCCCCACCGAGGTGAGCAGGTCGTAGGCGTCGTCGGCCTCGGCCTTGGAGGCGACGAAGATCTGGCTGACCCGCACGGCCTCGGGCACGCCCAGGCGGTCCTTGTTCTGGTCGAAGAAGGTCCGGGCGTCCTCGTCGGTGACGGCCAGCTTGCGCGAGGCTATCACGGCGCCGCGGATGGCCAGCTGGCGGCCCAGCAGGTCCTTGAGGTCCCTGGCGGTCCAGCCTACGGACTTGAGGCTGGCTTCGAAGGCCGCCTTGGAGGCCGCGCCGGCGGCCAGGGCGGTGTAGCGGGTCTCCACTTCCTTGGGGTCGGCCTTCACGCCCAGGCGGGCGGCCTCGTCGAGCAACAGGCGCTCGTCTATCAGCTCGGACAGCCCCTGCGCGGCGTGCTGCCACCAGAGTTTCTTGGTCAGTTCGGCCGCGGTCACGGGCTTGCCGTTGATCGTGGCCACTTTCTTCTCGGCCGCCTGCAGGCCGGACGCCAGCAGCGCCAGCGCGGCGGCGGCTAATATGGTCTTTTTCATTTTCTCCCTCCTTACTTGTTCAAAAACAGTGTCTGCGTGGGGTACGCGAACTCGATGCCTTCGGCCTGGAAACGGGCTATGACCCCGTGCAGGAACTTCTCCTGCGCGGCCATGTGCAGGTTGTAATCCGCGGACTCCAGGTAGTACACCGTCTCGAAATCCATGGAGAAATCACCCAGCCCGGCGAGGTTGCAGCGGTCGAAGGTGGTGTTCTCCACCTCGGCCAGGGCCTGCTTCACCAGCTCCGGGATCTTCTTGAGCTTTTCCAGCGGGGTCTGGTAGACCACGCCGGTCTTGGTGAGCACGCGGCGGCGCTCCATGTGCTTGTAGTTCTTCAGCTCCATGGAGAGCAGCCTGGTGTTGGACACGATCATCAGCTCGCCCGAAAGGCTGCGGATGCGGGTGGACTTCAGGCCGATATGCTCTACCGTGCCCACTACCGGATCGGCTACGATGAATTCCCCCACCTTGAAGGGCTTGTCGAGCAGGATGACGAAGAAGTTGAACAGGTCTCCCAGGATGGCCTGGGAGGCCAGGGCTACCGCCACGCCGCCGATGCCGAGGCCGGCGAGCACGGCCGAGATGTTGACGCCCAGGTTGTCGAGCACGAACAGCACCGCCGCCACCCAGACCAGGGTGCGCATGATGACCTGGGTGCTCTTGACCACCGAAGTCCGGGCCTGGCCCTCCAGCTCGCGCTTGGCGGCGACCTTGTTGATCCAGTAGGTGAGCAGCGCCTGGATTATGGTGATGGCGCGGTAGGTGAAGACCAGCAGGATGACGGTCTTCAGGCCGCGGTTGAAGCCGACGCTGAGGGTAAGGTAGCGGCTGGCGATAAAGAAAGCCACCAGCTGGTACTCTAACCCGCGGAACCTTGCCAGCATGCCTACCAGCATATCGTCGAGGTCCGTCTCTGTTGTCGCGGCGAAGGCTTTGAGCCGGGTCACTACGACGTTCTTGACCACGTAGAGCAGCGCCAGCGCGGCCAGGAAGGCGGCCAGGGCGTAGGCGTAGGCTACCGCCGTGTTGCCCAGGATAAGTTCGGTCTCCCACCAGTTGCCGGAAAAATTGAAGTTCATCCCTTAATTATAAAAGATTTGACGCTCGTATGGGAACCCGCCTGAGGGTGGGCTTGCCACTCGCTCATAGAGCGGGCGCGGCGGAAGAGGGCCTGCGGTCCTCCGCCGGCGAAGAACTCGTCGCGCACACAGTGCGCTCCTCAAACATTCTTCGCCGCCGCCTTAATGATAGGCGGTCCGCTGCGGCCCTTGGCCCTGCGCCCTAAAATCGCTCGCAGCAAGCCCACCCTCAAGCTTCAGCGTAAAATAAAGAAGCCGGCGCGGGGCCGGCTTCTTCTGGGCTGGGCGGCAAGGTTACTTGTAGTGCCGGCGCAGCTGCTTCCTGTCCACGCTGGCCAGTTCGAAGTCCTGGGTGGTGATGAGGGCCTGCTTGGGGCAGCTCTCGGCGCACTGCCAGCAGTAAACGCAGTTGCCCAGCTTCATGATGCAGTCGAACTTCTTCTTGGCCGCCACCGGGGGCTGGCCCTCCACCTGGGCCGGCGCGGGCGGCTGAACCTCGGAGAGCGGGATCTCTATGGCTTTGGCGGGACAGACCCGCACGCAGATCTGGCAGCCTATGCACTTGGCCGAGTCGAAGTCTATGCGGCCGCGGAAATCCTTCATCGGCGTGGCCGGGGTGAAAGGATAGCCGCTGGTCGCCGGCTTCTTGAAGAGGTGCTTGATGACTTCGCTGAAGATCCTTGCGGGCTTTTTCATGGTTTATCCTAATTTGTACTTGAGGAAGATGTCGAACAGCACCTGGGCCATGGCCACCGGGGCCAGGTACTTCCAGCAGAAGTTGATCATCTGCTCTATGCGGATGCGGGCCATCAGCACCTTCAGCAGCGCGAGCAGGAAGGTGATGGCCAGCGTCTTGGCGAGGAACAGCGCTATGGCGGCTATCCCGGTCAGGCCCAGGGCGCCGCCCAGGAACACGGCGTTGAGCAGGGCCGCGCCGACCACCAGCTCCATGTCCACGGCGAGCAGGAAGAAATCCAGCAGCCGGCCTGAATATTCCGTGAACTGGCCGCCGGCTATCTCGTTCTTGGCGTGCGGGATGTCGAAGGGCAGGCGCTCCAGCTTGCCCTGCAGCGCTATGATGGCCGCCAGGAAGCCCAGCAGCTGCGCCGGGATCAGCGCCGGGTGCGCCGCGAAGAAGGCGGAGATCTCGGCGATGTTCCAGGTGCCGGCGAGTATCGCCGGGCCGATCAGCGCCAGCATCAGCGGCACTTCGTAGGCGAAGAGCTGCGTCAGCACGCGCATGGAGCCCACCGTGGAGTAGGGGCTCTTGGAACTCCAGCCGGCCAGGAAGAAGGTCACGGTCGGGATGGTAAGCAGGTAGATCACGGCTACCAGGTCGCCCTGGAAGGAGAACAGCGCGGTCTCGCCGACGGGGATGGAGACCATCGCGGTCATCACGGCCGCCAGCGCGAAATAGGGCAGCACGCGGAACATCGTGTTGTCGGCCTCTTCGGGCACAATCACTTCCTTGGCGAGCAGCTTGATGAAGTCGGCGACCGGCTGGAACCAGGGCGGGCCCATGCGGTTCTGCATCACGGCGCAGAGCTTCCGGTCCACCCACTGCAGCAGCATGCCGTAGGAGGCGAGGAACAGGAAGCCCGGGAAGATCAATATCTGTGCGAGAGGTATTATGGAGTCCATTGTCTAGTCCTTATCCCAGCCTGGAGAAGTCCACGCCGCGGCGCTTGTACCGCTCGATGGCCATCTTGCGCAGCTCTTCCCAGCCGTAGGTCTGTTTCTTGCCCTTCTTGGGGTCCCAGACCACGGCGCGGTCCGTGCAGGACATGCAGGGGTCTATGGCCGCTATCACCAGCGGCACGTCGGCCATCCAGCCGCCCTCGAGCATGTACTGCACGCTCTGCAGGTTGGCCAGGGTGGGGGCGCGCACCTTCAGGCGCTCGGGCTTGTCGGTGCCGTTGGACTTCAGGTAATGGATGTCCTCGCCGCGGGGCGCCTCGTAGTGGTTCACGGCCTCGCCGGGGGCTATGCGCATGGGCACCTTCACCGCTATCGGGCCCTCGGGCAGGTTGTTGAGGACCTGCTTGATGATCTTGTAGGACTCTACGAGTTCGAGCGCGCGCACGACCAGGCGGCCGAACACGTCGTTGGTGTTGTGCGTGATGACCTTGAAGTCCAGCTCGTTATAGATCAGGTACGGGTCGTCCTTGCGCACGTCGCGGGCTATGCCGGAGGCGCGGGCGGTGGGGCCCACGGCGTTGCGGCGCAGCGCTTCTTCGGGCGGCAGCATGCCCACCTTGCTGGTGCGGGCGTAGATCGTGGGTTCCTCGGTGGCGAGTTTGATGTAATAGTTGGTGCGCTCCACGAGGTAGTCGATGCGCTTCATCACCTCGGTTTTCTGTTCGGCCGAGATGTCGCGGCGCACGCCGCCTATGGTGTTGATGGAATAGTGCACCCGGTTGCCGCTCAAGAGCTCCAGGCAGTCCAGCACCTGTTCGCGGTCGCGCCAGGTGTACATGAACAGCGTCTCGAACCCCATCTCGTAGCCGGCCACGCCGAGCCACAGCAGGTGGCTGTGCACGCGCTCGAGCTCGGCTACCAGCGTGCGGATGGCCAGCGCCCTCTTGGGGGTCTCGGCCTTGGCGAGTTCCTCGACGTTGGTGATATAGCAGGTGGTATGCGAGTGGGAGCAGATGCCGCAGACGCGCTCTATCAGGTACAGGTCCTGGAGGTAGGTGCGCTCCTCGGCGGCCTTCTCCATGCCGCGGTGGTTATAGCCCAGGTTGACGGTGGCGCCCTGTATCTGTTCGCCCTCGAGGACGAGCATGAAATTTTCCGGCTCCTTGAGCGCTACGTGCTGGGGCCCGAAGGGGATGGTTATCTTGGACATTATTTGGCCTCCTTTTCTTCGGCGGGCTGGACGAACTTCCAGTCCTTGCGCAGCGGGTACTGGTCGGTAGGGAAATCGTCGGGCAGCGGGTAGCGCCGGCCGGGCGGCAGGCCGCCTATCTTGATGCCGAACATGTCCTCGAGCTCGCGCTCATAGGACAGGGCGCCGGGGTAGACCGCCAGCACGCTGGGGATGGCGGGGTTGGAGCGGGGCGTCTTGACCTTGAGGTTGATTATCACGTGGGTGTCGGTAATGTGGTAAAAGGCGCCGAGGTTTTCCCCCTCGTCGAAACCCGTGACGGTGGCCAGGTACTCGAACCCGGCGGCCCGCAGCCAGGCGGCCACTTCGGGCAGCTTGGCGGTTTCCACTTCGGCCCAGACGCGGTTCTTGCGCTGGACGAGGGCGTTGGAGACGGAGCCCTTGAAATGCTTCTCCAGGTCCGTCTTTATCTGTTCTTCTCTTTCAAATTCGCTCATGTCTGGGTCTCCTTACTTCTTGCCTTCCACGCTCTGTATCAGCTTCACGACGGCGTCTATGATGGCCTCGGGGCGCACCGGGCAGCCGGGGACGTAGACGGAGACCGGGAGCGTCTGGTGCACGCCGGGGATCACGCCGTAGCAGCCGTTGAACACGCCGCCGGAGCAGCCGCAGGCGCCGACCGCCATCACGAACTTGGGCTCGGGCATCTGGTCGTAGATCGTCTTGAGGCGCTTGGCCTGCTGGAGCGTCACCGGGCCGCTCACCACCAGGATGTCGGCGTGGCGGGGCACGGCCTTCTGCACTATGCCGAAGCGCTCCACGTCGTAGCGGGGCGTCAGGGCGTCCACTATCTCGATGTCGCAGCCGTTGCACGCGCCGGAGTTGAAGTGCAGGATCCAGGGCGATTTCAGCAGCGACCAGGTTATCAGTTTGTCTATGGTTTTCATGTCGTTATCCCACGAAGAGTATGGCCAGGATGACTATCACGGCGGCGGCGTAGCCGACCACCAGCTCCACGCCGGCGGAGATAGGGTTGAAGCTCCAGGTCGCGAGCACCAGGCCCGCCACGTGCAGCAGCGTGAAGAAGATCGCGAACGGGAAGAAGCTCTGGTAGTCCGGCACGGCCTTGGCCTGGTCCGCGGGGACGTCCTCGCCGCAGCCGTAGGGCTTGTGCTTGGCCGAGCCGGGCACGCGCGCCGGCTTGGCGGAGAGCGGCGACAGCGCCAGCGAGAGCCCCATCACGAACAGCAGGGAAACCGCGAAGGTTACCGGAGGGAAGAGAAGTATGTCCATGTGATTATCCTTTCAGGCTGTCGAGCTTCCAGATGTCGGCGGCGCCGTGCAGGCGGAAGTTCTTGACGAGCAGGGCCAGGCCGGCCGCCACCACCACGACCTCGATGACGATCATCGTGATCAGCAGCGCCTGCGCGTAGATCAGGTTGTTGGCCAGCGCGCCGGCGGAGATCAGCGCGAGCATCGCGGCCTTGGAAACGATCTCCAGGCCCACGAGCTGGCGCACGATGCTGCGCGAGACCAGCATGCAGTAGAAGCCGGTGAACATTATCAGGGCTATCAGGTACCATTCCATGGCGAAGGAGTTCATTTCTCGTTCCTCCTGGGGAAGACCGACTTGATGACGAAGACGCCGGCCGCCAGCATCAGGATCTGCCCGAGCAGGTCGGGGCGGCGCATGTCCCAGAGGGCCAGGCCGATCGTGCCGCCGCCGTTGCCGGGGCGGGCCCAGGAGGCCAGCTCGGCGAAGAAGGCGGGCAGGTAGAACCAGGAGGCTATCGCGAAGGCCGCGAGCACCAGCGGCAGCGCGTGGAAGCGCGTGCGGTTCTCGGGGTTCTGCTCGTCCGCCTCGCGGATCAGGCTGACCGCGCCGATGAACAGCACGGTGATCAGGCCGGCGCAGACCGACAGCTCGAAGACGCCGGCCCACGGGGCGCCGTAGTCGAAGAAGATCAGCGCGACCGCTACGCTGACGAGCGCCAGCATGATCGCCGAGGTCAGCAGCCGGCGGGCCATGACGGCCCAGACGGAGAACAGGGCCGCCAGCAGGAACAGGATCAGGCGGTAGTCGTTCATAGTATTATCCTCTCAGCAACCACCCTGACATAGGTGTAGAAGTAGGGGAACAGCAGGCCGACGGCCACGATAATGGCGCTCATCAGCACGGCCGGGGCCAGCAGCGGGGCGGAGACTTCCGCGGCGCTTTGGGCCGCGGAGGACTTCCTGCCGAAGAAGACCTTGCGCTGCATGATCATGAAGTAGGCCAGCGTGACGATGCTGAACAGCAGCGCCACCACGGCGTAGGTCCGCAGGCCGGATTCCCACAAGGCCAGGATGATGAGCAGCTTGCTCCAGAAGCCGGACAGCGGGGGCACGCCGGCGGTGGACAGCAGCGCGATGACCGAGGTCCAGGAGGTCCAGGGCATCGGGTGCTCCATGCCGCCGAGCTTGTCCATGTCGGTGGTGCCGGCCGCCTTCTCGAGGCTCGCGCTGTTGAGGAACAGCACGGTCTTGAAGGTGGCGTGGTTGAAGAGGTGGAACACGGCGCCCATGATGGCCAGCGGCGTGCCGAGGCCGGCCGCGAGCACGATGTAGCCGACCTGGCTGATGCTGGAGAAAGCCAGCATGCGCTTGAAGCTGGTCTGCTTGAGCGCGGCCAGCGCGCCCACCACGATGGAGAGCAGGCCCAGGAACATCAGCATCTCGGAGAGCGCGACGGCGCGGCCGTCGAAGAAGCGCAGCAGCGTTGCGATCTTGACGATCGCGTAGACGCCGGAGATCTTGGTCACGATGCCGGCGAGGTGCGCCGAGACCGGGGCGTAGGCGCCCTGGTAGGCGTCGGGCGTCCAGGCGTGGAACGGGACCACGCCGGACTTGATCACGAAGCCCAGCAGCATCAGCGCCGCCGCGAAGGTGACCGGGCCGGCCGGGATGTCGGAGGACATGAAGATGCGCAGGTTCTCGTAGGACAGGCTGCCGAGCGTCATCATCAGGATCGCGAGGCCCACGATGATCAGCGCGGAGGCCGGGAAGGTCAGGAAGAAGTATTTCAGCGCGCCCTCTATGCCGCCGGCGGAGTCGTCGGTGGTGATCAGGGCGAACGAGGTGACCGCCAGGACTTCCACGAACACGTAAAGCGTGAAGAAGTCGGAGGTGGTGACCACGCCGGTCATCGCCGCCACGGAGACCATGATGAGCGAGTAGTAGGCGGCCCTGTTGGGCAGGCCTTCCTCTATGAACCAGGCCGAGAAGAACGTCACGCAGAAGGCCACCAGGTAGACGGTGCCTACCAGCAGCAGCGAGAAGGCGTCGCCCGGGATGTCGGCGAAGCCGCCGGCTATCATGGACGGGCGCAGGGCCAGCCAGGCCAGGTTGGCCAGGCCCGCCAGCAGCGTCACGTTGGCCAGCACGTCGGCCAGGCGGGGACGGTTGCGCGCCGCGAAAGGTATGACCACCGCCGCGAAGAGCGGGATGATGAGATAAGCGAGAAGTCCCTTGTCCATTATTTAAGTCCTCCGTTGGCGGCGGCCAGCAGGATGTACACCACCGCGCCGGCCAGCGTCAGCGCCATGTAAAGCGGATAGGAGCCGTTGTGGAAGCGGCTGGCGGTCCCGCCCAGGAAGCCCGCCACCCCGCTGGGCAGCGTGTCGATAACCCAGTCGAAGAAGCGGTCGGCTTTGAACAGGATCTTCGAGACGAACGGCACGGCTTTGTCCATGCTCTGTTCGTATATGTCGAAGACCTTGCGGTCGGCCAGCGCGTAGGTTTCTTTCAGCACCGGGGCGTAGTGGATGTGGTCGGAAGCCTTGTCGGCCTTCCCCCCGCCCGCGGCCAGGCCCAGCATGTGGTTGACCACGGCGGCGAGGATCACTATCAGGGAGATGAAGTACAGCTTGTCGGCGTGGAAGCCGGCCATGTGGCCGTGCTGTATGCCCAGGGAGGCCAGCGCGGGCGAGATGAAGTTATTGAGCGGCAGCTCGGCGCCGAAGCCGAACGCCACGCAGATGGCCGCGAGGGCGGCCATGGGCAGCAGCATCGAGACCGGGGCTTCCTTGACGTCCTTCATGCTCTCGTGGCGCTTGCCGAAGTAGACCGAGTGGCCCAGCTTCAGGAACGAGGCCAGCGTCAGGAAGGAGCCGAGCTCGGCCGCTATGAAGAAGACGGTCCAGCCGGTGTCCA
>PHAL01000050.1 GCA_002840355.1 Elusimicrobia bacterium HGW-Elusimicrobia-3 | reverse complement strand
GCTGGGCGGAGGTCGGGTCGCTTGCCGCCGTAATCGGAGCCATACGGGAATCCAAATCCCCCAATCTTATTTTATCAGGCAAGATAGAGCATAAATATATATTCACCAAAAAACTCGACGCCGAGGCGGCCGCGTTATTTGCGTCGCGCCCCGACGCCCGCGCGGAAAATCTGCTCTATTCGCTGGCAGGAAAGTTCGCCGAAATGGGCGTGAGAGTTCTGCCGCAATCGTCGGCGCTCGAACATCTTCTGGCGCCCAAAGGATTTTTGAGCCGCCGCCGTCCTACGGAGGGCGAGTCGGCGGATGTGGAGCTCGGACGTAAAATCGCGTCGGCGCTGGCGAATCTTGACTGCGGTCAGACCGTCGCGGTAAAAAACGGAGTGGTCGTGGCTCTTGAGGGCGCCGAAGGCACCGACGAAACAATAAAACGCGCGGGCGCGCTCGCCGGACGCGGGATAGTCGTCGTAAAGATGTCGCGGCCCCGTCAGGATATGCGTTTCGACGTTCCGGTCGCCGGCCCTGACACGCTTAGAACGGCCCTCGCCGCCGGCGCGACGGTCGTCGCCGTGGAAGCGGGAAAAACACTGTTGCTGGATCCGGAAGCCATGAAGGCCTTCGCCGACGAAAATGACATGGCTTTCGTCGGAGTGTAAAAACTGTGGCCGACCAAGGTCGGCAACTACAATTATGAAAACGAAAAATATATTATGAAAATACTTGTAGCCGGTTTGGGACAATTGGGACAGCATCACGTAAGGATACTGGCCAAAAACGGAACAGTGGAGGTTTGCGCTCTGGTGGATTCCGACGCGCGCCTGTCCGAGTCCTTCGGCAAGAAGTACGGCCTCCCGCACTTTGCGTCCGTCGACGCCGCCCCTAAGCCGGATGCGGCCGTGATAGTAACCCCCACGCCGTTTCACTATCCGCTTGCCAAAAAATTTCTTGAAGAGGGCGTTCACTGCTTCGTCGAAAAACCATTCACAGCCACTCCCGCCGAAGCCGACGAACTCATCGACCTTGCCGCCAAAAAAAATCTGGTCTTGCAGGTCGGCCATATAGAAAGATTCAATCCCGCCGTCGTGGCGGCCAAGCCCTTTATCACCAAACCCATATTTATCGAGGCCAACCGCATAGGGCCGTTCAGTCCCCGTGTGGCCCACATAGGCGTCATAATGGATCTGATGATACACGACATAGACATACTGCTTTATCTCGTCGGAGAAAAGGTCAAAGACATAGAGGCCTACGGCGCCAGAGTTCTGACCGACCACGAGGATATGGCTAAAGTCAGGATACGTTTCGAGGGCGGCTGCGTCTGCGATCTTTCAGGTAGTCGTGTTTCTCTTGAAAAACAGCGCAAGATAAGAATATTTCAGCCGGACAGTTACGTCTCCATAGATTACGCCGCGCGCAGCGTAAAAGTGTATTCCAAACGCGTGCCGGAGCCGAAGAGTTTTCTTGATATTTCCGTTGAGAAACCCAAACCGCCGGTCTACGATCAGCTTGAGCGGGAGCTTGAGCACTTCATAGAATGCGCTCGGCACGGAAAAAGGCCCGCCGTAACCGGCGAGCACGGACGCGACGCGCTGGAACTTGTTGGCGAAATCTACAAGATAATTCGTTTGCAGTAAAAATAATAATGACGCCACTTGCCGCGGACGATTCTCGTCCGATAATTTTTATATGCGCCGGCGACCCGTCGGCCGAGAATCACGCCGCCGGAGTCGCATCGCTGCTTAAAGAAGGCGGCCTCGCCGTGTCGTCGGCCGGCGGCGAAAAGCTCAAAAACCTTTCCGATATATTCGTCGGAGATACGATATCTCTTGAGACCTTCGGCTTCGCGGTTTCGCCGCGCGCCGCCCTGGGAATTTTAAAAGTGTACCGCGCTGTGGAGCGGCACCTCGACGAGCGAAGGCCTTCGGCCGTTCTGCTTGTGGATTTTTTTGGATTCAACGCGAAGGTGGGCGCCGCTGCCGCCCGTCGGGGTATTCCGGTATATTATTACATTCCGCCCCAGATATGGGCCACGCGTTACGGAAGAATAAAGGCGATAAAAAGTTTTGTCAAAAAAGTTTTTACGACCCTGCCGTTTGAAAGCGAAATATACGCAAGGGAGGGGATACCCTTCGAGCAGGTGGGACATCCGCTGCTTGAGACAACGCCGTCCGGCGTAGAAAGTCGTCGGGCGGGGCTGCCGCCACTTGTGGGTTTTTTTCCCGGCAGCCGCACGCACATAGTGCGCAGGCATGTGGACATCATTAACGCCGTCGCCGCGAATTTGAACGACATCCGTGGAGCGGGCAAAACAGAGTTCGCGCTTTTCGGACTTTCGGCGCTTAAGGATTCCTACCGCCGTCTGGCGAGTGGAATAAATCTTATTCTTGACGCGGGATCCCGCGGCGTGGCCGCCGCCGGGCCGTCGGCCGCGGTCAGTGTTTCCGGAACGATAGCGACGGAACTCGCCCTGATGAAAATCCCGACGGCGATTTTCTACAACGTCAGCGCTCTCAACGCGTTTATCCTTCGCTCTATGATAAAAATACGGACAAAATACGTGTCGCTGCCCAACATATTGCTGGACGAAGAATTGCAGCCCGAGTTCCTGCAGGAGAAAGCCCTCGGCGGCGATATAGCCGTCCGCGTCGCCGGTTTCATAGACGGCGAGCCGCGCGATACCGCCGAATCGTTCGCGCGCGTGCGGCGGCTTCTTGAGCCGGCCGACGCTTCCGGCAGGGTCGCCTCGTCCATTATCAACGATATTCTCGGCGCTTCGTCCGACGGAAGGTCGAACCAATGAATAATCTTGCCCGCCTGATAAAATACGTGCTGCCTCACAGAAACCGTCTTATTCTGGCGGCCTTCTTGACGGCGCTGGTTTCGGGCATAACCGGCGCGACCATGCTTTTGATAAAACCCATAATCGACAAGGTCTTCATTGCCAAAGATACCGGTATGCTCTTTATGATTCTGTGGCTGGTTCCGCTTATGTGGTTCATACGCGGGATAGCGTTTTACGGACAGGCGTATCTTCTTCAGTACGTCGGACAGCGCGTCACGCTGGCCCTCCGCGGAGATTTGTTCGCCAAACTTATGTCGCTGTCGCACGATTTTTACAACCGCAACTCGTCGGGCAAAATCCTATCGCGAATGACGAACGACCTCTACATAATACAAAACGCCCTTCTTCGTCTGCCGCTGAATTTTATCGGCGATTTTCTGACGACACTGGTTCTGATAGGCATAATTTTCTGGCTTAACTTCAAGTTTGCCGTCATAGCATTCGTGGTGTTTCCCGTGGTGGCTCTTCCTCTGGTGGATTTTGCGCGCCGTATGCGCAAGGCCGCCCACGCCGGTCAGAAACAGATGGCCGAAATCTACAACAGAATTCAGGAGGCAGTCACCGGTATTTCCGTTATAAAGACCTTCCGGATGGAAGAAAGGCAGAAGGCGGTATTCGAGAAGGAAAACACGGAATTTTATTCGCACCAGATGAAATTCGTAAAAGTCGATTCGCGGTCGAGTCCGATTATGGAGTTTATAAGCGCCGTCGCGCTCACTTTAATAATATGGTACGGCGCGATGGACGTTCTTAAAGACGTGTGGACCAGCGGAGCGTTTTTTGCTTTTCTGGGCGCCGCGATGTCGATTTACAAGCCCATAAAAAACTTTTCTTCGGCGAACGCGCTTTTGCAGCAAACCGTTGTCAGCGCGGGGCGCATATTCGAGATTATCGACGAGAAACCCGCCATAGCCGACGCTCCCGGAGCCGCGGATTTCGGGGAATTCCGCCAAGCCGTCACGCTTGAAGACGTGGACTATTATTACGACCACAAGCATCCCGTTCTTAAAAAACTCAATATCAAAATATCCAGAGGCGAAAAGGTTGCCCTTGTGGGGCCATCGGGAGCGGGTAAGACGACCGTGGCCCATTTAGTGTTGAGGTTTTACGACGCCTGCTCCGGTCGGGTGGCCATAGACGGCGTCGACGTAAGGGACATTACTCTGGCGTCTCTTCGCGCGCAGATGGCTCTTGTGACGCAGGATATAATTCTTTTCAACGACACCATAAAAAACAATATATTATGCGGACGTCCCGGCGCCTCCGACGAAGATGTGCGCGAGGCGGCCCGCCGCGCCAATGCGGCGGATTTCATAGAATCGCTGCCCGACGGTTACGAAACCGTGGTCGGAGAGAGGGGCGCTTTGCTTTCCGGCGGACAGAAACAGCGGGTGGCGGTGGCCCGCGCTATTCTTAAAGACGCTCCGATACTTATCCTCGACGAGGCGACGTCTTCGCTGGACGCGGAGTCGGAAAAATCCGTGGCCGAAGCCATAGAAAACCTTATGGCGGAAAAAACCGTGCTGATGATAGCCCATCGCCTCGCCACCATAAAAAACGCCGACAGAATACTGGTTATCGACGACGGAGCCGTCGTGGAAGAGGGCAGCCACGACGAACTGGTGCGCCGTCAGGGCGTTTATCACCGCATTTGTCTGCTCCAACTTCTTTAAAAAAATGAAAATTAAATTTCAGGCGGCGCCTTTGACGGCCGCTCCGGCCGTCTATTACGAAGGCGACGACATTTTGAGCCGCCGTTTCGCCAAGGACTTCACCGGCGACGGCCTTGCCGCGTTTGTCGTCGAAAAAGCCATACTCGACAAATACAGACGCCGGTTCGCGGGGATTTTAAGCGTAAAGCCCGTAATCATATTTTTCGGCGGAGAGTGTTCTTTGGGCGAAGTCGGACGGCTTGAAAAGTCCGCCCGCGCCGCGGCCCGCGGGCCCGTGAAAGCGATTTTTGCCGCCGGCGGCGGCAAGGCCATCGACGCGTCTAAAATACTTGCCGCCCGTCTGGGCGCGCGTCTTGCGGCCATACCTACTTCGACCGCCACCTGCGCCGCTTTTACGTCCATCGCCCCCACGTATTTTTCCGACGGCACAAAGCGCAAGACGCTGGATATGGCCAAGGCGCCCGACGTCTGCGCGGCGGATTACGGAGTTCTTATCAGACAACCTGCGCGTCTTGTGGCCGCAGGTATAGCCGACGCCGTAGCCAAGTACTATGAGACGTCGGCTTATGTGAGCGCGAATCCCGCCGCATTGACGAATCCCTCAGTCCGCGCCGCGTTCGCCCTGACGACGGAAATTATGCGGCTTGCGTCCGAGTGCGTCGCCGGAGCCGTCGACGCCGTGTCGAAGGGAAAAGTCACCCGCGACTTCCGCCGCTCGATTTATCTGAATCTTGTTCTTCCCGGTCTTGTCAGCGGAATCGGCGGCAAAAAGTGCCGCGCCGTTGCCGCGCACGCCCTCTGCAACGGGCTGGGACACGCGCCCGAAGCACGCGGGTCTCTGCACGGAGAAAGGGTGGGATGGGGGCTGTTGGTTCAGTTGATGCTGGAAGGCAAAAAAAAAGACGCCCGTCGTCTTAAGATTTTTTTGAACTCCGTGGGCGCCCCGACGACACTCGGTGTTTTGGGTATAGCCGATCCGGACGGCGCAGGTATAAAAAAGGCGCTCGCCGTCGCTTCGTCATCGCGGGAAAGTATGAGATTTTTGGGAAGGAAAATAAGCCGGACCGAACTTGCCGGCGCGGTGCGCGCCGTCGAGAGGATTTAAGAAAAACCTATACCGCTTTGCGCACGCGGCCCGATTTAAGACACGTGGTGCAGACATAAGCCCTTACGGCTTTTCCGCCGAGCATTATTTTGTGCCGGCCGAGGTTGGGCATAAATCTTCTGTTCGACGCTTTGTGAGAGTGGCTGATCGATTTTCCGGCCGAAGGGCCTTTTGCGCAGATTGAGCATTTGAACGACATAATGTTGTCTCCTGTTTTTCGACGCGATTGATATCGCGGAACCTGAGTATATAAAATTATTCGACTCAACCCAAAAAATGTCTCTTGAAACATCGGTCAGATTCGTTAAAGGCGTGGGACCGGGCGTAGCCGGAAAACTCGCGCGGCTGGGCATATCGACGGTGGGCGATTTGCTGGAGCACTATCCCGTTTCCTACCAGGATCGCACGAAGATACTCGCTTTCTCGGAGTTGGCCGACGGCATCGACGCCTTTGCGCGCGGTAAGGTGATATCGGCGGTTGTCTCGCCCGCCGGATTCGGCCTTGCGGTTTTCAAAAGCACTATTTCCGACGGCAAAGACGTCGCCCGAGTGACCGCGTGGCGCAAATTCAATCCGTGGGCGCGTTACGATATTTTCGCCGCGCTGAAGCGCGATTTTGAACGGGGGAAAGAAGTTTTTGTCTGGGGCCGCGTCAGAAAAAGCGGTCAGGATGTCGAAATAACCCTCAAGGAATACGAGCCGGCGGACGCCGGAGAATCCGGCCGCGTGACCGGAGGCATTATTCCCGTGTATCCTCTTACCGAGGGCATAAAGCCCGCCGGTTTCAGAAAAATAATGAAAGCCGCCGTCGACGGCTATGCCGCTTCCGCCGCGGATTTCGCGGCGGCGTCGCCGGTTGTCCCCGACGGCCTGGCGCCCCGCCGGCGGGCTATCGCCGAGATACATTTTCCGCCGGACTTCGAGGCCGCCGAACGCGCCCGCCGTTCCCTGGCTTTCGGCGAATATCTGATTTTTCAGACGGCGATGGCCGTCGCGCGCGGCGTCGCCGACAGTCGCAGGAAACCGCGTCCGCTTGAAATTCGCCGCAATTTGCTGACCGGTTTCAAGGCCAACCTGGGTTTCGAGTTCACGCGCGCCCAGAAAAAAGCCATCAACGAAATATTCCGCGATATGACTTCGGCGCGCCCTATGCGCCGCATACTCATAGGCGACGTCGGCAGCGGCAAGACCGCCGCCGCGATGGCTTCGATGCTTTTGAGCGTGGAAAATTCCCGTCAGGCCGTGCTGGTCGCTCCCACGGAAATTCTGGCGCGACAGCATTTTGAGACGGTGAGCAAATTTACCGCCGGTCTGGGAGTCAAGGTCGAGCTTGTAACCGGCGCCACGTCGTCGCGGGCCGGGAGCAAAACGGCGGCGCGGCGGCGGATGTCGTCGGGCGAAGCCGATATTATTATCGGAACTCACGCCCTTATGGAAGACCCCGTGGCTTTTGCCGACGCCGGCGTCATAGTTATAGACGAGCAGCATAAATTCGGCGTTTCGCAGCGTCTGAAACTTCGGCTCAAGGCGCCGTGCGCCGACATACTTTTGATGAGCGCGACACCCATTCCGCGCTCGCTGGCCATAGTAATGTACGGCGATCTCGACGTATCCGTAATAGACGAACTGCCGCCGGGAAGAATACCCGTAAAAACTATGATGATGACCGATTCCGAAGCGTGCGGCTTTGCCGCAAAAGAACTTGCCGGCGGAAATAAAGTTTTCATAGTTTATCCGATTATCGACCCGTCGGAAAATCTGTTTATCCGGTCGGCCAAAGCCGAAGCCGAGCGTCTTTCAAAAGAGGTTTTCGCTGATTATAAAGTAGGACTTCTGCACGGAAGAATGAAATCCGCCGACAAGGCCGCCGTTATGGAGGCGTTTCGCTCGGGCGCGCTCGACGTGTTGATATCGACGGTGGTGATCGAAGTCGGCATAGATGTTCCGTCGGCCACGCTCCTTATCGTGGAACACGCCGACAGGTACGGCCTGGCCGCTCTGCATCAGTTGCGCGGCCGCGTGGGCAGAGGCGACAGGCAGTCGTACTGCGTTCTGGTGGCCGATTCTCCCACGGACGAGGGAACCGTCCGCCTGCGCGTGCTTCTTGAAACCTCCGACGGATTTGAGGTGTCCCGGGCCGATATGAGAATGCGCGGCGCGGGCCGCATAATAGGAACCGAGCAGCACGGCCGCGGCGAACTCGATTTAAGAGTGGTCGATTTTGAAAAAGACAAAGAAATTCTGGAAACTGCCAAAAAGGCGGCCGCTTTAATGTCCCGTGTTACGCCGCTGCCGCCGGCGGTTAAAGCCGAACTCGCGCTAAGATACGGCGACAATATTATGATGCCGCAGGCCGGCTGAAAAGCCGCGACCTCCGTCGGAGAGTGAAAATATGAATAACAAAGACCCGCTGATTATCGCCGGACGGGCGTTTTCTTCGCGGCTTATTATGGGCACCGGAAAATACGGTTCCAACGAGATTATGAGGCGCGCCATCGCGGCGTCGGGCGCTCAGATGGTAACGGTGGCCGTCCGTCGCGTGGATGTGTCGAATCCCGGCCACGACATACTTTCGGCGCTCGACGCAAAAACGCTTTTGATACTGCCCAACACTTCGGGAGCGCAGAACGCCGATGAAGCCGTCCGGCTTGCTCGTCTGGCTCGCGCGTCGGGCGTTTCCGATTGGGTGAAAATCGAAGTCACTCCCGACCCCGGATGGCTTCTGCCCGACGGAGAGGAGACGCTCAAGGCGGCCAAAATTCTGATTAAAGAGGGCTTTACGGTTCTGCCCTACATAAATGCCGACCCGGTGCTTGCCAGGAAACTTGAAGATGCGGGCGCCGCGGCGGTTATGCCCCTTGCCGCGCCGATAGGATCAAACAAAGGTATGCGCACACTCGACGCGGTCAAAATCATCGTCGAGCAGGCCGGTGTTCCGGTAATAGTCGACGCCGGACTCGGAAGGCCGTCGCATGCGGCGCAGGCGCTTGAAATCGGCGTGGACGCCGTGATGGTAAACACCGCGATATCGTCGAGCGGCAATCCCGAAATGATGGCTCTGGGCTTCAAACTTGCCGTCGAGGCGGGCCGCGCGGCGTATTTGTCCGGCATGGGAGCGTCGGGCGATTACGCGTCCGCGTCGAGTCCCGCCGACTGGATCATAAAATGAGTTTTCTTGCGGAATTCCGCAAACAAGATTCTAAAGCCGTCGCCGCGAAAATATATTCCGCGACCCCGTCCGACGTCCGTCGCGCTCTGGCCGCGGAGTTTCCGTCCGTCGGAGATTTTCTGGCGCTTCTTTCTCCCGCGGCGCGGGCTTTCGCGGGTGAAACGGCGGTCCGCGCCAGGGAACTCACAATCAGCCACTTCGGAAAAAACATCAATCTTTACGCGCCGCTGTATCTGTCGAACGAATGCGACAACGCCTGCCGCTACTGCGGCTTCAACGCGTCGTCATCCGTCGGTCGGAAAACTCTTTCCGACGACGAAATATTACGCGAGGCCGATTCACTTAAAGCGCGCGGCTTCGACAATGTTCTTCTTCTTACCGGAGAGTCGCCCTCTAAGGCAGGTTCCGGTTACGTCGAAAAATCCGTGAGGATGCTATCTGAAAAATTTACTTTTACGGGTCTTGAAATTTTTCCTGCCGATTCCGATGTCTACCGCCGTTTCGTGTCCGCCGGAGCGTCGGGGCTTACGGTTTATCAGGAAACCTACGACGAAAAAGTTTACGAATATATGCATCCCGCCGGCAAAAAAAGGGATTTTGAATTCAGAATTCAATCCCCCGAACGCGCGCTTGAGGCGGGATTCCGCCGCGTGGGACTGGGAGCGCTGCTGGGTCTGTCCGATTGGCGCCTCGACGCCGCGATGCTCGGGTTGCACGCAAAATATCTCATTGATAAATACTGGCGCGGCGATGTGACGATAAGTTTTCCGCGGTTAAAAAAATGCGCTTCGGGTTTCAATGCGCCGCATCCCGTATCCGACGGGGACGTGGCTTCGATGATATTCGCGCTGCGGATATTTCTGCCTCGCGCGGGAATGATTTTATCTACGAGAGAGTCGGACGCTTTCCGTGATTCGCTCATCGGGTGGGGAATAACCATGATGAGCGCGGGCTCGCGGACGAATCCCGGCGGATACGCGTCGGGCGGCGACGCGCGGGAGCAGTTCGAGGTGTCGGACCGTCGCAGTGTCGACGAAGTTGTGCGGGCCATAGAGCGGAAAGGATTTTACGCGGTCTTCAAGGACTGGGACAGAGGTTTCGGCGCGAGCCGCTACGATTGACGCGGAGCCCTCTTCGTCCGGCATAATGAGTCGATAATATGAACATAACACTTAACGGCAAGCCCGCGGAGATTCGTTCCCGCGTCACCGCGGGACGGTTTTTGGATGAATTAAAAATCGGGCGGACTCTTGCGGCTGTGGAGGTAAACGGAAAAATTCTGGACAAGAGCGAGTTTGATTTTTTTGTAATCCCCGACGGAGCCGTTATAGAAATAATCCGTTTTATGGGCGGAGGATGAACGCGCGGTGAAAATATTCGACGGTAAAAACTTTTCGTCGCGGTTGCGGCCTTTTTCGGGTTACGGTCTTTACGCCGTTATCACGGAAAAGTTTTGCGGCGGACGGTCTTCCGTCGAGGCGCTTGAAAGCGCGCTTCTTGCCGGAATAAAAATCGTTCAACTCCGCGAAAAAGAAAAAAGCAAACGCGAGATATACGAACTCGCGCTGCGCTTCCGCGATGTCACACGCGCGCACGGCGCGGCGTTTTTCGTCAACGATCATATCGACATAGCGTTGGCCGCCGGCGCCGACGGCGTTCATTTGGGGCCCGACGACCTGCCGCTTTCCGCCGCCAGGGCCATCGCTCCGAATCTGGCGATAGGAATTTCCACGCACTCCGAGGCCGAAGCGCTTGCTGCGGCCGCCGGCGGCGCCGATTATGTCAACATCGGCCCGATATTTTCCACGTCCACCAAGGAGGGCCTCATAAAACCCCTCGGCGCGGATTTAGCGCGAAAAATCGCCGGACGTATCGACATTCCGTTTACTGTCATGGGCGGGATAAAAGAGGGTAACCTGCCGTCGGCTGTATCGACGGGAACCTCGATATTGGCCATGGTCACGGAAATAACCGCCGCGCCCGACATAGCCGCCCGTGTAAAATCCCTTGCCGCCGCGCTCGGACGGCTTCAAGGGATTTCATAAAACACCTATAATTTATTATAATATCCACCGATGAAAAACACTGCCGTATATCCGGGAAGTTTCGACCCGCCCACCAACGGCCACCTCGACGTCATTGAGCGCGCGTCCAAAATCTTTCCGCGGCTGATAGTGGCCGTCACCGACAATCAGAGCAAAACTCCGTCCTACACACTCAAAGAACGCCTGACACTTCTTAAATCGATAACAAAAAAATATTCCGGCGTCAAAGTCGAGATTTTCTCGGGGCTGCTCGTGCATTATCTGAAGAAGAAAAACGCCCGCATACTCATCAGGGGTTTGAGAGCCGTTTCGGATTTTGAATACGAGTTTCAACTCGCGCTTATGAACAGAAAACTTTCGCCTTCCACAGAAACGGTATTCCTTATGCCCGACGAAAAATACGTGTATCTTTCGTCGAGGATGGTAAACGAAGTCGCGCGGCTCGGCGGCAATGTCGGTTGTTTCGTGCCGCCCGAGGTGCGCTCGCGGATACTCAAAAAATGCAAACATTCAAACCGATAAACAAGCGCCTCGGCGATCTGCTCGTCGAAACTAAACTTATAACCCAGGCGCAGCTTGCCGACGCGCTGGACATCCAGCGCAAAAAAGCCGTGAAAATCGGCCGGGCGCTTCTGGATAAGGGTTACGTGACGGAAGATTTGCTTTTGGCGTTTCTGGGTCGGCAATGCGGCATTTCCTACGTGTCGCTTAAAGAGTTCGGCGGGATAAGTCCCGAAGCCGTACGCGCCGTTCCGGAATATCTTGCCCGACAGTGGGAAATCTCCCCGCTTAAAGTCGCCGACGATACCATAACCATAGCCGTTTCCGACCCGTTCAATCTTTTCGCCACCGACGACTTGCGATTGATAACCGGCCTCGCGGTAGCCACGGTAATAGCCCCCGCCGACGAGATAAAGGCCTTTGTCGACAGGTATTACGTCGCGCGCGCGCTGACAGCCGGACGTTCCGCGTCGGACGCTCCCGCGTCGGCGCTGGAGATGGCCGCCCGCATAGGCGCCACGGAAATGTATTTTGACGTCGACAGAATCCGATATTTTTTCGGCCAGAAATATCTTAAAACCGTCGAGCTTACCCAAAAAGAGTCCGACGTTCTGGCCAAATACTTCAAGCAGCATCCTCGCGCGCGGGTGCGTGTGCCGTTTCGCGGAGGGAATGCCCTTGCCTCGCTGGACATAGAATTGTCCGGCAAACCCGCCGCCGAAAAAATAAAGATAAGAAACACTTTTCTGCCCGCGTCATTAAGAGAGTTCGGCATATCCTCCGACGACTCGATGGTGCTGGAAAAACATTTGGCGGGGCGGGGCTTTGTGGCCGTGTCCGGAGCGCCGGCCTCGGGCAAGAGCACTTTTATGGCGGCGTGCGCGCGCTGGGCGGCGACTACTCAAAAAATCGTGTACTTTTTTTCGGAGACGTCGCCGGAGATACTGTCGGGAACTTCGGCCATCTGCGCCGGCGCGTCCTTAATCGCGGATTATTTGCCCGGAGCGCACAACGTTTTCTTCGACGGCGGATCTTCGTCGTCCCTGCCCGCGAATATCGATTCACTGTCCGCCGGATCGGCTATGGCGGCGTCTTTCGTGGAAGAGCTGCCTCCCGAAGCCGCCTCGGCGCGGCTTTACGTCCGCCTTGCGCTGGTCAAAAAACTTTGTCCCGACTGTAAAAAACAATACGCGGTCTCAAGGGATTACATAGTCAATTCCGGATTGTCCGTGCCCGTCAAAGACAATCAGTTGATTCTTTCCAAATCGTCCGGCTGTGAATCCTGCGATTACACGGGCTCATCCGGCGCCTCCGCCGTTTATTATATGAGCGAGGAATGTTCCCGCCTTACCGTCGAAGAAATCCGCTCCAAGATTCTTGAAGCCGTGTGGGCGAAGGCCCTTGCCGGCGAAGTTTCCGTCGAGGAGGTTTTACTTTACAAATAAAACTATGCTTAATATGAACGACCTTTTGATTCTCATGATGGAAAAGAAGGCCTCCGACCTGCATATCACCGTCGGGGCTCCTCCCACATTAAGAATCGACGGACAGATGATTCCCACAAACTACGAAAAACTCACCCCCGACGTTTGCCAGCGTCTGGTGTATTCGCTCCTTACCGACGCGCAGAAAGAAAAATACGAGGCCACCAGCGAACTCGACCTTTCATTCGGCATAAAAGGCGTCGGCAGGGTCAGAATGAACGTTTTCCGTCAGCGCGGCGCCGTAGCGGCGGCTCTTCGATCCATTCCGCAGAAAATAATGACTTTCGACGAACTCAACCTTCCTCCGGTCGTCTACGAAATGATGAAAATACCCAAGGGGCTTGTACTTGTGACGGGCCCCACCGGCTCGGGAAAATCCACCACGCTGGCCTCGATGATAGATTTTCTAAACGAGCGTCGCCGCGGACACATCATAACGATAGAAGATCCAATCGAGTACGTGCATCAGCATAAAAATTGCGTAGTCAACCAGCGCGAACTCGGCTCCGATACCATGAGTTTTACCGCCGCGCTCAAGTACGTGCTCAGACAGGACCCCGACATAATACTGATCGGCGAAATGAGGGATTTTGAGACCATATCCGCGGCGCTTACCATAGCCGAGACCGGCCATCTTGTGTTCGGCACGCTGCACACCACGGACGCCGTCTCGTCGATAAACCGCATAGTCGACGTATTCCCGCCGCACCAGCAGTCGCAGATAAGAAGCCAGCTCTCATTCACGCTCCAGGCGGTTTTTTCTCAAGCATTGCTGCCGCTGGCGTCTGGTTCGGGGCGAGTGCTGGCGTCGGAAATAATGGTTGTGACGTCGGCCATTAAAAATCTTATACGCGACATGAAGACCGAACAGATTTATCTGTCGATACAGACGGGAGTAAAGTTCGGGATGCAGACGATGAATCAGTCGCTTTACGATTTGTATATGAAGAAAAAAATAACGTACAATCAGGGCGTCGACGCTTCGACGGATCCCGAAGAACTCAAAAAACTCATGCAGAAGTCGGTATAGCCCTGTTTCCGTCGGGCGAGTAAAAACTTATGCCTAAATTTAATTACAGAGCCAGGCCGCCTTCCGGCGCGGTTGTTACCGGCGTAATAGAGGCCGCGGATCAGCGCTCGGCCATGGATAATCTCAAGGGACAGCGGCTGATTCCCATAGAAGTGACCGAAATCCAGGCCACCGGACTTGCCGCTCTCATCGGCAAAATCAATCCGTTCAAACCGTCGGTCAAATCCAACGATATAGTGCTTTTTTCCCGCCAACTATCCACCATGGTTTCCGCCGGCGTTCCGATAGTGCAGGGACTGAACATCCTTTCCGAGCAGATAGAAAACCCCGCGTTTCGCAATGTGGTGACCGGCATAAAAGAGGATATCGAATCGGGCGTTTCCATGCCCGACGCCATGCGCAAGCACCCTAAGGCATTCAGCGAACTCTATGTCTCCATGATAAAAGCAGGAGACGAGGGCGGTATACTCGATACGATACTTCAGCGTTTGTCGCAGTATATGGAATCATCCGAGGAATTGAAGGGCAAAGTCAAAGGGGCAATGACGATGCCGGCGGTCATCGGGTTTATCGCCGTAAGTGTTGTCATATTTCTTCTCGTTTTCGTGCTGCCCACTTTCAAAAATATATTCGCCAGTTTCGGCGCGGAACTGCCTTTGCCGACGAAAGTCCTTATGCAGTTCTCGGATTTACTGGTAAAGTTTTTCTACCTTGTAGTCATTATCCCGATAGGAGGATTTGTCGGGTTCAAACAACTCATAAAAATACCAAAAGTAAGATTCCAGTTCGACGGTATCATACTCAAAGCCCCGATGTTCGGCATAATGCTCAGAAAAGTCGCCATAGCAAAATTTTCGCGCACGCTGGGCACGCTGATAAAATCCGGAGTTCCCATTATGCAGGCGCTCGACACCGTGGCCAAGACGTCCGGCAATATGGTTCTTGAAAAAGCGATATTGACCGCCCGCGACGAAGTCAAAAAAGGCGAGCATATGGTCGCGCCGCTTAAAAAAAGCGGTCAGTTTCCCCCGATGGTAATCCAGATGATTTCCGTCGGAGAACAAACCGGAAATCTCGACACCATGCTTGTGAAAATCGCTGATTTTTACGACGCCGAGGTCGATGTAGCCATAAAGAGTTTGACGAGTATGATAGAACCCCTCGTGATGGCCTTTCTGGGCGTGGTCATAGGCGGCATAGTCATAGCCATGTTCCTGCCGATGTTTGAGATGAGCCAGTTGGTGGGAAATTAAAATAGTGGTTAGTGGTTAGTGGCGAGTGGATAGTAAAAAGCAAAAAAGTTTTTCTATCCACTATCCACTGCTCTTACGTGACTTACTTCACAGCCGTTTTAATCCTTGACACACGCGTAAAAATGTGGTATATTTACAGCAAAGAGGAAGTTTATTCTTGCCCCGACTGAAGGGGAAGGAGGTGACATAATAATATGAAATCGAGAAAAGGTTTTACGCTTATCGAACTCATGATAGTTGTTGCGATCATCGGAATCCTCTCGGCCATCGCGATACCTAAGTTCGCCGATCTTATCAGAAAGTCGAACGAAGGCGCGACCAGAGGAAACCTCTCGACCATCAGAAGCGCTATATCCATCTATTACAGCGAGAACGAAGGTCTGTATCCGGTTGTTCCCGGTTCTCTGATCGTACCCGCTGTAGGCAGCACTGCCGGCAAGTATCTTGCCGCCGTGCCCAAGGTGAATATTCCGCCCTATGGTGGAACGAACTCATTCTCTACGACTGCGGATTCCACGTCAAACGACCTCGGCTGGGGCTACAATCCCCTGCTGACGATGCCTGCCGGCATGACCCGCGCGCAGGGCGAAGTTTGGGTGGACGCAACGGAGACCGACTCAAAAGGAACGATTTGGAACACCTATTAATACAGGTGTAACGGATCGTGATTTCAAGATTAAGGAGAAAGACGCCGCAAGGCGTCTTTCTCTTTTTATGTCAAAGCGTATAAGTGAAGTGGATAGTGGCGAGTGGATAGTAAAAACCTTTATTATGTCATTGCGAGGTCAAGGGCTTGCCCTTGACCGTGGCAATCTCACAATAAGCGAGATTGC
>PHAL01000049.1 GCA_002840355.1 Elusimicrobia bacterium HGW-Elusimicrobia-3 | reverse complement strand
AATACCGGTACCCGCCCCTACCGGGCCGCGGCCAACGGCGACGCCGACAAGGCCGCCCTGAAGATCGTCTACAAAGAAATAGAATAACACAACAGCGCAACGGAGAACACATGCCTATCAGCCCCTACGCCGGAAAGAACCTGCCCCAGGAAATGCTCACGGACATACCCAGGCTGCTGGAGGCTTATTACAAAGACAGACCGGACCACGCCGATCCCGGCCAGCGCATCGCTTTCGGCACGTCGGGGCACCGCGGCAGCTCTTTCGCCCGCAGCTTCAACGAGGAGCATATCCTGGCCGTCACGCAGGCCATCTGCGATTACCGCCGCAAGGCGGGCGTGGACGGGCCGGTGTTCATGGGCATGGACACGCACGCGCTGTCGGCGCCGGCTTTCGACACGGCGCTGGAGGTGCTGGCGGCCAACGGCGTGACGGTGATGATAGACGCCGCCGGCGGCTATACGCCCACGCCCTCGGTGTCGCGCGCCATCCTGGCCTGGAATACCGGCCGCAAAGACGGCCTGGCCGACGGCATACTCATCACCCCTTCGCATAACCCGCCCGCCGACGGCGGCTTCAAGTACAACCCGCCCTCCGGCGGCCCGGCCGGCCCCGAGATCACCGGCGTGATACAGGACCTGGCCAACGCGCAGTTGGCCGCCGGCCTGTCGGGCGTCAGGCGCCTGCCGCTGGCCCAGGCCAGGAAGGCCGCCACCACCAAGGCTTACGATTATACCGGCGAGTACGTCAAAGGCCTGGGCGGCGTGATAGACCTGCCGGCCATCAAGGCCGCCGGCGTGCGCATAGGCGTGGACCCGCTGGGCGGCTCCGGCGTGGCCTACTGGGCGCCCATAGCCGAGCGCTACGGCCTGGACATGACGATAGTCAGCGACGCGGTGGACAAATCCTTCGCCTTCATGACGGCCGACTGGGACGGCAAGATACGCATGGACCCGTCGTCGCCTTACGCCATGCAGCGGCTCATCGGCCTCAAGGACCGCTACGACGTGGGCTTCGGCTGCGACACCGACTACGACCGCCACGGCATAGTGACGCCGGCCGGCCTGCTGCCGCCCAACCATTACCTGTCGGCGGCCATCCATTATTTATTCCAGAACCGCCCCGGCTGGCGGGGAGACGCGGCCGTGGGCAAGACGGCGGTATCGAGCAGCATGATAGACCGCGTGGCGGCCGGCCTGGGCCGGCGGCTCTCCGAGGTGCCGGTGGGCTTCAAGTGGTTCGTGGACGGGCTGCTGGACGGCAGCTTCGGCTTCGGCGGCGAGGAGAGCGCGGGCGCCTCCTTCCTGCGCTTCGACGGCGGGCCGTGGAGCACCGACAAGGACGGCATCATACTCGCGCTGCTCTCGGCCGAGATCACGGCGAAAATGGGCAAGGACCCGGCCAGGGTGTACAAGGACCTGACCGCGAAATACGGCGAGCCTTTCTACCGGCGGCAGGACGCGCCGGCCACGCCGGAGATGAAGAAACTCCTCAAAGGGCTCACGCCGGAGAAGTTCCCGTTCAAGGAGCTGGCGGGGGAGGCGGTGGAGAGCGTGCTCAACAAGGCCCCGGCCAACGGCGAGCTGCTGGGCGGCGTGAAGGTGAACACCGCGGGCGGCTGGTTCGCTGCGCGGCCCTCGGGCACCGAAAACGTGTACAAGATCTACGCCGAGAGTTTTCGCGGCGAGGACCACCTGGCCCGCATCTTCACCGACGCCGAAAGCATGATAGCCAAGCTCGCGGCCTGACGGGCCGCGACAAAAAAAGGCCGCCGGGTGGCGGCCTTTTTTATTGCCTTGTTTTTATTCGGCGCGCGTGGCGGTGGGGGCCAGCGCGGCGCAGTAATTGCCGAGGATCAGCTCTTCGGTGCCGGGCTGTATCTTTCGCTGGCGGCAGACGTCGGACTGCGGCGGGCAGAGGCGGGCCAGCGGCCCGCCGGCGGCCGCGTGGCCGGGGCAGTTGTCGCAGATGGCGGCCAGCGTCTTGAGGACATGCTTCTTCTTCTCGTCCTGCAGGGCGGCCAGCAATTTCTTCACGTCGTCCTTTACGCGCCCGGCGAAGGTGCGCGTGGGATACACCAGGCTGATGCGGGGCTTGCACAGCCGGCTCCAGGAGCCGGGCGCGCTGCCTTCGGCGCCGTAGAGCAGCTGGTGGCGGCTGATCACCTGGCCGGTGTCGGCCTTGCCGGCCGGCTGGTCCGGCGAGTACTTGCTGTGCGACGTGATGCCGCCGAACAGGTCGGGGGCGTTGGCCGAGCAGGCCGCGGCGTTGGGGTACAGGCGACTCCGCTCCGGGCCGGTGACAAAGCCGCCCTTGCGGTCGCCCTCGCCGACGAAGAAGAAACCCAGCACCAGCGGGCGGTTCAGCCTGGCCAGCACCTCGTCCGGCGCCAGGTCCTGGTAGAATTCCACTTTGGCGTTGGGGTACAGGTAGGCGAGCCCGTCGTAGAGCAGCCCGGCGGCGTCGGAGCAGGCCTTGGGGCTGATAGCTTCTTTATGCTTGCCCCCGGGCGAGCAATTGCCTGCCGCGATGACGAACTTGCCGCTGGCGCAGAAGTTGATGGCCGGCACTTCCTGCGCCTTGGCGCCAAAAGGCCGGAACTGCGCCGCGGCCGGCGCGGCGAGGAGGGTGAGGGCCAGCGCGAGTCTGATCATTTCTTTAAGGCCTCCAGCACCCGGTCCAGCGCGGCCCCGATGGCCGCGGAAGGGGGAGAGTCCGGCCGTTCCACGGCGTAAAACCGGCCCTCGTCGCCGGCGTCCACCATGGCGGGGTCGAAAGGCACCGAGCCGAGAAAAGGCACGCCCATCTCGCCGGCGGCCTGAGCGCCGCCGCCGGTCTTGAAGAGATTTATTTCCTTGGCGCAATGCGGGCAGCAGAAGGCCGTCATGTTCTCCAGCACGCCGAGCACGGGCACGCCGACGGTCTTGAGGAAGTTGATGGCCTTGCGGCTATCCAGCAGCGCCACGGCCTGGCCGGTGGTCACCACCACGGCGCCGCTCATCTCGGGAATCAGCTGGCAGATGGTCAGCGGCTCGTCGCCGGTGCCGGGGGGCGCGTCTATCACCAGCGCGTCCAGGTCGCCCCATTTTACGTCGGCGAGGAACTGCTTGAGCACCGAGAGCTTCAGGGGGCCGCGCCAGATCACGGGCGTGTCGCCTTCTTTCATGACGGAGCCCATGGAGATCAGTTTCAGACCGGGCGCGGCTTGCAGCGGCTCTATCAGCGGCCCGTCGGCCTCGTGGGGGCGGCCCTCCACCCCGGTCATGCGGGCCACCGAGGGGCCGTGTATATCTATATCGAGCAGGCCGGTGCGCAGGCCGCGCGCGGCCAGCAGCGCGGCGAAGTTCACGGCTATGGTGCTCTTGCCCACGCCGCCCTTGTTGCTCATCACCAGGATCTTGTGCTTCACCCGGGCCATGTTCTCTTTGATCATGCTCTCGCGGTGGTCGATATGTACTTTGTGCATAAGTCCTCCGTAAACGCAGCCTTGCCCCTATAATATATTAAATTGTTATAATATGGAAAATTTGCGGCGCGGTTTTTCCGGCGTTATTCCAAAAGGAGTCAGGCATGAAACCCATACTTAGCGCGGATGAAGCTGTTAAGGACATAAAGGACGGGGCCTCGCTGATGGTGGCCGGCTTTATGGGCTGCGGCAACGCGTTCACCCTCATAGACGCCCTGATACGCAAGGGCACCAAGGATATCAACCTCATCACCAGCGACACCTCCTTCCCCGAAGTGGGCGTGGGCCGCATCATCTGCCAGTGCCGCGCGGCCACGCTGACCGCCTCGCATATCGGCACCAACCCCGTCTCCGGCCAGAAGATGAACTGCGGCGACCTCAAGGTGACGCTGGTGCCGCAGGGCACCTTCGCCGAGCGCATCCGCGCCAAGGGCGCCGGCCTGGGCGGCGTGCTGACCCCCACCGGCCGCGGCACCGCCGTGGAGGAGGGGAAACAGAAGCTGACGCTGGGCGGCAAGGAATACCTGCTGGAGCTGCCGCTGGGCGCCGACGTGGCTTTCATCAAGGCCGAGGTGGCCGACACCTACGGCAACGCCTTCCTGCCCGGCGCCACCAAGAACATGGCCGTGGTGATGGCCATGGCCGCCGACCACGTTATCCTTGAAGCCGACAAGATAGTGCAGCCCGGCGAGCTGGACCCGGAGCGCGTCACCATCCCCGGCATCTTCGTCTCCGCCCTGGTAAAAGCCACCCTGCCGGCCTCCAACCTGCAGCTCAAAGCCTAAAGGAGAATTTATGGACCCCAAAGAACTTAAACGCGTCAGGCTGGTCAAACGCATAGCGCAGGAATTCCCCGACGGGGCGCTGGTCAACCTGGGTATCGGCATGCCCACGATGGTGGCCAACTATATCCCCGAGGGCCGCACGATACTGCTGCATTCCGAGAACGGCTTTACCGGGCTGGGCCCGGCGGCGCCCAAGGGCGCCGAGAACCAGAGCATCGTCAACGCCGGCGGCCAGGCCGTCACCATAGTGCCCGGCGGCGCCTTCTTCGATTCGGCCATGAGCTTCGCCATCATCCGCGGCGGCCACGTGGACTACACCGTGCTCGGCGCGCTGGAGGTGGACATGGAAGGCAATTTGGCCAACTACATGATACCCGGCAAGATGGTGCCCGGCATGGGCGGCGCGATGGACCTGGTGGCCGGCGCGCGCAACGTGATCATAGCCATGGAGCACGTCAACAAGAACGGCGCCCCCAAGATACTCAAGAAGTGCACGCTGCCGCTGACCGCCGTCGGCGAGGTGGACCTCATCGTCACCGACATGGCCTTCATCCGCGTCACCAAGAAAGGCCTGGTGCTGGAAGAGATCGCCGAAGACACCACGGTGGAAGAAGTGATCAAGGCCACCGAAGCCCCGCTGCACATAGCCGGAAAGATCGGCAAGTTCTAAGGATAATATGGCGAAAATGGTAATCACCTGCGCGCTGACCGGCGCGGAGACCACGAAAGCGCAGTGCCCGGCCCTGCCGGTGACCCCGGAGGAGCTGGCGGCCAGCGCCGAGGAATGCTGCCGGGCCGGCGCGGCGATAGTGCACCTGCACGCCCGCGGCGAGGACGGCGGCCCCACGGCCGACATCCAGGTCTTTAAAAAGGCCATAGAGCTCATACGCAAGCGCACCGACGTGGTGGTGGAGATCACCACCGGCGGCGCGGTAGGCATGACGCCCGAGGAGCGCATAGCGCCCGTGGCGCTGGAGCCCGACATGGCTTCGCTCGACTGCGGCACCGTGAACTTCGGCAACGACTATATCGTCAACACGCTGCCCATCATGCGGCAGTTCGCCAGCGAGATGAACAAGCACAAGGTCCACCCGACACTGGAATGCTTCGACGTGAGCCACGTGCAGAGCTCGCATATCCTCATCCGGGAAGGCCTGATCAAGCCGCCCTACCATTACGGCTTCGTAATGCAAGTGCCGGCCGCGCTCTCGCTCACGCCTAAAACGCTGGGCTACATGATGGACCAGATGCCCGAAGGCAGCCACTTCACCGTGATGGGCATAGGCCGCGCGCATATCCCCGGCATCTGCCTGGCCATAGCCGCCGGCGGCTATATCCGCGTGGGCTTCGAGGACAATATCTATTACGCCAAGGGGCGGCTGGCTGTCTCCAACGCCGAGTTCGTGGAGCGGGCGGCGCGTATGTCGAAGGAAGCGCAGCTCGAGATCGCCACGCCCGGCGACGTGCGCAAGCTTTTCGGCCTGCGCGGAGCATAATTCAACAGGAGACTTACATGAAAATACTCAAGAACGGTAATCCCTTCGGCGCGCACCGGGTCATAGAGCCCAAGGGCGTGCTGCCGCAGCCTGCCCTCAAGGTTTCCAACGACATGAGCGCCATCTACGACAACGAGATCCTGGTGGACGTGGAGACGCTCAACATAGACTCGGCCTCTTTCACGCAGCTGAAAGACGCGGCCGGCGGCGACGAGGCCAAGGTGAAGGAAGCCATCCTCCGCATCGTCGGCGAGCGCGGCAAGATGCAGAATCCCGTGACAGGGTCCGGCGGCATGTTCATCGGCCGCGTGGCCAAGATCGGCCCGGCGCTCGCCGGCCGGATCGACCTCAAGGAGGGGGACAAGATAGCCAGCCTGGTGTCGCTGTCGCTGACCCCGCTCAAGATCGAGAAGATCAAGGGCATCAAGAAGGGCACCGAGCAGGTGAACGTGACGGCCAAGGCCATCCTCTTCGAGAGCGGCATTTACGCCAAGCTGCCCAAAGACCTGCCCGAGACGCTGGCCCTGGCCATCCTCGACGTGGCCGGCGCCCCGGCCCAGACCGCCAAGCTGGTGCGGCCCGGCAACACCGTGGTCATCATCGGCGGCGGCGGCAAGAGCGGCATCCTGTGCGCCTACGAGGCGCAGCGCCGCGCCGGCGTGACCGGCAAGATCATCGGCATCGAGTATTCGGCCGAGGGCGTGAAGAAGATGAAGCAGTACGGCTTCTTCCACGAGGCCATACAGGCCAACGCCACCGACGCCGTGGGCTGCTACGAGAAGATAGCGGCGCTGACCGGCGGCAAGCTCGCCGACGTGGTCATCAACTGCGTCAACGTGCAGAACACCGAGATGGCCTCGATACTCATGTGCAAGGACGACGGCACGGTGTACTTCTTCAGCATGGCCACCTCGTTCACCAAGTCGGCGCTGGGCGCCGAGGGCGTGGGCAAGGACGTCAACATGATCATCGGCAACGGCTACACCAAGGGCCACGCCGACGTGACGATACAGATACTGCGGGACAGCCCGGTGATACGCAAAGCCTACGAGAAACTCTACGCCTGAGCACTAGGAGAACAACATGCGCGAATATTCCAAGGTCAACTACAAGAAGGTCCCGCTCTGGAAGAACGTGGCGGAGAGCGACTGGAACGACTACCAGTGGCAGCTCAGGAACGTCATCAAGGACATCCCCACGCTGGAGAAGGTGGCCGTGCTGACGGCGCAGGAGAAGGCCGACCTGAAGGCCTGCCTCAAGAAGTTCACGATGGCCATCACGCCCTACTACGCCGCGCTGATGGACAAGAAGAACAAGGGCTGCCCGGTGCGCCTGCAGGCCATACCGCGCGGCCTCGAGCTGCGCACCGACCCGTCGGACCTCTCCGACCCGCTGCACGAGGACGTAGACTCGCCGGTGCCCGGCCTGACGCACCGCTACCCCGACCGCGTGCTGCTGCTGGTCACCAATATCTGCTCGATGAACTGCCGCCACTGCACCCGGCGCCGCCTGGTGGGCTTCGAGGACGTGCACATGTCCGGCGCCAACATCGATAAAGCCATCGAGTATATCCGCCGGACGCCCGAGGTGCGCGACGTGCTGATCTCCGGAGGCGACCCGCTGGTGCTCAACGACGAGATGCTGGAAGGCATCATCAGGAAGATCCGCGCGATCGACCACGTGGAGATCATCCGCCTCGGCACCCGCACGCCGGTGGTGATGCCCATGCGCATCACCGACAAGCTGGTAGGCATGCTCAAGAAGTACCACCCCATCTACGTCAACACGCATTTCAACCACCCCAAGGAACTGACCGCCGAGGCGCGCGAGGCCTGCCGCAAGCTCGCCGACGCGGGCATACCGCTGGGCAACCAGAGCGTGCTGCTCAAAGGCGTCAACGACTGCCCGCAGACCATGAAGAAGCTGGTGCACGAGCTGCTGCTGACGCGCGTGAAGCCGTACTACATCTACCAGTGCGACCTCTCCGTCGGCATCAGCCACTTCCGCACTACGGTGTCGAAGGGCATAGAGATAGTGGAGAACCTGCGCGGCCACACCAGCGGCATGGCGGTGCCCACCTTCGTGGTGGACGCCCCCGGCGGCGGCGGCAAGACGCCGGTGATGCCCAATTACCTGATCTCCATGTCGGACAAGCGCGTGGTGCTGCGCAACTACGAGGGCGTGGTGACCACCTACACCGAGCCGTCCGGCTATGTCGCCAACCACGACAACTGCCAGTTCTGCGGCGACGACCAGTACAAGCCCATAGACGGGGTGGCCAAGCTGCTCAGCGGCGAGAAGCTGACGCTGGAGCCGGCCAACCTGATGCGCACGCGCAGGCACAGGAAGTAAACCGGGCCGCATGCATTACCTCAAAGGCCTCAGGGACAGGACCGTCTTCATAGTCGGATCGCGCAAGAACGCCGGCAAGACGACGTTCCTGAATTACGCCCTGAACCACCTGCGCGCGGGCGCCCCGCTGGGGGCGCTGAGCGTGGGCGTGGACGGCGAGGCGCAAGACCAGGTGTTCGGCAATCCCAAGCCGCAGGTCAGGGCCGAGCGGGGCGACCTGCTGCTGTGCGCCGAGAGCGCGCTGAAAGGCGCCGACCTGCACTGCGAGATACTCAACGTCTACCCTTTCCGCACGGCCATCGGCCGCCCGGTGCTGCTGCGGGCCCTGCGCCCGGGCCGCGCCGAGATCTCGGGGCCGGAGAACAACGAGCAGCTCTCCGAGATCATCGCCGACATGCGCCGCCACGGGGCCGGGACCGTCTTCGTGGACGGGGCGCTCGACAGGATAACGCAGGTATCCTCCTACGGCAAAGCGGCTTTCGTCTACGTGGCCCGCGTGGAGCCGGACAACATAGACTCTTCCGCGGCCGCGCTGAAGCTGATCTGGGCCGCCGCCGGCGTGCCCCGGTGCAGGGCGGGGGAAAAGCTGCCGGAGCCTGTCTTCATGATAGAAGGCGCGCTTACCCCGGGCAGGGTACCGTGCAAAGAGGTGAAGCACGGCACCCTGGTGATAGATGACCTCACCAAGATCTTCCTGAGCTGGCAGCAGTGGACGGAATTGCGGGCGCGTTTCGAACTGCGCTTCGCCGCCAAGCCGGACCTGGCGGCTATCGTGGTGAACCTCTACAACGTAAGCCGCCGGGACTTTGAAAGAAAGCTGGGATCGCCGGACCTGGCCGGGCGGCTGATCTACAACCCGTACGAAGTGGCCAACTAAATGGAAAAATTCAGAGCTTTCGCGGAATTCGAGACCTTCTACGCGCACTTCAGGCCGCTGACGCCGTACGGGCGGGCGTACCGCGAGCAGCGGCGCTTCTTTACCGACGCGGCCGAGCTGAAGGCCGAATACGACCTGGCCGCCGCCATGGGAGTCTTCCTGGCCGCCAGCCGGCACAAGGCTGACAAACTCCGCTTCCACCTGCGCAATCTGCCCGCCGTGGAGCTGACCGCCGCCGCGCTGGACGGGGCGCCGGGCCTTTTCCTCGCCCGCAAGTTCCTGTTCAACGCCGCCGAGATTTTCAGGCTGCTGCCCGCCCCGCTGCGCGCCAGGTTCGGGATCAGGTGGACCTCGGCGGAACTGCTGGCGCTGCTCAATAAAGGGGGCGCGGGCGAGGCTTTCCATATAGCCGACGCTTATTCCGACGACCTGGCCGCGGAAAGAGCCAAGATAGCCGCCTGCGACCGTACCCTGAAAGCCCTGCGCGAAAAGTGCCATAAAGCCCTGCGCGAGCGCCGCGGCCTGGACTTCAGCGACAGGGATTTCCTGGTCATAGACGACAAGGCCGCCGCCGCGCTGGCGGGCGCCGCGGAACTATTCACGGAACCCTACGACGGCACGCATGTGACGGTAAAGCCGGTATACGGCGCGGAATTCATGGAAACGGCCGGCGAGAGGGACCGCCTGCGCGGCCGCGAACAGGAGCTGGAAGCGGCCGTCGCAAGGAAACTGGGCGCCGCCGTCGCCGGAGAAAAAAAGGAGATCGAGGCCTATATCGCGGCCCTCGCCAGCGTGGACGTGGCGGCTGAACGCGCGCGCCTGACCAGCGAGTTCGGCCTGGCCAGGCCCCTGCTGCGCAAGTGTCCGGCCCCCCTGAAACTTGCCAAGGCCCGTTTTCTGCCGCTGGAAGCCAGGCTGAAGGAGGCGGGGCTGAAGTACACGCCGCTGACGGCGGTTTTCAGCCGCCGGGTGAACATCATCTACGGCTCGAACATGGGCGGCAAGACGGTGGCCCTCAAGACCCTGGCCTTCAACCAGCTGCTGGCCCAGAGCGGCTTCTTCGTGCCGGCGGCGGCCTTCGAGACCTGCCTTTTCGACGGAGCGGTCTTCATCGGCGGCGCGGAGATGGAGACGGCGGGAGGCCTGAGCGGCTTCGGCCTGGAGATGAACGACTTTGTGGCGGCGCACGCCCGCCTGAAGACCGGCAGCCTGCTGCTGCTCATGGACGAGTTCGCCCGCACCACCAACTCCGAGGAGGCGGCGGCCCTGCTTTCGGCCATCCTCGAGGACCTGGGGGGCCGGCCGAGGGCCGCCGCCTTCCTGGCCACGCATTTTTCCGGCCTCAGGGCGGGGCGGACGGCCGCGGCCTTCAAGATGCGCGGCTTCGACACGGCGGCCTTCAACGACTATTTCGCCGGCCGCTCCCCGTGCGGCCTCGACGAGAAGCTCAAGATGATAAACAGGTTCATGCGCTACGAGCTGCTGGGGGGGGGCGAGGGCGCGCAGGCCAGGGACGCGATAAAGATAGCCGGCATACTGGGCGTGCCGAAGGCCGTAATAAAGCGGGCGCAGGAATTCATGGAGGATAAAAAATGACACCGGTGAAAAGCAAGCTGGGAATTTCGAGACCGAAAGTGGACAGGGCCAGGCGCCTGGCCGAGGGGATAGTGGCCCCGGTGCAGGAGTTCATAGAAGGGCATACTACCGTCACGATAGAGCGGGCCACCCTGCGCCTGCTGGGCGCGGACGGCGCCAACGCCGACGGCGTGCCGGTGCCCAACATTATCGCCTCGCAATGCGGCCAGCGGCTGGCCGCCGGCGCCGCGACGGTCTACCTGAACGCGCTGGTGAAGCTGGAAAAGACCGCGCCCTCGCTGAACCGGGAAATAGAAAAAGGCCTGGACATCTCGGGCCTGCCCCTGGTCTCCCCGGAGCGCATCAGGGAAAAGGCCGCCGAGCTGGTAAAGGACCTGGACGCGCGCCTGGCCGCCAACACGGAGCGCCGCAACGCCAGGCTGACGCAATGGGCCGACAAGGCCGGCTCGCCGCTGATCTACGTGATCGTGGCGACGGGCAATATCTACGAGGACGTGAAGCAGGCCCAGGCCGCGGCGCGCCAGGGCGCGGATATAGTGGCGGTGATACGCACCACCGCGCAGAGCCTCTTGGATTATGTGCCTTTCGGCCCCACGACCGAGGGCTTTGGCGGCACCTACGCCACGCAGGAGAATTTCCGCATCATGCGCGCCGCGCTCGACGAGGCGGCTGAAAAGGAAGGGCGCTACATCCGCCTGGTGAACTACTGCTCCGGCCTCTGCATGCCCGAGATCGCCGCCATGGGCGCGCTCGAGCGCCTGGACATGATGCTCAACGATTCCATGTACGGCATCCTGTTCCGCGACATCAACATGTACCGCACCTTCACGGACCAGCACTTCTCGCGCATGATAAACGCCGCGGCCGACATCATCATCAACACCGGCGAGGATAATTACCTGACCACCTCCGACGCGGTCGAGAAGGCCCATACCGTCCTGGCCAGCCAGCTGATCAACGAGAAATTCGCGTTCAACGCCGGCATGCCCGCCCGACTGATGGGCCTGGGGCACGCCTTCGAGATCAACCCCGGCGTCAAGAACGGCTTCCTCTACGAGTACGCCCAGGCGCTGATGGCCCGGGAGATCTTCCCGGACCACCCGCTGAAGTACATGCCGCCGACCAAGTTCATGACCGGCGACATCTTCAAGGGCCTGGCGATGAACACGCTGTTCAACTTTGTCAGCAAGGCCACCGGCCAGGGCATACACCTGCTGGGCATGCTGACCGAGGCCATCCACACCCCCTACCTGCAGGACCGGCACCTGGCCATAGCCAACGCGCTCTATGTGCACAACACGATGGCGGATTTCATGGGGGAAGTGGAATTCAAGAAGGACGGCATCATGGCCCGCCGCGCCGCGCAGGTGCTCGACGAGACCATCGAGATGCTAGCGGAGGTGAAACGCTCGGGCCTGATGAACGCCATAGAGACCGGGATGTTCGCCGAGATCAAGCGCCCCCGCGACGGCGGCAAAGGCCTGGAGGGCGTCTACGAGAAAGCCCAGGAGTACTACAACCCGGTAGAGTCGTACCTGAAAAAGAAACTCAACATAGACGAAAAGACGGCCGCATAGCCCGCGGCCCCGATTTTCTTTACCAAGGAGACAGAGCCCTATGTTCATAAAACCCTACGGTGACACCTCGGACGACGGAGCGGTGCAGCTTTCCTTCACGCTGCCCATAGCGGATTGCGGCAAGGCCAGGGAGGCGGCGCGCATCTACGTGCAGAAACTCGGGTTCAAGACGGCGTCGATAGTGCACGCGCAGGCCCTCTCGGAGAACTTCACGTTCTTCGTGGCCTACGCCAAGACCGACGCCACCCTGGATTACGACAAGGTGGAATACGCCGAGGCCGTGGCCAAGTACATGACGATGGACGCGGTCAACGAGTTCATCAAGACCCACTTCAACCGCAAGCTGGTGATAGTGGGCGCCTGCACTGGCACCGACGCGCATACCGTAGGTATTGACGCCATCATGAACATGAAGGGCTACGACCACCATTTCGGCCTGGAGCGCTACCCCATGATAGAGGCCTACAACATGGGGTCGCAGGTGCCCAACGAGCGCCTGCTCGCCAGGGCCAAGGAAGTCAAGGCCGACGCGGTGCTGGTTTCGCAGATAGTGACGCAGAAGGACGTGCACCTCAAGAACCTCACCGAACTCATAGAGCTGGCCGAGGCCGAAGGGCTGCGCGGCAAGCTGCTGATGATAGTGGGCGGCCCGCGCGTGGACAACAAACTGGCCAAGGAGCTGGGCTACGACGCCGGGTTCGGAACGGGCACCTTCGCCGAACACGTGGCCACTTTCGTGGTCAAGAAGCTCTACGACCGCCTGACCAGCGGGAAGTAGCCCCCGGCGGCCCGGCGGGCCGCTCTGCCGATTTTATAAAGGAGAAAACATAATGGCTGAACATCTCAAACTCGACAAGTCCGACAGGCTGTACGCCGAGGCGCAGGAGCTGATCCCCGGCGGCATGATGGGCATACGCCGCCCGTACAACTTCGTGCCCGGCGAATACCCCATCTTCTTCGAGTCCGCCAAGGGCGGCAAAGTGACCGACGTGGACGGCAACGAGTACATAGACATGCTCTGCGCCTACGGCCCCATCATCATCGGCCACCGCGAGCGCGAGATCGACGCCGCCGTCATGAAACAGATCAAGGAAAAGGGCTTCTGCATGTCCATCGTGCAGGAAGTGCAGAACGACCTGGCCAAAAAAGTCATCTCGCTGGTGCCCTCCGCCGAGAAAGTGGTGTTCACCAAGACCGGCTCCGACTCCACCACGCTGGCCGGCCGCATAGCGCGCGCCTTCACCGGCAAGACCAAGACCATCCGCTGCGGCTACCACGGCTGGGCCGACTGGTGCGTGGAGAACAGGGGGGGCGTGCTGCCCAAGGCCTACGAGGACACCCTCGAGTTCGAATATAACGACCTGCAGGCCCTGGAAGACCTGATGAAGGCCCACGGCGACACGGTGGCCGTCATCATCATGACCCCGCTCGGCCATCCCAACGCCCACGAAGTGGAAATGCCCAAGCCCGGCTTCCTCGAAGGCTGCAAAAAACTCGCCGAGCAGTACGGCGCCGTGCTGTGCTTCGACGAGATCCGCACCGGCTTCCGCATGAGCCTCGGCGGCGCGCAGCAGTTCTTCGGCGTCACGCCCCACATGAGCGTGTTCGGCAAGGCCATGGCCAACGGCTACGAGATCAGCATGGTGGCCGGCCGCAAGGACATCATGGACGTGCTCATCAGCAAAGCCTTCGTGTCCTCCACCTACTTCAACAACTCGCTGGCGATGGTAGCCTCGCTGAAAACGATAGAACTGCTCGAGCGCGACAACATGCTCGACGTGATAGCCCGCCGCGGCCAGACCTTCTGCAACAAGGTGCGCCGGCACGTGAAGGCCAGCGGCCTGGCGGTGAAGTTCACCGGCGAGCCGTGGATGCCCTACATCACCTTCGACAAGGACGAAACCGGCGCCTACAAGAAGAACCGCGTGAAGTTCTACACCGAACTGATACGCCGCAAGGTCTTCCTGCAGCCCTATCACCACGGCTACGTGGCCTACAGGCATTCCGCCAAGGACCTGAACTACGCCGCCGACATGATAGCCGAGTCGCTGGAAGAGGTAAAGAAGGGGCTCTAAGCGCCCCGACGGCAAAAAATGAAAGAGCGGATAAGGAACGGCGCGCGGAGCGCCTGGGGCACCCTGGCCCTGGCCGCGCGGAGGTTCAACCAGATCGACGGCGGCCAGCGGGCCGCCGCGTTCTCCTATAGCGCCCTGTTCGCCCTGTTCCCGGCCATCATCCTGTTCGTTACCGCCGCCTCTTTCTTCATGGACAAGGGGGAAGCCGCGGCGCTGGTGATCGGTTACGCCGAGGGCTACATCCCGGCCACCGCCGAAGTGCGCGACTACGTGTTCGAGGCGGTAGCCCGCGTGATCAAGGCCCGCGGCCAGGCCGGCTCGCTGGCCCTGCTGATGCTGGTCTGGGTCTCCTCGCAGTTCTTCACCACGCTGATACAGGCCGCCAACCGCGCCTGGAACACCGGCGGCGGCCGCTGGTGGAAGATGCCGCTCAAAAGCCTGACGCTGCTGGGCGTAGTGACGCTGTCGGTGGTGGCGGGTCTGAGCGTACCGATACTGACCAAGCTGGCCGCCGGCGCGCTGGACTCGCAGTATATCCTGCCCGCCGCCCATAAGCTCACGCTGTACTTCGTGCCCTGGGTAGGCCTGTTCCTCAGCCTCATGTTCTTCTACAAACTGGCGCCGCACCGCCGCACCCGCTACGCCGAGGTCTGGCTGGCCGCCCTGTGCGCCTCGCTGCTGCTGTACCTGGCCCAAAGCCTGTTCGTGCGCTACCTCACCCATTTCGCGACGCTCAACGCCGTGTACGGCGCCTTCGGCGGCCTGATGGCCCTGCTGCTGTGGCTGTACGTCTCCGGCGCCATTTTCATCTTCTGCGCCTGCCTGAGCGCCGCCCAGGCCGCCGGCAAAGGGCAAACCCATGGCTGACAAGCCCGTCGTACTGCATATCATCACGCGCCTGGAGGCGGGCGGGTCGAGCCGCAACACCATAGACTCCTGCGGAGCGCAGACAGCCGATTACGGCGTGGTGCTGGCCGCGGGGCCGCACCAGGACGCCGCCGCGATGGCCAAGCTGCTGCCGCCCGAAGTGAATTACCTCGAAGTGCCGCACTTGCAGCGGGAATTGTCGCCCATCAAGGACCTGTGGGCGCTGCTGGAACTGCGGCGGCAGATTACGCTGCTGCAGCCCGACATAGTGCATACACATACCTCCAAGGCCGGCGCGCTGGGCCGCCTGGCCGCGGCCCTGGCGGGGGGGAAGAAGCCGGTGGTGGTGCATACGCCTCACGGCCACATCCTGTACGGCTATTATGGTCCGGTCAAAACCTGGATCTTCCTGCTGGCCGAGCGCATCCTGGCCCGTTTCACCGACTATTTCATAGCTCTCACGCCGGGGGAAATGCGGGAATCCGTTGAGGCCGGTCTGGGCCGCGCCCCGCAGTGGCGGGTAGTGCACAGCGGCGTGGACCTGAGGCCGCCGGCCGTGCCGGCGCATAAGCGCGACCTGGGCATAGCCGAAGGCGAGATAGCCGTGGGCACCGTCGCCCGGCTGGAGCCGGTGAAGGGCGTGGAATATTTTCTGCGGGCGGCGGCGCTGCTGCGCGATAGCAGGCCAGGCCTGAAATTTAAATTCGTAATTATCGGCGGCGGCGCGCTGGAAGGCCCGCTGCGGCGCCTGGCCGGCCAGCTGTTCCTGGACCAGACCGTAATATTCACCGGCCACCGGGCCGACGCCGCCGCGCTGCTGGCGGCGTGGAGGCGCAGGCGCTGGGCCTGCCGGCCGTGGTCAGCCGCGTCTGCGGCCTGCCCGACGTGATCCGCGAGGGGCAGACCGGCTACTCGGTGCCGCCGGCCGACGCGGGGGCGCTGGCCATCTCCATAGAAAAGCTGGCGCTGGACGCCGGGCTGCGCTCGCGCATGGGGGCCGCCGCCCGGGCCTGGGCGCTCTCCGCGGACGAAGCAGGCCGGCCGCGCTGGGGCGCCGCGAGCATGAACGCCAGGCTGCTGGCTTTCTATAAGGAAATATTGCGCTGAGGGGCGGGGAAAGCCGCAAAACGGCCTGACGGCCGGGGTATTAATACCCCGGTTTTTTTGTTATACTTTTTATGTAGCTTTCAACACCACGCGCGACTTCCGGCAGTTCGACAAGCACCGTTTTCCCGCCGACCCGCCCGCCGCGCCACACAACAACCGGAGGTACTATGCCGAAGATGGAAGTAGATGTGGACAAGTGCAAGGGCTGCTATCTGTGCATACAGGTCTGCCCTAAGAAATGCATCGAAAAATCCGATAAATTCTCCAAGACCGGCTACTACCCGGCCAAGGACTCCAAGGAAGGCTGCTGCATAGCCTGCCTGGCCTGCGCGCGCATCTGCCCGGACCTCGCCGTTAAGGTCTATAAATAAGGAGATTACCATGGCTGAAAAGAAACTGATGAAAGGCAACGAAGCCCTGGCCGAAGGCGCCATCCGCGCCGGCTGCCGCTTCTTCGCCGGTTACCCGATCACCCCTCAGAACGAGATCCCCGAATATATGAGCTGGCGCCTGCCCCAGGTAAACGGCGCTTTCCTGCAGTCCGAATCCGAGGTCGCGGCCATCAACGCCGTCTACGGCGCGGCCGCCACCGGCGTGCGCTGCATGACCTCCTCGTCGAGCCCCGGCATGAGCCTCAAGCAGGAAGGCATCTCCTACGCTGCCGGCGCCGACCTGCCGATCTTCATCGGCAACGTGATGCGCGGCGGCCCCGGCCTCGGCAATATAGCCGGCGCCCAGGGCGACTACTGGCAGGCCACCCGCGGCGGCGGCCACGGCGACTACCGGACTTTCGTGATGGCGCCCAACTGCGTCACCGAGCTGGGCAACTTCCCGGCCAAGTGCTACGAAGTAGCTTTCAAATACCGCATACCTTCGATGGTGCTGGCCGACGGCATACTGGGCCAGATGATGGAGCCTGTGGAATTCACGGTGCCCGAAGTGGACGTGAAGACCCTCAAAGAGCCCGAGTGGGCTCTGGGCGTCAACAAAGGCCGCGCCAAGCGCATAGTGAAGTCCTACGACCTTAAGGAAGGCGGCGTGGAGATCATGGTCAACGAGCGCGTGCAGCGCTACAAGGCTATCGAGCAGAACGAAGTGATCTACGAAGAGAAGATGATAGAGGACGCCGAGATCGTAATGGTGGCCTACGGCATCTCCTCGCGCGTCTGCGTGGCCGCGATGAAGCAGGCCCGCGAGAAGGGCATCAAGGTGGGCCTGCTGCGCCCCATCACGCTGTGGCCTTTCCCCAAAGCCCGCCTAGTGGAGCTCTCCGCGCGCGTCAAGAACTTCCTCGTCGTGGAGATGAGCCTCGGCCAGATGGTGGAAGACGTGGCGCTGGCCATCAACGGCCGCGCGAACGTGCACCTGCACGCCAAGCCCGGCGCGTCCGTGATCACCGCGGACGATGTCTGCAAGACCATGGACCAGATCCTCAAGAAGGAGGCCAAAGAATATGCAGCTGCTAAATAAACACCCCGAATCCCTGCTCGACGTAAAGATGCACTATTGCCCCGGCTGCGGCCACGGCATCATCCACCGCCTGGTGGCCGAGGTCATGGACGAACTGGGCATCCGCGAGCGCACCATCGGCGTGGCGCCCGTGGGCTGCGCGGTGTTCGCCGACACCTACTTCAACTGCGACATGATCCAGGGCCCGCACGGCCGCGGCCCCGCGGAAGCCAGCGGCATCAAGCGCGCCAAGCCCGACACCATCGTCTTCTCCTACCAGGGCGACGGCGACCTGGCCTCCATCGGCATGGGCGAGATCGTGCACACGGCCATCCGCTCCGAGAACATCACCGTGATCTTCGTGAACAACGCGATCTACGGCATGACCGGCGGCCAGATGGCCCCGACCACGCTGATAGGCCAGAAGGCCACCACCTGCGTGGAAGGCCGCACCGCCAAGCAGGCCGGCTACCCGATACGCGTGAGCGAGATGCTCGCGACCATAGACGGCGCGACCTACATAGAGCGCACCACCGTGCACACGAACCCCGGCGTGATCAAGACGAAGGCCGCCATCAAGAAGGCCTTCCAGAACCAGATAGACGGCAAGGGCTTCTCGATGGTCGAGATCCTCTCCATGTGCCCGACCAACTGGGGCACCCGCCTGGACAACCCGTCCGAAGCCACCAAGTTCGTGGCCGAGGGCATGCTGCCCGTGTTCCCGCTCGGCGTGTACAAAGACGCCTGCGCGGCCGACAAGAAGTAAGGGAGGAATTTAACATGTACCAAGGCATAAAGATATCCGGTTTCGGCGGGCAGGGAGTGATCTCCGCCGGCTACCTGCTGGCCCAGGCCGGCATGATGGAGGGGAAAGAGGTCAGCTTCTTCCCCGCTTACGGCGCGGAGATGCGCGGCGGCACGGCCAACTGCTCGGTGGTAGTGGCCTCAGACCAGGTCTCCACCCCTATCGTGACCACCCCCGACACCGCCATCGTGCTCAACGAGCCGTCGCTGGCCAAGTTCGAGCCTGCGGTGAAGCCCGGCGGCCTGCTGATAGTCAACAGCTCGCTGGTGAATTCCAAGCCCACCCGCACCGACATAAAGGTGCTGTACGTGCCCTGCAACGAGATCGCCTCCGAGCTGGGTAACCCGAAGATAATGAACATGGTAGCCATGGGCGCGTTCGCGGCGGCCACCGGCGCCATCACCGTGGAAGGCATAGCCAACGCCCTGCCCAAGGTCTACAAGAAGCTCAAGCCCGAAGTCATTGAGCTCAACGTGAAGGCCCTCAGGCGCGGCGCGGAGTTCAAGGTCAACTGAGCCCCGGCGTCAGGAGAAAGGCCCGGGCTGCCCCGGGCCTTTTTCTTTATATTCTCGGGCGAAACGAAATATTTTCAAACGAGAATATCACGGGGCGGTCCGGGGTAGCCGCCCGGGTGAGCGCGGGGCTGGCAGTAAAATTGCCCAGCAAGCGGAACAGGCCGGCTATTTTATAAGATATAGAACACGACTATGCACATGGACGACCACGACGACGGGCAGGACCCGAAGGAAAAGATCAATTACAAGGCGGCTTTCCGCCTGCTCTACGGCCTTGTAAAGACCCGCAAGAGGCCTTTCCTGGTGGCTTTCGTCTACATGTCGGCCGCCACGCTGCTGAATTTGCTGATCCCGATCATAGCCAAGTACGTCATCGACACCGCCCTGCCGGCCAAGGACCCGCGGGCGCTGCTGCTGGCCACCGGCGTCTACCTGGCCACCACGCTGCTGTTCCTGTATTTCAACTACCTGCAGGTGCTGCAGCTGGCCCGGGCCGGGCAGGGCCTGATAGTGGAGCTCAAGCACCGCATCCTCGCCCACATGCTGACGCTGGACCTGGAGTTCTACGCCGCCACGCCCGTGGGCCGCCTCAACGCGCGGGTGCAGTCGGACACCAGCACCCTGTACGCCCTGTTCACCAACACCGTCATCACGATAGTCAACGACCTTATGATGTTCGCGGTGGTGTTCTTCGTGATGGCCTACTACAACCTCAAGCTGACGCTGATGCTGGTGCCGATGTTCCCGGTGCTGGCCGGCATCGGCTGGGTCTTCGTCAAGGTCACCTCGCCGATGTTCGTGCGGGTGCGCAAGATCGCGGCCGAGGTGCCCGGCTTCCTGACCGAGCAGCTCAACGGCGTAGGCGTGCTGCAGGCCTTCGGCCGCGAGGCGGACACGTCGCTGAAGATGGAGGCCCTCAACCAGAAGAAGTTCACCGCCGAGATCAACGTGGAGCTGTACACGGTGGTCTTTTTCCTCAGCATCGTCTTCCTGCACCCGGCGGCCACGGCGGCCGTCTTCTACATCGGCGGACAAATGACGCTGGAGGGCAGGCTGACGGTGGGCGTCATCGTGATGTTCATCCTGTACCTCGGCTACCTCTTCGAGCCCATCTTCCGCTTCTCCGAGCATTTGAGCATCATCCAGCGCTCTTTCTCCGCCGGGCACCGCATAGCCAAGATCCTCGAGCTCCGGCCGACGCTGACCGAGCCGGACAAGCCCCGCTTCATGAACACCGTGCGGGACTCCATAGAGTTCCGCAATGTCTGGATGCGCTACAAGGAGGAGGCGGGCTGGGTGCTCAAGGACGTCTCCTTCAAGCTGCCGCGCGGCCGCAGCCTGGCCATACTCGGCGAGACCGGCGGCGGCAAGACCACGGTGACCAGCCTGCTGTTCCGCTTTTACGACTTCCAGAAGGGCCACATAGAGATAGACGGCACGGACATACGCAAGCTCAGCCTGGGCTCGCTGCGCTCGGCCATCGGCCTGGTGCAGCAGGACATCTACCTGTTCCCCGGCACGGTGATGGACAACCTGAAGCTGATGGACACCTCCATCCCCGACAGCCGCGTGCACGACGCCATCCGCCTGATGGGCATAGAGGCCTTCTTCAAGAAGCACCCGCTCGACAAGAAGGTCAAGGAGAAGGGGGCCAACCTCTCTATCGGCGAGAAGCAGGTGATCTCGCTGGCGCGCGCGATGGTGCTCGACCAGGAGGTGCTGGTGCTCGACGAGGCCACCTCCAACATGGACCCGCACACCGAGCGCCTGATCACCACCGCCATCAAGAACCTGCTGCGCCACAAGACGGTGATCATCATTGCCCACCGGCTGTCCACCGTGCGCAACGCCGACCGGGTGATGATGATCTCCGGCGGCGAGGTGAAGGAGCTCGGCACCCACGACGAGCTGCTGGCCCTGGGCGGCCTTTACTCCAAATATTACCGGCTGCAGTTCGGGGAGGGCGAATGATCTTCACGCTTAAATGGCTGCTGCCCTACTGGCGCCGCCACGCCGTGCGCATGGGCGTCATCGTGGTGTTCGGCATGATGAGCGCCGCGCTGCAGGCCTACAACCCGCTGCTGATAAAGAACATCGTCAACGGCCTGACCGCCAGCCCCGACGCGGAGTACCTGCGCCACAACGTGCTGCTGATCCTGGGCGTGGGCTTCGGGCTCTTCGTGACCAACCTGATAGCCCAGCGCAACCGGGCGTGGATGAACGTGCGCATGGAGTGGGAGATACGCCGCGACGCCTTCGACCACGTCATCGCGATGGACCGGAACTTCTTCCACAGGTTCACCACCGGCGACCTGGTGGCCCGGCTCTCCGACGACATCTCGGAGAAGATCTCCTGGTTCTCCTGCTCGGGCGTCTTCCGCTTCATCCAGGCGGCTTTCACGCTGACGGCCGCCGTGGCGATGATGGTGCACATGAACCCGGCCTTCACGCTGTGCGTGCTGGCGCCGCTGCCTTTCGTGCTGTACTTTTCCATCAGGACCGGCCGGCTGCTCAGCGGCAGGTACAAGGAACTGCAGGAGTCCATCACCAACCTCTTCGACTTCCTCGAGACCTGCTTTACCGGCGTGCGCGTGATCAAGGCCAACGCCAAGGAGCCCTCGCAGCTGGAGTTCTTCAAGACCCGCACCGCCGCCCAGAGCGAGGCCGAAATAGCCACCGCGAAGCTGCAGGTGGTCTTCTCCTACTTCTGGCACGAGGCGGGGTTCGTCTCCATAGCGCTGCTCTACGCCGTGGGCGGCCTGCTGGTGATCAACGGCCGCGCCACGCTGGGCGAGCTGGTGGCCTTCCAGTTCTACGCCGGGCTGGTGGTGCACCCGCTGATGGACATCAGCCAGTTCGTGGTGGCCGGCAACCGCGCCGGAGTCTCCATCAAGCGCGTCAACGAGCTGCTGACGGCCCGCTCCTCGCTGAAGTCGGGGCTGGGGGACAAGACCACGCCCGACCATATCACCGCCCTGGAATTCCGCAAGGCCGGCCTGAAGACCCCCAAGGGCGACAGCCTGCTGGTGCGCGACATCTCGTTCAAGGCCGCGCGCGGCCAGCGGGTGGCCGTGGTGGGCCGCATAGGCTGCGGCAAGTCCACGCTGCTGTCGCTGGCGCTGCGCCTCTCCGAGCACGACGAGGGCGAGGTGCTGGTCAACGGCAGCGACGTGCGCGAATGGAACCTGCGGCTCTTCCGCGAGCGCGTGGGCTATACCGCCCAGGAGGCCTGCATCTTCAGCGGTACCCTGCGCGAGAACATACTGATGGACCGCACCTTCGGCATAGAGCCGGGCATGCTGGAGAAGGCCCTGGAGACCGCGCAGCTGGCCAAGGAGCTGCACAAGTTCCCCAAGGGCCTCGACACCGTGGTGGGCACGCGCGGCTTCGCCCTCTCGGGCGGCCAGAAACAGCGCGTGGCCATAGCGCGCGCGCTGCTGACCGGCCCCGACGTGCTGCTGCTCGACGACGCCACCAGCGCGATGGACGCGCAGACCGAGGACCACTTCTGGAAGGCCTTCCGCAAGGAGCACCCGGACGCGCTGTGCCTGGCCGTCACGCACCGCGCCAAGACGATAGAGACCTCGGACCTGATCCTGGTGCTCGAGGAGGGCCGCCTGGCCGAGAAGGGCAGCCACGCCGAGCTGATGGCCCTGGGCGGCATCTACAAGCAGATCTACGAGCGCCAGAAGCTCGAGGAAGAACTTGGCCCCAAGACCGCAGCCTGAGAAACAACAATAAAAACAAAAGAGCCGCTGCAGAGCGGCTCTTTTAATTTTGCGTGCCTACCTATCGCCCCTGGGCATGCTCTCCGTGCGCGATTTTAGGGCGCAGGGCCAAGGGCCGCAGCGGACGGCCTATCATTAAGGCCGCGGCGAAGAATGTCTGAGCGAGGCACTGTGTGCCGAGCGAGTTC
>PHAL01000088.1 GCA_002840355.1 Elusimicrobia bacterium HGW-Elusimicrobia-3 | reverse complement strand
CGCAGCGGACGGCCTATCATTAAGGCCGCGGCGAAGAATGTCTGAGCCGAGCACTGTGTGCGAGGCGAGTTCTTCGCCGGCGGAGGACCGCAGGCCCTCTTCTGCCGCGCCCGCTCTATGAGCGAGCGGGGAGCGCTGCAGGGTGCACGGTGCTTTATTCGAGCTCTTTGAGTTGCTTGAGGAGGTCTAACTGCCGGGGGGAAAGGTGATGGGGGAGGGCCAGCACCACCTCGGCGTACAGGTCGCCGTGGGTGCCGTCCTTGCGGGGCAGGCCGCGGCCCGACAGGCGCAGCCTGCGGCCGGCCGCCGTAGCCGGGGCCAGTTTTACCTTTACCGGGCCGGAGGGGGAGGGTACGGAGACCTCGCCGCCCAGCGCCGCGTCCCAGGGCGGCACATCCACTTTAACGCGCAGGTCGTCGCCGTCTATCTCGAACCTGGGATCGGGCAGTATGCGGATCTTGAGGTATAGGTCGCCGGCCTGGCCGACCGCCTCTCGGCCCTGGCCGCGCAGCCTTATGGTGGCCCCGTCGCGCAGGCCTTTGGGCAGCTTCACGTTGATCTCGCGGTTCTCGGTCTTGCGGCCGTTGCGGTAGCTGAAAGCCAGCTGCTTGTGGCCGCCGCGCAACAGCTCCTCTATGGAGAGCTGCAGTTCGGCTTCCATGTCGAGCTGCGAGCGGCCGCCCTGCTCCTGCATGCCGCCAAAACCCTGAAAGTCGCCGAAGCCCTGCCCGCCGCCGAACATAGACTTGAAGAAGTCGCTGAAATCCCCGAACTGCTCGAAGCCTTGGCCGCCCTGGCCGCCTTGGTAATGGTACTGGAAGCCGGCGGGCCCCTGCCGGCGGTGCTGGCCGCCGGGCGGGGGGCGGTAGCCCTGCGAGGAGGGGCCTTCTTTGCCGTACTGGTCGTAGAGCTTGCGCTTCTGCGGGTCGGAGAGCACCTCGTAGGCTTCGTTGATCTCTTTGAATTTGGATTCCGCGGTCTTGTTGCCCTGGTTGCGGTCAGGGTGGTGCTTCATGGCCAGTTTGCGATAGGCCGATTTGATCTCGGCCTCCCCGGATGTTTTGGGGATGCCGAGCACCGAATAATAATCTATGAAATCGGCCATAGCCCTACTTCAGTTTCAGCAGGAACAGCCCCATGCAGGCGCCGAAGCCGAGCATGACCCAGCGCTCTATCACGCTTTCGGAGACGCCCGGGAGCAGGTAGTTAAGCGCGCGGGCCGTTACTACGGCCAGGGCCACCACTGCCCAGAAGGCCCAGATCTGGCCCCTGGAGACATCTTCCCGCTCGGGCGCAGCGGCGGGCCGAACGGTCTCGGCGGGGCGGGGCGCTTCTTCGGGGTTTTCGGTTTTCTTGGCCATATTATTTTTTAGCGACGAAAGAGATGTCCTGGAAGATCACCGTGACGCCTAGCTCGGTGCCCTCGGGGTTCTTTACCAGCATGGTGCTGTAGCCGATGATAAGGGGGGTGTTGGCGTGCATGATGGAGATCTCGGCGCGGCGCACGCATTTGCCGGTATCTATGGTCTCCTTGATAACGTCCTTGAGGGCGGGAAAACCTTCGAAGACCTGTTCGTAGCCTTTGTCGTGGCAGCAGGACTCGGCGGGCATGTGCAGGATCTTGCCGGCCATGGGGTTGACATAGACCACCTTGCCCTTAAGGTCCACGCTGATGAGTCCGCCGGTAAGGTTATCCAGTATGCACTGGTAATATTCCTGGACGTTTTTGATCATGCGGATATTTTACTAAAAATGCCGGCAGCGGTAGCCCCGGCATTTTTTTGACGCGGCGCTAAATTTTTGTATAATTTACTCGTAACAGATTCGCCGGTAGCTCAATGGTGGAGCATTCGGCTGTTAACCGAAGGGTTGCTGGTTCGAGTCCAGCCCGGCGAGCACAATTTAAAAACCCCCGCAAGGGGTTTTTAAATTGTATCCCCAGGTTGTTTGACTTTAACACCTTCCCGGTTCGGGTGCCGCGCAGCGGCACCGCAGTGTCCGGCCCGACAAGTTCCGC
>PHAL01000087.1 GCA_002840355.1 Elusimicrobia bacterium HGW-Elusimicrobia-3 | reverse complement strand
CGCCGGCCTCAGCACCGAGCAGGTCTACACCTACCTGCCGGCCCGCACCAAGCACGCCCTCGAGACCGGCTTCCGGCTGGAGACGCAGCTGCCAGGCACCGCGCTGCGGCTCAGCGCCGACGGCAATTACCGCCTGTTCGCGCGCAGCCGTTTCGACACCGCCGCCGACCTCAAGGAGCGCCTGGAGCTGAACCTGCGCCTGAGCACGCGGCTTTACGGCGACATCATGATCAGCCCGTTCCTGAACTTCTTCCTGGCCTCGGGCAAGAAGCTGCCCGGCTCGGCCACCAACCTGACCACCGGCTTCGCGCTGGAATATTCCAGGCTTTTCAAGCTCAAGCGCTAAGTTATATACTTGCTCGGATGGACATACTCAACTTCGCCCTGATGAGCGCGGGCTCGCTGTTCGCTATCATCAACCCGCTGGCCGCCGTGCCCACCTTCTTCGCGATGACGCCCGACAACACCGAGGCCGAGCGCCTCCGGATGGCGCGCGTGGCCTGCGTCACCGCCACGCTGGTACTGATCCTCTTCGCCGTCACCGGCAACGCGCTGTTTAAAGTATTCGGGATCACCATCGCCGCCTTCCAGATGGCCGGCGGCCTGCTGCTGCTGCTGGTCTCGCTGGACAACCTGCGCGCACGGCGCTCCGGCGTGCAGGAGACGGAGGAGGAGAAGGTCGCGGGCGCCGCCAAGGCCGATGTCTCCATCACGCCGCTGGCCATCCCCATGCTGGCCGGCCCCGGCGCCATCACCACGGTCATCCTGCTGGAATCGCGCGCCAAGAACCTGGTTTACGACGGGGTGCTGCTGCTGCTCTTCATGCTGGTAGGCCTGGCCTGCTACCTGATCTTCCGCTTCAGCGTGAAGAAGGCCTCCGCCATAAATCCCATAGTGATGAACGTCACCACCCGCCTGATGGGCCTCATCCTCGCGGCTACCGCCGTGCAGTTCATCATCGACGGCGTCAAGCGCGCCTTCTTCCCCGTATAAAAAGAAAAGGCCGGGGCTGGCCCCGGCCTTCCTCACCCTCCCGGCAGATCAAACCAAAGCGTCGAGCGCCCGGCCAAAGTCCTCCGCGCTGGCGTAGCGCTTTTCCGGGTCCGGGTCCAGGCAGCGGTCCAGCACCGCGTCCGCTCCGGCCGGCAGGCCCGGCACCGCGGCGGTGAGGCGCTGGTAGGAGCGGCGGGTCTTCTGCTGGTGGAAATCGGGCCCCTGAAAAGGCAGCACGCCGGTCAGCGCCTCGTACAGGCACACGCCCAGGGAGTAGACGTCGGACCGCACCGAGGAGTCGCCCATTTCCTGCTCGGGCGCCATGTAGGCGGGCGAGCCCACCACCTCGGCGTTGGACATGCGCGCCATGGACTCCCGCGCGCGGTAGGCCAGGCCGAAATCCATCACCTTCACGCCGCCCTCCCCGGAGAGCATGATGTTGGCCAGCTTCAGGTCGCGGTGCACCACGTTCTTGGAATGGGCGTAGGTCAGGGCCGAGGCGGCTTCGCCGAACATCTTGCGGACCCTGTCCCAGGGCAGCCGGCCCTCCTTGTCCAGGGCTTTGTCCAGCGTAACGCCGTCCACGTGCTCGAACACCAGGTATATATTGTCTTCCTCTTCGAAGATGGTGTAGATCTCCACGATGCCGGGGTGGTGCAGCAGCGCCACCGTGCGCGCCTCTTCCAGGAAGCGCTGCTTCTCGCGCTCGTTTACCTTGATCTCCTCGCCCATCCGCTTGATGGCCACCTTGCGGCCCAGCGACTGGTCCGTGGCCTCGTAGACCACGCCCATGGCGCCCTCGCCCAGCTTGCGCTCTATCTTGTACTTGCCGGTGGCGACGCCCTCGTAGAAGATGGAAGGCGAGAGCACGTCCGGGTGCGTGGAGCGCGGCGCGGCGGCGGCGCCGCGCGAGGACATGATGTGCACCAGGCCCGCGGCCACCAGGCCGCCGCCCACCAGCGTGAAGAGCATCAGCGTCAGAAAACGCTTGAGGGGCCCGCGGCCCTCCGCGGCCTCGGCCGCGCCG
>PHAL01000002.1 GCA_002840355.1 Elusimicrobia bacterium HGW-Elusimicrobia-3 | reverse complement strand
ACGACGGGTTGCCGTCCCAGGAACCGCCGGGGGTGCCGAGAATGCCCAGCGCGGTCTTGGTCCAGGAGGCGTCCACGCGCACCCGCGGCAGGCTGGACAGCACGGCGGAGCGGTTGGTGATGCGCGTCTTCTCCAGCGCCAGCCGCTGCCGGCGCAGCGCGAAATTATCCCGCAGCGCCCTGGCCACGTCCTCCCTGGGCAGCGGCAGGGCTATCTCGGCTGAAGTGGTGCTGACCGTCACGGCCTGCGCGGCTTCCGGTTCGGCGTTGATGAGCTCGTTGAAGGCCATCAGCGCCTTTACCGCCGCGGCCTCGGCCTGCGCCAGCGACAGCTCGCTCTGCAGCTTGTCGCCCTCGCTCTGCGTGACCTCGATCTTGCTGCGCGTGCCCGACTGGAACTGCTCGTTGGTGTCCTTGTACTGCCGCTCGCGGGCGGCCAGGTTGGCCTTGGCCGTCAGGATCTTCTTTTGCGAGGAATACAGGGAATAGAAGCGGCCCAGCGCCTTGAGCGCCTCGTTCTGCCTGGCTATCTCCAGCGTCAGCCTGGCGTAGGCGTGATCCAGACGGGCCGTTTTAACGCGCTTGAGCGGGCTGGTGGCGGAATCGTAGAGGTTCCAGGCGGCGGACAGGCTGGAAGAGACGTCCCCCCGGTCGGCGCGCAGGCGGGGCTCCTGGTCGTCGTAGAAGGGAATGGCCGCGCTCAGGTTGAACGAGGGCAGCGCCGCGTCCAGCAGCGAGGAACGGTAATTATTCTCGGCCTGGCGGTAGGCCTGCTCCGCCCGGCGCATGGCGGGCGAGGCGTCGATGACGGCCTTGATATAGGTCTTGGGAGAGAACGGTGCGGCCACCGCCTGCGTGGAAGCGACCATCGTCTGCGTGGAAGCGGCCACCGTCTGCGTGGAAACGGCCATCGTCTGCGAGGAAGCGGCCGACGCCGCGAACAAGGCGCAGAGAACGGCCAGAGGCAGACGCAGGCCGCGGTAAGGGCTGTCGGTATGGTTTTCTTTGATCATAGTTGTACTAGTCCCGATCTGGGCTCGCTTCACTCATAGCAATTTTTATGCCAGCCGCTGAAACGCGGGGTTCTCCCCTTGTGGTCCGCGCCGGACCGCCACGGATATTTTCATGCGAAAATATCCGTTTCAATTGAAAACACGGATCGCCTACTGGTAAGCGCCCAGGGATTCCCTGATAGCGGTGAGCAGCAGCGGGCATTCCGGGCAGTCGGCGCCGGAGCGCTGCGCGTAGCCCAGGTACAGGTCGGCCTCTTTATACAGCTTCAGCTCGAAGCAGACCATGCCCATCTGCTTGGCGGTGGCCGCCAGCACCGGGCGGGGAGCCTTGACCTTCAGCGCGGCCTTGAGCGCCGCGTAAGCCGCGCGGTAGTCGCCTTTGCCGCTGTAGGCGGCGGCCAGCGCGTTGTAATAGGTATGATTCTTCTCCAGGCCTTCGGCCTTCTCCAGCAGCGCTACGGCCTCCGCGTGGCGGCCCAGGTCTATATAGGCGCCGGCCAGGGAGAGGTACACCGCCGGCCCGGAGGCGCCGGTCTGCACCGCCATCTCCGAATACTTCAGGGCCTTCTGGACGTCGCCGCCGCGGCCGTAAACCGCGGAAAGGGCCGCGTAGATCTCCGCGCGCCGGGCGGGAGCGATCCCGGCCGAGTTCACCGCCGGCAGGATGGCCTCCAGGTCCAGCCGCTCGCGGTCGTGCAGCTGCTGCCTGGCGTACAGGCGGGAGCGCTTGAAAAGGGCTTCGGTCTTATTGTCGCCGCCGCCCCATTTGACCACGAAGGAACAGGCCTCCATGGCGGGGCGTCCCTCTCCGGACAGGCAGGCTTCTTTCTGCGTATTGGCCGTCACGCGCAGCCCGGCGTAACCGGCGGCCACGGCGGCCAGGGCGATGAGGGCCCATTTAACGATGTTGCTCATATTTTATCTCCGCCGGCGCGGTCGTAAAGGCACTCGGCTTCCCCGTTGCGGCCTTCCCTGTCGAACAGGGCGGCCAGGCTGCGTATGCCCGCCTGGTCTCCGGCCAGATCATAAAGAAAAATGGAATGGCCGGCGGTAAAGACCGGCTTGCGCTCTTTGAGCCAGGCGAAGCTGCCCTTGTCGGGGTAATACGTGCCCTGCAGGTTGGTCGCCGAAACCGCCAGCAGCAGGTCCTTCTGTCCGCAGACCCGCTCGCCGGTGCCGCGCATCTCCACGTTGGAAACCAGGCCCAGCGGCGTATACTTTATGCCGTAGGCCTCGGGCCGGGCCGTGCCGAAATAGGCGAAGACCACGGGCGGGTTGCCGCGCCCCCTGAGATAAGCGGCCAGGCCCTTTACGCCCTGGCCCCAGTCCAGGTTGGAATCCACGAAATACTTGTAGCCTTGGGACGGCCCGCCGGAGAGCTGGTTAAAATAGGCCAGGTAATGCGGATGGGCCGTTAGCGCCGAAACGGGTATCAGCACGGCGACTATGCCGGCCAGCCAGGCCCGCCGCCCGTCCATGGCGGCCAGACGCGCCAGCGCCAGGCCGGCCAGCGCGGCGAGGAAAGGCATTACCGGCATCACGTGCCGGTAGCCTATCTGCACCTTGGCGGTCAGCGCCGCGGCGAAGAAGATCGCCGGGGGCAGCAGCAGCCACAGGTAGTCCTTCCTGAATTTCTTTACCGTCAACCAGACGCCGATAGCGGCCGTCAGCAGCACCAGCAGCGGGGTTTTGAGCGCCACCGCGGCCGGGAAATACCACCAGACGCCGCCCAGCGTATTCCGGCCCATCACGAAGGAAGAGCGGCCGGCTTCCAGCCTGTTCAGCGTGGCCGAGAGCCCTTCCCAGTACAGCCCCAGGTCGAATTTGTAGACCAGCGCCACTACCAGCAGGCAGGCCGCGGCGTAGAGGGCGATATAGCCCAGCAGCCGGGACAGCCGCAGGCACGGCCAGAAATGGTTATCGGCCAGCCAGAAGGCGGCCATCAGGGGCGGGACTATGAACATGCTGAACTTGGAAACCAGCGCCAGGCCGGAAACGGCCCCCGCGAGGGCGGCCCACAGCCACAACCGCCCTCCTTTTTTCCCCTTCCCGCCGGCCGGAAGCGCCGCCGTAAAAAGCCAGCCCAGCGCGAAGGCGCCGAAATAGAAAGAGGAGGCCGCGGCGTCGGTGCTAATCAGGGCGTGGTTGGAGATGAACACCGGCATGCCGGCGAAGGCGCAGAGCGAGAAGGCGGCGGCGGCCGGCGACTCCAGGCGGGACATCATCAGCCAGAGCAGGCCGGCCAGCACGGCGGTCCAGACCAGGAAGGTGAAGACCCGGGCCGTGTTCAGCAGCCGCTCATGCGGCACCGTGTTCTGGTACAGGAACAGGTCGCCGTAATGGTACGGCATGAAATTGGCGAAATAGGGATGGCCGGTGAAGGACTGCGGCCGGAGAGCCGGCAGCGGCAGGGCCGACAGCATCTCCGAGAACGGCGGGTGGTCCATGATGTTCATCACGTAGCGCCCGGTGTGCAGATAGGAGTAGCCGCTGGCCAGGTGCACGGTCTCGTCGTAGGTGGCCGCCGAGGAGCGGATAAAGGAAAAACCGGCGAAAAGGTGGAAGGCCAGCGCGGCGGCCGCGAGTAGCGCGGGGAACAGCTGTTTCTTGGCCATTATTTATATATGATACAAAATTCCGGTTTCCCCTCCCCGCGGCTTGCCCCCCGCTTTGCCCGAAAAGAGAGATAATTTAATAGAATAATAACGCAGCTTCACGGCTCTGGCCACCTTGCCCGGCCCAGGAGGAAAGGTTTTATGCCCGCTGAACTCCCGCCCCAGGATGACGCCTCGCGTTACGCGCGGCACTCCGCGCTCGGTTTCATTGGCCAGGCGGGGCAGCGCAAGCTTTCCCAAAGTTCCGTGCTGGTGCTGGGCTGCGGCTCGCTCGGCAGCGCGCAGGCCATGCTGCTGGCCCGCGCCGGCATAGGCCGCCTGGTGCTGGCCGACCGCGACATAGTGGACGCCTGCAATCTGCCCACCCAGATACTCTACGACGAGCGGGACGTGGCGGAACGCAGACCCAAAGCCGAGGCGGCGGCGCGCCGCCTGCGCGCCGTGAACTCCGGCATCACTATAGAGCCCGTGATAGCCGACGTTACCGCCTCCAACGTGGAAGAACTTCTCGGCCGGGCGGACCTGGCGCTGGACGCCGCGGACAATTTCGAGACCCGCTACCTGCTCAACGACGCCGCGGTCAAGGCCGGCAAGCCCTGGGTCTACGGCGGCGTGCTGGGCACCGACGGCATGGTGATGGCGGTGCGCCCGGGTGTCGGGCCCTGCCTGCGCTGCCTGTTCGAGACCCCGCCGGACATGGGGTTGGTCCCCACCTGCGATACTTTCGGCGTGCTGAACGCCGCCGCGGTCTGGGTGGCGGCGCTGCAGGTTTCCGAGGCGATCAAATTGCTCCTGGGCGGCGGGAAAGCCGGCGGCAGCCTGCATATGCTCGACATATGGGGCGGCACGGCCGAGGCCGTGTCCGCAGAGCGCCGGACCGGCTGCCCCTGCTGCGGGGAGCGGCGTTTCGAGTTCCTGGATTCCAGGCGCGGTTCTTCGGCCTCGGCCGTTTTCTGCGGCAGGAACGCCGTGCAGATAACGCCCGAGCGCAGGCTGGCCCCGGACTTCGCCGGGCTTCGCGCGAGGCTGGAGCCCCTGGGCGCCGTTACTTTCAACGGGGTAGTGCTGGAGTTCACCGCCGGCGCGCGCCGCCTTACGGTCTTCCCGGACGGCCGCGTGCTGGTGACGGGCACCAAGGATACCGCCGAGGCCAGGAGCCTCGTGGCAAAATATATCGGAAGCTGACCCGGAAGGAATCATTATGACGAGTTTCATCCTCAACAACAGCCCCGTAAGCACGGATAAAAGCCCGGGCATGACGCTGCTGGAGTTCGTGCGGGACGTCTCCTGCCTGTCCGGCACCAAGGAAGCCTGCCGCGAGGGAGAATGCGGCGCCTGCACCGTGCTGGTGGGCTCGCGCCGTCCCGACGGCGCGATGAGCTACAAGGCCTGCGCCTCCTGCCTGCTGCCCCTGGGCGACGCTGACGGCTGCCACGTGGTCACCGTGGAAGGCCTCGGCGGCGCGGACCTGACGCTGGTGCAGAAACTTATAGTCGGACACAGCGCCTCGCAGTGCGGTTTCTGCACGCCCGGCATAGTGCTGTCCCTCACCGGCTTCGCCCTGGGCGCCGCCAGGATCTCCTACGAGGGCGCGGTAGACGCCCTCGACGGCAATATCTGCCGCTGCACCGGCTATGCCGCCATCCGCAACGCGGCGCGCGCGCTGTGCGAAGGTCTGGCGGGCATGGACGCGGCCCCGGCCAGGCGCGTCGGTGAATTGATCTCGGCCGGCGTAGTCCCCGATTATTTCAAGGATATCCCCTCCCGGCTGTCCCGGTTGAAGACCGCGCCGCCGCAGGCCGCACAGAACGCCGTGCTGGTGGCCGGCGGCACGGACCTGTTCGTCCAGAAACCCGAGGAACTGATGGAGAGCGAGCTCTGTTTCCTCTCCAAACGCTCCGACCTCGATTATGTCAAAGAGGACGGGGAGGTTCTGCGCGTCGGCGGGGCGACCACCATAGAAGATTTCCGCCTGTCCGGGCCGGTGCGCCGGCATTTCCCCGCGCTGGAGCGGGACTTCCTGCTGCACTCCTCGGCCATACTGCGCAACAAGGCCACGCTGGCCGGCAACGTGGTCAACGCCTCCCCCATCGGCGACGCCACCATCATACTGCTGGCGCTCGCCGCGCGGCTGGTCATTACGGCGGCCGGCGGCAAGAAGCGCGAAGTACCGCTCGACAAGTTCTTCCTCGGCTACAAGAAGACCGACCTGGCCTGCGGCGAGATCGTCAGCGAGATCGTGATCCCGCTGCTGCCGGCTGGCGCCCGCTACCGTTTCGAGAAAGTGTCCAACCGCGCCACGCTGGACATCGCGGCGGTCAATTCCGCCCTGCGCCTGGTCACCTCGCCCGAAGGCACCATAGCGGACCTGCGGGTATCGGCCGGCGGCGTGGCCGCCGTGCCGCTGCTGCTGGCCCTGGAGTCTTTCAAGGGGCGCAAGCCCGACGCCGCGGCCGCGGAAGCCCTCGCCGACGCCGCCAGTGACGCCGCCAGGCCGATAGACGACATACGCGGTTCGGCCGCTTACAAGAAACTACTGCTGGGACAGCTGGTGCGCGCGCATTTCAACGCCGCCGCCGGGGAGGCCGCATGAAGAACGAAGACATGCTGATGCACGTGCGCGGCGCCTCGCGCTTCGTGGACGATATCCCCGCGCCCGAAGGCTGTCTGCACGCCGTGCTTTTCACCTCTCCGGCAGCCCGCGGAAGAATAAGATCTCTCGACGTTTCAAAAGCCGTTGCCGCGCCCGGCGTGGCGGCCGTTTACACCCACAAGGACGTGCCCGGCCTCAACCAGGTAGGCCACATCATTAAAGACCAGCCGCTGCTGGCGGTGGACAGCGTGGAATATATCGGCCAGCCCATAGCGCTGGTGGTGGCCGAGTCGCAGCGCGCCGCCCGCCGGGCGCTGAAGCTTATATCCATCGACATAGAACCGCTGGAGGCCGTCTTCGCCCCCCGCGAGGCCGCGGCTAAAGGGCTGATACACGGCAAGCGCCGCGAGCGGTTGACCGGCGACCCGGCCGCCGCCTTCGCCCGGTGCAAGTACGTGGCGCAGGGCCGGCTGGCCAGCGGCCCGCAGGAGCATTTCTATTTCGAGACGCAGCGCGCGCTGGCCGTGCCCGGCGAACACGACACCATCAAGGTGCATGCCAGCGCCCAGTCGCCCGGCGCTTTCCACCACCACCTCGCCGAGGTGCTGGGCATACCCATGCACAAGGTGGAGCTCGACATCCGCCGCCTGGGCGGCGGCTTCGGCGGCAAGGAATCCACGGCGGTCTGGATAACGGCCCCGGCCATGGCCGCTTTCCTGCTCAAGCGCCCCGTCAAGCTGGCGCTCGCGCGCAACGAGGACATAGCCACCACCGGCAAGCGCCACGCCTACGAGTACGACTACAAGCTGGGCCTCGACGCCGAGGGCAATATCCTGGCCTACGAGATAGACCTCTACCAGCACGCCGGCGCCTGCGCCGACATCTCGCCCGCCGTGCTCGGCCGGTCCTTCCTGCACGTCGGCGGCTCTTACCGCATTCCCAATATGCGGGTATCGGGCGTCAGCTGCCGCACCAATATCCCCCCGAACAACGCCTTCCGCGGCTTCGGCGTGCCGCAGGGCACCTTCGCCATAGAGGCGGCCCTTTCGCACGCGGCCGAACTCATCGGAGTTACGCCGGAGGAACTGAAGCGCAAGAACCTGCTGCGCGACGGCGACACCCTGCCCTACGGCGTGCGGCTCGACGGCGTGAACGCCGGCCGCTGCTGGGAGGCGCTGGACAAGAAAACGGACCTCGCGGCGCGCCGCGCGGCCGCGGCGGCCTACAACAAGGCGCACGCGGGTCATAAAAAAGGCCTGGCCGTGGTCCCGGTCTGCTTCGGCATCTCTTTCGCCCAGACCGCCCTCAACCAGGCCAGCTCGCTGGTGCATATCTACGTAGACGGCAGCGTCTCGGTCAGCACCGGCGCGGTGGAAATGGGCCAGGGCGTAAACGCCAAGATCCGCATCGTCGCGGCCCGTACCCTCGGCATACCGGTGGACCGGGTGCGCGTCGACACCACCAACACCTCGCGCATTCCCAACGCTTCCCCGACTTCCGCCAGCACCGGGGCCGACCTCAACGGCATGGCCACCAAGCACGCCTGCGAACGGCTGCGGGAGCGCCTGCTCGAATTCGCCGCGCGGCACCTCAGCTGCGACGACCCCGCCGGGGTCTCTATCCGCGACGGGGGCGTATACGTGGGCGAGAAAGGCCCGGTGATGACCTGGGAGAAATTGGCGGCGGCCGCGCAATGGGCGCGCGTCGACCTCAGCGAGCACGCTTTCTACGCCACGCCCAACCTGCATTACAGCATGGAGACGGAGCAGGGCCGGCCTTTCGCCTATTACAGCTACGGCGCCTCGCTTACGGAGGTGCTGCTGGACTGCGCGCGCGGCACTTATACGGTGGAATCCGTAGAGGTCATGCAGGATGTGGGCGAATCCCTGTCGGCCGAGATAGACCTGGGCCAGATACAGGGCGCCGTGGTGCAGGGCATGGGCTGGGCGACCATGGAGCAGATCCGCTACGCCCCCGACGGCCGCGTGCTGACCGCCGTGAACTCCTACAAGATCCCCGACATCAAGTTCGTCCCGGAGCGCTTCGGCGTGACGCTGCTCAAAGACTCGTCTAACCCTTACGCCGTCTGCAATTCCAAGGCCATCGGCGAGCCGCCGCTGGTGCACGGCCTGGGCGCCTACCTGGCCCTGGTGGACGCCCTGCGGAGCGTCAGGCGGGACAAGCCGCTGCCGCCGCTGCCGGTGACGCCGGAGCGGGCTTTCATGTACCTGCACTGCGAGGAAGGGAAAGTATGAAGAAGATCACCGTGCGCTATTTCGCCCTGATAGGCGAGCGGCGCGGCATACAGAACGACCCCTACGAGACCGAGGCCGCCACCGCCCGCGAGCTGCTGCACGAGCTGCAGGAGAACAAGGCCATACCGCTTACCACCCACGTCTCCAAGGCTTCCGTCAACGACAAGTTCGTAGACTGGGACGCCCCGATAAACGACGGCGACCTGGTCACCCTGATGTCCCCCTTCTCCGGCGGCTAATGAAGGTTAGCGGCAAAACTCCGGCGCTCCCTGAACGGAACGCCGGAGTTTTTTATTCTTAATCCCAAGTAGACAGCGAAGCCCAAGGCCGCCGCGACAGGAACGGCCCCGGGCATCCTGGCTGTTAATTCAGCAGGTTGATGCCGCCTATGAGGGGAAGCGGCTTCATCTCGCCCTTGGAGGCGCTGATTATTCCCATAACCATGAAGGCCAGGAAGGCCAGGCTTAGCAGGGCCCCGAGCATCCCGCCTATAAAGGGGACAAAGCCCGCCACCACGTTGGAGGCGACCGCGACGATGAAGAGCGACAGCCCCTGGTTGGCGTGGTACATGGCGAACTTCGAGTCCCTCGCCGCTATGATCGGTATGAAGAAAAGTATATAGGCCAGTATGCCCATCGTTTTATTCTTCTCTATGTCGGCCGCGGCGTCCTGCTGCACATCCGGCGTAGCTTGTTCTTCCATTGTTTTCCTCCTGGTATGTTTATCCTGCGCCTGATCGAAAAGGTCAGTATTCCACTATCTCCACGCGCCTGTTCTTGGCCCGGCCCGCGCTGGTCCTGTTGGTGTCGACCGGTGAGGCCATGCCCACGCCCACCGGCGTCAGCCTGGCCGCGGGGACGGAGTGGCCGGCCGTAAGCGCCCCGATCACGGCGTCGGCGCGCTGTTCCGACAGCCCCATATTAAAGTCGAAGCCGCCCTGATTGTCGGTGTGGCCGACGACCAGCACCTTGAGTTTGGGGTTATTCTTGAGGAGCCTGGCTATCTCCGCTATCTGCTTGGCGGATTCCGCCTTGAGGACGGCCTTGTTGGAGTCGAAGTAGATGCCGTAGAGGGCCACGCGGCCGGTGGTTTCCATGGCTTCCTGCATGGCCGCCGCGTCGACAAAGACCATCTTGCCTGTTTCCATCGGCCTGGTTTCCAGGACGCTGACGGCGATATTAGGTACCGGCACGCCGACAGACTGATATTCCGCGCCGTAGAGGCTGACCCAGACGTCGCCGGCGGCGCCCTTCTTCTGCAGCAGCGCGTAGACGGTAGAGGAGTTGCTCGCGCTCCTGATCGGCTCCCCGGACCGGGTAGACGCGCGCGCCCCCCTGAAGTAGAGCTTCTGTATCCAGGTATTGGAACCGATGAGCCCGCATTCCTCTCCGCGGCACTTGGAGACGGTGGTAAACCCGGCGCCGTTGAGCTTGACGATGTAATTATTGAGGGCTTCCAGGATGGAGCGCCCTTTAGGGCCATTGTAGACTATTGTGGTTGCGCGGCCGGCCAGGGGAATGCTGAAAGCGTCGGTGAGGGCGTTATCGCGCTCGTCGAGCGGCGGCTTGAGGAAGCGGACCTCCTCATATTCCTTCTGCGAATACTCCTCGATGTAGGAGCCCTGGTAGCGGCCCGTTATCTTGTGGTCCTTCGAGCCGTCCTTGTCCGGCTCCTGCTGGGCGGGGGCGGGGGCGGCGATAAATATCAGCGAAGAAAATGCGAGATAAAGAACCCTGCTGCAGATAGCCCTGGTCATGAACCAACTCCCCCCTTGTTCGTTCCTGGATAACGCTGTCGTCGCGTTATATGCTAGTTATCTAAAATAATACGGCAGGTGTCAAGTGTGTGAACAGGGAAGACAGCCGACGTCCAGGCCCCCCTCAGGACTCTCCCAGGGTTTTGCCGCAGGCCGAGCAGAACAGCGCGCTGGACTCATGCCCTTCCTTGGCGCAGAAGGGGCAGCACCTGGTAAAGTCCTCTTTCCGGCTTAAATTCGACAATTCCACCGTCATGATGCCGGTAGGCACGGCTATGAAGGCGTAGCCGCCTATCATCATCAGCATCGCCAGGAACTGGCCGAACGGCGTACCCGGCACGATGTCGCCGTAACCCACGGTGGTCATGGTGACTACGGCCCAGTAGATGGACCTGGGGATGCTGGTAAAGCCGTTCTCCGGCCCCTCCACCAGGTACATGACCGAGCCAACTATTATAACGGCGCTCACTACCGCCCACAGGAACACCACTATCTTGGGACGGCTCTCCCTGATGGCGGCCATCAGCAGGCTGGTGGCCATGGTGTAGCGCGTCAGCTTCAGCACGCGGAACAGCCGCAGCAGCCGCAGTACGCGGACGGCCAGAAGCATCTGCGCGCCGGGGAACAGCAGGCTTAAATAGGTGGGGACGATAGAGACCAGGTCCACCAGGCCGAAAAAGCTGAACACATAGGACAGCGGCCGTTTGAAGACAACTATGCGGGTGATATACTCGGCGGTGAACAGCAGCGTGAAGAACCATTCCGCCGCGTGCAGCGCCGCGCCGTAGCGTTCCTTTACGGCCGCCACCGACTCCAGCGAGACGCAGACGGTGCTCGCGATTACCGCCGCGATGAGCAGCACGTCGAAAACCCTGCCGCCGGGGGTCTCCGCTTCGAAGATAATGCGGTAAAGTTCTTTCTTGAGGTGTTTCATAGGCAGCGCATATTTTAGCAAACCCGTAAAGAAACCGCCGCCGCTCCCTGGGGGAACGGCGGCGGTTCTTGCCGCGGGCTGGCTTTACTTCTTCCCCTCCACCGCCTTGATGGCCTTCAGCACCTTCTCCGGCGTGAGCGGGAACTCGCGCACCCTCGCGCCGGTGGCGTTGTAGAGGGCGTTGGCGAACGCGGGCGCCGCCCCGTTGATGGAGACCTCCGACACGCTCTTGGCGCCGAAAGGCCCTGTCTCCTCGTAGGACGGCACCAGGATGATATTGAGCGGCGGCCGGTCGCGCATCGAGTAGATGTGGTAGTCGGCGAACGACGCGTTCTGCATCCTGCCGTTGGCGTCGAACAGGTACTCCTCGGTCAGCGCGTAGCTGATGCCGTTGAGCGTGCCGCCCTCGGTCTGGCCCTCGGCCAGCTGCGGGTTCACCGCGGTGCCGCAGTCTATCGTCGAGACATAGTTGAGCACCTTGATGAAGCCGGTCCAGGTGTCCACCTCTATCTCCGCGTAGTGCGCCGCGAAAGGCGGCGGGGACTTCTTGGTGATATGCGAGGCGGTGCCGATGATCTGGTACTGGTTCTTCTGGTAGAGCGAGTACTTGGCGATGTCGCCGTAGGTCACCTTTTTGCTGCCGTCGGAGTTCACCACCGCGGAGTCCTCGCAATGCACCTCTTCCGGGAGCACCCCGAGCATCTCGGCGCCGGTGGCCAGGATCTGGCTCTTGGCGTGGGCGGCGGCCTTGCGCACCGCCTCGCCGGAGAGGTAGGTGGTGGACGAGGCGTAGGCGCCCACGTCGAAAGGCGTCAGGTCCGTGTCGGAGGAGTAGACGATCATTTTATCGGTCGTAGTCTCCAGTTCCTCGGCCGCTATCTGCGCCAGCACGGTGTCCGAGCCGGTGCCCAGGTCGGTGGCGCCCACGAGCAGGTTGAAAGACCCGTCGTCGTTGATCTTGATCGAGGCGGCGCCCATGTCTATGTCCGGTATGGACGAGCCCTGCATCAGGCAGGCCATGCCGATGCCGCGGCGGTAGCGGCCGGTCTTGCCCCGCCAGTCCTTGCGGTTCTTCCAGCCTATGGCCTCGGCGCCCTGCACTATGCACTCGGCCAGCGCGTTGGAACCCACCGTCATCGGCGTGCCCTCGCGGCCCTCGCCCAGCGCGGCGAAGATCGGGGAGCCCTCGCCCTCGCGGATATGGTTGATCTGCCGGAACTTCATCGGGTCCATGCCTATGGCCTCGGCCATCTGGTCCATCAGGGACTCCATGGCGAAGAAGGCCTGCGTGGCGCCGAAGCCGCGGTAGGCGCCGGCCACCGGCAGGTTGGTGTAATAGGACTTGCCGTCGAACTTGATGTTCTCGCAATGGTAGAGCGGCAGCACCTTGGAGCCCGCGCAAGAGACCACGGTGAGGCCGTGGCCGCCGTAGGCGCCGGTATTGTTGATGGCCTCCATGTTGATGGCGGTGATGGTGCCGTCCTTCTTGACGCCGGCCTGCAGGCGGATGCGGAACGGGTGGCGGGTGCGGCCGGTGCGAAAGGTCTCCTCGCGGTTGAACTGCCACAGGCAGGCGCGGCCGGTGCGCAGCGCGAACATGGCCGTCACGTCGTCGAGCAGGATCTCCTGCTTGCAGCCGAAGCCGCCGCCTATGCGGGGCTTTATGACGCGGATCTTCTGCACGGGCACGTCGAGCGTCTTGGCCACGATGCGGCGGCAGTGGAAAGGCACCTGCGTGGAGGTGGTTATCTCTATGCGGCCGGACGGGGCTATGCGCGCCATGGAGGTATAGGGCTCGATGGGGCAATGCTGGGCGTAGGGGGTCTCGTAGGTGTGGTCGAACTTGAAGTCGGCCTGCTTCAGCCCCTCGGCGAAGCTGCCGGCCTCGCAGGCCACGTGGGCCACCAGGTTCTTCTTGGGCTCGTAGGGGATCGGGATCGGCACGTGGGCCTCGGCCTCGTCGTGGATGACGGGGGCGCCGGGGGCCATGGCCTCGTCGAGGGTGAACACGGGCTTGAGGAGTTCGTATTCCACCTTGATGGCCTCGAGGGCGGCCAGGGCCTGCTCCTCGGTCTCGGCCGCGACGGCGGCCACGCGGTCGCCTACGAAGCGCACCTTTTTATCGAACATGAAGGTGTCGTAAGGCGACGGCTCGGGGAAGCCCTGGCCGGCGGTGCAGTGGGCTATGCGCGGCACATTGCCGTACCAGAGCACGGCCTTCACGCCGGGCATCTTCTCGGCGCGGCTGACATCGAGCTTCTTGATGCGGGCGTGGGCGTGAGGGCTCCACAGCATCTTGACGATGAGCGCGTCGTTGGGCACGAAGTCGGCCACGTAGGAGTCCTTGCCGAGGGCCAGCTGCAGCGCGTCTATCTTGGTGACGGAATGGTTTACCTGCTTGAAGTTCTTGGCTTTTTCGTGGCGGTTCATTTCTTGGACCCCTTCGAGGAGGATTTCCTGCGGGCGCGGGCCGGGGCGGCGGCCTGCTTGTCCAGCGTCTTGCGCAGGGCCACCCAGATCTTCTCGTAGCCGGTGCAGCGGCAGAGGTTGCCGTCCATGTATTCCTTAACGATCTCGTCCTCGAGCACCGCCTCGGTCTCCATCAGGGCGGTGGCGCTCATCACCATGCCCGGGATGCAGTAGCCGCATTGCACGGCGCCGGCCGCCACCAGCTGCTTCTGGAACTCCGACGGGTTGTCGAAGGTGCCGGCGCTCTCGATCGTGCGCACCGCGCGGCCCTCGGCCTGCATGGCGTAAAGGAGACAGGCGTAGGTGGCCCGGCCGTCCAGCAGCACGGTGCAGGCGCCGCAGGTGCCCTGGCCGCAGCCGTACTTGGTGCCGCGGTAGCCCTCGCGGCGCAGCAGGGCGAGCAGTTTCTCGTCGGGCCTGGTGGCGAAGGTCTTTTTCTCGCCGTTGAGCGTGAAGTTTACGGTGTGGTCAGTCTTGGTCATTATGCGGCCCTCCCGCGAGCGAATTCAGCGGCCCTTTCCAGGGCGTCCAGGATGGAGACTTCGGCGAGCTGGCGTATATAGTCCGCGCTCATGCCCTCGCCGCCCACCCACCGGGCGGCGGCTCCGGCGGCGGCCGCGGCTTCCCTGAAGACGGCAGTCGAGGCCTCTTTGCCCGCGAGGGCCGCCTCTACGGGTTTGAGCCGCTGCGGGAAGGGGATGCCGCTGCCGGCGGCCACGCGCGCCGACTTGATGATGCCGCCCTTGAGTTCCAGTAGGGCGGCAATGGTCACCAGCGAGAAAGCGGTGGCGTTGCGGGTGGCTTTCACCGAACCGAAGCCGTGATGGGCCTTGAGCACCGGTATTTTGACGGCGGTAAGCAGGTCCCCCCCGCGGAACAGCCGCGCGGGCTGGGAGGAGAAATACTCGTCGGCCGGCATGTCTTTCTCTTTGCCGGAGTAGATCACCAGCCGGGCGTCCATGGCGAGCAGCACCACGGGCAGGTCGGCCCAGGGGAAGACGCGGGCGATGTTGCCGCCGATGGTTGAGACATTGCGGACCTGGTGGGTGGAGATGCGGCGGCAGATCTCGTGCATGGCCCAGCGGGGGCCGCGGTAACGCTGTATGTCGGCCAGCGGCGTGGCGGCGCCGATGACGAAGAAATCGCCTTTCTGCTTGATGTAGGAGAGGCCCAGGCGGGTTATGTCCACCGCGGTGACCGGAGTTTTTCCGGGCATGAAATGCAGCGCGGTGCCGCCGGCCAGCGGCATGCCCTTGGGACCGAGCTGGCGCAGGGACTTGCGCGCTTCGGCCAGGCTGGCGGGACGGATGAATTCGGATAGTTTCATATAGGATCCTTAGAAAAGGCGGCTTTCGCCCTATTTATAATAAGAGAATATAGCAGATTCTGTTTAGCCTATAAAGCCCGCCGCCCGCCTTAAAAGCAAGAAGCCGGAGCTGGGCTCCGGCTTCTTGCGGTAAAGCCGGCGGCGCCGGCGCAGAATTCTACAGGCCGAACCCGAGGCCCAGCACGAAGCGCATGCCGGAGGAGGTGATCGTGTCGCTCTCGGTGGCGATGCCGCGGTCGAAGAACACGGTGTTCATCTCGTAGCGCAGCTCGGCCACCAGGTGCATCTTCGGGTCGAGCTTGATGCGCATGCCGACGGGCACGCGCAGCATCAGGCCTATGCCGAAGTCGTCCACCGGGCGGCTGAAGACGGAAGAGTTGGTGAAACCGTACACGTAGGGCATCTGCACGCGGTTAAGCGAGAGGCCCAGGCCCATGCCGATATACGGGTCCACCTTCTTGGTGGGCACGCGGATCAGCAGGTCGCCGCTGATGCCGAAAGAGGTCATGGTCAGGTAGTTGCCGCCGGTGGGCAGCGAGAAGTTGGTGGGCAAGCCGTTCCTGGTGCCCACGGCCTTCTGGGGCTCCACGTCGTGGCGGCTGACGGAGAATTCGAAATCGCCGCCGATGGCGCCCTTGCCGAAACCGCCCACGCGGATGCCGACCGGGCCCATACCTACGCCCTGCAGGTCCTCTATCTTGACCTCGCGGTAAGGGCCGTTGGAGATGCCGGAAGCGGTGAAGCCGATCTGGTTGAAATAGATGCCGTTGCCGGAATTCTCGTAGGCGATATCTATGGTGCGGTTGCCGCCGCCCATGATGATGTCGAAGAAGCCGTACTCGAACTCGCCCTTGGGGGCGCGGGCCTTGGCCGCGGGCGCCGGCTGGGGCTGGTAAGTGGTCTGCTGGTACACAGGCTGCGGCGCGGGCTGCTGGTAAGTCTGCTGCGGGGCGGAGGAGGCGTCGCCTATCCAGTCCTTCCTGACGGAGACCTGGGAGGCGCCTATGGCCTGGGCGGTCTCGGTCTTGATCAGGCGGGCGTTGACCTCTATCTCGCCGGCCTGCATCTCCACCAGCGTGCCGGTGATAATGGCTTCCACGCCGAGCACCTTGCCCAGCTGCTGGGCGGAGGAGGCGTCTATTGTGCCGGAGGCCTGCAGCTTGAGCTCGGCCATCACCTTGTCGAGCACGGAGCGCTCGATGATCTCGAATTTGTGGGAGTTGATCATCTTGATCGTCAGGCGCTCGGAGATCACCGAACCGTCCTTGGAAACCCCGGGGCGGCCGTCGGCGTAAGAGAACGGGATGATGGCGATCTTCTTGCCCTGCACCGAGGCGCCGGCCTCGGTCAGCTCTTTGGAGAGCTGGTCGTACTTATCTTCGGCGTAGGCGCCGGCCGTGAAGGCCAGCATAAGCGCGCCGAACAATATTTTCGTGATGGTTTTCATGCCCTGTTTCCCCTTACCCTTGTTTCGTTCCGCAAATCGCCCAAATAGAGCGCCCCCATACCGGACCAGAAAGGTCCGCCGGTTGCGATTCTTTATTTATATCATATTCGGCTTTACCAGCGGTAGTAGCACTTGGTTACACTAGCGCCGGCAGGCCCGCGGTTATTTTTTCTTCAGGTCGCGCATACTGGCGGCGTCGCGCTTGTAATGCACCGCCATGATCTCGGCCAGCACGGAGACGGCTATCTCGCCGGGGGCCTTGCCGCCCAGGTTCAGGCCCACCGGGGAATGCACGCGGGGGTCCTTGAGCGGGTAAAGCTTTTTTTTGCCGAGCAGGCGGAAGATCTCCCCCACCTTGTCGCGGCTGCCTATCATGCCGATATAGGCCGCGGGGGTGCGCATGACGGCCTCCAGGCATTCGCGGTCCAGCGCGTGGCCGCGGGTGACGATGACGGCGTAGGTCTCGGCGTCCACCCGGGCGGCAGCCACGGCCTTATGCGGAAATTCATTGATGATGTCCATCGCGCCAGGGAAGCGCTCGGCGTTGGCGAACTCCTTGCGGTCGTCGGCCACCGTGTACGGGTAGCCGGCCAGACGGCAGGCCTCGGCTATCTTCACGCCCACGTGGCCGCCGCCCAGTATCAGCACTTTAAAAGGGTTCTTGTAGACGTCCACATAGACTTCCATCCTGCCCATGCAGATCATGCCGGTATTGCCCTGCGGCTTGAGGTCGAAAACGAACTTGCCGCCCTGGCCGGCCTTTATGCAGGCCACGGCCTGTTTTATGGTCAGCGCCTCTATGGAGCCGCCGCCCACCGTACCTTCTATGGAGCCGTCGGCGTAGACCAGCATCTTGGCGCCGGCCTCCCTGGGCGTGGAGCCGTCGACGGAAATGACGGTAACGAAAGCCGCCCCGCGGCCCTCGTCTATGGCTTCGGCGAGCAGTTTGATAATGTTCCTGGATTCTTTCATAGTTGTTAATTTTACTATTTCAGGCTACCTTGTAGATCTCCAGCGTCTCGGATTTTCCCTTCAGCACCGCGCGGCCCAGCGGCTCGAACTTAATGCCGCCGCCCAGCGAACCCCGCGCCCGCTCCACCGCAGCCGCGCTGACCACGATGTCCGTGTTCAGTTCCTTGGTCTTGGACTCCAGCCGCGAGGCGATGTTGACCGTGTCGCCGATAAAGGTGTACTCCAGGCGGGCCTTGGTGCCGATGTTGCCGGCCACCAGACGGCCGCAATGTATGCCCACGCCGAACTCCACGCGGCCCGGCGCCTGGCCCGAGGCGTTGAATTCCGCCAGCGCGGCGCGCATGCCCACGGCCGCGCGCACGGCGTCGGCGGCGTAATCGCCCGAGCCCAGCGAGGGCGTATAGATGGCCATCACCGCGTCGCCCAGGAACTTGTTGATCACGCCGTTGTGCTCCGTGATCGGCGGAGTGATATAGTGGAAATACTTATTGAGAAAGTCCACCAGCGAGCCGGCGCTCATGGTCTCGGACAGCGGCGTGAAGTTGCGGATATCGCAGAACATCACGGCGGCCTCCATATCCTCGCCGCCCAGGTTCACCTTCTTGTTGTGGATCAGCTCGCGGGCGATCTCGATGGAGAGGTACTTGCCGAAGGTGTCGTGCAGTTCCTCGCGCTCCTTCAGCCCGTCCACCATGTCGTTGAAGCCGGCCTTAAGGTTGCCGATCTCGTCGGAGAAATAGACGCGCGTCTTGACGAACTCGCCGCCGGCCACGCGGCGCATCTTGCCTATCAGGCCGTCCAGCGGCTTCTGCACGCCGCTGTAGACGCTGGAAAGGCCGTTGAGCAGCACCGCGCCCGAGATGAAAAGAAGAAACTTCAGATCGCCGAAGAATACATCCCATGGCACCCGCTTAAATCCCATTATGCTGATCAGGATGAACGGCAGTATGGCGAAGCCTGTCACCATCGTGGAGATCTTTATGTAGACCGGGATGGAGAAGCCAGGCCTGAGCCTGGACAACTCCTCGGGGGAATAAAGGGCCGCCATCAGGTTCTGCTGTTTCGACAGGTGCGCGTCGATATAGACCACCAGCAGCGCCGCCTGCGCCAGGAAGGCCACGCCAGAAGCGCCGTACTCCGCCGCGGAGATGGCGCCGGGGAGCAGCGCGCACACGGCGAGGAAAAGCACCTGCACGATAAAGATCATCAGGAAAGCGTCCCGATATATATTACCCAGCCGCACCCTCACCTTCGCCTTGAGTTTCTCGTCGGGATTTTTCACGTACAGGAAAGCGGGCCTGCCCCAGAGGTAAACCAGCAGCCACATTATCCCCGCGTTAAAGCCAAAACTGCCCCCGAGGCTGAACGGGCCCGCGGTCAATCTTCCCAGGTTGGCGCTGGCCGCGGCCTGGCCCGTAAAGGCGGTCAGGGCCACGGAAAAGAAAGTGCTGCTCACCAGCGCCAGGACGAACGGCACCGAGAGGATACGGAAGAACTCCTGCATCTGCTTCTGGCGGGCGGCTTTAGCGGCGGGGGTGGTCATTTTTTCTCCTGCGTGAACCTCAGGCGCCTTTTACGAGCGCCGCGTAATCTTCGGGGGTGTCGAAATCCAGTATGATGCCGGGGTCTTTGACTTCGAGATCGAAGATCTTCACAGCCGGGTGGTGGGTCACCCAGTGCAGGCCTTTCTCCAGCGGGCCCTCGAAGCAGAGCCCGCGGTGCGCCGCCGGGATGAGGATGGGGTGGCCGCGCTTTAGCTTAGAATCGGCGGCCCTGAAAGTGCGGGGGATGACCACGCACTCCTTATCCGCCAGCCAGCGGTCTATGATCTTTTTATAGGTTTCCGGGTCCACGGTAGGCTGGTCGGCCAGGCAGACCAAATAGCCCTCGGCGGTTTGCGAGGCGTCCAGCAGGCCGGCGCGCAGCGAGGACAGCTGGCCGTGCTCCGGCTTGGGATTGACGGTCACTTTCTCGCCGGCTGGCGTCCACCCGGCAAGGATCGCGTGCGAATCGCGCCCGAGCACCACTACGCGGTCTTCCACGCCGGCGCGGCGCAGCGCGTCGCAGACATGTTCTATGAAAGGTTTGCCCCGCCACTGCAGCAGGGCCTTGGGCCGCCCCATGCGGGCGGAATCCCCGGCGGCCAGTATGACGGCTGAAAGCATATCCCCCTCCTTCCCCCGCTTAGTCTCCGAAGCTGATGCCCAGGCTGCGCGCGGTCAGCACGCTGTCGCAGTCGCGCGGCACGGTCTTCAGGCGCTGCGTGGCCTGCGCCAGCGGCACATAGCGCACCTTGGGCGGATCCAGCGCCACCATCACGCCGCTGCGCCCCTCTTCCAGGGCGCGCACCGCGGCCGCGCCGAAGCGCAGCGAGAGCAGCCGGTCGAAAGTGGTAGGGCTGCCGCCGCGCAGCAGGTGACCCAGCACGACGGTGCGGCATTCTCGCCCCGTGAGTTCCTGCAGTTCCCTGGCCACCTGCTCGCCGACGCCGCCCAGTTTCTCCTGGCGGCCCAGCTCTTTACTGACCACGCAGGCCTGGCCGCCCCTGGGCTTGGCGCCCTCGGCCACCACTACGATGGCGAAATGCTTGTTCCTGGTCTCCAGGTATTTGATGGAGTCCGCCACCTTGCTCAGGTCGTACGGTATCTCGGGTATCAGGATGGCGTCGGCGGTGCCGGAGATGCCGGCGTTGAGAGCTATCCAGCCCGCGTAGCGGCCCATCACCTCCACCACCATCACGCGGCGGTGCGCCTCGGCGGTGGAATGCAGGCGGTCCAGGCACTCGGTGGCGAAAGCCACCGCGGTGTCGAAGCCGAACGTGGCGACCGTGCCTTTCAGGTCGTTGTCTATGGTCTTGGGCACGCCGATGACGCGCAGGCCCTTCTGCGCCAGCAAATTGGCTATGCCCAGCGAGCCGTCGCCGCCCAGGGCGATCAGCGCGTCGATCTTGTTCTTTTTAAAAAGTTTCACCAGCTCGCCGGTGCGGTCAGCCTCGTACCAGCGCCCGTGCTTGTCCTGCGTGGGGTACTTGGCCGGGTTGCCCTTGTTGGTGGTGCCCAGGATGGTGCCGCCCAGGTGGGTGATGCCGCGCACCGTAGTGCGGGTAAGCGGTATCACTCCGCCGTCTGGATAGTCCTGCGGCAGCAGCAGGCCGTTGTAGCCGTCGCGTATGCCCACCACCTCCCAGCCCTTGTTGGCCGCCGAGATGACCACCGCCCTGATGACGGCGTTGAGCCCCGGCGCGTCACCCCCGCCGGTGTTGATCGCTATTCTCTTTATTTTGGCGGCCATATGTTCCCCCCTAAACCCCCGCTTTGCGGTACAGCAGCGACGCGGCCTTGTTGGCGCGCTCGGTCAGCTTGGCTTCGTCCACCTGCGTCAGGCGGCCGTTCTTCACTACGACCTTGCCGTTGACGACGGTATACTTGGTGCGGTGCGACGCCCCGCAGAACAGCAGCGAGGCCAGCGGGTCGGACTTGGAACCGATATAGTCCAGGCCGCTCACGTCGAAGACGGCGATGTCGGCCGCCTTGCCCGGCTCGATGGAACCGATGTCCTTGCGGCCCAGCACGGCGGCGCCGCCGCGGGTGGCCAGCTCCAGCGCCTTGCGGGCCGGCATGGCCTTCACGTTCTCCAGGCGGTGCACCAGCATGCACTGGCGCGCCTCGCCCAGCATGTCGGAGGAATCGTTGGAGGCCGATCCGTCCACGCCGAGCCCGACGGGCACGTTGTGCTTGAGGAACATGGGGATGGGCGCTATGCCCGAGCCCAGCCGCAGGTTGGAGCAGGGGCAATGGGCCACGCCGGTATGGGTATGGCCCATGCGCTTGGCCTCAGCCTCGTTGATATAGACGCAGTGGGCGAACCAGGCGTTGCCCTCTTCCACCCAGCCCACGCTTTCCATATATTCGAGCGGGCGCATCTTGAAGAGCTTCTTGCAGAAGGCCTCCTCGTCTTTGGTCTCGGCGAGGTGGGTGTGCATGCGCACGCCCCACTTCTTGGCCATCTCGGCGGTGAGCTTGAGCAGTTCCGTCGTGACGGAGAAAGGCGAGCAGGGCGCCATGGCCACGTTGGTCATGGCGAACTTCTCGCGGCCATGGAACTTGTTGATCAGGCGCTCGCAGTCCTTGAGGATGAAATCCTCCTTTTGCACCACGCTGTCCGGCGGCAGGCCGCCCTTGCTGCGGCCGCGCGACATGGAACCGCGCGTGGCGGTGAAACGCATGCCCACGGCGCGCGCCGCCTCTATCTGCGTGTCTATGAAGAAGCCGCTGTTCTTCTCCGGGAACAGGTAAAGATGGTCGGAGCTCGTGGTGCAGCCGGTCAGCAGCAGCTCGCCCAGGCCGGCCTGCGTGCTGGCGTAGATAGCCTCGGGGTTCACATGCTTCCAGATGTCGTAGAGGTAGACCAGCCAGTCGAACAACTCGGCGTCCTGCACCTTGGGCAGGTTGCGCGTGAGCGTCTGGTAGAGGTGGTGGTGCGTGTTCACCATGCCGGGCATCACCACGCAGCCGGCCGCGTCGATAACGGTATCGGCCTTCACCTTGAGTCCCCTGCCCACCTTCTTTATCTCGGGGCCTTCGATGTAGACGTCGCCGCCTTTTATCTCGCGGCCGCTGTCGTCCATGGTGGCAAGCACCAGCGCGTTCTTGATGAGTAATGTTTTCATTGTCGTCCTCAAATATTCCGGTCTGTTAATATTATAGTAAAATCAAATTAATGGGGACGCTCAAGAACGGGGACGAAATAGGCGGCTACAAGATAGGCCGCGAGCTGGGCCGCGGCGGCATGGGCGCGGTCTACCTCGCCCACGACAAGGCGCTGCAGCGCGACGCCGCCCTGAAAATGGTGCTGGCCGGGCAGGCCACGCCGCAGAGCAAGCGCCGCTTCCTGCGCGAGGCCGCCGCCATCGCCCGCTGCGACCACCCCGGTATAGTAAAGGTCTATTCCTTCGGCGAACACGCCGACCTGCCGTACATGGCTATGGAATACGTGGACGGCAAGCCGCTGCTGGCCTTCCTGGAGCTGGCGCGCGCCGTTAGCTCCGGCGACGCCGGGGAGCTGCGCCGCTACGGTTACCTCCAGGACCCGTCCCCCGAGGACGAGGAGCTGCCCTACTTCCTGCGCCCGCTGGCCGGCCCGCCGCTGGCCGACCCGGATTACGAGAACCGCGCCTCCTCCCTGCTCGCCGGCGTGGCCGACGCGCTGTACGAGGCGCATTCCCTAGGCATCCTGCACCGCGACATCAAGCCGTCCAATATCCTAATCGGCACCAAGGGCCCGCCCAAGCTGGCGGATTTCGGCCTGGCTAAATTTTCCGACTCCTCCGACATCACCACCGGCCAGCCCCTGCTGGGCACCTTGCGCTACATGGCGCCGGAGACCTTCTCCGGCGGCGCGGCCTCGCCGGCCTCTGATATCTACGGCCTCGGCACCGTGCTCTACGAACTGGTGACGCTTGAGCACCCGTTCCAGGGCGACTCCACGGCGGCTTTCATCAAGGCCGTCACGCAGGACAAATGCCGGCCGCCGTCGAAGTTCAACCCCGGCCTGTCCCCGGCGTTGGCCATGGTGATAATGAAATGCCTGGAGAAGAAACCAGCCGCGCGCTACAAGGACGCCAGGGAGCTCGCCGACGCCATCCGCCTGGCCGCCCGGCCCAAAGGCGTGAAGACCAGCTTCCTGGCCGGCATAAAGAATATATTCACTCCGGCTCAAAAGTCCGCCGCCCGGGCCGTTACGGGCGAAGAGCAGGCCGCGCCCGAGGCGAGAAAAGACGCCTCCAGGCTGGCCGGAGAGGCGGCGCTCGCGTATTTCACCGATTTCGCAATAGACCAGGCACAAGGACTGGTCGCGGAAGCCCTGAAGAAGGACCCCTGCTCCGTAGACGCCACGGCCATGCTGGCGGTGCTCTCTTATCACATGGGAGAGACCGCCCAATTGCGCAAGGCCGCCGGCAGGATGAAGAGATTCGCCGGTTCAGCGGCGGACCCCGCCGCCAGGCTTTACGCCGGCCTGCTAGCCGAACATTTCGGCGGCGACGACTGGCTGCGCAAAATGGAGCATTATATCGGAGATTCTTCGGACGACCCGGCCCTGCTCGCCCTCTGCGCCCGCGCGCGGATGTACTCCGGGGACGAGGAAAAGTCGGCCGATTACGCCGGGAGGATTGCGAAGGCGATACCCGGGGCCACGCTGTTCGGCTGGTTCGTGAAGGCCTACCGCGACGCCTGGCTGGGCCGCCGGGAATCGTGGAAAGCGCTGACAGCCGAGGAAATAAAGCATCACCCCGGCAACGTCATGCTGCGCTTCGCGCTGATCGAGGGCCTCATCGAGACGGGAAAACTGGACGAGGCGGAGGTCGCGCTGGCCGAGGCGTCGCGCCTGGCCTCCGGCAGCGGCTTCCTCATCAACATGCGCGCGGAGCTCGCCCTGATGCGCCGCGACTACCGCGCCGCCTGCGTGGAGCTGCGCAAGTCATTCGGCTCAGAACAGGACGAAGCGGTCGCCCGCGGCTATTATCGCCTGAGCAAACTTTACGACCTGCGCGGGGACCGCAAGGAGGCGCTGCGCCACCTCGGCATAGCGAGAAACCTCTCGCCGGAGATGAATTTCAAGAGCGGCGACGAACTGAAGGCCCTTGTGGCGGGCTCGGCCGCGGGCACTCCGTATCCCTCCTCGCTGCCGTCGGACTGTCGGGAGATGAACTACAGGGAAGGGCGGGACATGCTGCTGGCCAACCTGGGCTCGGCCGTGAAGCGCACCGGCATCCCCTTTTCCACCATCTACATCTTCACGCCCGGGGCGGAAATGCGCGCGCTGCGCGCCTGGTTCTTTTTCAACGAAACGCGCAAGACCGCTCTGAAGTCCCGGAAGTTCTACCTGCCATCGCTGCCCCTTTCGTCCTTCAGCGACGCCCGCGGAAACGTCCTGCGCGCCGAACTCGGCCGCGTGCGGGCCGAGTACGGCCGCTACGAGGCCGATGCCCGGTTCCATTCCCCTCTCAGGCACCTGGCCGCAGACTCTTTCGAGGCGGAACTGAACACGGAGGGGCTCTGGCACGAGCGGCAGGGCGGCGCGGCGGACCTGCGCCTCGACGAACCGGCCCATCTGCCGGGCTGGCGCGCCACGATACTCGCGCTGCCCGAAACCTCGGATATCCAGGAACTTTCGGACCGCGCCGATGAGGAACTCAAGGCGGGCGGCTGGCGCTTCCTGGTGTTTCGCCGCTTCTTCTACGATTGCGAACATTTCCGCCTGAAAGCGCGCATTAAACATAAACGCGTTTAACCCGAATTCCGCAGGAATTCCCCGCGCAGCGGGCGCCTGGCCAAGCGCTATGCGCGACAGGCCAGGCGGGGCGTATGCCTCCCGGAGGGCGCCCGCTATGCGGGCGGGAAATTTCGGCTGAAATTTACAGGCTAAAATTACTAGAATTTACTGGTTACATCTTTTGATCCGAGGTACGACATGAAGAAAATCACTTTCCTGACCGACGCGCAGTTGAAGACCGAGGCCGAGCGCTGCCTCTACTGCGAGGACAAGCCCTGCCAGAAGGCCTGCCCGGCCGACTGTTCCCCCGCCGATTTCATCATGGCCGTGCGCCAGATGGCCGACTCCGATTTCAAGCGCTCCGCGGCGCTGATCATGGGGCACAACACCTTCGGCGGCGTCTGCGGCGCCGTCTGCCCGGACTGGTTCTGCGTAAAGGCCTGCTCGCGCCGGCTCTTCGACAATCCCATACAGATCCCCGCGGTGCAGGCCGCCGTGGTGCAGCGCGCCAAGGAACTCGGCGTGATGCCGGAATTTAAAAAAGCGAAACCCAACGGCAAGCGGGTGGCCGTGATCGGCGCCGGCCCCGCCGGCCTGTCGGCCGCGGGCACGCTGGCCCAGCTGGGCTACAAGGTGGACGTGTTCGAGAAGGACAAGCGCGCCGGCGGCGCCTGCAACCTGATCCCCGACGCGCGCTTTCCCAAGGAAGTACTGAAGACCGAGATCGAGTGGGTAAAAGGCCTCGGCGACATCAACATCAAGACCGGCGCCGGCGTCAAAGACCCCGCCTCGCTCCTGAAGAAATATGCTTCCGTCATCGTCACCGCCGGCGTGGAAGAGCAGCTGAAGCTCGGCATAGAGGGCGAGGCCCTGGGCGTGGAAGGCCTGGAATACCTGCGCAACACCTCCAGATACAAAGTTAAGGGCAAGAACGTGGCCGTCATCGGCGGCGGCGCCGTGGCGGCCGACTGCGCGATGAAGGCGCTGTCGCTGGGCGCGGCCCGCGCCGAGATCTTCACCCGCAAGAACATCGGCGACATACAGCTGCCCGAAGCGGAACTCCGCGACATACTGAAGGCCGGCATCAACATCAACGGCCGCTCGCGCATCACCGCCATCCTGAAGGGCGGGAAGGGCATAAAGATCGTGCGCCTCGACGATAAGTCGAAGGACATCCCCGGCACCGAGCAGACTCGCGCCGACATACAGTTCACCGTGCTGGCCATCAAGAACATCCCCGTCTTCTCCGACCAGAAGCAGAAGGGCGTGTTCCTGGCCGGCGACTGCCGCAACGGCGCGGCCACCGTGGTGGAAGGCACCGCCTCCGCCAAGAACGTGGCGATGGAAGCCCACGCCTGGATGCAGGGCCAAAAAGCCCCGGTCTTCCCCGAAAACAAGAAGAGCCACGTGCTGCTGGCCGGCCGCGACCTGCGCCCGGTGGACCTCACGACCGACTTCTTCGGCCGCAAGCTGAGCTCCCCGTTCATCATCTCCGCCTCCCCCCACTCCGACGGCTACGACCAGGTGAAGGCCGCCTACGAGGCCGGCTGGCCCGGCGTGGTGATGAAGACCGCCTTCGACGGCCTGGATATCCATATCCCGTCGGAGTACATGGTGACCTTCAGCGAGAACACCTACGGCAATTCCGACAATGTCTCCGGCCACCCGCTGGACCGCGTCTGCGCCGAGATAAAGAAACTGGTAAAGGAATATCCCGACCGGCTGACCGCCGCCTCCACCGGCGGCCCGGTGACCGGCAACGACGAGTTCGACAAGAAAGGCTGGCAGAGCAACACGCTCAAACTCGAGCGGGCCGGCGCCATGGCCATCGAGTACTCGCTGTCCTGCCCGCAGGGCGGCGACGGCACCAAGGGCGACATCGTGTCGCAGGACCCGGAGCTCGCGGCCAAGATCATCGGCTGGGTGATGGAAGTCTCCAACCCGGAGATCCCCAAGCTGTTCAAGCTGACCGGCGCCGTCACCGCCATCTGGCAGGTGGTCAACGCCATCAAGCAGGTCTACGCGAAATACCCGCACAAGAAGGCCGGCATCACTCTCGCCAACTCCTTCCCCGCGCTGGCTTTCCGCAAGCGCATGAGCGGCAAGGGCAAGTGGGAGGAAGGCATGATAGTGGGCATGAGCGGCGAGGGCGTGGCCCCCATCAGCAACCTGACCATCTCCAAGGCGGTAAATCTCGGCGTGCCGATCTCCGGCAACGGCGGGCCGATGGACTACAAGGCCGCGGCGCATTTCCTGGCGCTGGGCGCCCGGAGCGTGCAGTTCTGCACCATAGTGATGAAGTACGGCTTCGGCGTGATAGGCGAGCTGGAGAGCGGCCTCAGCTTCATGCTCGAGGAGCAGGGCTACAAGTCGGTGGGCGACTTCATAGGCTGCGCGCTGCCCAAGCCGGTCACGGACTTCCCGGACCTCACGCCGGTCAAGAACATCCCGCAGGCGGACGCCGACCTTTGCCGCCACTGCGGCAACTGCGAGCGCTGCGGCTACCTGGCCGTCAAGCTGGACAGCCACGGCGTGCCCAAGTTCGACGCCAGCAAGTGCATAGGCTGCTCGCTGTGCGCCAAGAAATGCTTCGCCGGCGCGATCAAGATGCGCAAACGCACGGCGGCCGAGCTGAAGGTCTGCCCGGAATAACTATGGCGAAAAACATACTCATCAAGAACGGCATCATAGCCACCCTCGGCGAGAAGAACCGGGTGCTCTACGGCCACGCGCTGCTCATCGAGGACGGCCTGATCAAGAAGATAGCGCCTCAGAAGAGCTTCAAGGGCAAGTACGGCCGTGTGATAGACGCCGCCGGCAAGCTGGTGATGCCCGGCTTCATCAACGCGCACATGCATTTCTACAGCACGTTCGCGCGCGGCCTCGGCAAGGCCGACCCGTCGCGCAACTTCATGGAGATCCTGAATAATCTCTGGTGGCGGCTAGACAAGCAACTGACCAACGCCGACTCCTACTACAGCGCGGTCATCCCGCTGATCAACGCCGTGCGCAAGGGCACCACCACGATCATCGACCACCACGCCAGCCCCTTCGCCATCACCGGCTCGCTGGCCGCCGTGGAGAAGGCCTGCCGCGAGACCGGCCTGCGCGCCGCCCTCTGCTACGAGGTCTCCGACCGCGACGGCAAGGAGCGGGCCAAGGAGGGCCTGGACGAGAACTCGGTGTTCATCTCGTCCTGCCAGACCCGCGACGACAACATGATCAAGGGCCTGTTCGGCCTGCACGCCTCGTTTACCGTCTCCGACGAGACGCTGGAGGAGGCGGCCTACCGCGGCCACAAGCTGGGCGCCGGCTTCCACATCCACACCGCCGAATCCACCTCCGACCAGATCGAGTGCGAGTCGCACCACAAGATGCGCGTCGTCGAGCGCCTGCGCGACTTCGGCATCCTGGGCCGCAAGTCCATCGCCGCCCACTGCGTGCACGTCAACGAGGCGGAGCTGCAGATCCTGAAAGAGACCGAGACGGCCGTGGTGCACAACCCGCAGTCCAACGCCAACAACGCCGTCGGCATCGCCGACATCACCGCGATGACCGAGAAGGGCGTGCTGGTGGGCCTGGGCACCGACGCGATGACGGTGAACATGCTGGAAGAGCTGCGCTGCGGCCTGTGGCTGCAGCACTTGAAGCGCGACCCGTCGCAGGGCTTCATGGAAACGGCCAACGCGCTGCTGGTCAACAACGCTAAAATAGCCAACCGCTACTTCAAGAACGTGGGAGAGCTGAAGGCCGGCTACGCGGCCGACCTGGCCATCGTGGATTACCTCCCCCCCACGCCGATGGACGCGAACAACTTCTCCGGCCACCTGATCTTCGGCGTCAGCCAGAGCACGGTGGACACGACGATAGCGGCCGGCAAGGTGCTGATGGAAGGCAAGAAGCTCAAGCTCGACCTCGACGAGGCGGAAGTCTCGCGCAAATCGGCCGAGCTGGCAAAGAAACTCTGGAGCAGGTTCTAAACCGCTTCCGGTAAAAAGAAAAGGGCCCGGCCTGCGCCGGGCTCTTTTCTTTTGGGCCTTGACAGGCGCGAACCCGCACGGCCCCTACTCCTACTGGAAACTTCCGCAAAGCGTAGAGGAGAAATACTGGCGCAGCAACCTGCTGGCCACGCGCAGCGGGCTGCTTATCGCGGCGCTGGACGGAATCCACTTCATGGACTGGGAGGGCCGCTCGAGAAAACTGTAACGCTGAGCCGTCAATCAGTTTTCATCAGGGATATTTCTATACGGCGGTTCCTGGCGCGGCCCTCGTAGTCGATATTGGCCGCGACAGGGCGATTCTCGCCATAGCCGATGCCCGCGAGCTTGCGCTTGTCCATCCCCAGGCTCTCCATGTAACTTATCACGCTGTAGGCCCTGGCCATAGAAAGTTCCCAGTTGGTGGAATACCGGCCGCTCTTTATGGGCACATTGTCTGTATGGCCCTCCACTACCACTTCATTGGGCAGTTTCTTCAACTCGTCCACTATGGGTTTCAGTACCTCCCGGGCCCTTTCTCTCAGGTCGGCCCGGCCGGAGTCGAACAGCACCCCCTCGGTGAGTACCAGTTTGAGCCTCTTTTCGCTGGATTCCACCTGCACCAGGCTCGACGCCACGGACTCCTGCAGTTTCTTGGCCGTCGCCTCCTCGTTCTCCTTGGCTATCGCCCGCTCCAACCGCGGGGAGTCTGCCGTACCGCCGAAAGCCTTCTGGATGTTCCCTAGCGACTCCTCGTATTTCCTGTTCTTGGTCTTGTCGTTTTTAGAGACAGAGAACGAGAACAGGACCAGGAAGAAGATCATCAGGTAGCTCATCAGGTCGCCGTAGGTAACCGCCCACAGCGCCCCCTTGTTGAGCTGGTTCTCCACCTCGTCGCGCCTTTGTTTGTATATCGCCATAAAGTAATACCTTACCCCCCGGCCACGTCCTTTCTCCCGGGAATCAGAAAGGAAAGTTCGGACCGGAAGTGATTAAAAAGGGCGCTGATCTGTCCCACCTGCGCGGACAGGGATTGCAGTTCGGAGGCCGTCTTGCGGTTCTCCGCCGCGAGGGAGGCCTCCTTGTGCAGCATTTCGGCCAGCGTCCGTTCCACTTCCTCCACGCTTACCTTTAGCGATTCCGCCAGCGCTTCGCACTCGCAGATCCTTTCGAACTTATTCTCGCTGCTGTTCAGCCGCTTCTCTATGTATGTCAAACGCGCGGTCCGCTCCTCCAGCCTTTCCAGCCTGCGCGTATTCCCCGCCGCGGCCTCTTTAGCCGTCAGCGCTTTGCGCGCGATTTCAAAAATCGCCGTATCCAAACCGGCAAAGCGGCGCTCTATTTCCTCGCCTATGCGCGCTTCGGCTTCTTTCAGCCGCCTGTCCGCCGCCTCCAGGGCGCTGGCCTGCCCATCGCGCAAAGAGTCGCGGGAGACCGCCGCCTCCGCGGCCAGGAGTCTGCGCGAGAGAACCGATAATTCCTGTTTCAACTCCTGGATAGCCGCCGGGCCGGGACCCGCGGCAAGGGACTCCCTGGTCCGCGCCAATTCATTTTTAAAGGCCGCAAAGCCTTTTTCCAGTTCCGCCAGCCTGGTTTCGGCCGCCAGCCGTCTTTCCTCGCTTTTATTCAGCCTTGCTTCCAGATCGCTATTCCTCGCCTGGGCGGCTGTCGGCGCCGGAGGCGGTGGCGGCGGCGCAGGTTTAGATGCGCAGGCATCGCCCCGTGGCGCTTCAGCCGGCTGTATGCAGGAGAACAGTGAATCAGGGCCGCTCATTTGAGTCGCCTCCGCCTCCGGCCCGCAGCCGCAACGCGCCGGCCTCTATCACGGCGCGTTTTTCCCTCATCAGCGTCTCGTTACGCCGCAATTCTTCGCAAAGCCCGGGAAGACCTTCCACCGTCTTGCGGATAACGGCCCCCGAGACGCCTAAGATCCCCTCCAGGTTCACGGCGCGCAGGTCGGCGAGGACGCGGCCCAGAACGGTCCGCAAAGCTTCAAGCCGGGACTCTATCCCGGCAATATCGGCGGCTGCACCGGAAAGCGCGGCCTGACCGGAGGCGGAAAGATCAAAGACTTCCCTGAGTTTCAGCAACTGCCCGTCGTTCTCCGCGCTCACCCGGGCCGCCAGCGAGTCCAGTCCGGCGCGCAGCGAACGCTCCGCATCTTCGGCGCTGGAGACAACGGTCCGCTGCTGCGCCGCCGCGTGGTTATCAACGGTCGCGGCCATATCCCCCAACCGCGCAGAGACGGCCGCCTGGGCAGCGGTCAGGGAATCCACATGGGTCACCATCATCCGCGCCAGCGCGTCGAGCCGCTCACGGGCGTCAAGCGCGGAAGCGTCCGCATGACCGACAAAGGCGGAAACTGACCGGTCCGCCTGCTCTTTTATATAACCCTTCAACTCCGTCTTCATATCCGTGACCATATCCTCCAGGCGTTCCTTACCGGAGAAGGCGCTGATAGCCGAACGGCCGACTTCCTCAGAAATGGAGGCCAGGGCCGAGTCCACCCGCGACGAGTGTGAGGCAAAGCCGGCCCCCAACTGGCGGCAGGCCTCCAGGGACTCCCCGGCGCCCGCCTGGGACTTCCGTACCATGTCCTCCAAGAGCCGCAGCCTGGCGTCGAGCTTCGCGTCGACCGCCTTTATTCTTTCACCGATAGCCCCGTCTACGGCCTTCAGAACGGCCGCGGCTATTTCGTCCGCGGAGACCTGCGGGGCGGGAGGAGCGACTGGCGGAGCGGCGGGTGCGGTTTTTTGGGCGGCTGCGGCGTAAGCTTCAACAAGACGGCCCTCCATCTGCTCCACGCGGGCCCAGGCTTTTTCCAGCTGGTCATGCATCTGCCTGTCGAGTTCCGAATACTTCTGCTGCTCGCGCACCACCTTGAGCAGTTCCTCTATCTCCCGGCGCGCGCTGATCTTGGACTCCTCTATATTCTTCATCTGCGCCGCCCCGATCAGGAATTTCTCCTGGAATTCCTTGAAGCGGTTTTCCATCTCGGTTATTTTGGAAATGACGGCCGGGATGGCCTGCGACGGAGGCGGGGGCGGAGCAGGCGGCGCGGACGCGCGTTCCGCCAGCGTCCGCTGCAGTTCGCCGACTATATTGCGCTCCAGCATTTCTATCTTCTTGTTCAAGGCCGAGACCTGCCCTTCGGAAACCTCGGGCTTATGGACCGGCGCCGCGGCCGGCGCGGGCGGGCTGGCAGGTTCCTGCTGCGGGAATACCGAAGAGAACACCGAGTCCTTCTTATATTTCTGGTTGTCCATATCCCCTCCTAGGCCTCGGCCTGGCCGCTCTCGAGCAGCGGTTGCTGAGAATCGGCCGGGTTAACGATCTTTCCCTCTTTTATGAAGGCGGCCGCGGCGGCCATCACGCGTTCGAGCGCTTCCTCCGCCTTTTCGTGCGAGGGGCTGCCGTAGCTCATGCTCTGCTCTATCATGGCCCAGGTCTTGTCGGCCATCTGGGCGCGCAGTTTCTCCTTTACGGAGTCCGACAGTCTGAAAAGAGCCGTAGCCCATTCCTCGGCCTTCAGCGCGCCGGCCAGCAGCGACAGTTCCCGCTCGCTGAACCGGCCGATATCGTCGGGCAGCAGCACGCGGCGGCGCACTTCGGCGGCCAGTTCCGGATGCTTCCTGCCCAGTTCCTCCAGCATCTCTATCCTGGCCTTCAGGGTCATGCTCTCTATGGCTTCCAGCGCCCCGTCCAGGCCGCCCACCGCCCCGCTCAGCCGGCGCTCCAGCTCGTCCTTGAGCGTGGCTATGATCTCCGGCTCGACGAAACGGATCTTGGCCATATGGATCAGCACGTCGGAGGAGAAGGCCGGAGGCAGCTTGCGCAGGAAGTCCGTGCGCACCTCCGCCGGCAGGTGGCCGGCCACCAGGGCCACGTTGGCCGGGTCCTCGCTGGCCATCATGTTCACCAGGAACGGCACCTGGTCGGGCCGCACGCTGAATACCACTCTGTCGTCCCCCCCGCCCATCCCCGGCTCGCCGGCCGCGGCCTGCGGCCTTTCGGCCGGGCCGCCCAGGGCGGGCGGCGGCCCGTCCAGGCCGGCCGGCCCGGCGCCCTTGCCCAGGTCCATGGTTATCTGGTGGCTCTGCTGCACCTTCGCCATGGTGCTCATGGCGCCGGCAAGTTTGAGAAAGCCGACGGCCACCACTATCATGCCTATTATCCCCATCAGCGCCAGCATCACGTACTTGAGCACCATGCTGATGGCCTCGGGGGTGTACCAGATGGTGCGCCACAGCGGGGCGAACGGAGCCTTTATGACGGAGAGCTGGTCCCCCCGTTTAACGTCGAGCTGCATCATTTCGGAGACCACCCGCCGGATGTTCTCGGCGTCCAGATCGGGCAGGTCGCGGTTGAGGATAATGCTGACCGTCATCTTCTTGATGAAAGCCGACGGGTACAGCATCTGCCGGTTATAGGATTTATTCTCGTTGGAGCCCGCGGAGAAGGAAAGGAAGCCGGGCATCAGGTAGTCGCCCGATTGCGCCTCGCCGCCGGCCCCCTGCCATTTGAACGGGTTCTCCTTGTCCGACGGCGCCGCCGAAGTGACGTCCAGTTTCTCGGTGCGGCTGAAGTCCATAGTTGCCTCTACCACCACCTTGGCCTGGTTCGGCCCCAGCAGGCGGACCAGCACATCGTCCACCTTCTGCTCCAGGGCCTTCTCGTATTTGGCCTTGTCCTCGAAGGGCAGCGACTGGGCCCGGCAGCGCACGGCCAGTACCGGGAGCAGGGCAAGGGTGGCCAGCGCGGAGCAGAGTACCCCGCGGCTGATTTTTTTCATCATTTTAGTTTCCATAACCACAACCTCCGCTCCAGGACTAAAGATACGACTGCAGCCTGCGCTCGATCACCAGCGGCATGCTGCCCTTCATGATCTCCAGCACCCCTTCCAGTATCATGGATTTCATGCGCACGTCCAGCCACACCTTGGCGCGCATTTTGCCGGCTATAGGAACGCAGATCATATTGGCGAAGAAGATCCCGTAGAAGGCCGAGGTGATGGCCACGGCCATGGCAGGGCCCACGCTCTCGGGGTTGGCCAGGTCCTTGAGCACGCCGATGATGCCTATCAGCGTGCCCAGCAGGCCGAACATCGGGGCCATCACGCCCATCGTGCGGTAGACGTTGGCCACTTCGTTCATGTCGTCCACGCCCTGGTTTATCTCCTGCTCGAGGACTTCCCTAACGAACTTGGTATCGTTATATTCCAGCGCGGCGGTGGCGGCCCTGCTCAGAAAACCCTTGGCCACCGCGGGATCGGCCTCCTTGAGCGCGGACAGCCCGCGCATGCGGGACTGTTCGGCGAGCGCGACTATCACCGGGATGATCCTGTCGGGCGCCACCTCGTCGTTCTCCCTGAAGATCAGGCCGAGCTCGGATATTGCGCCCCGGATGAATTTCAGCGGAGTGTTTATCAGCGTGGCCACCAGCGTGCCGCCCAGCACCACCACCACGCCGTGCATGTTTATCAGCGAGGCCGAGATCTGCTCTCCGGCCACTCCGGCGGAGATCAGGCCGACGGCGCCCAGAAAACCTATTATCGTTGTAATGTCCATAGTAGCCTCCAATCCTTATGTGCCTACCGGGATCTTGAACCAGAAGGTGGAGCCCTTGCCCAGCCCGGGGCTCTGGGCGCCGATATCCCCCTTATGCGCCCGCACCACCTCCTGCGCTATCGAAAGCCCCAGACCCCAGCCCTGCTTGCGCAGCGCCGCGTCCTTCTGGTACTTGGCCTGGTAGAACTTCTCGAAGATCTTCCTGGTCTCGCTCGGGTGTATTCCTATCCCTGAATCTTTGACCAGCGTGTCCACGTACTTGCCTTCGCGCCTGAAGGACACCTCCACCTTTTTCCCCGCAGGGGTGAACTTTATAGCGTTGTTGACCAGGTTCATGAATACCTGCGACAGGCGGAACTTGTCGCCGTTCACTAGTACCCCGTCGGGGAAATCATGAACTACCAGGTCCACGCCTTTCTTCTGCGCGTTGATGGACAGGCCGGGCAGGATGTCCCGCGCCATATCCGGGAACTCGAACAGCGCCTTTTCCATCTTCAGTTTTCCGGCCTCTATCATGGCCAGGTCGGTCAGGTCCGCTATCAGGCGGCCCAGCTGGTCGGTGGAACTGACGATATTCTTCAGGTAGGCCGTCTCTTTCTCCCCCACCTTCTTCTTCATCAGCAGTTCGCTGAACCCCCTGATGGAGGCCAGCGGCGTGCGTACGTCGTGCACCACCATGGACAGGAACTTGGACTTCATGTCGTTAAGGCGGCCCAGTTCCTGGTTGGACAACGCCAGCTTGCCCGACATAGCCTCCAGCTCCTGCTTGCGCTGGTAGAGCTGCCCCTGGGCCAGGGTAATGCGTTCCATGTACTGCTGTATTATCATGTTCGAAAAATTCTGCCGGCTATTGAAGAAAGTCGACTGCATGAAACCGGAGACCTGGGCTACCACCAGGAAGCCGGCGCCCAGCAGCAGCAGGGATACAGGGACGATCATGATCAGCAGTATGTCCATGTCGCTACTCCCAGCCCTGGGCCCGCATGAATTCACTGGTAACCGGGTCGGACGGGTTTATTTCCAGGGCCTTGCGGTAGGCGGCCTTGGCTTTATCCTTATCCCCCATCATGAAATAGGCCGAGCCCAGCCTGGTCCAGGCCACGGGATTCGCCTCGTCTATTACGGCAACCTCCTCGCATTCCTTGGCGGCCGTGTCGAACTGGCGTATGTAAAAACCCCTGGCCGCCTTCCTGAGCTTTTCCTTGATCAGCGCCTGCCTCGGGAGTATCTCGTCGCGGCGCACATGTATCTTTACCAGGTCGCTCAATATGTAGAGCAGTTCCTCAAAGACGGCGTCGCCCCGCAGGTCGGTGCCCAGCGCGGCATGCGCGAGCAGGAAGGCCTTCAGGTCCTTGCTCTCTATATAGGCGGCTATAGCCTCGGCCGCTATGCCGGACTGCTCGCCCTTGGCGGCCAGCGTTCTCTCCCTGGCCGGGATATCGGCCAGCTTAAGCCCCGCTATAACTTCGCCAAGGCGCTTTTCACGGCGGCCCCAGTCGCCTTCCTTCAGCCTGGGATCCAGGTTAAAGGCTTTGCGAATATTGGCCTGGGCAGAAACATAGCGGCGGGCCGACAGATCTTTGCGGGCCAGCTCCAGGAAATCATTGGCGAAAAGATCCAGTTTTTCTATCTTGTCCTTGGGAGCCATCAGCCGGGCTCCTTTTACGCGCTGGGTCTTGCCGGCCAGCGGCAATTTGGCCGCCGTGGCTCCCAACCGCATAGAGACGCCCAGCTTGTGCATAGCCCCCAGCTCCCCGAACGGCGACATGGAATAATCTATATCGGCGATGGAAAGGCGGAAACCCACGCCGAAGCGCAGGCCGGAACCGATGTCCTGCCCGGTGCGATAGCCCGCCCGCAGCGAGAGCAGTTGAAAGGCCACGTACTCGGCGCCCAGCGCGGCATAATAGTTCTCGTCCCTGGAGATGGTCTGGTCCAGGCTGATTATAAGGCTGGCGCTGCCGCCGGGATGCGAATGCCATGACCCGCCCAGTGTGGCGGACAAGGGCAGCGGCGAGGACTCCTTGTCGAACTTTAAGCCGGGGCCCAGGTTGCGCAAGGTGGCGGCTACGCGGAATTCTTGCGCCGGCGCCTTGCTCATCCAGTAATTGTCCGGCCTAATATAATAGACCGCGCCAAGATCCAGCGCCGCGGTATAAGCGGAGACCCCGGCCAGTTCTTCGCTGATTACCTTAAAGACCGCCCCCACGTTGAGCACCGGACGTTCTATCTCGTCCTTCATGATGGCCCGCCCGTAAGCGGCCCCCACCGACATGTCCGAGGATTCCACCCTGCCGCTCTTTACCCCCTGCGCGTCGTAACCCTGAAAGGGAGAGACGCTCAGGCGGGTAACGCTCAGCCCCAGCGTGGAGCCATAACGGAGAGGATACGCCACCGAAAGATACTGGTTGGCGACGTCCTCCATGGAATCGTTGTAGGTAGCGGCCAGCTCCGGCCCCTCCACGCTGCCCAGGCCGGCCGGGTTCCACCACGAGGAATAGGCGTCTTCTGATATCGAAACGTGGGACTCACCCATACCGGTACCCCTGGGGCTGGGTGAAAATTTCAAGAAAGACGCGCCGGCCGAGCCGGCGTCACCGCAATAGCCGGTAACGGCAAGGCACAGCATGCCCGTAAAGGACATGACTGCGCCAAAGATTTTTCCGGCTCCTCTGTTCATAGGTAGTTCACCTATAGATAGTCTATACCCGGGGGAGCGCTGAATCCCGAAGAAATGACGAAAACCGGTTAAATTATTGTTGCTGAGATGATTAAGGCAGGAACTATATATTATATCCAGGGCAGGACTTCCGCACGGGAATGGAAATAGCGGAACCCTTTCCCAGGAACGGCCTGTATACGCGCGGCCAGCCGCGCGGGCAGTTTCCGGCGCAGGTTACAGACATGGGTGTGAACAAGGTTGGGTACCGCAACGGTTTTCCATACTTTGGAAACGATATTTTCCCTCGATATTACGGCCGGGGCGGCGGCGGCCAGGGCGGCAAGCAGATCTATTTCCCTGGTCGTCAGGTCCGGTATCACTTTACCGCCAAACTTCACCAGCCGGGAATCCACGCAGATACTAAGATCTCCGAAGACTTTGTAACCGTCCCCCGGAATAGCGCCCTCGGCCCGCGCCAGGAGCGCGTCAAGCCAAGGAGGCATACTTTTGATATTAAGCGGAACTCCTTCATGGCGCCGCGCCCCCGGCAGGACGAATTCCAGTACAACGCGCCCGGGCCGGGCGGGCCGCAAAAAAAACGACACCGGCCGCGGCGCGGCCAGGCTATCGGTTTTTAAAGAGCCGCTCATAGCGGCCCGCATAATATGCCTGCGTATTCCATACTTTTAAAAGGCCGGCGGCGCGATTCGTCTTCGGTCGGGTAACAAGAAAAAAGCCCGCGCCGCCGGTTAAATCGGTCTTGTCAACGCTACCGGCCGGCGCTATTGCCTGCCTCTTCAGTATGTTATTTAAAACGGGCCGACCGCACATGAGGCGAACGCCCTATACGGCAGGCCCATTCTGCTCAGGAGCAGCCGGCTGGCTGAAACGGCCGAAATAGCGATAAAATTGTTCGCTAGTCCTGCCGCAGCTTTTCCAGAAGCCGCCTAGTTTCCGCCAACAAAGCGCCGCACCTCCAGGCTTCTGCTTTACGCCTGAATCGCGGACACGTTGCCCATTATGGATATAAAGGAGGAAAGGCTGCAACGCGGGGCTGCGCGTGAGTTGTTAAAAGAGTCAGGATTGCACGAAGAGTGTGGGTGGTCAACAGTTCTTCAAGGATATGGAGCAGCACGGCAGCCAACATCGCGGGGAAATGGCCGTTGTTCCCGTGACATATCTCCTCCGTCCGCCTGACCCCCGCTTACTTGCGGAGCAGTTCGCCGAGGGCCTGAAGCAGCGCGGCTTTCTTGAGAGGTTTGGTCAGGAAAGAGGTGCAGCCGGCGGCCATAGCCTTGTCTACATCTTCCTTCATTACCGAAGCGGTGAACGCCACTATTTTGTTCCTGGCAAGCCCGTTCTTCTCTTCCCAGGACCGGATCTTCCTTGTCGCCTCGTAGCCGTCCATTACCGGCATCTGCATGTCCATAAGGACCACGTCGTAACCGCCGGCCATCACTTTCTCCGCCGCCTCGGCCCCGTTAACAGCGGTATCGATGACCAGCGGCGAGGCCCGGAGGAAGGCTTTGACTATAGTGCGATTGTCCTCGGCGTCGTCCACCAGCAGCAGGCGGGCCGCCGGGAGGTCCTGCGGGGCCGGCGCGGCGGGTTTGACGGCCGCTGGCGGGTTGGCCCTGCCTATCGCGATAAGGATAGCTTCTTTCAGTTCCTGTTTCTTGACCGGCTTGACGAGATATTCCGATACTCCCATTTTTTTGGCGCGCGTCACGTCCGTGCCGCGGCTGTCGGACGTGAGCATCAGGATTATGCCAGCGAATATACCCGGGTTCTCCTTTATCTGCCGCGTCACCTCTATGCCGTCCATCTCCGGCATGAAATAATCCAGCAGGACCAGGTCGAACGGCGCGCCGGCCGCGGCCGCCTCCTTAATGGCGTCAAGCCCGTCCCGGCCGCTTTTCGCTGCGGAGACTTTCAGCCCCCATTTAAGCAGCAGTTCCGTCAATATCATCCGGTTGGTGGCGTTGTCGTCAACAATAAGCGCGTTAAGCCCCAGCAGCGCGGCCGGGGCCACCGCCGAGACGCAGATAGTCTTCTCATGCGCTTCGCGCAGTTTTGCCGTAAAGTAGAAGACGCTGCCTTTGCCGGGTTCGCTCTCCGCCCGTATGTCGCCGCCCATCAGGAGCGCCAGTTTTTTGGAAATGCTGAGCCCCAGCCCCGTCCCGCCGTATTTGCGCGTGGTGGTAGAGTCGGCCTGCGTGAATTTATCGAAGATCGCGCCTATCTTGTCCGCGGGTATGCCCACGCCGGTGTCCTTGACGGTGAAGACAAGCCCCAGGCCGCCCGCCGCCGCCGGATCCCGGCTGACATGCAGGTAGATCTCGCCGCGCTCCACGAACTTTATGGCGTTGCCGAGCAGGTTGATCAGCACCTGGCGCAGCCGCGTCGGGTCGCCGTTCACCGCGCAGGGCACGTCGTCATCCACCGCGTAATTGAGTTCGATGCCTTTTTTATGCGCGCGCAGCGCCAGGAACTCGCAGGTCCTCTCCACCAGGTCCTCCAGGGCAAAATCAGTCTCCTCCAGGTCTATACGGCCGGACTCTATCTTGGAGAAATCCAGCACGTCGTTTATCAGGTCCAGCAGGCTTTCGCCGGCGGACTTGAAGACGCGCACATATTGCGCCTGCTCCTTGTTAAGTTCCGTTTCCTCCAGCAGTTCGCCCATGCCTATAATGGCGTTCATGGGAGTGCGGATCTCGTGGCTCATGGTGGCCAGGAACTCGCTCTTGGCCCTGTTAGCCGCCTCGGCGGCCAGCCGCGCGGCTTCCAGCTCTTTCTCGGCGCGCAGGCGGGCGCTTATATCCGAAAAAGCCACCACGGCCCCGGCCAGTTTGCCTTCGCTGAGGATGGGAGTGGCTATGTATTCCACGGGCACGGCCGCGCCATCCTTCCTCCAGAACAATTCGTCGGAAACGCGGCGCACGATGCCGTCCCTGGAGGTGGCGTAGATCTTGCAGTCGGTGGAAATGTATTTGGAGCCGTCGGGTTTGGTGTGGTGCATGGCCTCATGCGAATTCCTGTGGCGCAATTCCTCCAGCGTGAAACCGAGCATCCGCTCGGCTTCCCTGTTTATAAAAATGATATCCCCGTCCAGCCCCACCCCGTAAATGCCCTCGCCGAGCGAATCCAGCACCAGGCTGTTGGTCCTGCCTATATTGGCCAGCGATTCGCGGTCCTTCACCAGGGAATGCATACGCCTCGTCACCAGCGCGTAGAGCAGCGGCAGCAAGATCAACGCCAGCAGCAGCCCGTCGAAGACCGCGTCAAGCGCGTGGGAGCCGGTACCCAGCTCTACCGTGAGAAAATGCGTCCCCACGTGGATGGCGATAATGGCCAGAAAAAGTATCAGCACCGTTCTATGTTCGTTCTTCATAAACCCTTCCTCCCGGACAAAGTGAATACCGCGCCTTTTCGAGCCGCGCTCATGCCGCTCCCGCGGCCATCACCCTTGAAAGCGTCTCCGCCAGCAGTGCCTCGTTGAACGGCTTCTGCAGGAACACTATGCCGGGACGCCCCAGACGCCCCTTGAAAATGTCCGGGTCGGTATAGCCGGACATGTAGATCACCCTGACCCCGGGTTTTTGGGCCGTCAGGCGCTCCGCCAGCGCGAACCCGTCCATTCCGGGCATCACGATATCGGTCAGGAGGATGTCTATGCCGCCGGCGTAGCCGGCGGCGAATTCCAGCAGCTTTTCCGGTTCCGGGAAAGCCCGCACCTCCGCCCCCAGTTCCCGCAGCATCCGCTCCACCGAGGCCAACACCATCGGATCGTCTTCTGCCAGCAGCACGGACGCCTGCGCCGGGACCGTCCGGAGAGCCCGCTCCGGCGACAGCTCGCCTTTCCCCGCCGGTTCGGAGAACACCGGAAAATAGAGCGTGAAGGTGGAGCCTTTTCCCGGCCGGCTGGCTACCGTGATATATGCGCCGTGATGCTTCACCGAGCCGTAGACTATGGATAAACCCAGTCCGGTCCCTTTCCCCTTCGGCTTGGTGGTGAAGAACGGGTCGAATATCCGCCCAAGAGTTTCTTTGTCCATTCCTGACCCGGTATCGTAAACCGAAAGCACGGTATATTCCCCCGCCGGCATGGTCCCCACTGGGGTGGGGACCGGCAATATGGATTTGTGTCCGGCCACGCGGATCTCTATGATCCCGCCCTCAGGCATGGCGTCTTTGGCGTTCAACAGCAGGTTCATCAGTATCTGGTCTATCTGGCCGGGATCGGCCATTATCCTCCCGGCGTCATCGGCGACGGAGATCTTCAGCGTTACCGTTTCGCCCAGCAGCCGTTTGAGCATTTCTTCTCCGGCCAGCACAGCCTGCCGCAGGTCAAGGGCCTGAAAAAGCGCCTTTTGCTTCCTGCTGAAAGCCAGCAGCTGCCGGGTCAGCGCGGCAGCCTTCTGCACGGCTACGATTATCTCGCCGGCGTCGGCTGCTTCCTGGCTGGCCGCGGGAAGGCGCCGGCGGATAAAGCCCGCATAACTGTCTATGGCCATCAGGATATTATTGAAGTCATGCGCCACGCCGCCTGCCAGCCTGCCTACCGCCTCCATCTTCTGGGACTGGCGCAGCTGCTCTTCGGTATCCACCAGTTCGGAAACGTCCTCCTGCAGTGTGACATAGGCGGTGGTCTTGCCCGACGAATCTTTAAGCGGAAAAATGTTGGCCTGCACGGTAAAGAGCCCGCCGTCTTTCCTTTTATTTACTATGCGGCCCGTCCAGGGCAGGCCTTCCTGCATGCTGACCCACATTGAACTATAATACTCCGGGGTATGTTCGCCGCTCTTAAGCAGGTTCGGCGTCCTCCCGAGCGCCTCCGCCGCTGAAAAGCCGGTCATCCTTTCGAATGCTTCGTTGGCGTAGGTTATCTTCCCGTCCGTCCCTGTTATAAACACGGCCTCCGCGGCCTGGCGCAGCGCCTCCGACATTTTACGGTTCTCGGCCTGACCCCGTTTCTTCTCTATTATCTGCGCCAGCAGGGCCGCTATGCCTTTCAGCTGCGCTATCTCGTCCAGGTCGCAGAGGTAACCCGGCGCCAGGTAGAGGGCCAGCACGCCCACAAGACGGCTCCCGGAGAGCATGGGCACGCAGTAATGGCCGTGCTCTTTGATCCCCTCGTACACATTCTCATGGCGGGCTTCGACTCCGCCGGCGTAAATAACTTCCCCCGCCTCCGCGGCCCTGCCGCAGAGACAGCGTCCGAAACCGACCTCCGCGCAGGCCGCCCCTTGCGCCGCGGGCAGGCCGGACTGCGCGGCCAGCGTCAGTTTTTTTGCCGCGTTATCCGCGATAAATATCGCCCCTTTGGGCTCCGCGCACAGCCAGTCGGCCGAAAGCACCGTCTCCAGCGCTGTTTTCAAAAGGCCGGGCAGGTCCTCGGTTTCCACCGCCAGGTTCAGCAGCCTATTGGTGATCTTATCCGCGTTAATGCGCTTGACCGCCGAATCGGATATCTTTTCCAGCGCCAGGGCCAGGGTACCCAGCTCGCCGTCGCGTATCTCCGCCGGAACCGCGTGGAAATCCCCCGTCGATATCCTTTCCGCTGACGAGATCAATTCTTCCAGCGGCTTAATGAGTTCCCGCCGCAGCGTACGGAAAGCCAGCGCAAAAGTGAGAAGGGCGGCGGCGGCCAGCCCCAGGAGGAGCCCGATAGCCACATTGAGGACGCGGTTAGAGGCATGCTGGCGCAGGTAGCGGGCAACCTCCTCGGCGGCGGCAAGCAGCAGTTCCGATTGCGCCTCAAGGCTGGCCAGCCGCAGCTTGAATTCCCGGGAAGCTCTTTTGTCCGCATTCTCCATCAGCCACTCATAGCCAGGCTTAAAGGCGCGCCAGCGGGCTTCTAGTTGGTCCAGGTAGGGGCTTATTCTGCCCGGTGCGGGAGCAAGCGCCACGCCGGCCGCCCGGCCGCCGCCGCGCAGCGCGGCCAGGCCTTCCTCAAATTCAGCGGCGCTCTTAAGCCCATCGGACAGCGCGGCCTGGTCTCCGGAGGCCAGCAGAAAGGCCCGGCCCATCATCCGCTGGGTCAGCATTCGCTGCCTGCCGGCCGCATCCACCGACGGGGAGAGCCGCTTCAGGCGTATCGCGGTCTGGGTGGTCACGGCAAGGCCGGTCAGGACGATGGCGAGGAACGTGACGATAAGTATCGAAAACTTGTCGTCGAGTTTGGTGACCCCTAGAATTGAAAGGATCGTTCTGCTTCTTTGTGTCATAGCCGCCCCTCCGGGTTCTGCCCGGTTTTCACCTGCTACTATACATGATTTTTACCCGCAAAAGCGCGGCGATCTGGCGCGCCGGCCGGGTTTTTCGGTGGGGGGGACACTAATTTGAATTTCCGCAGGCCCTAGCGCGGCGCGCCGGAGATGAACTCGTCCCAATGGCCCTCGCGGCTCCAGGCCAGCGCGCCGTAATCGGCGCTGTAGGCATAGCGCTGCGGCAGGTAAACAGCCAGGCCGCGCGCGTTGCGATGCTGGTAGCCGGTAACGCCGTTGGCCACGATTACTTGCTCTTCAAGATGGCTCATAACGCGGCGTGACCGGGCGCGGAGATCTTCGGGCACGTCCAGCCCGGCCACCACCCGCATATAGTCGTAAAGGTCCTTCTGATCGAAGTCGTAAAAGGCCTGCGCGCGCGAGGCGGCGTATTTAAGCGCCATAGGCTGCGCCCCGGCGGCCTCTGCCGTCCATTCACCGAGCAGTTCCAGCAGGGTGGGCAGGGCGGCGGTACGCACCGCCGACTGTGTGGTGTTCATATAGGCCGCCGCATTGGCCTTCTGATACTCGCGCACTATGACCGCGCCTATCTCTTCCGGCGACACGGAGGGAGCGGCTTTAAGCGCGTTCAGTACCATATCGTAAGGGTAGCCCTCGCCGGGCTCGGTCTCTTCCGAACCGACCACCACAGCCGCGTAGTCCTTCACCTCATAGGCCACCTCTACGGTCTGCATAAGGCAGGCGTCGAAGGCCAGCACGTCCACCGGCCCGGCCTCTTTCAGCGCGGCCGCCAGCTGCGGCGTGGTTATATAATTCCCGGTCTCGTCGTCGAAAGAGATGGCGCGGCCGGAAGGCCCGCCAGGCAGGCCTTTCTTCCAGCCATTGCCGTGGTTCCAGACCACCAGCGCATAACGCCGGGCGGGATAATTGGCTTTCGCCCACTTTATAAAATCCGCCAGGTGCCGCCAGTCGCCCATATCGGCGAAAGGCGCCTCCCAGACCAGCCCGGCGGTATCCGGAGCGTCCGCCGGGGACCGCTCCACGTAATAGCGCCGGACTCCGCTCCAGTCCCCCCCGTCTTTCATCCGTCCCACTTCGGTCACCACGTTCACGGCGGCGTCCGAGCCGGCCGCGCGCAGTTCGGCCATGTCTTTCCCGGCGAATTCCCACAGGTCGTTCTTGGCGTTCTTGTACACCATGAACGTCAGTTCCTTGGGCCCGGCGCAAAAGGCCGTGGCGACCGAAAACAGCGCCAAAGCGATAATGAAGATTATTTTTAAGACCATCTCATCTCCTGATGGATTATAGAAGTTGCGATAATACCCGCCCCCCTTTAGCCCTCGCCCTACACGGCGAGTACGGCCTTTACGGCGGCCAGTATCACGCCAAGGGGTTGGTTCTTTACCAGGGCAGCCCGGCAATTGGGCAACTTTTTGAAGGCGCTCACCAGCAGTTGATCGTCGGCCAGCGAAGAGAGCAGTATAAAAGGCGTCGCCGCCGTGGCGCGCATGCAGCGTATTCCCAGCGCCGCGTCGTAGCCTGTCATGTCGCCGAGTTGATAATCCAGCAATATCAGGTCCGGCAGAAAGGAAAGCGCGCTTTTGACGCCTTGCTTCCCGCTTGACGCGGAGCCAACTTCGTAGCCAGCCTCGCGCAGCGCGTCGCAGAGCATCAGGGAGAAGGCCTCGTTATCCTCTATTACCAGTATCTTCATCTATAAGACCGCTCCTCCCGCCCGCGGCCCCGTGACCACGGGCGGGAGAGGATCTCAATACTCTCCGGGGCGCAGTATCATTCCCCTCCTGGCGGCCTCATCGGCGGCGAAAGGGAAACGGCTTTTCTCATTATATATGGCGTCGCGCATTACCGTTCCGGTAAAGTCGGTGGTATTATCGCTGCCGCCGTAGGCCTCATAATTGGTGAAGTAGGCGTTGCGCAGGTCGGCGCCTATCATGGACGTTCCCTCCATGGTGGCCCCGTCGCCGTACATGGCGCAGCCCCGCATATCTATGCCGTCGAGGTTGGCGTATGACATCCTTACCCCGTAGAGCATAACGCCGCGCACGGAGGCGTTCTTCATCTGCACGCGGTCCAGCTTTCCGTAGCCGAGGGTGGAATTCTCTATCCAGATCCCGTTCATGACGGCTTCGGTCAGGTCCAGCCAATACGCGTCCAGGGCGAAGAAAGTAGCCCCGGTGAGGTCAGCCTTGGCCATCCTGACACCGGCAATGGACGCATACACGAACTCCGCCCCGCGCAGGTCCGCTCCGCTCAGGTCGAACCCCTTGGGCAGCGACGCGCCCTTGAAATCGCCGCAATAGCCCACCTTGGTGTCGGCCAGTTCCTGCAGGTCGATGTCGTTAAGTCCTTTGTTGCCGTAAGCGTCGCGGCACGAGAAACCGCTGAAGGCCTCCGGGTCCGGTACCGGCTTAAAGGCGAACGAACTGCTCCGGGGCAGAGCCGGCTGCGCCGCCGGTACTTCCAGCGAGACCCGCGGCCCCGCGTATACTTCAAGCTCCCCCAGCGCGGAAGAGCTGTTCCCGGCCGCGAAGGCCGCCGCCGAAAACAACACTATCAAACCCGATACTGCACTTACACGATTCCTCATTACTATACCTCCAGCATACTTGGCATTTCCCCCATCTCAGGCGACCGCGGACCCCGCACACGCGCGTATCCGCCGTCTCTAAGTATGCTACTGAAAGATGCCGCTTCGGCACATGAGGCGATATGCCCACATCGGCGAGCCTTTCTGCTTAGGAGTGAGAGGCTGGGTAATGTCGCGGGAATAGAGAGGTTTATGCTCTCCGGGAAAACAGGTCTGGGATTGAACACACTGTCCCGAATAGCGCAAACAATGCCGGGCGCGGCTTACGCCGCGCCCGGCTCATTAACGAAGCGAACTGACTTACTCTGGGACCGATCCATACCCAAGGGCTGGACGGGGCACCAGCGGGATCAAGGGACCACAACAACTCCCTTGTACTCATCCCAGTTAATAGGATTCTTTAGATCATAGGGCAAAGTCGCGGGATTACCATATGGATACAAGGGATACCGGACAGGCGGAGCGGGACTGCGCGGGATAAAACCAAGGGGCGCGCTACCTGCAGGAATTTTATCCCAGAGATTCCAGGAGCATCCTTCGGGAGCCAACGGGCTGCCTTTGCCGCTGGAAACGCGACTGATCAGATTGACTGGAGCCACACTGATCCCGAGTAGTCTCAGCCGGTCTGGTATTGAGCCCCAGAGTTCAGGTTCTTTTTCGTCGTAAAAGCCTTTTATAACATGTGCGCCTCCAGAAAGGCCGAGAATCTTGCGGCATGTCCCTTTATGGAGCAGTGTTGCCACAGCCTGTGCCATGGCCTCATTGCGCCGAGGCATTGTTGTGGCCACAGACTGGGTGGGGAGGCCGTCCGCTTCGTCAAAGCCCACGGAAAGGTCATCAACGGCAAACACTCTGATCCCATTATTGCGTGCGGCATCAAACAGCGCTTTTTGAGACGGAACATAAGAATAGCCGCATATCTTTGAGGCGGTTTGGGCTGCCTCCTCAAATGTTTTTTTGCCGGAAACAATAGAGTCAATACCTTCTTGGCAACGCCTATCTGCTTCGAGCGCAAAACAGTTAAAGGATCCGTCTGTGTGATGCAGTGTGTGCAAGATCCGCGCAACGCTCTCAGTATCCCAGGCGTTATGGGATGTGCCTATATAGATAGCCTGAAAGTTTTGTTTCACCAGGCGCGCCAGCAATTGTTGCACCCCTAATTGGTCAGCTTGCAGGTGCCGTTCCAAATAGTCTTTGCGCAAAGAGCAATCCAGACCTTCAGCAACGGGCTGTATAGAGGCGCTTTTTGCGGAGGGGATGGTCTCCAAATGGTCGGCCGTGGCCGCAAAGCAATTAAGATTGGCGCTATATGCGCCGACGGAAAGGCACAACAGACCTCTCATTATCAGGAATTTTTTCAAATTGCCCCCCCCCTGGTGCTCTTAAAGTATCGCTTTATAAACATCATATACCTTCTGATGACCTCTGTTCTATTTAGATTCAGCTTCTCTTTTGGCGGCCAGGATCAGCTTGCCGCAGACCTCGGCTAGTGAGTGGTTATAGAGCCGGTCGCTGCTCATGATGGCCGCCGCCCCGTTGCCGTAATAATCGCGGTCAGGAGATCCTTCCTTGGCTCCCGGCATATACTGCTCGCGCACCCCGCCGTTGAGAGCACGGCCGGCGGCGTTAATGCACGGCATAGTGTTGGTAAACACCACTGTGGTTTTTCCCTCCGTAACCGTAATGGAGGAGACGCCCTTATCATAGGGCAGATAATTCTGCTTCACCGGCAGCGTCAGCGGCTTGCCCGGCAACATTTCGCCCGCTTGGTTCACCGCTTTTACAGCGGTGTTAGCCAGGCCTATACAGACTTCGCCGAGGGACCTCCTGAAAGTGCTGTCATAGGACAGTATGGTCTTGGCTTTCTTCCTGTAGCGGGCTATCGCCTTGGAATTTTCCGGCTTGTCGGGCAGGTAATAATTACGCGCCGCGTTTGCCATCGCGGAAGTGACAGCCTCCACCACGGCATCGATGTCAAAATCCCTTAGTGTCCTGGCAGGCTCGTTGCCGGTGACCAGCGCGAACGAGGTTTCTCCGTCATCCCTGGCGCTTACCAAACCCGCGCAAAAAATAACCGCCATCAGTAAAAAACACATTTTCATAAATCCCGTCTCCCATTCAAGCAACGAATATAAGGCCGATTTTCCAGGAATATACGCAGCAGCTCATACTCGCGAGGCGACACCTTAATTTCCTCCCCGTTCGCCAGCACCTGCCGGCCGCGAAGGTCCATCACTATACCCTTGAACTGCATCCTACCGGAACCGCCAGCCAACTCCGGCTGATTGCGCCGTACAAGCCCGTCCATCCTGGCCAGAAGCTCCTCCATATCGAAAGGCTTTACCATATAATCGTCCGCGCCCAGACGCAGGCCAAGTATCCTGTCCTCCACCTCGCCCCTGCCTGTGAGCATTAGTATGGGGATAGTTCTGTAGCGGGAGTCCTTTCTTAAAGTCAGGCAGAACTTCACACCGTCCCCGTCGGGCAGGCCCCTGTCGAGCACTATCAGGTCCGGCCTGGCCTTTTCCAGCTCTTTATATCCCTCCGCAAGGGTTGTAGCAGCATGCACCACACGGCCCGCCTCCAGCATGGCCGCCGTTAACAATTCACAGCAGGCGGGATCGTCCTCTATTATAAGCACCAGAATTTTTCTCATACGTGCCTAAGGCGGACCCGGCGCGCGGCGCAGAATTGCGCGGGCTTTATGGGCCAGGCCGGATGAATTAAGTTGTGTGTCACCATATCTCTGCTGCGCTACCAGTGGGAGGGGAAGGTGGGGTCGGCGGGCGGGAGGATCTTTACAATGAAGGCTTCGTATATGCCGTTATGCGTCCCCTGCCAGGTTATATTCTCCCAACCGGAACTGTTGGGAGAATAGCCGCCGGCATAGATTTCATCGCCATTCACTGCCAAAGCATAAAAATACTCATGCCCCGTACCACCCAACCATTGCCCCCAATTTATTACAGGCGAGGCGCCGTCTTGGATCTCCACGACAAAGCCTTCATTTCCGCCGCTATGGGTGCCCTGCCAGGTTATCGCCTCCCAACTGGTAGCGTCCCCAGAGTGGCCACCGGCATAGATCTTATCGCCGTTCACCGCCAGGGCATAAACAAAGTCGACACCAGTCCCACCCAGCCATTGGCCCCAATTTATTACAGGCGTAGCGCCGTCCTGTATCTCCACTACAAAACCATCAGGATTTCCGTTAGGCTCCCCGCCCTGCCAGGCTATAGTCTCCCAGCTGGTAGCATCGGGGGAATAGCCAGCAGCATAAATCTCGTCGCCGTTCACCGCAAGCGCCTGAACATAATCATACCCCGCACCGCCCAGCCATTGCCCCCAGTTTATAACAGGCGCGGCACCGTCCTGTATCTCCACAACAAAGCCTTCATTACCGCCGCTATGGGCGCCCTGCCAGGTTACAGCCTCCCAACTTGTGGTGCCCCCAGAGAAGCCGCCGGCATAAATCTCATCACCATTCACCGCTAAGGCATAGACACCATTTGAACTCGTCCCCCCCAGCCATTGGCCCCAGTTTATTGCAGGCGTGACGCCGTCCTGGATCTCCACCACGAACCCCTCATAATTACCGCTATGGGCCCCCTGCCAGGTTACCGTCTCCCACCCGGTAGCAGAATAAGAGCTGCCTCCGGCATAGATTTCGTCGCCGTTCACAGCCAGGGCATAAACTCTATCGGTACTCGTCCCCCCCAGCCATTGCCCCCAGTTTATGGCAGGCGTGACGCCGTCCTGTATCTCCACCACAAACCCCTCATAATCACCGCTATGGGCCCCCTGCCAGGTTATCGTCTCCCAACCGGTCGCGCCCTGCGAGTCACCGCCGGCATAGATCTCGTCGCCGTTCACCGCTAGTGCGCGAACATAGTCATTCCCCGTACCGCCCAGCCATTGGCCCCAGCTTATTACAGGCGTGACGCCGTCCTGTATCTCCACTACAAAGCCTTCGGAACTGCCGCTATGGGCCCCCTGCCAGGTTATGCTCTCGAACGCAACACTAGAACCAGAATAGCCGCCGGCATAAATCTCATCGCCGTTCACCGCCAGAGCTTTGATTTCAGCACTTGCTATACCACCACCCAGCCATTGCCCCCAATTTATAGCAGGCGTAGCGCCGTCCTGTATCTCCACAACAAAACCCTCGTAGCCGCCGTTATAAGCCCCCTGCCAGGTTATAGACTCCCAAGAGTCACTGAGGTTAGTCTCGCCGGGGGCATAAATCTGGTCTCCGTTCACCGCCAGGGCATAAACGCAATCTTCACCCGTACCGCCCAGCCATTGCCCCCAGTTTATGGTTGGCGTAGCACCGTCCTGTATCTCCACTACAAAGCCTTCGGAACTGCCGCTATGGGCCCCCTGCCAGGTTATCGTTTCCCAACCGGTAGTGACATAAGTGTAGCCGCTGGCATAGATTTCGTCGCCGTTCACTGCCAAGGCAGTAAGATACTCAGCACCTGTTCCTCCCAACCATTGGCCCCAGTTTATAGCGGGCGCAGCGCCGTCCTGTATCTCCACAACAAAACTCTCGTAGCTGCCGCTATAGGCCCCCTGCCAAGTTATCGTTTCCCAACTGGTAGCGGCCCCTGAGTAGCCGCCGGCATAGATCTCATCACCGTTCACCGCCAGGGCATAGACATAATCAATCCCCGTCCCGCCCAGCCATTGGCCCCAGTTTATTACAGGCGTGGCTCCGTCCTGTATCTCAACCACAAAGCCTTCGGAATTGCCACTATGTGCGCCTTGCCAGGTTATCGTTTCCCAACTGGTAGCGTCATAAGAGTTGCCGCCGGCATAGATCTCATCTACATTCACCGCCAGAGCGTAAACAGTGTCGTTCCCCGTACCGCCCAGCCATTGCCCCCAGTTAATGGTGGGCGTAGCACCGTCCTGTATCTCCACCACAAAGCCTTCATTTCCGCCGCTATGGGTGCCCTGCCAGGTTATCGCCTCCCAACTGGTAGCGCTCCAAGAGTCGCCGCCGACATAAATTTCATCACCGTTCACCGCCAGGGCACGGACTGCGTCGTTACCAGTACCCCCCAACCATTGGCCCCAGTTTATCACAGGCGTGGCGCCGTCCTGTATCTCCACAACAAAGCCTTCATTACTGCCGCTGAAAGCGCCCTGCCAGGTTATAGTCTCCCAACCTGATGAGCTGGCAATAGAATGGCCGCCGGCATAGATCTCGTCACCGTTCACAGCCAGGGCATAAACATAGTCGTCCTGCACTCCTCCCAACCATTGCCCCCAGTTTATTACAGGCGTGGCGCCGTCCTGTATCTCCACTACAAAGCCTTCATTAAGGCCGCTATGGGTGCCCTGCCAGGTTATAGACTCACTGACTATTCCCGGCGCCCCAATATGGCCACCGATATAAATCTCCCCGGTGGCCGTGTCCACCGCCAAAGCTTTAATGTGTGCCTCTCCGGCTTCATTCGCTCCCAGCCACTGCCCCCAGTTGAGGGTGGGGTCTATTATGAGTGGATAACTCTCGGGCGGCTCCGCCAGCGAAAGATCCAGCTTACCCGCGCCGGTAACATTAAAGTCCGCCGTCTTTCTTTCACCCGCCACGGTCCAGTAAACCACAGGCTGCAGCCTGGCCAAAAGCCGCTCATCGCCTATCTTTACCTCTGATCTGAAAGCCTTGCGCACGGTCTCCATAACCGAAGCCTGCCTCTTTCTGTCGGCGGCGTCTATGCCGACCGCCACCAGGCGGGAATAAACGCCTATGCCCCCGGCCGGCTCCCGCCTCAGTTCTATAGCCTGGTTTTTGGAACCGCTTTCAAATGACCAGGAATAGGCTGTCCTGCCGCCGGGCCCCGGCTTTAAGGCATAGAGCCACTCTTTTAGTGAAATACCGCCGCGGCCATCGGCGGCCTGCGTGTAGATTATATAGTCCGTGTCGCGGTGATAGACCTGCAGATCGCCTTCGGGCGAGGACAAGGCCAGACGGCTATAGGGCCTCCCCTTATTATCCAGCGTCATGACCATAGTGTTGTTATCGCCGCCGCCTTTTACCTGGCTGCGTTTTTTGACAGTATCCGAGTTGAGGTCGAATAGCGTCCTTACTGCCAGCCCTCCCTCCCTGGGAGGCCCCGGCCGCAACTGGTGAGGAGGAGCGCCTGGGTCTTCAACGGCCCCGCCCCCGGCATCCTCCGCCGCCTCAACCGCTGTGGTGAAAGCCGCCGCCCCGTCGCCCAGCTCCAGCCGGGACGAAGAGGAGGTAGAAACGCCGAGCTCTTTTTCTTTGGACCGGATGAGCCGCATAATAGCTGGCAGACCGGCCGGCACGCCGCCGCCGGCTTCGGAATTGTAAAGTATCGTGTAGGCGGGGGCGCCCCCGTCTGCTGCGCTGGCCGGCAGGATAAAAGACAATCCGAGAAGCGCGTTCAATAAAACCATATCGCTGTTTCTCCCGTTCCGCCCACCCGGCTTTTAAAACCGCATTTAGCCCTGTTCACTGGTAACCGGTGGTAAAGCCGCCGTAATAACTGGCGCCGTCAAAATAGAAAGTTACAATATCCACGGCATTGGCGTTAGTGCTCAGAGCGGCGGCAGCGCCGCCCAGCCATTTAACCGCGGCCGGCCAGGTAACTGAACGCCCGCCGGTGGCGTCCTGCGCCACCCTTAATATCAGGTTCGCCGCCCCGCTGGCCGAAACGGGAGAAAATGTGAATGTAACATTCCCGGTGAGGGTAACGGCCTGCATATTGCCGTTAGCCCAGGCGATGGTTTTTGCTGTGCCAGAGTTGCCATTATTGTACTCGGAGGAGAAGACTGCGGCGCCGCCGAACTCCAGGGCGGCCTGCGGTGAAGCAGCGCCGATGCCGACATTCCCCGCCTGCGCCGCAAGGGTGGAACCGCCCACTCCGAATGCATTGCCCGTTATGGTCACCGTATCGATATTTATGACGGAGCCGGCGGCCATATCAAGGGTCTTGGTGGAGATATGATTGCCAAGGTCATCTCCGGAGAACGGGAGATTGGTAATCCCCACGGCGTCTCCGTAAAATAGGCCGGCGTAGACATTGCCATTGGCATAGACATGCGTGGACGAATATATTCCACCATAGTTGGTCTTGGTTGCGCTGCTCAGGCCGATCTGGCTGGAGAAAGAGATAGAAGAGATGTTTAGCAGGTTAAAACTGTCGATGTCTATATCCTGCGCTGCCGTATGGTTCCCCAGATCATCTTCGGGAGGCGAAGGGAGATTGGCCAAGGCGGAGCCGTTGCCGTAATATTTAACGGCGCGCATATTGCCGTTAAGGTACGCGTGCGTGCTTATGAACACGCCCCCATAATTCTTAGCGGGCGCGCTGCTTAAACCGATGACCGGCGTAAAAGCGAGGGAAGACACATTCACAATGTTAAAGCCGTTGAGGTCCATGTCCTGGACAGCGGCATGGTCGCCCAGATCGTCACCGGCAAAGACATTGAAGAGTCCGGAGCCATCGCCGATGAACAGATTGGCGTAAACGGTGCCCGCCGGAGTATAGACGCCGGAACCCAGGGCAAGGCTGTAGCCGCTGGCGGCGTCCTTGCCGGTCACCGTCACGGAAGAAGCGAACAGGCTCAGCCCCTCCACGGTAAAACCATACGGCACTTCATACTGGGCCGCGTTGGAGAAGCTTTTAAAGGAAAAGGCTATCAGCCCCGCTATCAATATTCGTTTAAAAGACATAAGCGGATTCCCAGGCGAAGAAGTTACTGATAACCGGAACCACTACACCCGTAATAATCAGTCCCGTTGTAGTAAAAACTCACTATATCTATGGCATTGGCGGCCGTGCTCTGGCGCGGGGCCACGCCGCCGCGCCATTTAACCGCGGCCGGCCAGGTTACGGTGCGGCTGCCGGTGGCGTCCTGCACCAGCCGCAACAGAAAGCTGGCGGCCTTGCCGGCTGGGGCGGAAAAGGTGAACGCAACATTGCCGGTAAGCGTCACTTTCTGTTTATTGCCGTTGGTCCAGGTTATGGTTAGGGCGGTGCCGGAATTGCCGTTGTCATATTCCGAAGAGAAAATAGCGGTATTGTTCACTTCCAGGCCAGCCTGCGGGGCATTGGTCCCGATACCGACCTTCCCCTCTTTTACAACAAGGGTAGAGCCCCCTACGCTGAAAGCGTTGCCGACCACGGTCATGGTATCTACGTTTATTATGCTGTTGCCGGCCATGTTCAGGTCCTGCGTGGCCGTATGGTCGCCCAGGTTATCCCCGGGAACCGTAACATTGGTAAGCCCCGAACCGTCCCCATAAAAAATACCGCCGTATACATTGCCGTTTACATAGACATGGGTGGACGAGTATATCCCGCCGTAGTTGGCTTTGGTGGCGCTGCTCAGGCCTACCAGGCTGGTGAAAGAAATGGAGGAGACATTGAGCAGGTCGAAGCTATTGGCATTGATGTCCTGCGTGGCGGTATGGTCGCCCAGGTTATCACCGAATATCGGAAGGCCGGTAAGCGCCGAACCGTCGCCGTGGAAATAGGCGGCATGGACATCACCGTTCACATAGACATGCGTGCTGGCGTAGATGCCGCCGTAATTAGCCGGCGTAGCCGCCCTTAACCCGATAAGGCTAGTGAAGTTGAGCGAGGAAACATTTAAGAGGTTAAACCCGTTAAGGTTAAGGTCCTGCGTGGCGGTATGATTACCCAGGTTGTCCGTGCCGATAACACCTGTAAGCCCTGAGCCGTCGCCGATGAACAGGTTGGCAAGGACGGTGCCGTCCGGCGTATAAACGCCGGAGCTCAGCGTCAGGCTGTAACCGGTGGTCGGGTCTTTGCCCGTTATGGTGACGGAACTCTTAAGCACCGAGACCCCGTTCACCGCCAGGTTCTCCATCACCCGGAACTGCGCCGCCGCCGCGTTCTGCGCGGCGAACGACGAGAGTATCAAAGCGGTTATTATTCTTCTTATCGGTTTCATCATATTGCTATCAGGCGTCGCGCTAATTCCCCAGTATAAGCCCGCTCACGTCCAGTTCCCCGGTGAGTTCCAGGTTCTTGGGCGGCGGGGGCAGCGTGGTTATGGTGGACCAGGAGCCATAGGCCGAAGCCGAATTCTCCCCCTCGGTGGGGGTGGCGTCCTGCGGGTTGCCGGCGGCAACGGCGAACCAGTACTGGGTATCCTCGGAGAGGCCGGTGACGCTCACCGGAGAGGGCCAGCCGTTGCCCCACACCGGAGATACCCCCAGCGAGCCGTCCGCCTTTACATAGAATACGCCGGCGGCGCAGGTGGCCTTGATGACGTAATATATGCCGGCGCCGGCCTCTGAAGCGTTGGGGTTCACGGTAACATTAGCCGTGGTCTGGGTGGCGTCGGCCGCGGTGGGGGCCTGGGGAACGAGGGGCCGTACATATACCCCGGCAGTATCCTCCGTTACGCCGATATTGCCCATATCGTCTGTATGGGTGCACTTTATACCGGCAAATTTATCAGCCCCGGTAAGCCCTACATTAAACGTATGTGCGGAAGGGTCGGCCACATTGGTATCCCCGGCCCCGGTTACATAGCCGGCTGCGTTAAGGTTGTAGGCGTAAATATTGGTATTTGGATTGCCCTCGGTGAAAGCCGCGTCCAGCTGGAAAGAGGCGTCCCCGCTGACAGGGGTAGCCGCCAGGGCGATGGTTGTGGCCACTGCCGGGGCTTTATTGTCTATGGCGAAGGCATTGCTGGTCGCCCAGGAGCCTTCGATATAAGAGTCGTAGGGGGCCAGCCTTATGTACACGGTACTGTCCTCGGTATCGGGCAGGTCCGAGGCGCTGTTCCAGGCGTATTTATGCTGGGTGCCGGGGCTGGCGGAAGCGGCCAGGCCGGTGCTGCCGTCGCCGCCGGTGCCCATCGCGGCGTCGTACCAGGTAGAGCCGTCGGTGGAATACTCCGTGCCGGTTTCCGGGCTGGCTCGGTTGGTCAGGTCGCAGGTATCACCGTTGGCGTCTATCAGCTTGTAATTGGCCGTCACCGTGCCGCTGCTGAGCGCGGCGAAGTCGTTATCCATGGTGACCGAGGGCGGTACGTTGGGGGTATAGTCCACCACCACGTAGACGCTGGTTACGCGCGCATCGCCTGAATAGTTGCTCGGAGTCGTGGCCACGCCGGCCTCTATGGAGTTCACCTCCGCCCAGGTCCACGGGGAAGCGCCGTCCGAAAGGGTCGTTCTGGTAAGGGTATAATCCACATACGCCGTAGTGACTACCAATCCGGTCGCCGTATAAGTACCGGCAGAACTCTTCAGCGTCCTGTTGAACGCGTAACCGGTGGCCGTGGCCTCCCGCATACGGATATAAAGCGTCACGGAATTGATGGTGCCAGCCAAAGAGGAATCCTCCATAAGCACCGTCTCGCTGTCGTTCTTGCTGAAACCGTTGGCGTACGAAGTATCCTCGTCGTCCGGAGTCCGCCAGTTGGTGTAATTAGCGGAACCGCCGACCCAATTCCAGTCCGTGCCCGCGCCCTGCCCGTTCGGCAGAAGCGTTACCGTAGCCGCGGACGAAGGGACAGTCAGCGCGGACAGTAGTATAAACGCCGGCACGATTCCATTCATAAATATCTCTTCACAAAGGGGCCCCTTTCAGATCAGGGCTCATACCTGGCGATCTCTATGCCGTCCACATAAATGCGCAGCCAGTGGTTGAAACTGTCGTAATACATATAGGTGTTCCCGCCAGCGCCGTTAAGGTTGATGGTGCTGTCCGATGGCACGGTAACGTTCTTGGTAACGTTCAGGTTGCTGCCGGCGGGCTCTATGCTGATATCCCCCACCGTATTGGAGATCTTGCTGGGGCCGCCGTTCACGGTGACTTTCTTTGAGATCAACTCGCCGGTGCCTTTAACCTCCATCATAACGGAAGTGCCGGTGGAAACGGCCAACATGGTACCTGCGAAGCCGGCTGAGGAGGAGACCTCAAGAGCGTACTGCGGGTTAAGAGTATTTATCCCCAGTCTACCCTGCACATATGTGTTGGTGGTTATGTTGACCCCGCCGTACGGAGTGGTGGCCGTGGCATTGATGGTGGAGACATCGATGGAAGGTCCGGAGCTGCCGCCGCTAACCCCGCTGAGACCGGACCCGTCCCCCACGAATTTTACCGCCTGCATCACTCCGGTGGCGGACATCGAGGCCACTATTATCCCGCTCGAGTCCCGCCAGATCTGCGCCATCTCGGTGTGGGCGGTGCCTGTGCTTACCACGTCCAGCGCCGCCATCTGGCTGTTACGGTTTATTCCGATAGTTTTTGCAGACAGGTCTCCGTAGACGAGGCCGCCTATGTTAAGGTGGTTGTTGGTGTCAACCGCGGGCGTAGTTTTGTCATAACCTATGACTATGTTGCCCGTACCGGTGGTTACGGTATAGCCGGCCTTATATCCGAGGAAAATATTATCGGAGCCGGTCCTGAGCGCATAGCCGGCCCGATAGCCCATCAGGGTAGAGCTTGAGAACGAGTAACCGGTTGCGCCATAACCGGCCTTAGCCCCGTATATGGCGTTAGCGGCCCCCGTTACGGATTTCTGGCCGGCAAAGTCCCCCATAATTGTATTATCCGTTCCTGTTGTGCCGTACTCGGCGACATCCTGGCCAATGGCCACATTTCTCTTGCCCGTAGTATTGCCCGCACAGGCCCATCCCCCGATACAAATATTCGTGCTTCCCGTAGTATTCCCCACACCGGCGTTCTCGCCAATGAAGACATTGTCAGCCCCCGTGGTATTCGAATTTCCGGCATACGCGCCTACAAATGTGTTCCAGGGGCCGGTATTGTTATAGCCGGAATAGGCCCCTACAAAGACGTTCTCGTTGGAATTATTGCCGTACCCGGCATAAGCTCCAACCGCCACGTTTTTATCACCGCTGGAGGTGGAATACCCGGAGTAGGCGCCCAGGAAAGCGTTCTCCCAGCCTGTAGACGCCGAGTAACCGGACGCCGACCCCACAAATACATTGTAATTCCCGATGTTATTCCTCCCGGCATCAGTACCCAGCGCGAGGCTTTCCACCCCGGGCATGGCCAGCACGGTGCTGCCGTTTATCTGGTAGCGCGCGGCGGTGATATCGCTGGAGGTGTTCACTCCGTAGGCGCCCATCTGCAGCGTGGTGGTGGCGATATGGTTCCCCAGGTCGTCGCTTCCACTTACGCCCGTAAGCCCCGAGCCGTCGCCATAGAACTTGTCGGCGTACAGGTCGCCGTAGACTGTCATGGTGGACTGCGCCATGTCGCCGTGCAACAGGCCGCCTATATTGAGATAGTCGTTGGTAGTCGCCGAGGGCGCGTCCTCATCGTAGCCTATTATGATGTTGCGGCTGCCCGTGGTAAGACTGTCGCCGGACTGGTAGCCCAGAAGCATGTTGTCCGAACCGGTGCTCAGGCCGTAGCCCGCCTTATAGCCCATTATAGTGGAACTGGAGAACGACTGGCCGGTCACGCCGTAACCGGCCTGGGAGCCGTAGATGGCGTTGGCGGAACCGGTGCGGGTGTAATAGGCGGCCTTATAACCCGTAGCGGCATTACTCCCCCCCGTTCTGTTCCCGTTGCCCGCGCTGGAGCCGAGGAAGGAATTATAACCTCCGTTCCCGCTATTGCTGCCGGCACCGGAACCGATAAAGGTATTATCTCCGCCATAATCGATACTGTACCCCGAATTGTATCCCACGAAAGTGTTATTATTCGTTTCAGTATACATCCCCGTTTCCACGCCAAGAAAAGTATTGTAGCTGCCTGCGACAGATGCCCCGGCCAAGGCCCCCAGCAGAGTATTATAGTTTCCAGCCGTACTCGACTCGCCCGCACTGGACCCCACAAAAGTGTTCTGATATCCGGTCGGATGCTGAAACCCGGTGTTGGCGCCCAGATATGTGTTCATCGAACCCGTGGTATTGACTTCTCCGGCAAAAGAGCCGAAAAAAGAGTTGTATCCCGCCCTATTGGCTTTTCCGGCGGACGGCCCTGCCGCAAAACTGGCCGTGCCAGGCAGTATGGCCAGCACGGTGCTGCCTTTGATCTGATAGCGCGCGGCTGTGATATCGCTGGAGGTGTTCACTCCGTAGGCGCCCATCTGCAGCGTGGTGGTGGCGATGTGGTTGCCCAGGTCGTCTCCAAAAACCGGCAGATTGGTCAGCCCGGAACCGTCACCGAAGTACTTGGTCGCCGAGGCGAAGCCGACTATGTAGACATTAGAGGACACACGCACGCCCGCGCCCAGCGCGGCGCTGGCTTCCGAAGAGACTATAACGTTCGGGGCGGCGTATAACTGGCGGGCGGTTTCCGCATCCCGCGAATGATCAAAGCCGGATACCGGGCCTCCGCGCACGCACCGCACGGAGAGGCTGCTGGTCTTGGAGGCGAGGTTCACGAGACCGCCATCGAAGTAAACGTGCCATGCGAAGTTGGTGTCATCCACATATTCGTTAGAGCTCCAATACCAGTTGGGGCCAATCCCTCCCACCACATCTCTTTGCGCATAGAGCAACTGCAGTTCGGTCTTGGACGGCAGATACCAGTCGTCATAATACACACCGCCTGCCGTCACCGCGTAATCCAGGCAGAGCCGCGCCGCATAGCTGCCCGCCCCCTGCATGGTGCTTATCATCACCGTATCAGCCTTGCCCGCGTATACCCCGTCCAGCCTAGCCCCGATGACGGCAGTGTCATTCCCCCATTTGATGGAGCCACTCTGGTCTGCCGTGGCTGTGATAAGAGCGTTCTGCCCCTTGGAGTCCACCCAGAAGATTCTGCCGCCGCCGTAGCTATCGCCGATCTTAAAAGTGTTAGTTGAAACGCCGGTCAGTGTAGAACCATCGCCATAATACCCTGTGGCCGAGGAAACGCCGGCCACGAACATATTGGTGCTGACGTAGACCCCACCCAACTGAGCCGCCGTGGCGGAGGTCATGAATACATTGGACAAGAAATTAACCGAGGATACGTTCACCAGATTGAACGTGCCCATGTTCAGGGTGGTAGTGGCCACGTGGCTGCCCAGGTCGTCGCCGGAACCGCTTATCCCGCTGAGGCCGGAACCATCGCCGATGAATTTATCCGCCATCATCACGCCGGTGGCGGACATGGAGCCTTTTATTACCCCGTCGCCGGCCCGCCAGATCTGCGCCATCTCGGTATGCGCGGTGCCGGTACTCACCACGTCCAGTGCTGCCTGTGGCACGCGGGTACTTATTCCGACGGTCTTAGCGGAAAGGTCACCATAAAGCAACCCGCCGATGTTGAGGTAGTCATTGGTGGTCGCAGTCGGGGCGTCCTCATCGTAGCCTATTATTATGTTACCGGCGCCGGTGGTCAGGCTGTTGCCGGCCTGATAGCCCAGCAACACGTTGTTCCCGCCAGTTGTAACGGCGAAGCCAGCTTTATACCCGATAACCGTGGAGTTAGAGAATGAATTAGCGGTTACTCCGTAGGCCGCTTCAGTTCCCAGTATTGTATTGCCGGAGCCGGACACATTACGCATTCCGGCGTAGCGCCCGAAAACTACATTATTCCAGCCTGTTATTTGATCGCCGGCAGCGTACTCTCCAAAAAACGAGTTATACTTCCCGGTGGTATTAGACCGTCCGGCATTTGGCCCTACAAAAACATCGCCCTCACCGCTAGTGTTTGAGTAGCCAGCCCCTTGACCCATAAAAGCATTGTTAAAACCCGTATTACTATTGTAGCCGGCATTATGCCCTACATAGGTGTTATTACTCCCGGTGGCAAGACGCCCCGCCTCATAACCGACATACGTATTATTCGCAGAAGTAACGCTCTGTGCACCGGCATTGTAGCCCAAGAAAGTACCTTTGTTGCCGGTATGTTTTATGCCTGCACCGAGGCCGACAAAGAGACTCCCTATATCGGCTCCATTATCTCTAACTGCCAGCACGGTGGAGCCGTTTATCTGGTAGCGCGCGGCGGTTATGTTGCCCGAAGCGATAACGGTGCTTACGGAAAGATTACCGGCCGCCGTAATGCTGGAGTAAGTGGTGATGGCCGCGTTGGCGGTTATGGAGCCGACGCTGACTATGTTGAAAGTGGCCATGTTCAGCGTGGTGGTGGCGATGTGGTTGCCCAGGTCGTCGCCCATGGCGCCTGCGCTGGCCCATTCCAGGGCACCGCCGGCGTTTTTGCTGAGTATCTGGCCGGCCATGCCGTCCCCGATGAATATCTTACCCGCGGAGGGGAACGTGGAATTATCCACGAAATAAGCCCCGGAAGATACGGCAAGGACTCCGTTAACAACTACATTGCCGGGGCCTATTACGGCGCCGATATAAGCGGCCTGGGTGGAGCCGAAGACGGTAAAGCCTTTCAACTCCACATCGGGATCCACAGCGGTGCCGTCTACGCCCATAACGCTCAGATCGTCCTCTGACCCCAGCTCGGTCTGGGCGGCGGCCGTACACAGTAAGAAGTTAGTTGATAGCAGAATTGCCGCGAGGAGAAGAGACCAGCCGGCGAAAGCCTTAAAGCGCGGGCGCTGGTACCGACTCCGGTGACATCCCGACGGATGTATCGACGCTATTTTGCATGAAAATATCATTAAAAGATATTCTGCATGAAAACAGCGCGCGGCGGCATGAGGCATAATGCCCATGTATGCGAGCCAGTTTGCTTAGGATTGGGCAACTGGCTATTTTCGTGTTCATAAGGAGTATTTTCCTCCCTCTTCCACGAACAGAGGAATATATAGTTAAATGCTGGGGGATTTTCAAAGGACAGTATGACAACAGTTTTCTCGGAAACCCTCGCCAAATGCCGGAAACAAGCGGGCTTTAAGACCGCGTACCATTTCTTCCACGCCAGTGGCGGAAAACCGTTCTTCAAGATCTCTTACCGGATGTATCTGCTGACCGAGCAAGGCAAGCTCACCCCCCCTTTTAAATACCTCGAGCGCTATCTGCACGCTCTCCGTCTGTTCCCTGAAAGCTATGAGGCCATACTATTCATCACCGCCTGGCTGAAAACCACGCTCGGCGATGAGCCCTTTGATCAATTGCTGGCGCCGCTCATCACCCTGCCGAAGGAGCCCCCGATTTCCTCCTCACTTCATAAAGCGGTAGCGAAACTGCTTACGGAAAAGAAATTCTATATAAATCTCAAGCAGGTGGAAGCCGTGACCAGGGACAGGAACTCTTACTTATGCTGGGCCGCCTTGAACAACGACTCCGGCAGCTGGAAACCGGAAGCCCTCGCCTCTGCTATCGGCATTGCGCCGGCCGAGGCGAAGAGACTGATCCGGGATTTCGCCGCGGTTAAACTGCTCAAGCGCCAGAGGGATGGTTCGCACAAATGCCCCATGGCCGGCGCGATCATAGAGTATCCGCGTATGGATATACTCCCGGCAGAACTGCGCAAGAGAATACTCGGTTTCCAGACAGAGCTGGCCTCCTCCGGACGGCCCATCTTCCTGCGACTGGGGATCTTAAGGGCCTCTTTGCACGGGCTCTCCAACTGCTTCCCTTTATTGTCGCTGAACGTCTCTACGGCGGCGACCTACTCCGTCATAGAAAAAGAGAAGGATTCCGCCCTTTTCGGCGTTGAATGCAAAGTGACCAAGATCATGGATTTCTAACGTTAACCCGCAACATACAAATTCCGAATTGACCTTCCCCCATTGTTCAGAGCATGCTCGAAATGCCGGGCCGGGGATGTCCCGCGCCCGGCTTGCCGGATATGGTCCGTTATTTTATTATTCGCGTGGAACGGGCGCCCCGAGCGCCGGCATGCCGCGCAATACCCCCGCCGGGCGCAGGGCCGGCGCGATATCCCCGGAGAGCGGTGCTCCCGCCCGGGTAGCGGCGCAGAATTGGTGAGGCCTGACCTCGTAAGAAGGCAGGCAGGAATCCCCCCACACCCCTTCTTTGTAAGCGGAGTAAGCATAAAACCATACCACTCTGGCGGTATTATCGTGTAGAAAGAAAGCGCCGGGCATTACCGAAGGTGTGGAGCCGTTGACCGCGTAGCACCAGCCGTAAACCCGCATTTCTGAGCCTGAGACCACCTCCACCGCCGCCGCGCCCGAAGGCGAGTCCATGATGGACAAGAGACCGTCGCCGTCTCCGGTATAGGGCACGCCGGCCGCCGCAAAGACATCCTCTGAAACTTTGCCGGCGCTGACGCTGGAACCTCCTATCTCGAAACTGCTTTCAAAGACCGGCTCCGCCGAACATGGCCCGATAACGCTCAAGCCGCCGGCGTGCGCGCCGGCGGCGGATAGAAAAAGGGTAAACAGCGCTGATAGCTTTTTATTTCCGGCCATACAATATTCAAAAGGATATTCGGATAATTCCTTGATTACCGCCGGGAATTCTGAATAAGACGGCGCGCATATGGATCCGCGCCGGTTCCTACCCGCCGGAGCCAGAGGAAGACGGCGGGGACATAGCTTCCCGTATTTTTTCCAGCACTGTCTCCGGGGGGGTCATCTTGGGCAGGAAACAGACGAATCCCGGCGCGGCGGAGAAGGTCCGGTTAAGCCCGCTTTCCATGAAGTTTTCCCCGGTCATGACTATAAAAGGGATCTCGGCCAGCCTGCTATCGCGCGCGGAACGGCGCATAATCTCGGTCACGAACTGCCGCCCGTCCATCTCCGGCATGGAAACGTCCAGCAGCATGATGTCCACCGGACCGGAAGCCAGCGCCGATAAGCCTTCCAGACCGTTCTGGGCCACCTGCACCTCGAACTCCGCTTCCTCCAATACATACCGGAACAATTGCTGTATCGCCGGTTCGTCGTCGACTATGAGCGCTTTAGGCATTGCATGCGTCCTTTAACGGAATAGTGAAAGCGAAAACGGCGCCCCGCTCCGTTCCGGCGTCGGCCCAGATACGCCCGCCGTGCAGTTCCACGGCCATCTTGCACATGGCCAGGCCCAGGCCGAACCCCATGTGCTTATGCTCCTCCTGCTGGAAGTGTTTCTTGAATATCTCCTCGCGCATCGTCTCCGGCACGCCGGGGCCGGAGTCTTCCACCTTGAACAGCGCGTCCGTCCCCTTGGCATGGCAACTAAATCTAACCGCGCCTCCGGTGGGCGTAAATTTCAGGGCATTGCCCACCAAATTGGCCACCACGCGCTCCAACAAGGCTATATCCCCGTTGAAGACGACTTTCTCCCCGGAGGGAGGAGGAACCGAAAGTGTGATCTTCCGCCGTTCCGCCAGCGGCTGATGCAGTTCGAACATGCGGGCGCAGAGTTCGCCGCCGTCTATGCTGACCGAGGCCAGCCGCATTTCCCCCCGCTCCAGTTTTATCATGTTCAGTATATCTTCCACCATGCCTTTAAGCCTGTCCGAAGAGCGCATTATAGCGTCGAGATATCGCTCTGAATTCTGGGTTGATGGGCGCTGCTTCTGCATAAGTTCGGTATAGCCCTGTATGCTGCAGATAGGCGCGCGCATATCGTGCGTTATCATGTGAAAGAAGGTTTCCCTGGCGCCCTCTATCTCCTTCTCCAGGCTAACGTCGCGTATGATTATCACGCGGCCGGGGCGCTTAAAGGTAGCCAGCAGGAATTGACGCGAGATCAGCCTGAAACTGCGTTGCGCCCCTTCTTCCTCGCCCTCCGTCCGGATGGAGATATCGACCCTGGCGTTCTTCTCCCCCGAGGCCAGCACCTCGCGCAGCGGTTCTATGAATTCCTTTTGTCCGGCGGAATCCGGCAATACTACCGCGCCGGCCTCTGGCAGTCCAAGTAATTCCAGCGCGCGTCTGTTGCAATGTATCATCCTTGCCTGGTCATCCACGAGCAGCACCCCGTCCGTTATCGTTTCCAGCAGGGCCTCCGCCTTGGCGCGCTCCTCTATAGCCTGGTTGATCTGAAAAGAGCGGAAGGCGTTCAACTCCAGCAGCACGCGGTTAAGTGAAGAAACGTGCTCCCTGGCCTCAGGCCAGCCCGCTTTCGCGATAGGCGACTCCAATTTGTAACCGCCTGAAATAAATTTTTTAATACACGCGCCTGCCCTGGACATGGGCAGGGCTATACCGGCCATTATCAGCCCGGCCCCGGCCATAGAGGAAAAGATAGCCGCGCCCGCCGCGAGTGCCAGTGCATAGCGCAGTTCGAGACCGGTCCTGAAAGCGCAGAAATACAATACCAGCGCCGGCGCCAGCGCGGCGCCCAACACAATTAGACCCAGCCTGAAAGATGTCTTCATTCCTACCGCCTGTCCGATATTATGACTCCATATGCATTATACGCGTATCCCGCCCCTGAATCCCGAAGAAATAACGAATAGTGCTCCGCCGCTGGCCGCTGCTATCCCCCCCTGTACGAAGGCCGCGACTACCAGCCCCGGCCGAAAAAGCAGCAGAGCCAGCGACAGGGGTGAGCCCTGTTGCCGGGGGCGCGGCGTCACGCCGCGCCCAGCACCCGGCGGCGCACTTCCGCCCTCAGGTCCATCAGTATGGCCCTGACAGGGCGGCCGCAGATCACGGCCTCCCGGAGTATAGCCTCAGCCAGGCGGCCGTTAACGGCGGCATCAACGCATTCAAGGGTTATGGTGTTGCCGCATAGGCAGTTGACGTATGAGATGGCCCCGAACAGGTCATCCCGAAGGTAAGTGGGCAGCAATGCCCCGAACGGGCGGGTATTCGCCGCGAAGTCCTGAAAATCGGAGAATTCGCGGCCGCAGTTGCCGCACTTGCGAGGAAACTGCTCGCGGCATACAGCGATTATGGGGTCGATGAAGGTTTCTATACTTTCCGGCTGCACAAGTCCCCCTGCTTACCGCGGACCGGCCAGGCGCCCGCCCGCTGCAGTTCCAGCGCTATACGCGCGAAGTCAAAAGGTTCAGTGTTTTCATTTCAAGACTGCGCCCGCTTTGCCGGCGGGTCCGGGCTCACTTATGGTAAGGGATGGCGCCTTTGGCTATCACGGCTTTGATGGTGTCTAGAATTTCGGCCAACGGCAAAGTCTTGGACAGGACGCCGCGGCATACCGGGAATTTCTTAAATTCCTCCGCCACCTCCGGATCCCCGCCCATGGCCGAGAGCAGTATTACCGGGATTGTCCGGGTCCCTTTCATGTGGTCCAGCCAGAAAGCGGCGTCATTGCCGTTCATGTCGCCGAGCGAATAATCCATCAGTATCAGGTCCGGACGTGAACAGAGAGCCTTCTTTATGCCTATCTTCCCGTTGTCCGCGCTCTCCACGTCAAAGCCCTGCTCGCAAAGGAAAGCGGAGATCATTGCCTGAAAATCCCAGTCGTCCTCTATTATCAGTATTTTATTGGCCACTTTAAGAGTTTATCGCCATGGCGGGGAGCTTTTCCACTAAATATATTTTCAAGACAATGGGCGCGACATCAGCAGGAAGAGCATACAGAGCAGCATAAAAAGGACGCTGACCGCCACGAGGGTCCTGAGACTCTGCCACTCCGCTACCAACCTCAGCGTGGTCTGCCTATTCGCTTCCAGCGCCTTCGCCGCTTGCTTTTCGAACTGCCCCTCCAACTGCGTGTAGTCTAGTTCTATATGCCCAAGCACACGCCGCACATCCGACAAGCCGGTTTCGCCCCGGCGGCCGCGGGCGGTACCGGGGTTTGCGGGGGCGGCTCCGGCGTAAGCTGGGGCGGCGCCGCAGGCTGCGGGGCGGCGGGTTTCCCGCCGAACAGGCCCTCTATGGTCTCGATCAGCTTGTCGTTGCCGGTGCCCTTGTTAAGAATGGCGTCCGCGTCGGAACAGACGAACTGCAGTTTTTTCTGCTCCAGGTCACGGCCGGTGAAGATCAGCACTTTGGGCGGCGAGGGCAATTTCTCGTGCAGGATCTCCGAGACCTTGTACCCGTTCATCTTGGGCATGTTGACGTCCAGGATGAGAAGGTCGTAATCTTTATCCCTGAGCCTATAGGCGTGAGCGTCCAGAAAAGCGCGGGCGGGAGGGGAACGTATTATATACCCAAAAGAACTGGCCCAACCCCGAGGGCTCCTATTTATTCCTCAGCCAGGCCGCCAGCTTTGTGCCGGAGTTGAAGATCATTATGTACTCTCCGGAGTCCTCGCCGCCGCTTACCTCCACCTTGGCTCGCGGGGTTTCGGTACCTATGCCGACCGCGCCTGATGTGGATACCACCACCTGGTGTGCGGTGCCGGTGCCCACGGCCAGGCTGTAGGCCTGGGTATCCTCGCCGCGCACTTCCAGCCTGGCGGAGGCGCCCGCCACGCCTATGCCCACATTGCCGGTCGCATCCACGGAGAGGCCCTGCTGGCCCGGCGCGCCCTTTATGAACGCTGTGCCTTCCACCTTAAGGGTATTAATTACGTTTAGATCGTTGGCCGTACCCGAGGATACATAGAAAGTCGTTCCGACTTGCAGTGTGTCCTGGTTGTGTATGGAAAGCGGGTCTACCTCCAGGCCGGCGGCCGCGCCGCTGCCGCAGACCCACTCGGAGCCGCCCCACTGCAGAATCTCGCCGCTGGCGCAACCCGACTGGTTCAGCTTGGCGCGAGTAATGGTATTGTCGGCTATATCCTGCGCCTGTATGGAGCCGTCCACGATGTGCGTTGATACTATCACGCTGCCGATGCGGTCGCCGGAAAGGTAGCCGTAGCTGATAGCCGAAGCGTTGAGGTTATAAATACCGGAGCCGTCGCCGTAATACCAGCCAGCCGTCACGGAAGACGAGACCGTGATGTAGCCGGTTACAGCATGCGTGCCTAATGATACTATCGGGTCACTGCCGCCGCCCGCGTGCAGGGCCGCGTGGGCGCCGGGAATGCCGCCCCCCGAAGTGTCCACCCACATTGTCCCGTTCCAGAACTTCACCACGTTGTTGACCGAATCGAACCAGAGTTCGCCGGGGACCGAAGCCGTCGGCTCTGAGGCCGAAGTGCTGTAGCGCTTGCCGGAAAGCATAAGACTGTTTATGGCATAGGGGGAGGAGGTTAATTCTTCCCTTGGCGACATGCGGTTGCCTTCTATCTCGAGTTCTAACCACAGGCTGCCGGTCTGCCAATCTGTGATGGTAGCTGGCTCAAGGGTAACGCGGAAGACACCGGTGGAAAGACTGACATCGTAGGCAGGGCTGGTCCAAAGCTCCGCGGCCGAAATGGAGGAGGCATAGATGCGGAACACCATGGGGCGCTGGCCGTTCACAAGGAAGCCGTTCTGCCGCAGGTTGCCCTGGTAAGTGAACTTCACCGGGACCTCGGCGTTTATAACCGCCGGCAGGCACGCGGAGAGCAAGGCAAAGACAAAGAAAGCACCGGCAAGCCCATTAAAGAGCCTGTTTGCCAGCGTTTTCAGCGTCTCGACCTTTTTCATATTATCTTTACCTCTTCCCGCCGGGCCTATCCCGGCGGGACTGCAGGAGGAGTATGAACCCGCGCTTACTTCTTCTTTATCCAGGCGGCCAGGTTGGCCCCTGAATAGAACTTGGCCGCGTACTTGTTGGAGACGTCTTCCCCGGCGACCTTCAGCGCCACGCCGTCCTCGGCGGCCACGTTTATGCCGTGATCGTCGGTAAAAGCGTCGCCTAGCTGGTTGTTGCCCCTTAATGTAGCGCTGCCGTCCACGTTGAGCGTGGTGTCGAAGTCCACCGCCCCGGCGACGTTAAAAGTCTCGGTCAGTGTAGCGCTGGACGCCGTGATATGCCCGGCGGCCATGATCTCGTTATTGGCCATCTGCAGCGTGGTAGTGGCGATGTGGCTGCCCAGGTTGTCTCCGGACACCATGTCCGAGACATTAGTCCACTGCATGCCTCCGCCCGCCGCCTTCTTAAGCACCTGGTCAGGCGCGCCGCCGCCGAAGTGGACCTTCGCCACGTCGCTGAAGCTGCTTATGTCGGTGAAGTAAGCGCCGGCGGAGAAGGTCGAGCCCGCGACGAAACTGGACTGCCCGTTGACGGTCACTATGTCGGATGCCGCGTCGCCGAGAGCGATGTTGCCGTTCAAGGCAGCCGCCCCGGTCACGCCCAGCGTGCCGCCCACGCCGGTATTGCCGGTCAGGGTGGAGGTGCCGTATACAACCAGCTGCCCGCTCAGGGCCGCGCTGGAGGCGGTTACATATCCGGCATCCTCGAGGTCGTGCGCCGCCATGTTCAGCGTGGTAGTGGCGATGTGGCTGCCCAGGTTGTCTCCGGACACCATTTCCGAGACATTAGTCCACTGCATGCCCCCGCCCGCCTGCTTGGAGAGCACCTGCCCCGCCACGCCGCCGCCGAAATGCACGTTGGCGACATTGGAGAAGCTGCTGACCCCGGTGAAGTAAGCCCCGCCCGCGGCGAACGTGGAACCGCCCACGAAGTAGGCCCCGGAGGACACGGCCAGGTAGCCGTTGACCACCACGTCGCCGGCCGCCGGCGCCGCCAGGCCGGTATAGGCCGTCTGCGTGGAGCCGAACACAGTGAACCCCTTAACCTCCAGGTCCGGGTCGGCCGGTGTAACCGCCCCCCCGGTACCCAGCACGGTCAGGTCGTCCTCTATACCGAACTCGGTGCCGTTGTCCGCGGCATAAACCGCCGGGGCCAATAACAGGACCATCCCTGTTAAAAGGCCCGCTACTATTGTCTTAATGTTCATACACCCTCCTTACCTTTACCAAATCACCATTAGTTTTCCGCTCTTAGAGTTGGAACCCGAAACAACCCGCCAGATATAAGTACCGCTGGCCGCCCTCTCGCCTCCGGCTGTGCGCGCGTCCCATTTAATTTTAGGGAGCATAAGACCGGCCGGGATATTGAGTTTCCTCACCAGCCTGCCGTCCAGGGTATAGATCTCTATATCCCCGACCTGCGGCACATTTATAAAGGTTATACCTTCAGCCTCACTGCCAGTCTGGCCAGCTCCCAGACCCGCGTTGGGGCCGTTGGGGCGGAAAGGCACCGGGAAGGCGTAGGTGTTCTTTACCGACTCATCCACCATACCCAGCAGCGAATATACACCAGGGACCATGAACGGGGCGCTTATCTCCCTGGCGACGGTGTCCACCGAAGCCCCGGGGAGTTTGGCCCACATGGCCAGTTCCTCGTCCAGGGCCCAGGTTTTTATCGTCTCCACCCTTACAGGGGGATTGGAACCGTCCAGCACCCCGTCGCCGTTGTCGTCGCTGTAGCGCATGGACAACAAACCGCTCTTGATCAGAGGTTTTTCCCAGAAATCCTGTTCGTCGAAGATGGTCATCTCGGTTATGTGATTAGGAAAAAGGCGGGACCAGGCCCCCTCGTTGGTCTCCATCTTTAGATTGGCGGAATTTATCAGTCCCGGCTCAACGCACAAAGGCTGTGCCGCCGGGTTATGGTTAAATGTAATGTCGAAGACTTCCTTATTCACCGCGCCCGCCGGTAGCGTGAGGGCGGCATTGCCGGAATTAAAGTCGACAATGGCAGGCAGTCCTTTTTGAAAGGTGAAATGCGGAGGGTTGTAAAAACCGCTCCTGTTGGTATATTCCCCGGAAACGGAGTTCCCATACCCCGCCGGCAGAACGTTCTGCCCGGCCGAGGCCCGGCTGGCGTACTGCCCCCCCTCCAGCCTCCTCCCGCCGCCACTGTCGAGCACCGAAGCCTCCAGTGAGTATTCCCCGGACGCGGAGATGAGCGCGGCCGAGTTCAGCGGCGCCCAGCAGATCAGACAAAGCGGCAACAGCGCCCGGCCGTAACGCCGCGCCGCCGCCTGATACCAGTCTAAGATCATTATCTCGCCCATATTTGAGCAGGCGTGTCCCGCGACAGTCCCGCTTTCAATATTATAGGGAGAACATGCCGCCGAATCCCGAAGAAAAGACGAAACCGGAGAATTTAGGATCAGTTATAGCCCCGAATCATAGTAGCGGAACCCTTTGCCGGTGATGGATTGTATCCGTTCGGACAGTTCGGGGGGCAGCTTCTTGCGCAGGTTGAACATGTGGGTATCCACCAGGTTCTCCACCGCTACGGTGCGCCAGACATGCGCCAATATTTCTTGCCTCGAGAGTATCTCCGGACTGTTCTTGACCAACGCGTAGAGGAGTTCGAACTCCCTTCTGGTCAGGTCTTCCACCGTCTTATCCCTGAATTTCACCAGTTGGGCCCGGACATCCATTTCAAGGCGGCCGGCTTTCAACAGCGTACCGCCGCATTTGTCCAGGGAAACCCGCCGCAGCAGCGCGTCCACCCACATCAATAACTCCTCCATAACTATGGGCTTGGTCAGGTACTGGTCCACGCCTGCATCAAAACCTTTCTTCTTGTCCGGAAGTTCGTCCTGGCCGGTCAGGGCTATTACCGGGATATCCGACATGGCGTCGCTTTGCCGCGCGTGAGCACAGATCTCCAGGCCGTTGCCGTCAGGCAGCCTTATATCCAGTATCAGCATACGGGGGCGATTACCGGCCAGATACTCCTGCGCCGCGGCCACGCCGCCGGCGCAAGCCACCCTGAACCCGGCATCCTCCAGCGCGGCCTTAAGCATCTCCCGGGTTTCTGCGTGGTCTTCCACGACAAGAATACTGTTACTCATAAAAAGTTCCCCTGTACGGTAAGAATCCACATCATTATACCCGAAAAGTATTTCCAAATCCCGAAGGCGGGCGGCATAGGACCCGAAGGGTCACTAATTTCCTGACGGTGGTGACCGTCCGGGGCGTAAGTCTTTCGCCTCATGCGCTTCCGGGGACATTTCAGATAACATTATTCCGGCTATATCGCATTTAACGGCGTGGATGCAGCGGCAGAGACTTAAAAATAACTTTAGTGGACCGCCATAGGCGCTTGCAATACAATATTAACTCGGTATCGGGGTTTTGATATTAAATAATGCGGAATTTGTTTTTCCATATAATCACAGCGGACACCGGCATTGCCGCGCGCTGGCAGGCCGCTTTCCGCAAGGAAGGCTGGCAAGTGGAGCTATACGCCCCTTCCGCGGCTTATGCCTGCGCCCGGGTCGAGGCCTGCGAACTGGACTTTGTAGAATTCGGCGCGCCCTGCTGCAGGAGCGGCGAGGAGTTAAAGACCATGATGAGCAAGCGCATGCCGCTGTCCGTCATTGTTTTCGGGGACCAGTCAAAGGTCTCCAACTCCCAGATCTCGGCCCTGCTGGAAGCCGGGGCGGACGATTTTATCTACAAGAATCTTGACGAGCGAGTACTGGTGGCCAAGGTCAAAGCCCACCTCAGGAGGATTATGCCGGCAATACTTCAGGCTTCAGCGAGATGCGCCTCCAGTTGCGGCGAGATAGAAGTGGACAGCAGCCGCAGGGCGGTAAAGATTAAATCCAGGCCGGGCAAGGTTACGGAGTTGTCCACCCTGACACAGAGGGAACTGGACATACTGGCTTTCCTGGTAGGCCACGAGAAACAGGTGGTCTCCAGAGAGGCCATGCTGGAAAAACTATGGGGAGAGGATTCGGTGAACGTCTACTGCGAATGCGTGGATAAACACATAGAGTCCCTCCGGCGGAAACTGGGCCTGTACGGCAAGAGGATACGCACAGTATACGGCACCGGCTACATGTTTACCGGCAAAGAATAGCATGAAGGCCAAAAGACTTAAGATACTTTCCATAGAAGATGACCCGGGCTGCCAGAAAGCCATGTCCCGCTTCATGACCACGGTCGGCGGCCACGCCGTGGAAATCGCAGGCACCGGGACCGAGGGGTTGGAAAAGGCCGCCAGACTTAACCCCGATCTTATACTACTGGATATGATGCTTCCGGATATGAGCGGGATGGAAGTGATGGACAAGCTTTCAGCGGAGCCGGCCACAAGCCGCATACCTGTAATAATAGTTACCGGGGCTTCGCTAAACGAAAGTCAGCGCAAGGACCTCGGAGCGAGGGAGAATTTCATGCGCCTTGAGGAAAAACCTGCAGGTATGACCGACCTGCTCAAGGTCATAGACCTGCTGCAGGATGCCGGGACAAAGTCGGGCGCTGATAGCCGGCCCTGGCCGGACATCGAGGGGACTATATGCGGATATTGATCGCTGAAGACGACGACAATTTCAGGGCCCTCATCACCGAAGTGCTGGACGGGGCCGGACACGCCCCCGTAGCGGAGGTCAACGGCCGCCTGGCCTGGGAAAGGCTTAACCGTGAGGGAGCCGACCTGGTGGTCACCGACATCAATATGCCGGAGATGGACGGTTTCGGCCTGCTGAAGAATATACGTTCCAGCGAGCGCTTCAGCGGTATGCCGGTGCTGATGCTCACTATAAGGGAATTGGCTGAAGACCAGGTGGCGGGCTACGAAACGGGGGCCGACGACTACCTGACCAAGCCGTTCGACAACGAGGTTTTTTTGGCCCGGGTACGGGTGCTGGGGAGACGGATATCAGGCCGAGGAAGGTGAGATGACGCCTAAAATACTGATAGTAGAGCACGAAGGGGCGATAAGGGAGCTTTACCATTACATCTTCTCCGAACTGGGATATGAAGTGGCGGTCGCCGGCAGCGGAGAAGAGGGATTAAGCAAGGCGGAGCGCTTCCTGCCAGATTTCATGATACTGGCCTCGGGCATTCCCGGCATGACGGCTTACGAATTCGCCAGGAGGACGGACTCCTGCGGCTTGCCGGGGCCCGGCATTCCGTTCATAATTACTACTCCCGACGACTGCGCCAGCGACCCGCTTAACCAGCCATTCCACTCCGACCCGCGCTGCCGGGGCATGCTTCCCAAACTCTCCAATCCGGACCTGATCACGAAGATGGTAAAGGAAGCGCTGCAGGCATGAGCGAGCTGCCGACTGGCACGTCCACAGCCGCCCTACCCGCCGGAACCACGCTGCGCCGCGAGTCCAACAGACTTGCCAGGGAACTGGTCAACGAAGATCTGGATTATTGCGTCGGCAGACTTGAACGCATAGAAAGCCAGGTCGAAGAGAAGGTCTCGATGTATGAACGGCGCATCCTGGAACTGCTGGAAGAAAAGCGGCAGACCGAAGCCCTGAAACTGGAATTGCGAGCGCTGGGAACCCGCCTTTCAAGAACCAAGACCCTGACGTATGCGGCTAGCGCCGCCGCAGCGCTTGCGCTGGCCCGTTCGTTCTTCTAACCCCTCCCAAGGAGCCGCTATGGCTGAAAAGAAAAAGATACTGGTAGTGGATGACAACCTCCCGTTCATTGAACTGACAAAAGGGATGTTCGGCGCTGATTACGAACTGGAAACGGCGACCAACGGCTTCGAGGGGCTAGGGAAAGCCATTACTTTTGTCCCGGACCTGGTAATGCTGGACGTGAACATGCCCGGGATCACAGGCATAGAGTTCGCCCGCAAACTGTCGGCCAACCCCGCCACGGCCGGCATACCTATCGTCGTGATCACCGCCAGCGACTACAATTCCATGACCGAGAGCCTGCTGCGAAACGAGCACAACGTAAAGATATTCATGACCAAGCTCTCGCCGGTGGAAACGATACGCGAGAAAGTGGAAACGGTGATAACCAGGCAAAAGCCCTGACGCGGGAACGGCTATGATCACCGAAAGGCTGAGAGAGAGGATACTGTACGCTATGCGGCAGCGCGGTCTGGGCGTCTCAGCGGACGCGGTCTGCCGCAAGATGGGAATAACCAGACAGACCCTGCGCAACTGGGAAGAGCGCACAAAGGACATATCCGACCCGGAATCGGCCCGATCGCTCATTCACATACAGGCTAACAACGCCACACCCGACTGAGCAGGAGACCTGACGGCCCTCCTAGAAGGTCTGCGTGACCTTGTTGAGGCCCTTGGGGTTGTCGGGGTTCAGTCCCTTGGCCAGCGCCAGGCGCAAGGCCAGCTTCTTCATGCGGATGTCGGTCGGGATGCAGCTGAAAGGGAATTTCAGCGGGCCGGGCTTGACCACGTGGAAGGGCGTGCCGCGCTCTTTAAGGGCGCGCTGCACCTTGACGATGTCCTCGGGGGTCCGGGCGGACGGCGAGAGGAGGAAGACCAGGTCCTTGGAGGTATAGGCGCCCACCGGCCCGTGCAGGAACTCGGCGGCGGAGTAGCCCAGGGCGTGGGCCTTGGCCATCTCGCGGAATTTCAGGGCGGAATCCTCCGCCACGGCGTTGTAGGCCCCGCGGCCCACGAAGCCCAGCATGCGCGCCTTGCGCACGGCGGCTATCAGCTTGTCCCCGCCGTAATTCTCACGCACGGCGGCCGCGGCGGCGCCTACCGTGTCCTTGAAGTCCCTGTCGCCGAAGCAGCCGCTCCAGGCCTGCGCGGCCCACAACACGGCCCAGAGCTGCAGCTCGAAGCTCTTGGTGGCGGCCACCGGTATCTCTTTCGAATCGGAGAGCAGGATATGCCGGCCGGCCAGGCGGGCCAGCGGGTTGTTCTTCAGGTCGGGCTCGTTGGTAACGGCCACTCCTTTGGCCCCCCATTTCAGGAGTATCTCCAGGCAGGCGGTGATGTCCTGGCTGCGCCCTGACTGCGAGAAGGCCCACACGGCCTGCCCCTTGAAGTTCAGCGGCTCGCGGGCCTCGAAGATGGAGTGCGGGTGGATGAAGTTGGTGATAGTGCCGGCGTAGGTCTCCCAGATATACTTGGCGAACAGCGTGGCCGTGCCCGAAGAGCCGCGCCCGACGAGGTAGACCGTCTTGTCCGAGGACCGCAGGGCCAGTTTCTTTATCGAGCCGGCGCGGCTGGAGAATTCGGCCAGCAGCTCGGGGATCTCGGCTATGTCTTTGTAGGTAAGCGTGTCTTTTATGTTCATTTGCCCGCCGTCTTCCTTTTGATCTCCCGCAATTTCTTTATCCCCAGGTCTATGTCGCGCAGGTCCATGCCGGTGCGGCCGTAATGGGCGTGCTCTATGGGCGAATCGGGACAGATGTAGGTGCCGCGGCGCACGCCGCGGGGGTCTTTCTCCAGGCCCAACCAGATCAGCCAGGGCTTGATGGCCGAAAAATCCTTCGCCATCAGCTCGGGGTTGGAGCGCATGACCAGCTCCGGGTCGCCGAAACCGTCCAGCACCACGCCGCTGTGATAGCCCGCCTCCTTGGCCGCCTCCACGTCCCGGTGCGTGTCGCCTATCACGTACACGTCGCCGGGCCGGATGGAGGCCTTGGCAAGTTTGGCCGCGCGCTGCACGGCCTTCTGCAGTACTTCGCTCCTGTGATGGGAGTCGCAGCCGTAGCCGCCGAAGGCGAAATGTTTGAGCAGGCCGGAAGGCTCGAGCTTTATGAAGGCCCCGTCCCTGAGGTTGCCGGTGCCCAGGCCCAGCATGACGCCTTCGCGCCCCGACAGCCGGGCCAGGAATTTCTCCACGCCCTTCACCTTTAGATATTTCTTCGCCTTTACCGAAGCCAGCACTTCCAGCGGCAGGCGGTCCACGTATTTCTGCGTCAGCTCTTCCAGTTCCCCTTTAGTCGGCTTGCGGCCGCCCCCCGCCTTGTAGGCGTTCTCGAAGTTGGCCTTGTCGGTGGCGCCCTGCAGCTGCACCTTGTCGCAGGCGTTCTTGTGGCCGGTCATGGCGTGCACGGCGAAATTGAGCGCCCTGGCGCCCGCGCCGCCCGCCTTGACCAGCGTGCCGTCTATGTCGAAGAGTATTATTTTCATTTTTTCCGGTATACCGTCCGCCCCTTCTTTACCGTCATCGAACACTGGCTGTCGCCGAAGTAGTAGCACAGTTCGCGGTAGTCGTCGGCGGCATAGAAGGCCAGGTCGGCCTGCATGCCGGGCGCTATCGAGCCGCAGCGGTCGCCGATGCCCAGCGCCCACGCCCCGTTGACGGTGGCCGCGCAAATGGCCTCCTCGGGCGTCATGGCGCAGTGGGTGCAGGCGGCGCTCAGCACGAACTGCATGTTCCAGCAAGGGCAGGTACCGGGGTTGAAGTCGGTGGCCAGGGCCACCGGCACGCCGGCGGCGATAATCTCCCTGGCCGGCGGGAACTTGGCCAGGCCCAGGTAATAATTGGAGGCCGGCAGCAGGGTGGCGATGGTGCCGGCGTCGCGCATGGCGGCTATGTCCTCGGCGAACACATGGTCCGCGTGGTCGGCGCTCACGGCCCCGGCCGAGGCCCCGGCGCGCGTGCCGCCGTAATTGGAGAGCTGCTCGGAGTGCACCTTGGGGCGCAGGCCCAGCCGCGCGGCCTCTTTCAGGTAGGCGGCGCTTTGCTCCGGCGTGAAATAGCCTTTCTCGCAGAAAATGTCGGCGAAGACGGCCAGCCCTTCGGCCGCCGCCCTGGGCAGGATCTCGGCGGTTACGTAGTCCAGATACTTTTGCGCGTCGCCGTTGAACTCGGGCGGCACCCCGTGGGCGGCCAGCAGCGTGGGCAGCAGTTCCAGCGGCGTCAGCTTCTTAGCGTCGCGCACGGCGCGCAGCATCTTCAGTTCGGAGTCCAGGCTGAGGCCGTAGCCGCTCTTGACCTCGGCGGTGGTGGTGCCGCAGGCCAGGAAGCGCGCCGCGCGCGCCGCCAGCTGGGCGGCCATGGGCTTCAGGGCCTGCTTGCGCACGGCCCCGATGCTGGACAATATCCCCCCGCCTGCCGCCTTTATCTCCTGGTAGGAGGCCCCGGCCGCGCGCATGGAGAAATCCTTGAGCCGCGGCTCCGCGAAGACCATGTGGGTGTGGCTGTCCACGAAACCGGGCAGGCAGACGCCTCCGGTCTCCACGACTTTGGCCTTTTTCGCCAGGCGGTGGCGGGCCACGGCGGCGCGGGGCCCGGCCGCTTCTATGATCCCGTTCTCCACGAGCACGGCGGCGTTCTTCACCAGGCCGGTCTCGCGCATGGCCGCGCCCGCGCGGGGAGCGTTGTCGCCCGCGAAGGTCAGCAGCTGCTTAATGCCCGTGAAGAGGACGGCCATCAGCGGAAGTTCTCGAACTGCAGGGTGATGCCGTAATCGCCGCCGCGCAGCAGGCCCATCACGGTCTGCAGCTCGTCCTTGGACTTCGACGTCACGCGCAGCGTGTCGCCCTGGATGGAGATGTTGGCCTTGAGCTTATGCTCCTTGACGGCCTTCACGATCTCCTTGGCCTTGTCCTGCGGTATGCCCTGCTGTACCTTGACCGCCTGCTTGGCGGTGGCGCCCAGCGCGCTCTCCATCTTCTGCGGCTGGAAGTTCTTCAGCGGCAGGCCGCGCTTCGAGAGCTTGGTCTGCAGCACGTCGTAGAGGGCCTTCACCTTGTAGTCGTCGGAGGAGAGCAGCATGATCTTGTTCTCCTTCTTGTCGAAGTCGATCTCCGACTTAGAATCCTTGAAGTCGTAGCGGTTGATCACTTCCTTCATGGCTATCGCTATAGCCTCGTCCACCAGGTTGTAATCCACCTTGGAAACCACGTCGAAACTGAATTCGCTTGCCATTGTATTCTCCTTCTATTAGCGCATCGGGATCTTGACGCCTTTCTTCTTCGCGAAATCCGAGGCTATCTTATAGCCCGCGTCGGCGTGGCGCAGCACGCCCATCGCGGGGTCGTTGGTCAGCACGCGCTCCAGGCGCGCCGCCATCTCTTTGCTGCCGTCGGCCACCGTCACCTGCCCGGCGTGCAGCGAGTAGCCCATGCCCACCCCGCCGCCGTGGTGGAAAGACACCCAGCTGGCTCCGGAGGCGGTATTGATGAGCGCGTTGAGGATGGGCCAGTCGGCTATGGCGTCGGAGCCGTCCTTCATGGCTTCGGTCTCGCGGAAGGGGCTGGCCACGGAGCCGGAGTCCAGGTGGTCGCGGCCTATCACTATCGGCGCGCTGACCTTGCCCGTCCTCACCAACTCGTTGAACATCAGGCCGGCCTGGTGGCGCTCGCCGTAGCCCAGCCAGCAGATGCGCGCCGGCAGGCCCTGGAAAGCCACCCGCTCGGCGGCCATGTCCAGCCAGTGGTGCAGGTGCGCGTCCCTGGGGAACAGTTTCTTTATAGCCGCGTCGGTGACCGCGATGTCCTTGGGGTCGCCGGACAGCGCGGCCCAGCGGAACGGGCCCTTGCCCTCGCAGAACAGGTCGCGGATATAGGCCGGCACGAAGCCGGGGAAGTCGTAGGCGCGCTTGACGCCCTGCTTGAAGGCCATCGTGCGGATATTATTGCCGTAGTCGAAAGTGACGGCCCCCGCCTTCTGCAGCTTGAGCATGGCCTCCACGTGTATGGCCATGGACTGCATGGCGAGCTTCATGTATTTCTTGGGGTCGCGCTTGCGCAGCTCGGCCGCGGCTTTGAGCGTATAGCCTTTCGGGATATAGCCGCGCAGCGGGTCGTGGGCCGAGGTCTGGTCGGTCAGCACGTCTATCTTGACGCCGCGGCGCGCCAGCTCGGGCAGCACCTCGGCGCAGTTGCCCAGCAGGCCTATGGAGAGGGCCTTCTTCGCCTTCTGCGCGGCGGCGGCCAGCCGCAGCGCCTCGTCCAGGTCGCGGCTCATGATGTCCACGTAGCGGGTCTCGAGGCGCTTCTTTATGCGCGTCTCGTCGACCTCCACCACTATGGCCACGCCGCCGCACATGGTGACGGCCAGGGGCTGCGCGCCGCCCATGCCGCCGAGGCCGCCGGTCACCGTCAGCTTGCCGGCCAGGTCGGACTTAAAATGCTTGCGGGCGCAGGCGGCGAAGGTCTCGTAGGTGCCCTGCAGTATGCCCTGCGTGCCGATATAGATCCAGGAGCCGGCCGTCATCTGGCCGTACATCATCAGGCCTTTCTTATCCAGCTCGTCGAAGGTCTCCCAGTTGGCCCAGTTGCCCACCAGGTTGGAATTGGCGATGATGACGCGGGGGCTGTACTCGTGCGTGCGCAGCACGCCCACGGGCTTGCCGCTCTGCACCAGCAGCGTCTCGTCGTTCTCCAGCTTGCGCAGCGAGGCGACGATGGCCTTGTAGCAGTCCCAGTTGCGGGCGGCCTTGCCGCGACCGCCGTAGACCACCAGTTCTTCGGGGCGTTCCGCCACCTCGGGGTCCAGGTTGTTCATCAGCATGCGCAGGGCGGCCTCCTGCTGCCAGCCCTTGCACGAAAGTTTGTTGCCGCGCGCCGCGCGAATGTTCTTTATCATGTTCATCTCCGTTGCCGATCAGCTCACGAAATGGCCGCTCAGGATGTCCTCGGCGACGTTCTCGATGCGCTCGGAGAATACCTCGTCGCCCTTGAAGGCCGGGGACACCTCGCGCAGCTTGGCCAGGGCGGCTTCCAGGCGCGCGCTGGACTTCAGCGGGCGGTGGAACTCTATGCCCTCGCCGGCCGCCATCATCTCTATGGCCACTATCCGCGCCACGTTGCGCACCACGGTACTGAGCTTGAGCGCCGCGTTCATGCCCATGCTGACGAAGTCCTCCTTGTTGGCGGAGGTGGAGATGGAGTCGGAACTGGCCGGGTGGCTGAGGATCTTGTTCTCGTTGCACAGCGCGGCGGCCGTCACGTGCGCTATCATGAAGCCGCTCTCCAGGCCCGGGTTGCGGGCGAGGAAGGGCGGCAGGATCTTGAAGTCGCTGACCAGCTGGGCGATGCGGCGCTCGGAGATGTTGCCCAGCGCGGTGATGGCTATCGCGGCGAAGTCCGCGGCGAAGGCCACGGCCTGGCCGTGGAAGTTGCCGCCACTGAGCACCTCTATCTCGCCCTTCTTCTTGCCCTCCACCACGAGCGGGTTGTCGGTCACGCTGCCAAGCTCGATCTCGAAGACGTTGAGCGCGTACTCTATGGCGTCGCGCGCGGCGCCCATGGCCTGCGGCATGCAGCGCAGCGAGTACGGGTCCTGCACGCGCTTGTCGGTGTGCTTGTGCGAGGCGCGGATCTGGCTGCCCTTGAGCATGCCCTCCAGCATCTCGGCCACCTCGAGCTGGCCGGCGTGCGGCTTGAGCTCGTGGATGCGCTTATCGAAAGCCACCGGGGTGCCCTTGAGGGCCTCCATCGTCATCGCGCCGGTAAGCACGGAGGAATAGAAAAGGTTCATCGCCTCGAACAGCGCCAGGCCCCCCACGGCTTTCATCGCCTGCGTGCCGTTGATCAGCGCCAGGCCTTGGCGAACTTGGCGTAGCCCTCGCCGATCAGCGTCAGCGCCATGTGGGCCGACGGGGCCAGGTCGCCGCTGGCGCCCACGGAGCCCTTGGACGGGATGAACGGGATCACGCCCTTGTTGATCATGGCGGCCAGCGTCTTCACGACCAGCGGCCGCACGCCGGAATTGCCCATGGCCAGCTCGTTGGCCCTCGCGAACATCAGCGCCAGCGTTTCGGCGTCCTCCAGCGGGTCGCCCACGCCGCAGGCGTGGCTGCGGATCAGGTTCACCTGCAGGCTTTTGAGGCTCTCGCGCGAGACGCGCTGGCTGGCCAGCTCGCCGAAGCCGGTGTTGATGCCGTACATCACCTTGTCCTCGGCTAGCAGCGCCTCCAGGCTGGCGCGCCGGCCGGCTATCAGTTTCAGCGCCTTGGCCGTTATCTCCACGCGCCGCTGGCCGTAGGCCACCTCGGCGAAATCCACGATATCGGGGGCCGTCCCCAGGGTAAAAGGCTTGTTCTTAACGCTCATGTTGTCCTCCCTCCGCACTTTGCAATAAGGTCCGCTACGGTGACGGCGCCCGCGGACCGGAAGGCGCCTATGAAATGTTCGAAGATCTTGCGCGTCATCTCTACGTCGCTGAGGGCGCGGTGCCAGCCCTCGTTGGAGAGGTTGAGCTCGGCCGCTATGTTGCCGAGCCGGTTGCTCTGGAACTTCCAGCTCTTCCTGGCTATGACGAGCGTGTCCACCACGTAAAGTTTGGGGAACCGCAGCCCGACCCGGGCGAATTCCTCGCGCAGGAAGGAAACGTCGAACTCGGCGTTATGGGCGACGAGCACGGTGTTCTCCAGCAGCGCCAGCAGGCGCGGCGCCACCCCGCCGAAGCCGGGGCTGTCCTTGACCATCGCGTCGGTGATGCCGTGTATCCTGGAGACCTCGGCCGGGATCGGCGTGCCGGGGTTGACCAGCTCGGCCAGCGTGCCCACGCGGTCGGGCCCTCGGAAGCTGACGGCCGCCACCTCGCACACGCGGGCGGCCCTGGGGGACAGGCCGGTGGTCTCCACGTCGACGAACGTGAATACCGCCTCTTCTATCTTGAGTTTCTCTATGACTGACAGCATGAAGCCTTTAAATTTCCCGCTTAGAGGTAGCCGTAATAGACGTACCTGGTCCAGAACCCGGTCAGCACCGCCATGAACACGCTGATCCAGACGTTGATGCCGCTGAGGTCCATGATGCGCTTGCGCTTTACGTAAAAAAGCTGCGCTATCCAGGCGGCGGCGAACACCGTCCACCAGTAGCCGGCGGCGAAGAAGAAGGCCCAGATCACCACGCGCTCGAAGATCAGGAAGTATTTCTCGTCGAAGGCCGGGAAGGTCTTGCCGAACAGGTCCTTTTCCACGAAGTAGATCAGCACGGTGGTGAAGTGCGTGACCAGCACCAGCATGGCGCCGATGGCGGCCCACTTCTCCCCCATCAGCAGCCCGGGCTCGGGCACGACGATGGGCGAGATCAGGAACAGCACGTAGACGTGCACGATCTGGTCCACCAGGAAACTCAGCGTGTTGTCCTTGTACCAGGACTTCATGCTGTAGACGCGCAGCTCGTCGACCGCGTAATGCACCACGAACATCAGTATCAGCGCCTGCCAGCCGTTCACCGCCAGGCCGCCCGCGCTGAACCAGATATCGCCCAGGTACTGCCAGGTCAGCGCCACCGAGGTGACGAGGTGCGTCAGGCAGTGTATGAGCATGCCCCAGGCGCTCTTGCGCTTGAGGCGGTTGACGAAGTCGAACTGCAGCGTGAAGTCCGCCAGCAAATGCGCCAGTACCAGTCGCCAGAAGATTATCATAAGCTCCTTAACCCTTTTCCGTCAGGTTGAAAGACTGGTCCCAGTCCTTCGGCGGCTCCTTGATGAAGAGCTCGGCTTTCTCCACGTAGAACTGGGAGGGGCCGTCTTCGGGGAGAGCCTCCAGCGCGGCCTTGAAGTGCGGCAGGGCGGCGGCGAACGCGCCCTTGTAGAACTGCTCTATGCCGGCCTCGTAGTGCACCAGCATGGCCTTGACGTCGGCCGGGGCTTCGCCTTTGCGGGCGAAAGGCTCGTAGACCTTGGTCGGGATGGCCTTGCCCACCACCCGGATGCTGCCCAGGTAGCGGTAGTCGAAAGCGTCCTTCAGGTCGCCGAAGGTGGCTTCGCTGGTCATGATCTTGGAGTGGAAGTACTTGTTGGCGCCTTCCATGCGCGAGGCCATGTTGACGGTGTCTCCCATCACGGTGTAGGAAAGGCGGGACTTGGAGCCCATGTTGCCCACTACCATGTGGCCGGAATTCACGCCCACGCGGCACTTGGGCTTGATGGCGAACTGGGTCAGGGTCTCGTTGAGGCGCGCCATCTCCGTCTGGCAGTCGATGGCCGCCAGGATGCCGAGCCTGCGGTGGTCGGCCTGGTCCAGCGGGGCGTTCCAGAAGGCCATGATGCAGTCGCCGATATACTTGTCCACGGTGCCGTCGTGCTTGAGGATGACGTCGGTGAACGCGGACAGGTACTCCACCAGCATCGCGGTCAGCTCTTCGGGGGACAGCTTCTCCGACATCGTCGTGAAGCCGGCCAGGTCCAGGAAGAAGGCGGTCATGTCGCGCTTCTCGCCGCCCAGCGACAGCTTGGACGGGTCCTTGGTGATCAGGTCCACCACCTTGGGGGAGAGGTACTGGCCGAAGGTGCTCTTTATCCATCGCTTCTCGCGGCCCTCGTTAAGGCCTTTGTTCACTATCGCGTAGATGGCCGGTATGGCGAAAGCCAGCGCGACGACCAGGAACGGGACGGTGTAAAGGTTGATGAGCAGCACGTAGTCCAGGACCAGCAGCGCGCCCAGGACCCCCGCCGACATGAAGACCATCGTCTTAAGGGAGAACCTGTTGATATACAGGGCCAGCCAGGGCAGCAGCAGTATCAGCAGCGTGAGGTAGAATTCGTTGAATTTCTTCAGGGAATCGTTGAACTTCAGGTTATCCATGCACGTCGCGTGGATCTCAACCCCGGGGAACAGGGTGGAGAACGGCGACGGGAAGTGGTCGTAGGTGCCGAGCGCGGTGGAGCCGATGAGCGTCATGCCGCCGTTCAGGGCCTCTTTCTCCTCCTTGGAGAGGTTGCCCTCTATGATGTCCGCGACGGAAATATGCCGGAAAGTGGAATTCACCGTCTCTCCGGAAGGCTTCTTCCAGCCTGGATGCGCCTTCCTGTAACGCGGGTAGCGGTAATTCAGCGTCATCGCCGAACTGCCGTACTGCATTTCATACTCGATAAGAGGCTTGCCGGTGGCTACGGCATAGGTAGCCATGCCCAGCGAAGCCACCCGGGCCTCGTCGCACTTGGGGCTGCAGCGCAGTTTCCCCATGCCGAGCGTCTTGTACTGCACTGCCTTCTCCTCCACGCCGTCCAGGTCCTCGTCGACCCCGGGGTAGAACAGGAAGAAATGCCTGGCGTGACCGTCGCTGTCCAGGCTGATATCGGAGTTAGGATAGGCCATATAGGCGCTGCGCGCCGCCAGGCCCGGGATCGGCTTCTTGATCTTCAGGCTGTCCTTGTCTATGGCGAAAAGATTGACCACATTGCCCCACTTGGCCACGGAAGAAATGAACCGGGCGTCGTTGGCGAGGTCGTCCTTGTCCGACTCGAAGAACATGACGTCGATACCGATCGATTTTACTCCGAGCGCGTTGAGCTTGTCTATCACCTGGCCGTAATACTTGCGCTTGAAGGGAAAGCCGTACCTGCTTACGGTGTACTCGTCTATGGCCGTGATCGTTATCTTTTCGTCCGGAGGTTTGTTCACATACTTGCCGAAAAGGAAAGTATAATCGCCGTCAGCGGTGAAAGGCACCGACAGGTACATCGGGAAAATGAGGCGGATATCGCTCCACTTGTTATCGAACGACCGGGTCACCTGCACGACCTGGCCGAGGACGATCCAGACAAGTGAAAAAGCCACGGCCGCTATATAAAGGCCCTTTCCGCTCTTCTGTTTATCGCTCTTCTGCATATTGTTCTCCCCCTGGCGCTATCTTTTTCCGGCCGCGGCCGGCACTACGAAGCAGAAAGTCGCCCCGCCTCCGGGCGCGGCTTCGGCCCAGATGCGGCCGCCATGCAGCTCCACTATCTTGCGGGCTATGGCCAGGCCCAGGCCGAAGCCCGACTCGCCCTCCCCCGACTTGAGCCGCTTGTACTTCTCGAAAACGGTTTCCAGCTGGTCCGGCGGCACGCCGGGGCCGCTGTCGCTGACCGAAAAGAGTATCTGGCCGCCCTCCCCCCTGGCCGAGGCGGTCACGCTGCCCCCCCTGGGGGTGAACTTCCAGGCGTTGGAGAGCAGGTTCTCGAGCACGCGGCGCAGCAGTTCCCGGTCGGCGGAGAACTCCGCCCGCCCGGCCGGAAGTTCCACGCGCAGGGCCACGCCCTTCTCGTCGTAAATGGCGCGGTAGCTGTCCGCGGCCGACTCCAGGAAGGCGCCGGCGTCCACTGGCTTCAGGTCCGGCTTCAGCTGGCCGGCCTCCATGCGCGAGATGTCCAGGATGTTCTCGAGCAGCTTGAACAGACGGTCGCTGGAGTCCTTGACGTTGCGCACGTAGCCGGCCTGCTTGGCCCCGGGCTCGAATTCCTTCTCCAGCAGCTTGATGTAGCCCTGCATCGTCAGCAGCGGGGCGCGCAGGTCGTGGGCGACGGAATGGAAGAACTCCTCTTTCATCTTCTGCATCTTGCGCTCCAGGGTGATGTCGCGCAGCACGATGAAGATGGCGGGGTTCTGCGTCTTGGCCGACAGGGTCTGCACGCTCATGCGGTAGTAGCGCGCCGCGCCGTCGAGCTCCAGTTCTATCACGCCGCTCTTGGAGCGGGCCTTCTTGTCCACCAAGGCGGAGACCTTGCGGCGCAGCCGCTCGTTCTCGCCGGGTACGGCGTCCGGGCCCAGGATCTCGCGGGCCGCGGCATTGGCGTACAGCAGCTCGCCGCGCATGTCGGTCAGCAGGATGGCGTCGTGGATCAGGCTGACGAGCAGCTCCAGCTTCTGCTTCTCTTCGAAAACCTTCTCCACCTGTATGCCGTGGTAGCGGTCCACTTCCTTCATCATAGAGTTGAAGGATTTAAGCAGGGCCCCCAGTTCCGCGAACTCCGTAACTTCGCTGACGGGGGTTTTGAACTCGCCGGCGGACACGCGCAGCGCGCCGTCCATCAGCGCGGCCACGGGCGTGCCCAGGCGGCGGGTGAAGAGCAGCGCCGAGAAATAGAAGGTGGTGACCACCGCGAGCAGGAAGAAGGCCATCAGCCAGGAGATGCGGTTGATGCCGGCGAAGGCCTCGGCCTTGTTCTCCAGGGCCACCATGAACAGGTCGAAGCCGCGCACCGGCGCGGCCGCGCCGATATAGGCCCCTTCGCGCCCGGAGATCTCGAACACCGGCCCGCGCCCGAGTATCTCGCGCACCTCGGCGCCGTTGAATTTCTCGAAGGAGCCCGAGAGGGTCAGCGAGTTGCCGGCCGCGTCCGACAGCAGCAGGCCGCCGGTCCGCCCCAGCCGCTGCGTGCGGAGCTTAACGAAGAGGTCGCGCAGGTTGACCGCGGCGAAGGCGTAATAGCCGCCGTCTATGGGGTAGACGGCGCGGCAGATGGGCATGTCGTAGATCATCTCGAAGCCGCCCAGCGCCGGCAGGCCGGAACGGACGGCATTGAGGAACTGCGGATCGCGCGAGAGGTCCACCGCGCCCGCGAAATACCGCTTGAGCTCGGGCACGCCGCCGCTCAGCACCCCGCGGCCGTCGGCGCGGGCGAAGGCCAGGAACAGGAACTCCGGGTTCTTCTTCAGCGCCCGCTCCAGGCCGGCCTGGCTGACATAGGAAGCGTCGGTGTCCCACATGCGCTCGAAGCGGCGCGACAGGTCCTGGGCCTCGCGCTCCATCATCAGCGAGCCCATCTGGGCCACGCTGCCCCGCCCCGAACACGATAAGCAGCAGCCTGTTTAGCAATGTCACGTTCTTTCTTTAATAAATCCGCGTCTCTGTCGCGGCGGCATAAGCCGCGCCCGGGCATTTCCCGGCTCCAGGCACCCGCCGGGAGACCGGGCCTGCCTCACTTCTTCTTCAGCGCCTCTATCAGCTTCGGCACTATCTCGTGCGCGTCGCCCACGATGCCGTACTTGGCGACGTTGAAGATGGGCGCGTTCGGGTCCTTGTTGACCGCCACGATCACGTCGGAGGCCTTCATGCCCACGATATGCTGCACCGCGCCCGAGATGCCGAAGGAAAGGTACAGTTTGGGCGACACCGTGGTGCCGCTCTGGCCCACCTGGTGCGCCTTGTCCTTGAAGCCCAGGTCCACGGCCGCGCGCGAGGCGCCGACCACGCCGCCGAGCAGCTTGGACAACTCCTCGAGCTGCCTGAACTTCTCCTTGGTCTTCATGCCGCGGCCGCCGGAGACGATCACGCCGGCGGTCTCTATCTTCACGCCGGCGGCGTCGTGCGCTATCTTGCGCTCGAGCACCTTCACGCGGCGCAGGCTTTTGTCGAGCTTGGCGCTCTCGCGCACCACCACGGCGGTGCGGCCCACCACGGGCTCGTTCATCTTCATCACGTTCGGGCGCACGGTGGACATCTGCGGCCGGGAATTGGGGGCCAGGATGTCGGCCATGATGTTGCCGCCGAAGGCCGGCCGGCTCTGCAGCAGCAGGCCGTCCTTGATGGCCAGCGCCGTGCAGTCGGCGGTGAGGCCGACGTAGAGCGTGGAGGCCACGCGCGGGGCCAGGTCGCGGCCCTGTATGGTGGCGCCGTAGAGCATGGAGGAGGGCTTGTGGCGGTTCACCAGGCCCACGATGACGGTGGAGAACACGTCGGTGTTGTACTCGAACAGCTCGTCGTGCTCCACCATGTACACCTTGTCGGCGCCGTAGGCTCCCAGGTCCTTGGCGTAATTGTGGTCCTTGTCGGTCAGCAGCACCGCGCAGACCTCTTCCCTGAGCTCGTCGGCCAGCTTGCGCGCCGCGCCGAGCAGCTCGAACGTCACGGGCTTGATCTTCTTGGGGTGCGTCTTGTCGCCGGTCTCGGTCAGTTCCACGTACACCCAGACGCCCTTATAGCCGGAAAAGTCCTTGGCAGAGGCTTCCTCGCGGGTGATCGTGATGGCCTGCACCGGGCAGACCTGCACGCAGGCGCCGCACAGCGTGCAGGCCTCGTTCATCACGGCTTTCTTGCTTATCATGTTGATCGCCGCGAAGGGGCAGACCGGTACGCACTTGGTGCAGCCTATGCATTTGTTGGAAACTTCTATCATCGTCTTCTCCTGTAGTCAAAATTGGCTTATTCTAAGAAGTGCTCGCGCCGCATGATCTCCAGGATCTTCTCCGCGCCTTCCTGGCCGGAGCCCGAGAACATGGCCGCCTTCTCCCGCTGCGGGGGCGGGTAGATCTTGCTGACCTGGGTGGGCGAGCCCTTGAGGCCCAGGAAATGGGCCTCGGCGCCGACGTCGGCCGCGCTCCAGACGTGGAACGGCTTCTTCGCCGAGGCGCTGACCGCCAGGAAGGACGGGTAGCGCGGCGTGTAGTCCTTGGTCATGATCATCGTCAGCAGCACGGGAGGGCGGGCTTCCAGCACCTCGTAGCCGCCGTCGATCTGCTTGCGCGCTATGATGCGGCGGCCGTCCACCTCCACCTGCTCGCAGAAAGTTATCTGGGGCATGCCCAGCTGCTGGGCCACGCCGGGGCCGGTCTGCGCGGTGTCACCGTCTATGGCCTGCATGCCGGCCAGGATCAGGTCCACCTTGCCGATCTTCTTTATCGCCTTGGCCAGCGCGTAGGAAGTGGACCAGGTGTCGGACCCGGCGAAGGCCATGTCGGAGAGCAGGATGCCCTCGTCGGCGCCCAGCGCCATGCCCATCTGCACCACGCTCTTGGCCTGGGGCGGGCCCATGGAGACCAGGGTCACCTTGAAATCGTGCTTGGCCTTGAGTTCCAGCGCCGCCTGCAGGGCGAAGTGGTCGTAGGGGTTTATGATGCTCGGCACGCCGGCGCGGATAAGGTGGCCGGTCTCCGGGTTTATCTTTACTTCTGTAGAATCGGGAACCTGTTTGACGAGTACGACTATGTTCATTGTGTCTCCTTCAAAAACTATTTCGCCTTAAAAGTCTGCTTCAGCTTGGCGGCCACCAGGTCCATGTCGGCGATCATGCCTTTCTGTTCGGCCTGCACCGCCTCGACATTGACCGCGTCGGCGAGGTTCCCCGCCTGCTCGGCCGCGCCGAGCACCAGCGCCAGGCCTTCCAGCGCGGTACTGAGGGCGGCTTCGCGCGCGAATACCCGGGCCATCGCCTGCCAGCCTTCCCGGTCGAAGCGCACCGTCTCGCTGTACTTCCTGGCGGCGGCGGCCTCGGAGAAAATGGCGGCGGTTTCGGCGGCGCAGATCAGCCGGCCCAGCTTGAAGGTAACGTGCTGGTGGCGGGTGAGCTTCTGGGCGCGGCACTCTTCCAGCACGGCCGCGAGCGCGCGCAGCGCCAGCGCGGCGGCGTGGCAGCCCGCCTTGGGCTCCTCGGCGTGCGCCTGGTCCAGCCTGTCGGCCATGTCCAGGTAATACCGGCCGCGGGATTTAAGATGCTCCTGCCAGCGGCCGCGGTAGATGGTCATCTCGAGCACTTCGCTGGTGCCTTCGTAGATGCAGGTGATCTTGATGTCGCGCTTGATCTTCTCTACGGGGAAGTCCTTGGTATAGCCGTAGCCGCCCAGCGCCTGGATGGCGTCGTCGGCGGCCTTGTTCCCCCACTCCGAGGCGCCGTACTTGGCGATGGCGCCCTCGGTCTGCAGGCCGTGCTCTCCGGAGTCCAGGCGCTGCGAGGTGTACTCTATGTAGGCGCGCGCGCCTTCCATGCGCACGTAGTTGGGCACGATCAGTTTATGCGTGTAGCCCTGCTTGTCGGACAGCGGCCCGCCGCCCTGTATGCGCTGCTGGCTGTAGCGGATGGCCTGCTCGATGGCCTCTTCGCCCGCGCCAAGGCCGAAGGCGGCCACCATCACGCGGGTATAGCCGAACACGGCCTGGGCCTGCAGCAGGCCTTTGCCCTCTTCCATGCCGATAAGGTTCTCGGCGGGCACATAAACGTTGTCTAGCGACAGGCCGGCGGTGTTGGAGAGGCGGATGCCGTGCTTGTCCTCGTGCTTATTGGGGCTGAACCCCTCCATGTCGCGCTCCACAAGGAACCAGCAGGGGCCGCCGGGGGCCATCGCGAGTATCGTGTAGAGGTCGGCCACACCGCCGTTGGAGATCCACTGCTTGTTGCCGGTAAGGTTGTACCCGACGATCTTGCCGTTCTTCACCACGTGCTCGGCGCGGGTGCGCAGGTTCACCAGGTCGCTGCCCGCGTCGGCCTCGGTAGCGCCGTAGGCCACCAGCAGGTTCTCGCTGGCGATGCGCTTGAGCCACTTCTCCTTCTGCTCCTCGGTGCCGCCCACGTTGAGCGGGTCGGTGCCGAGGAAGGTGGCGAACACCCCGGTGGCTATACCCAGGTCTATGCGGGCGAGCAGCTCGCAGACGCGGTAGATATCGAACGTGCCGCCAGAGACGCCGCCGTACTCGACCGGCACCATCAGCAGATGCAGGCCCAGCACGTCGTGCTGATACATCTCTTTGAGTATCTCCGCCGGGAATTCGTTCTTCTCGTCGAGCTCGCGGATCAGGTCGTAGGGAATGCGCCGCTTGGCGTACTCCTTGAGACTGTCCAGCATCAAGTTGCGTGAGATCGCGTCCATGCTTGCCATTCAAAACTCCTTGTAGTTGAAAAACTTAAGCCTTCACCGCTTCACAGGAGGCCAGGTAGCCCTTCACCTCGGCGGTTATCTTCTCCGCAAAGGCCTTGTCCTCCAGGCCCTCGGCGTTGATGAAAACGTTCTCGGCCGCGCAGCGGATGGCCGCTTCCAGCAGGTAGCGGGCGCTGCGGTAGTCGCTCATCACGTGGGAGGAGACGGAGCCCTGGCAGACCGTCAGGCCGGCCATGGCCTCGGCGGCCAGGCGGGCGGTTTTGAGCGGCACCTCGGCGGCGTGCTTCAGGGCCGCCTGCATCTTCGCCTTGCGCTCGGGGTTGTCCTTGGGCAGCTTCATGGCTTCCATGAAAACGTCGAACGAGGCGGAATCCTCGCTTACGCAGGCCTGCAGCGCCGCTTTGTGACCGCCCAGGCGCTCGTGCAGCTCGCGCAGGGCCGGCCGCTTGGCCTCTTCGAGCTTCTTGCTCCGCAGCGTGATGCCGAGGGCCATCTGGCCCAGCGCGCAGCCGGCCGCGCCGCTCACGCCGGCCGCCGAACCGCCGCCCGGGGTGGGATCGGTGTTGGCCAGCGCGTCCACGAAGAGGTTGGCGCCCGCCTGCCAGGAGGAGAGCAGCTTGAGCAGCTTGGTCTCGAGCACCTGCTCTTCCTTCTTGAAATCCTTCACCTGCAGGTTCTCCACCGCGTAGTCGGTCAGGGCGTCCTGGGTGGTGAGGCCGATGAGCTCGGTGCCGGTGACGGCAATGCCCTTGGGCCCGAGGTCCTTCTGCATCTCGTCCATCACGCGCTTGATGGAGGTGGTCTTGTAATCGGTCAGCACCGTGGACATCTGCACCTGGCCCTTGCTCTCCAGAAATATCTCCTTGGCGCGCAGGGCCGGCAGCCCGCCGCCGGAGGTGCGGATCTTCTTGGCGAGGCCCTTGGCGAACTCCATGTCGGTGGTGTTCAGGTTGACGTTGAAATTGACGATCTGGTTGCGGGCGCCCACGGCCATGGCGCCGGCGGTGGGGTGGATATGGTTGGGGCCGAAATCCGGCACGCGCTCGGGGTCCTTGCCGATGACTTCTTTCAGGCCTTCGAACTGGCCCTTGCGCACCTTGGCCAGGTCGCGGCGGTGTTCGAATTTGGCGGCGCGGTCGTAGAGGTAGACCGGGATGTTCAGCTCGCGGCCAATGCGCTCGCCGGCCTTCACGGCCAGGGCCACGCAGTCCTCTATGGTGGAATCCATGATCGGGATGAACGGGGCCACGTCGGTGGCGCCCATGCGGGGATGTTCCCCCTTGTGGTGGTTGAGGTCTATGAGCTGGGCGGCTTTTTTGGTGACGGCGAACATGGCGTCCGCGGCGGTCTCCACGGGGGCCATGAAGGTGAGCACGGTGCGGTTGTGGTCGGCGTCTTTTTCCACGTCGAGGATGAGCACGCCCGGCACCGCCCTGGCGGCGTCCACTATCGCGTTGATCTTGGAGAGGTCGCGGCCTTCGCTGAAATTAGGAACGCATTCCACGAATTTACCCATAAAGCCTCCGTAAAAGTCGCAATGGCGGATTCCCGCCTTATTATTATATATATCATACAAATTATGCCGGACGACTGAAAAGGCCGGAAAAAGCGATAACCCCCTTTTGGGGGGTTATCGCTCTCCCTTGTTTCGGGGAGTTCACAGGTGGAGGCCGATATACGGCGTCCACACATATTATAGCAGATGGTATTGACTTGTCAAGGTGCCGGCAAGGGAGTCTTTTTATCCCTCCAGACCCCGTACTGCAGCGTCAAGGTGAAATTCACGCTGTCAGCCGAACCCAGGTCCAGGCTGGCGCCGTTCATGTTGAAGATCTTGTGCCAGCGCAGGTCCAGGCCGGCCGTGGTGCCGAACCAGAAGGGGAAGCCCATGCCCCCGCCGAAGTTCAACCCGCCGCTGGAGCCGGAATCAGAAGCGTAACGCACCCCTCCCGAAGTGTAGGCGGGGCTGTTCCACTGGTAGACGCCGGCGCCCAGTATGCCGTAAAAGACCTTGTTCCCCTCCGGGTAGGAGGCCCGCACGAAAGGCGTCAGCGAGAAGACTTTCAGCTTGAGGCCTTCGGAGGAGTTGCTGGCGTAGCCGCCGGCATAGGCGGCCTCGGCCCCGTAGCTCAGGAACTCGTCGACCCGCCGGGAGGCCGCGACCACCAGCGTGCGGGAAGTCTTGAAACCGGCGTCGCCGTCGCCCCAGTGCCCGCCCACGGGCCTGCTCCAGCCGGTGCCGGCCGACAGGTAGCCGGCCAGGTAGCGCGTCGGCTCGGGCAGGTCGCCCAGGTCCGGCAGGTCGGGCAGCACCTGCGCTCGCGCGGGCAGGGCCAGGCAGGCCAGCAGCAGAAGCGCGGCGGCCAGCCGCATCAGCGGGGCTCCACGCCGATACCCGCCCGCACGCGGTCCAGCGAGTAAACCCCGTCGCGGGAAAGGAAAGCGGGCCGGCGCAGGCCGCTGCCCTTGATAAAGAAAGGCGTGTCGAGGTCTATGAAATCGAAGCCGCCCAGGCCGGCGGCGAACTGGGCCGCCGCGCTGGAGGCCAGCTCGCTCTCCAGCATTTCACCCATCATCAGCTTTATACCCTTGGCGCGGGCCAGGGCCCACACCTCGCGGGCGCGCAGGAAGCCGAGCTTGGTCAGCTTGATGTTGACGGCCGTGACCGCGCCGCGGCGGATCAGCTCGAACACGTCGTCGAGGGAATAGGCGGACTCGTCCGCGCAGACCGGCATCGGCAGCCGCCGGGAGAGGTAGGCCAGCCCGTCGATGTCGTCCCGCTTCACCGGCTGCTCCACCACCTCGGGCGTTATCCCCCGCCGCATCAGCCCCCTGATGAACTTTTCGGCTTCCCCGGCGGAGTAGGCGCAGTTGGCGTCCAGGTAGACGGCGCAGCCCGGCGCGGCCCGGCGCACGGCCTCGAGGCGCCGGTAGTCCTCGTCCATGTCCACGCCGGTCTTGATCTTGAAGATGCGGAAGCCCCGGGCCCGCATTTTTTTAGTGAAGCCGTAAGCCGCGTCCGCGCCCCCGATCACCACGGTCACGTCGGTCTTTACGGCCGGCACCCGCCCGCCGAAGAACTTCCACAGCGACAGGCCCTGCAGGCGGGTGGCGAGGTCCAGCACGGCCATTTCGGCCGCGGCCAGCGCGGCCCGGTTGCCCTCCAGCAGGCGCTCCAGGCGGCACAGGGCGCCGAGATAATCGGCGGCGTCCAGCCCAGACAGCAGCTCCCCCGCCTTCTCCAGGCTGCGCATAGTGCGCTCACGGGTCTCGCCTGTGATATGCGTGGCGATGGCCGCCTCCCCGTAGCCCTTGACCCCGCCGGCGGCCTCCAGCGTGAACAGTACGTTGGTCATGCTCTTGTGGCTGCCGCTGGAGATGGTGAACGGCGTGAACAGCTCCGCGTCCAGCTTTCTGACGGAATATTTCTTTATCAGCGAGTTTTTCATGAGCTCTCCCCGGTGGTGATCTCCCTGCCCAGCAGCATCAGCACGACGACTATCAAAAAGATCAGCACGCTCTGCGCCAGCAGCAGCCAGGTGCCCGCCGTGGAGGCGGTATGCCGTATCGTCCAGGCCCCCAGGCCCAGGCAGATATTGAGCAGCACTATGAACCCGACGGTCTGCGGCACGCCGAGCCCCAGCTTCATCAGCCGGTGGTGGAAATGGTCCTTGCCAGCGTACTCCAGCCACTCGTGCACGCTGCGCACGCTGCCGTTGCGGATGCGCGACACGGTGGTGTAGATGATGTCGAAGATCGGTATGCCCAGCACCAGCAGCGGCGTAGAGAAGGCCACCGCGGGGTTGTCGGTGGCCCAGCTGCCGTACAGCGCCAGGCAGCCCAGGATGAAGCCGATGAAAGTGGAGCCGGAGTCGCCCAGGAAGATCCGGGCCGGCTGCCAGTTCATGCGCAGGAAGCCGGCGCAGGCCCCGGCCAGCGCGGCCGAGACGAAGGCCAGCGGGTACTGGCTGGAGTTCCACCCTATGCCCAGGAAGAGCAGCGCGCAGACGGCGCCCATGGCCGAGGCGAGGCCGTCTATGCCGTCCATGAAATTGAAAGCGTTGACGATCCCCACCAGCCAGATCACGGAGAGCGCGGCGGAGAGCGCCTGCCCCAGCGGCATCTTCAGCGTGAAGCTCAGGTGCAGCCCGAAGAAGGTCACCGTCAGGGCGGCCACCGTCTGCCAGAACAGGCGGGTGCGGGCGGACAATCCCTTCCAGTCGTCCAAGAAGCCGAGGACGAAGATGATGGTGCCGCCTATCATTATCCCGTAGATCTCGCGGGAGAACTGCTGGTTGCGCAGCAGCGCGGCCATGAAGGCCAGGTACACCGCCAGGCCGCCTATGCGGGGCACCGGCTCGGCGTGCACCTTGCGCTCCGAAGGGTAATCGATGGCGCCTATGCGCGCGGCCAGCCAGGCGCTGGCCGGGGCCAGCAGGAAGACGGCCGACATCGAGATCAGGAAAAGATAGGACCAGCGCAGTCCCTCGGTCCAGGTCCAGGCCGAGAAGCCGCCGGGCGGCAGCAGCGCCAGCAGCGCCACCAGCACGGCCAAAGAGAAGAAGCCGCCCTGGCGATTTATCGTCACGAGGGCAGCTCCTTCTTTACCATGACCGTGAGGCTCATTTGCGGCCGATCAGGTAATCCAGCAGCAGGCGCCGCGGGATAAAGCCCTCGGCGTACTTCACCCTGTCCTGGTAGCCGCGGAACATGGCGGCGGCCTTGGCGCTCTCCACGATGGAGAGGTTCTTTACCCTGGTCTTGAACACCTGCGAGCGGTGGCACTTGAGCAGCGCCACCTTGCGGCTGATCACCCCGCCGATGTCCACGAAGACGCCGGGGTTGAAATCCATGGTGGTGGGCACCTCGTAGAAGACGAGGTTCTTGACGTAGCGGGCGGCGGTCTCCACCGCCTGCGAGACGCTGCGGTGGTCCTGGTGGGTGTCCGCCCCGTAATTCACGAAAACGAGGTCCGGCTTCACCGCCTCGATGGCCTTCTCCGCGGCGCGGATCAGCTCCCGCGTCAACGTCACGCCGGTGTCCTCGAAGCCGCCCCAGTAAAGTTTCGCCTTCAGCATGGCGGCGGACCGCTCCTGCTCGGCCAGCCGCACGCGGGGATCCCCGCCCACGGAGCCCTTGGTCATCACGAGCAGGCTGATCTCGTGGCCCTCGGCGGCCATTTTCAGAAAAGCGCCGCCGCAGCCGAATTCCAGGTCGTCGGGGTGCGGTCCTATGCCCAGTATTTTCATATGTACGCGGCTAGCGGCCGCTCTCCGCGCCTTCGACCACCAGCTCGGCGGTGATGCGCCGCGCGCCGGAGGAGTAGGCCGCCAGCATGCTCATGTTGGCGATATTGTTGATCCAGCGCGGTATGCCGCCCGAGCGCTCGTAGAGCAGCTCCAGGGCCTTCTCGTCGAAAATATTCTCGGTCAGGCCGGCCACTTCCAGCCGGTGCAGCACGTAGTTGCGCGTCTCTTCGAAATCCAGGGGCTTGAGGTGGTAGCTCAGCGTGATGCGCTGGCTGAACTGCTTGTTGGAATCCAGTTTCTCCCTGAGCTCGGGCTGGCCGCTGAGCAGCAGCGTCAGCAGGAAGCGCGTTTCGGTCTGAAAATTGAGCAGCAGGCGCAGCTCCTCGAAGACGCTCTCGTCGTTTATCAGCTGGGCCTCGTCCACGGCGATGACCACGTGCTTGCCGTCCTGCATGGTGTCGCGCAGGAAGCGCTCTATGCCCATCAGCACGTCTTCCTTGGCCTTGGGCACGTTATAGCCGGTGAAATTGTGAAGGATGATCTTGAGCAGGCCGAGGTCGTCCAGGCGCGGGTTCTGCACCGACGAGAACACCACGCCCTTCTTCTTGAACTCCCGCTCCAGGGCCTTGAGGATGAGCGTCTTGCCGGTGCCATAGGCGCCGGTGATGACGCCGCAGGCCTTGCGCTCCTCTATGACGTAAGCGAGCCTGGAGAACGCCTCTTCATGCGCCTCCGACTCGAAGAAGAATTCGGTGTCGGGGGTATTTTCGAAAGGAAGTTTTTTCAGGTTCCAGTGCTTCTGGTACATGGTGATATTTAATTATATATAGCGGGGGAAAGCAAGAAAGCGGGGGCGGGCTGCTAAAAGAAAAAGGCCGCGCTGCCGCGGCCCGCTGCCTGCTCTCGCCCTCCGTTCCGCCCGCCTACTTTTGCCGCGTCCAGACCGCGTAGCCGGCGCCTTCGGCGGCCTTGGTCCAGCCCGGGCCCGGGCTCCACGGGTTCTCCCCCAGTTTGACCGCCAGCGCGCCGTCCACGTAGGCGGCGTACAGCCCGCGCTCGGCCCGTACTATATTCACGGAGCTGGAGGCCGTCACGCCCGCGGCGGAGCGGATTTTTATCAGCCCGGTGATCTGCGCTTTCAGCCCCCAGTCGAAGAAGTGCGGCCAGTAGACGCAGGGAATGCCGGGATGGGTGAGGATATAGGCGTAGCCGGCCAGCACGCGGTCGGACGGGAAGGGCCAGCCCTTCTCCTGGATTTTGCCGCCGGGGCTGGGGCCGGTATCGTGGTTGTCTATGAAAGTGACGGCGTTGGCGGGCCACCAGCCCAGCAGGCCGGCGGGCCGCCCGGCGGTGTCGGCCAGGCGCCAGTACTCGCCGGACAGCATGGCCTGCTGCAGCAGGCCCTTCGTGGTAAAATCGAACACCTTGATCTCGCCGTTGACGGCGTCCATCCAGTCGCAGGAAGCCTGGCGGTGCGCGTCGGGGCGGGCCGGGTCGAAGTCGTCCCAGATCTCGGCCACCGAGAAGGCGGCGCCGCTGGCCCGGTTATAGGCCAGCATGTAGGCCGGCGAGAAGCCGCGGGCGTAATCGTAGCGCCAGCCGTCGAAGCCGGGGTTATCGCGCAGGGAGGTCAGCCACCTGGTCACGGAATCGCGCACGTAAGCCTTGGTATGGTCGATGTCGCGGGCGGCGTGAAAGCCCTTGCCCGTGTCCCGCGCGCCCTGGCCCTGGCCCCATTCGTCGTCGGAACAGACCGAGTCCGGTCCCCAGGCCGGGGCCGCGAAATCCGCCCAGTCCTCCACGCCCACGCGGTGATTGACCACGATATCTGCTATCACCCGTATGCCGGCGCCGTGCAGCGCCCGCACGGCGGCCGAGAGCTGCGCGGCGGTGCCGTAGCCGGAGTCCAGCACTTCCAGCCGCCGGGGCATGTAGCCCTCGGGGGCCAGCGAATCGGAAGGCGGCGGCAGCCACACCAGGTCTATGCCCGCCGCCGACAGTTCCCCGGCGCGGTATTTGATTTCCCCCCACCAGGGGGACTTTTTCCAGGAAGTCCAGTGAAAGCCCTGCATCATGACGGTAGCGTCCCCGGCGGGGGCGGCAAAAAGGAGCCCCTCCGGCCGCGTGGGCAGGACGGACAAAAAGAGTACGGCCGCGAAGGCTATCTTTCGCACACTTATTTTTTAGCAGATTAATGGGCCCTGTCAAGGGCCCAACGGGGCGGACCGGCCGGGCCTAGGCGAGTTTCTTGCGCAGGAGTTCGGCCCGGAAAGCGTCGCGCTCCGCCGGGTCCAGTTCGCGCCCGGCGGCGGCCTGTATATGGGCGGGCTGCATGAGCAGGGTGACCTGGTTGAACGTGCTGAAATCGTGGCCCATGTTCCAGCCCATCGCGGCCCCCATGCGCACGAGCGAGACGTTCTGCATGAACTCCTCGTAGGACAGGGTGCGGGCGTGCCTGAGCAGGCCGAGCGCGCGGTACACCGCGTCCTCGGTGCGCAGCTTCAGCGGGCTCTTGAGCAGCGCCTCGCGGGCGGCTATCTCCTGGCGGATGAGGTTGCGGATCACGCGGTCTATGTTCTGGCAGAATTCCTCTTCGGTACGGCCCAGGCAGGTGGCGTTGGAGATCTGGTAGAAGTCGCCCAGCACCATGGTGCCCTCGCCGTAGATGCCGCGGGCCGTTACGCCCAGGTGCGAGAGGCTTTCGAGCACCTGCGGCATCTGGCCCAGGCGCGTGAGCGCGGGCAAATGGGCCAGGCAGGAGACGCGCATGCCGGTGCCGGTATTGGTGGGGCAGGCGGTCAGGAAACCGAAGCGTGAGCCGTAGGCGAAAGGCAGGGCCCGCCCGAGCGCCTCGTCGAGCTTCAGCGCGGCTTTAAAAGCCCCCTCGATGGCGAAGCCGGAGTGCAGGCACTGCAGCCGCAGGTGGTCCTCCTCGTTGACCATCACCGAGAGGTCCTCGTCGTTGGAGACTGCGGCGCCGGCGGCCAGCACGGTGGCGGCCAGGGCGTGCGAGACGTGGTGGCGCTCCACCAGGAAGCGCTTGTCCAGCGGCCCGAGCGCCTCCAGCTTCAGGAAATGGCCTCGGGCAAAGAGGCCGCTGTCGCGCGCGGCGGCCATGGCCTGGCGGCGGATCTCGGCGAGCTGGCGCGGCTCGGCGCGGTTGGGGAAAGGAAAACCGACCAGGTTGCGGGCGAAACGCACGCGCGTGGAGAAGATCATGTCCGGCCAGGCGCCGCGGGCGTTGGCCCAGGTGACGTAGGGGCGGAAGGACTTTATCATCTCAGCCACGGCGCCCCTCCAGCCGCTTGAGCGCGTCGCGCAGCCTGGCCGCGCCCTCGAAATCCTCGCGGGTCACGGCGTCCCTGAGCTCGGCGCGCAGCTCGGCCAGGCGGCGGGCGGTCTCCGCCTTGGAAAGCTTCAGCTCGGGGGCGTCGGCGTAGGCGCGGCCGGTATGCAGCGCCGAGCCGTGGATGCGGGCCATCAGCTCGGTCAGCTGCGGCTCGAAGCCGGCGTAGCAGTCGGGGCAGCCCAGCCGGCCCGATTCCTTGAACTCCGAGTACTTCAGGCCGCAGGCGCCGCAGCGCAGCGTCTTGCGCTCGGGCGGCAGGAAATCCTTGAAATAACCGCTCATATTGCCGACGATGTCGGAGATATTGAACGCGCCCGACTCCAGGCCGAAGCTCATGCCCTTCTTGGCGGCGCAGGCCGGGCACAGGTGCAGCTCCTTGACCTTGTTGTTGACGGCCAGCTTCAGGAAGACGGCGGCGTTCTGCTTGCGGCATTCCTCACACAGCATTCAGCTTCCCCCCCTGCATGTGCAGCACCCGGTCGGCGCGGCGGGCGGCTTCCTCGTTGTGCGTGACCATCAGCACGGCCGAGCCCAGGCCGGCGGCGCGCCGCAGGTCGTCGAGGATCACGCCGGAATTGTGGCGGTCCAGGTTGCCGGTGGGCTCGTCGGCGATGAGCAGGGCGGGGCCGTTGCGCAGCGCGCGCAGCATGGCGGAGCGCTGTTTTTCGCCGCCGGAGATCTCCATCGGGAACTTGTGAGCGATCTCCTCGAGGCCGAAGCGCGCCAGCAGTTCCAGGCCCTTGCCGGGGCCATCCTCGCCCAGCACTCGGGCCGGCATCTCTATGTTCTCGAGCACGGTGAATTCGGGCAGCAGCGAGTCGAACTGGAAGACGAAACCGATGTTGCGCAGGCGCAGCACCGCCTTCTGGGCCTCGTCGAGGTCCTCGAGCTTGCGGCCGAAGAGCCGCACCTCGCCGCTGTACACGTCGTCCAGCAGGCCGACGATATTGAGGAAGGTGGACTTGCCGGAGCCGGACGGGCCCACGATGGAGACGAACTCGCCCTTGTTGATGTGGAAATCCAGCCCTTCGAGCACGAGGATCTGCTCGTGCCCGGAGGTATAGGCCTTGGTCAGCGCGCTGATCTCTACGACCTTATCCATAGCGTATCGCGTCCACGGGACTGACCCGGGAGGCCCTCAAGGCGGGGTAGACGGCGCTGAGCATGCACAAGAGGTAGCTGACGGCGGCGGTGGCCAGGATGTTGGAAAGCTTGAGGTCCACCGGGACCTTGGTGATGTAGTAGATGTCCGAGGGCAGCTCCAGCACGGGGTAGACGGCGAGGAAGACGGAGATGCCGACGCCCAGCAGCACGCCGATGGTGATGCCGGTCAGGGCGATCAGGTTGCCCTCCCAGAAGAAGACGCGGCGGATGAAGGCGGGCCCGGCGCCCATGGCGCGCAGGATGCCGATGTCGCGCAGTTTCTCGACGCTCATCATGAGCAAATTGGAGGCGATGTTGAACGTGGCGACCAGGATGATCAGGGCCAGCACCAGCGACATCACGAACTTCTCCAGCTTCAGCGCGGCGAAGAGGGTCTGGTTCATGTCGGCGTAGGTCTTGATGTTGAAAGCGAAACCCAGCGTCTTGCGCAGGCCGGCGGCCGCCGCGGGGGCGTCGTCGATGTCCTTCAAGCGCACGCCCACGCCGTTGGCCCCGCCGGGAAAACCGAAAAAGTTCCCGGCCGCGGCGCGCGAGCAATAGGCCATGGTATTGTCGAATTCGAAATAGCCGGTGCGCACCAGGCCCACGACGCGGAACTTCTTCATCTTGGGCAGCAGGCCGGCCCCGGCGGTGGCGGCGCCCTGCGGGGACACCAGCACTATCTCGTCGCCGGGCCAGGCGCCCAGGCTCTTGGCCAGCTCCTCGCCCAGCACCAGGGCCGGCGGGGCGCCGGGGGCGGGGTTGGAGAGTTCGGCCCAGGAGCCGCGCACGAGCGACTTGGAGAGGTTGTTCACGCCGGCCTCGGCGGCGGGTTCGAAGCCCTTCACCACGGCCCCCACGGAGCGGCCGTCGAAAGTGAGGATGCCCTGGCCGAGCACGAAGGGCGACTCGGCGGCCAGGCGACCGTCGCGCTCGAGCACGGCGCGCACGGTCTCGAGGTCGCGGGGCTGCATGCGGCCGTAGATGGTGATATGCGCCTGCGCGTCTATGATCTTGCCCTTGATGTCGGTCTGGAAGCCGTCCATGATGGCCAGCGTGACTATCAGCGCGGCCACGCCGAGGGCGACGCCGGCCACGCCGATAAAGGTGGTGATCATCGCGAAGAGGCCCTTCCTCTTGGCGAGCAGATACCGTCGCGCTATAAAGAATTCGGTGGACATGTTTAAAGACTATCCGGGCTCTGCCGGGGTCGGGTTAGCAAAACCTTCATGAGGGCGAGGCTTGCGTAGCGCCGAGCCCGATTGATGAGCGAGCGCACGGTGTGCGCGAGCGCGTTTTGCGTTCCGGCCCCGGCAGAACCCCTGCCCGGGCCGGGCCCTTTAGCCGTTGGCCTGGTCGGGGCGGAGCAGCGGGAACAGCACCACTTCGCGGATGGACGGCTTGCCGGTCAGCAGCATGGTGACGCGGTCTATGCCTATGCCTATGCCGCCCATCGGGGGCATGCCGTACTCCATCGCCACGATGAAATCCTTGTCGAGGATGTCGGCCTCGCCGTTGTTCTCCTCCTGCTGCTGGCGGAGCTGCTCCACCAGGCGGCTCTTCTGGTCCTCGGGATCGTTGAGCTCGGTGTAGGCGTTGGCGATCTCCTCGGTGCCCGCGAAGAACTCGAAGCGCTCCACCAGGCACTCGTCCCCGGGCTTGCACTTGGCCAGCGGGGTGATCGCGGTCGGGTGGTCGAAGACGAAAGTCGGCTGCTGCAGGTCCGCCAGGATCTTCTCGTCCATGATGCGGTCGAAGATCTTGGCCGAGGTGGTGTCGGGGCCGCACTCGATGTGCAGCTTTTTCGCCAGCGTCACCAGGTTCGGGCGGTTGAAGCGTTTGCCGTCGAGGATATTGTGTATATCCTCGCCGGTCTTGGCCAGCCACTCGTCGGGCAGGCTCAGGCGCTTGAACGGGGGCTTGAGGTTGATCTTCACGCCGTTGTAGTCCACGGTCTCGGAGCCTATGACCTGGATGAAGCGCTCGAACAGCTTCTCCACCAGCTCGGCCATGCCGTGGTAGTCGGAGTAGGCCTTGTAGGCCTCCACCATGGTGAACTCCGGGTTGTGGCGGGTATCCACGCCCTCGTTGCGGAACACGCGGCCTATCTCGTAGGCGCCCTGGAAACCGCCGATCAGCAGCTTCTTGAGCGGCAGCTCGAGGGCGATGCGCATGTACAGCTCGTTCTTGTAGGCGTTGTGGAAAGTGATGAACGGGCGGGCGGAGGCGCCGCCGGCCTGCGAGCAGAGCACCGGGGTCTCCACCTCCAGCATGCCCTCGCCGTTAAGCACCTCGCGCAGCGCGGCCACGATCTGCGAGCGTTTCACGAACAGGGCGCGCACGTCGTCGTTGGTGAGCAGGTCCAGGTAGCGGTCGCGGTAGCGGGTCTCGGAATCGGTCAGGCCGTGGAACTTCTCGGGCAGCGGGCGGACGCTCTTGGAGAGCACGGTGATCTTGGCGGCGTCCACGGTCAGCTCGCCGGTCTTGGTCAGGAAGAGCTTGCCTTCCACGCCGAGGAAGTCGCCCACGTGCATCTGCTTCTTGAAGATCTCGTAGGCTTCCTCGCCCACCGAGTCGCGCTTGACGTAGATCTGCAGCCGGCCGGTGCCGTCCTTGAGGTGCGCGAAGGTGGCCTTGCCCATCACGCGCATCAGCATCATGCGGCCGGCGATGGTCACCTGCGCCTCGGGCTGCAGGGCCGCGGCCTCGGCGATGGTGTGGCTGGGCTTGAAGCGGTGCGGGAACGGGTCTATGCCTTTCTCGCGTATGGCCTTGATCTTGGCGTAGTTGTTGGCGACTATTTCGTTGATGCCTGAATTAGGGGTAGGGGTTTCGTTCATTTTTTTGAGGCTATCGCGTCCTTTACTATTTTCACGAGGTTCTTGGGCTCGAAGGGTTTCTCGACGAAGGCGAAGATGTTGGAGGACAGCTCGAAGAGGTCCTTCATCTGGCCCTTGGCGGTCAGGATGATGATCGGGATCGTGTTGAGGTCGTCTATCTCCTGCAGCTTGGACTGCAGCGTGTAGCCGTCCATCTCGGGCATCATGATGTCGAGGATCATCGCGTCGGGCAGCACCCGGCCGGGATCTTTGGAGGTGAGCTTGTTGTAGGCCTCGAGGCCGTTGTAGGCCTCCAGCACCTCCAGCTTCTCGCGTTCCAGGAGCACCTTTATCAGGTACACCACGTCTTTTTCGTCGTCCACGACCATCACTTTGGACATAAGTCTCCCGTTGCCACGGCCTTAAGACCGTCTCAGGCTTTATTAAAGATATTGTATTTTACAAGAAAGGAAGCCGGTAAAACAAGAGAGGAATTGCCTTCCTTTCAGCGCAGGCCCCAAATATGTAGAATAACTCTGTTCACTACCGCGCAAGGAGGCATGATGGCTATCGAAAAAACCCTCGTACTTGTGAAACCCGACGGCATGCAGCGGCACCTGGCCGGCCTGGCCATAGACCGCCTGGAGAACACCCACATGGAGCTCATCGGCGCCAAGATCGCCGTGGTCACCGACAAGCTCGCCCGCGAGCATTACGCGCTGCTGGAGGGCAAGGGCCCGTTCGTCAACAAGCAGCTCTTCGAACACCTGATCAATTTCATAAAAGGCGAATACCACGGCGACCCCAAGCACCGCGTGCTGGCGCTCGTCTACCAGGGCGAAAACGCCGTGCAGAACATCCGCGCGGCCGTCGGGGCCACCAATCCCGAGGACGCCTCTCCCGATACCATACGCGGCGCCTTCGGCCGTATCTGCCACAAGCACGGCTATTTCGAGAACGTGGTGCACGCTTCCGGCAACAACGAGGAAGCCGAGCGCGAGATCGCCATCTGGTTCAAGCCAGGTGAGACGATAGCCTGACATGAGGCTGCTCGCCGCCGCGCTGCTGGCGTTAGCCGCCGCCTTCCTCCCCTCCCCCGCCGCCGCGCAGGGGCGCGAGGAGGAGCGCGTAACCCTGACCACCGAGGACGGCTGGAACCTGTCTGCCCGCTACCTGAAGGCCGCCGAAGGCGCCCCCACCGTGGTGCTGGTGCATACGCAGAAGAGCGACCTCAACGAATGGACCCCCTGGTTCCCGGCCCTGAAGCGCTACGGTTTCGGCTATCTGGCGCTGGACCTGCGCGGCCACGGCAACAGCTTCGTCGCCCCGTCCGGTTCCACCACCAGCTGGCGCGCCTTCAGCATGGGCGGCTCCGACAACGAGTACAACCGCATGCTGCGCGACGTGGAGGCCGCGCTGGCCTACCTCTCCACCAATGCCGTCACCGGGGACAGGATAGCGCTGGCCGGCTCGGTGCTGGGCGCCAACCTGGCCATCAAGGCCGCCGCCCTGCACCCGGAAGTAGCCATGGTCGTCGCCATCTCGCCGGTGCTCAACGTCCACGACGTCCTTTCCGTCAACCCGCTGCGGGCCTACGGCCGCCGGCCGATACTCTTCATCGGCGGGGCGGACAGGGCGCGGCAGTACACCGAATTGCAAATCCTCTACAGCACCGCCAGGATAACCTGCGGACAGGGCAACGCCTCGCTGATAGTGGAGGCCAGGGGGTTCGGCCCCGGCCTGGTCAATAAATACAACGTGCGGCGGGTGCTGGAGTGGATAAAGAGCCCGCGCCTGCCCGAGGTGGTGGCCTACTCCTCGGCCGCCTTGGCGGGGCTGGAATTCGAGGCCGGAGCGGGAACGCCCGGGGACGAGCCGGCCGGGGAAGAGCAGGAACAGCAAGAAGAGAGAGACTAACATGAAAAACACCGACGCTTTCACCAGGTATTCCAAACTTCCCACCGAGCAGAACAACCCGCGCACCCGCGACCTGGACCGCCTGCCGCTGCGCCGCGTGCTGGAGAAGCTGAACTACGAGGACGCCCTCGTGCACCGGGCCGTGGCCAAGGCCATACCCCAGATAGAGCGGGCCGCCCGCGCGATCTCCAAGTCCTACCTCGCCGGCAAAAAGATCTATTTCATCGGCGCCGGCACCAGCGGCCGCCTGGGCGTGCTGGAAGCCGCCGAGATCCCCCCCACCTACGGCGTGGCGCCGGATGTCTTCACCGCCCTGATGGCCGGCGGCCAGATGGCGGTCTTCCATTCCAAGGAAGGGGCCGAGGACGTCCTGGAGAACGGCCGCAAGGAGATAGCGGCGCTGGCCCGCCGCGGCGACACCGTGGTAGGCATAGCCGCCAGCGGCATCACCCCTTATGTGCAGGGCGGCCTGGCCGCCGGTAAAAAAGCCGGCGCCGTAACCGTACTGGTCACCTGCAACCCGCGCGAGCGGGCGAAGGAAGCCGCTGTCCGCGTGGCCATCGACGTCGGCCCCGAGCCGGTCTCCGGCTCCACCCGGATGAAGTCCGGCACCGCCACCAAGCTCGCCCTCAACATGCTCTCCACCGCGTCGATGATCATCTCGGGCAAGGTCTACCGCAACTGGATGGTGGACGTGAAGACCACCTCCAGAAAACTGGTGCTGCGCGCCGAGCGCATCACCGCCACCGTGGGCGGCGTGGACCAGGCGGAAGCCCGCCGGCTGCTGGACCTGACCGGCAACGACGTCAAGACCGCCATCGTGATGGCGCGCCTCGGGGTCTCCCGGGAACTGGCCGCGGCGCGCATCAAGAAAGCCCGGGGTTTTCTGAAGAACATACTGGGGTAAAAAAATTGATCAAGCTATTTTCCTCGCTGCGCCTCTTCTTCGCTCTCTGCCTGGCGCTGGGCGGAGTTTTTGTCTGGCAGACCGTCTTCAACACCGGGCCCTCCGTTTACGGCTCGGGGTGGTTCATGACGCTGGGCGCCCTGCTCGCCGCCAACATAGCCGCCTGCTCCGCCGGGCGATTCAGGACCGCCTCACCCTCCTTCCTGCTGATACACGCCGGCATAGTCCTGATCATCCTGGGCTCCTTCGCCAGCCGGTTCCTGCGCTTCGAGGCGGAGCTGCCGCTGCGGGCCGGGACGGAAACCGACAAGGTGCACTCCGGCAACGCCGTCTACCGACTGCCGTTCGCGGTGCGGCTGGAGAGCTTCCGGCTGGACTATTACGGCGAGCCGCGCGGCGTGGTCACCGTGATGGACGGCGCGGGCGGCAGGGATTTCCCGGCGGTGGCGGGGGAGGAGATACGGCTGCCCGAGCGCGGCGTCCGGATAAAGGTGCTGCGCCTGGTGCGGGACTTCGGCCTGGACGCCCGGCGCCAGGTCAGCGACAAGTCGCCGTACTGGCATAACCCGGCCGCCGAGCTGGAGATCTCCGGCGGCGGCAAGAAGAAGCGGCTCTGGTTCTTCGCCAATTTCCCCGGCATGCACCGGGAAGAACTGCCCTACCACCTGTTCTACCGGCTGGAGAACGCCGAGATCAGGAACTTCACCAGCGCGGTGCTGGTGAGGCCCGCCGAGGGCCCGGCCTTCGCCGCCGAGATCTCCGTCAACTCACCGCTCAGGTACCTGGGCTACACGCTTTACCAGACCAGCTACGACCCGGCCGAGGCCGCCTACACCCTGCTGACCGTGACGCGCGACAGGGGCATTTGGGTGGTCTACGCGGGTTTCGCCGCGCTGCTCGCCGGAGTCCTTTTATGGCTGAAAAAGTAAACCTGCTCATCAACCTCTCTTTCGCCCTCTCGCTGGCCGCGCTGGGCGCCGCCGCCGCCGTCTACCTGTTCAGGGAACGGATGCCGCGCCGGCTGCTGCCCGGCCTGCTGGGCGCGGCCTGGCTGGCGCTCTCCGCGGCGCTGGCGCTGCTCTGGGCCCGGCTGGGCCGCCCGCCGCTGTCGAACCAGTACGAGTCGCTGCTGACCATGCTCTGGTTCCTCTTCCCGCTCTCGCTCTATTACTACCGCCGCTTCCCCGTGCCCGAGGCCCTGTGGCCCGCCGCTTTCGCCTCGCCCGTCATCCTGGGCGTGGCCAGCCTGCTCGACCGCACCGCGCGCCCGCTGATGCCTGCGCTGCGCTCCGACTGGCTGATCCTCCACGTGCTGGCCTCCATGGCCGCGTACGCGGCCTTCGCGCTGGCCGCCGTGGCCGGCGCCGCCGCCCTGGCCCGCCGGCGCAGCGCCGAGGACGAAGAACTGCTGCTGCGCCTGACCAAGGCCGGCTTCGCCGCGCTGACGCTGGGCATAGCCAGCGGTTCCGTCTGGGCCAACAGCGCCTGGGGCGCCTGGTGGAGCTGGGACCCCAAGGAGACCTGGTCACTGCTGACCTGGCTGGCTTACGCCGCCGCGCTGCACCTGCGCCGGCAGGGCTGGCGCGCGCACAAATTTGCGATAATGCTGATGGCCTGTTTCGCGCTGGTGCTGTTCACCTATTTCGGCGTGAATTTCCTGCTCAGCGGCATGCACAGCTACGCCTGAAGCGGGGCCCGGCGGCCGGTTTAAAGAATGGATCTGAAAGAACTGATACTAAAGCTTAAAGAACAAGCCCTGCGGCGGCAGGACCTGCTGCTCAAGGCCGGCATTTACGCCGGCGCGGCCGGCGCCGCCGCGCTGTTCCTGTTCTTCGGGCCGCCGCATTTAATAGAGGCCACCGAGACGCCCAAGTTCTGCGGGCTCTGCCACTCGATGAAGCCGCAGCACGAGGCCTGGGCCCACTCGGCCCACCGCTCGGCGCGCTGCATAGACTGCCACCTGCCCAACGACAACGTCGTCAACCACTATGTCTGGAAGACCATAGACGGCAACAAGGACGTCTTCTACGAATTCTCCGGCCTGCGCGAGCACGACGAGATAAAGCTTTCGGCCCACGGCCACAAGGTGCTGCAGGCCAACTGCATACGCTGCCACGAGAGTACCGTGGCGCATATCGACAATAAGCGCGCGTGCATAGACTGCCACCGCACCGCCGGACATAAAAGACAGGGCATGACCCGCGTCAGAGAGGACTAAAATGAAGAAACTGATATTCCTGGCCCCGCTGCTGCTGCTCGCCGTCTCGGCCTGCACCAAGAAAGCCGAACCCATACTGATCTCGGAGATCAAGGCCGGCGAGTACGAGCCCAAAGAATGGGCCAAGAACTGGCCGCTGGAACACGAGGGCTGGGAGGCTACCGCCAACCCCACCCCGGCCGGCAAGAGCTACTACAAGCGGGGCTGGGACGCCGACGGCAAGATCTACGACAAGCTCTCCGAGTTCCCGTACATGCCGCTGCTGTTCAGCGGCTGGGGCTTCGGCATAGAGTACAACGAGCCGCGCGGTCACATGCACATGCTTTCCGACGTGCTGGAAGTGGACCCCTCGCGCCGCAAATCCGGCGGCGCCTGCCTGACCTGCAAGACGCCCTACGCGCAGGAGCTGCAGGCCAAGCACGGCAAGGACTACTTCTCCAAACCTTTCGACGAGGTCCACGCGCTGATCCCCAAGAACCACCAGAAGCTGGGCGCGGCCTGCATAACCTGCCACAACGAGTCCGACGCCTCACTGCGCATCCTCAACCAGTTCACGCTGGGCCGCGCCCTCAAGGACATGGGCGTGGACGAGGCGAAGCTTTCCAACCAGGACATGCGCTCGCTGGTCTGCGCGCAGTGCCACGTCACCTACGTGGTCAGGAAGGACCGTGACATGAAGTCCGACTCCGTCTTCTTCCCCTGGCAGAACTCCAAGTATGGAAAGATTTCCATCGAGGATATTATCAAGAGGATAAAGAGCGACCCCGCCCACCTCGAGTGGACGCAGGCCGTGACCGGCTTCAAGCTGGGCTTCCTGCGCCACCCCGAGTTCGAACTGCTCTCCAACGACAGCACGCACTGGAAGGCCGGCCTGGCCTGCGCCGACTGCCACATGCCCTACACGCGCGCCGGCTCCAAGAAGATCTCCGACCACCGCGTGATGAGCCCGCTCAAGAACGACATGAAGGCCTGCATACAGTGCCACACCGAGGGCAAGGAATGGCTGATGCAGCGCGTGAAGTCCATACAGGACAGGACAGCCTCGCTGCAGCTGCGGGCCGGCTACGCCACCGCCACCGCCGCCAAGCTCTTCGAGCGCGCCAACGCCGCCCGCAAGGCCGGCAAACGGCTCGACGAGGGCCTCTATGCCAAGGCCAGGGAATATTACGAGGAGGCTTTCTACCGCGTCACGTTCATAGGCGCCGAGAACTCGATGGGCTTCCACAATCCGCCCGAGACGCTGCGCGTGCTGGGCGACGCCGCCTACTTCGCCGGCAAGTCCGAGGCGCTGGTGCGGCAGCTGCTGGCCGAGGCCGGCTCCCCGGCCCCCGGCCGCGTGGACCTGGAGCTGGGCAAGTACCTCAACAACCGCGGCAAGCGCGGCCTGAACTTCGACCGTACGGTGGAGTTCAAGGACCCGTTCGGCAACCAGGAAAAGTTCTAAGGCCAGGCCGCCCGGTGAAAAGCCCGCGCCCCGCGCGGGCTTTTCTTTTTGCAACCGCCGGGGCGGACTCCGCGTATTATAGAAGAGGAGGCCGGCCCCCGCCGGCAATATTGTAAAATCAGACTATGCGCGCTACCGCCTGCTTCGCCCTGCTCTTCTCCCTCGCCGCCCCCTGCGCCGCCGAAACGCTCACCCTGGCCGCGGCCCGCGCCGAAATGCTCAAAGCCAGCCCGCAGGCCCGGGCCGCCGCGCTGGACCTGGAAGCCGCGGCGTCCCGGCTATCGGCCGCCCGCGCCGGGCTCTATCCCTCGCTCTCGGCTTCGGCCTCCTACGCGCGCGCCGGCTCGCAGGGCCTGCCGCACGGCGATTCATACTCCTACGGCCTCAACGGCACGCAGCCGCTGTTCTCCACCTCGCTGCCCGCAGGGGTGCGCTCCGCCGCCGCCTCGCACCGGTCGGCCGCCGCGGCCTACGACAGGACGGCCTCGCGCCTGAACTTTGAACTGACCTCGGCCTTCGCCGACACCGTCAACGCCAGGGAAGCCATAAAGCTGTCGGGCGAGACGCTCAAGCGGCGCGCGGAGAACCTGGAACTGATACGACTCAAGTACCAGGCCGGCCGCGAGAACAAGGCCGCGCTGCTCGAGACCGAAGCCGCCCTCAAGACCGCGCAGTGGCAGCACGAGCGCTACGGCAAGAACCTGCGGCTGCTCGAGCGAAAGCTTAACCGCCTGCTGGGCCGCAGCGCCGCGGCCGCGGCGCCGGAGCTTAGCCTGCCGCCGCAGGAGGAGCCGCCCGCCGACCTCTCGTCTTTCTCCGCGGCGCTAGAGAACCATTACTCGCTGCGCTCCGCCCGCGCCGCCGAGGACATAGCCCGGGCCTCGGCCGACACTGCCGCCGGCGCCCGCCTGCCCGAAGCCTCCGCCGACGCCAGCTACCGCTGGAGTGGTACCGACTGGCCCGACAATACCAACGGCTGGTCGCTGGGCGCCAGCGTCAGAGTACCGCTTTTCGCAGGCGGCCGGCTGGCCGCCGACCTGGCCGCGGCCAGGACCAGGCTGCTCTCGGCCGGCGAGGCGCTGCGCGACGCCAGCGAAGAAGTCTACCTGAACGCCGAGGACGCTTTTCTCTCCTGGCGCGAGGCCAGGGCCTATCTGGACGTGGCAGGCAGTTCGCTGGCGGCCGCCGAGGCCAGGGCCTGGCTGGTGCGCAAGCAGTACCTGGCGGGCCAGGCCTCCTATTTCGAATGGCGCAACGTGGAAGAGCAGCTGATCAGCGAGCAGAACCAGTACCTTTCGGCGGGGCGGGGGCTGGCGGTCAGCCGCGCCGCCTTCTCGCGGGCAATTGGAGAATAAAGTGAAAATAACTTTTTACAAGACAAAGAAATTCATCTTCGGCCTGGCGCTGCTGCTGGTGTTCGGCGGCAGCTGCGCCGCGCTGAAAAACAAGCGGGCGAAGGCCGAGGCCAAGCGCGTAGCTGAACTCGCCGCGGTCAAACCGGAACGCGGCACCCTCGTCACCAAGACTCAGGCCATAGCCAGCGTGGAGCCCGAGAACCGCGTGCTGGTCACCCCCTCGGTGGCCGGCCGGGCGGAGGAAGTACTTTTTACCGAGGGCCAGCAGGTGACCAAGGGCCAGGTGCTGGCCTGGGTCAGTTCCAGCGAGCGCACCGCGCTGATGGATTCGCTGAAGCTAAAAGAGTCCACGCCGGAGGAGAAGCGCATGGTGGAGGAGGCCTATAACCTCACCCCCGTAGTGGCCCCCATCACCGGCATGGTGGTAAAACGCGCGGTGGAACCGGGCCAGTCGGTCAGCCCCGCCAAAGAACTGGCCGTAGTCTCCGACCGCCTGATAGTCAAGACTTTCGTCGACGAGACCGACATCGGCGCCGTCCGGGAAGGGCAGCGCGCCGAGTTCTACCTGGACGCTTTCGCCAAGGAAAAGCGCACGGGCCGCGTGCTGGCCATCTCGCACGAGTCCACGCTCAGGGACGGCGTGGTGGTCTACGAGGTAAAGGTGCTGCCCGCCGGCGGCCTCGCCGCCCTGCGCTCGGGCATGACCGCCGACGTGCTGATAGTGACCGGCAGCAAGAAGAACGTGCTGACGCTGCCCAAGAAGGCCGTGAAATACCGCGACGGCGAAGCCACGGTCTCCATGAAGGCTTCCGCCGCGGCCAAACTCGAGGACAAGAAAATTAAAGTAGGGGCCTCCGACGAGGCCCGCATAGAGGTAACCGAAGGCCTGGCCGAGACCGACACGGTCTACTATTCCACCGGCGTGGCCAAGGAGCGGTCCGGCTTCAACGTAGGCTTCTGATGCGACCGCTGATAGAGATCAAAGAGGTCTCCAAGACCTACACTACCGGGGACTTCCGCGTGGAGGCCCTCAAGGCCGTCTCGCTCTCCATCCAGGCCGGGGAACTGGTGGCGCTGGTCGGACCTTCTGGTTCGGGCAAGAGCACGCTGCTGCACATCATGGGCTTCCTGGACCGGCCCGACGAGGGCGAGTATTATTTCGCGGGCCACCCGACGGCCCGGCTGCCCGAAAGCAGGCTGTCGGCCATACGCAGCCGCATGGTCGGCTTCATCTTCCAGTCTTTCCACCTTTTAAAGCGCACCACGGCGCGCGACAACGTGATGCTGCCCATGGTCTATACCGGCCTGGGCTCGGACGCCGCCAAGGCGCTGGACTGCCTGCGCCTGGTGGGCCTGGCCGACCGCGTAAAGCACAAATCCAACGAGCTCTCCGGCGGCCAGTGCCAGCGGGTGGCCATAGCCCGCGCGCTCGTCAACGACCCGCTGGTGATCATGGCCGACGAGCCCACCGGCAATCTGGACGCCGTCAGCCGCCAGGAAGTGATGCAGGTCATCCGGGACCTGAGCGAGAAGGGCCAGACCATCATCATCGTCACGCACGACGACGAAGTGGCCGCGATGACCGACCGCACCGTGCGCCTGAAGGACGGCCGCATAGTCTCGGACGAAGTGCGCCGCGTCCGCGCGCCGGGCAAGGCCGCCGCCGCCGCCCTGCCGCCGGCCCGCCTGAGCTTTTCCCCCTCCGAATTCGCCGAGCAGCTCAAGGTGGCCTTCAAGGCCATCTGGAGCCACAAGATGCGCAGCGCCCTGACGGTGCTGGGCATCTTCATAGGCGTGGGCGCCATCATCTCGCTGATGACCATCAGCGAGGGCTTCATGAAGAGCCTGCTCTCAGGATCGAGCGAGGAGGACGCCAAGAAGGTGTGGGTGACGCCGCGCTGGCAGCACGGCAAGCCCCGCCGCAAGTTCACGATGGGCGAGGTAGAGGCCATCCGTACGCGCGTGCCGCTGGCCGAGAAAGTGACGCCGTCGCTGACGCGCAACGGCCTGGAAGTATCGGCGGGCGACAAGCGCACCGAGGCCAACGTACAGAGCCGCGAGGGTTTCGCCCCGGCCGAGCAGGCCGCGCGGCCCGACTATTTCGAGAACCGCAAGGTGACCGGGCGCTTCTTCACCAGGGCGGAGAACCTGGGGCGCGCCAGGACGGCCGTTATCAACCAGGCGCTGGCCAAGAAACTCTTCGGCTCCGAGAACGCCGTGAACGCCGAGATCCGCATCAAGGGCATCACCTTTACCGTGGTCGGCGTGGCCGAGAACCACAAGGCCGAGGACATCTTCGGCGGCCAGCCCTCGGCCTATATCCCGCTGAGCACGGCGGGCAAGCGCGTGTTCGGCGCGACCAAGCTGGACTACGTGGAAGTCGCCGCCCCCACGCCCGACGACGCCCAGGAAGTGCGGCGCCAGATCATAGGCGTGCTGCGCAATGAGCGCGGCCTGCGCGAGGACGCGGAAGAGGATTTCGAGGTGCGCACCTTCGAGACGCAGATAGAGATGTTCAAGAGCACCATGGGCAAGCTCTCGCTGGTGGTCTACGGCATAGCCGGCATCTCGCTCCTGGTGGGCGGCATCGGCATCATGAACATCATGCTCGTTTCCGTCACCGAGCGCACGCGCGAGATCGGCCTGCGCAAAGCGCTGGGCGCGCGCAATTCCGATATCCTGAGCCAGTTCCTGATAGAGGCGGTGGTGCTGTGCCTGATAGGCGGGGTGCTGGGCGTGGGCCTGGGCTTCGGCCTGGGCTGGGCGGCCTTCTTCTTTACCAAGGTCAAACCGGCCTTGGGCGCCGGCACCATATCTTTCGCTTTCGGTTTCTCCACCCTCATCGGCGTGGGCTTCGGCTTCTGGCCGGCCATGCGCGCCGCCATGCTGGACCCCATCGAAGCCCTCCGCTATGAATAACCCGTACGCCTAATCCAAGGGGCCAGGAACGCAAAAACGTGGTCTCGCACACCGTGCTCGCCACTCCCCGTCTCGGCCCTCGCGCTATGCAAGCTCGGGCCTCCGACAGGGTTTTGCTAACCCTGTCCCCTTGGCTTAGGCACAGAACCAGGCACTAATAACCATTGTACAGCGCGAGGAGGAGGTCCTCGTGCATCTTGTCGGCGGCGGAGCCGGGCATGGAGTAGTTGTTGATGATGGAGGTGAAGACGAGGGTCTTCCCCTTTTTCGTTTTGAGGTAGCCGGTATAGGAGCGCACGCCGTTGAGGGAGCCCGATTTAAGGCGCAGGTTCCGTTCCAGCGGCGTGCCCTTGCCCAGGTTACGCACGTGGCCGGTGGCGTCGGGGTCTCCGGGGTAGACCAGCGAATCGTAGAACTCGGGGAAATATTTCCGGCCGTGGACGTAGCGGAGCAGGTCGGTGAAGGTCTCCGCCTTGGTCATATTGCGCCAGGACAGGCCGCAGGCGTCGGCCAGTTTCAGTTCCGAGACTTCCGCGCCGGCGGCGGCGAGGAACATTTTAACCGCGTTAGCCCCCTCTCTGGGAGAGCCGCCGCCCAGGTGCCGCAGCAGCAGCTCGGAGTAGAGGTTGAAACTGCGCTTATTGGTAACGCGCACCGCGTCCTTGAGCGGTCTCGATTCCGTCTCCGTCACGAGAGTAAGATCCGCATCTTTCGCCGGAGAACCACCGAAAGGCTTCTTATTGGCGTTTATGCCGGCCCGGGTCAGGTAAGCGCCGAAACTCTGGGCCGCGAACAGGGCGGGGTCCGGCAGGGCGGCCTTGATGGCGAACTCCGGCTGCCCCTGCGGTATGCTGCCGCGCAGCACGGCGCGGCGCTGGCCGGGAAAAGCGTAGACATAGCCGTTGTCGCCCGAGCCCTTCGGGCCGGTGCGCATATAGTTCTCGAATTCCAGGCCTTCTACGGCCGGCTCGGCGCGCAGCAGCGCGGCTTCCCCTCCGACCTGCTCCGAGGGCTTGAAGACTATGCGGTAAGCGCCGTCGTTGACCGTGAGGGCGGAAGGCTGGGCGGCATAGTAGTTGCCGATATCCTCCCAGGCCCAGGAGCCCGGCTGCGCGCTCTCGAAAGCGCTGTCGTCGCCGGCCACCGCGCCGTTTATTACCCTGATGCCGGCGGCCTTCAGCGCGGCGGTCCAGTCGGCAAAAACCTCCTCCAGCGGCCTGGCGGCCTTTATCAGCTGAGAGCCCAGCGAAGGGTCCCCGCCGCCGCGAATGTACAGGTTGCCGTTCAGGAAGCCGTTGGAGATCTTGCCGTCGTAATAGAGGCCGGTCATGAAAGTTTTCTCGGGGCCGAACTTCTCCAGGGCGGCCGCGGTGACGAAGACCTTGAGTATGCTCGCCGGCGTCAGGTTCAGGCGGGGGTTGCGCTGCGCCACGGTCCGGCCGGCCAGGTCCTTCACGCTCAGGCCCCACGAGGCGTTGGCCACGCCCGGCGCGGCGGCCAGGCGCTTTATGGCGCCGTCCACGCCGGCCGAGTGGGCGCAAGGCGCCGACAGCAGCAGCGCCGAAAGGACTAGTATTTTCATGGGGAAAGTATACAAAAAATGATAAATTAAGCCTGATGAAAATATTGCTCTCCCTGCTTCTCCTCCTCGCCTCCTCCGCCGCCGCCCAGGTGGCGGACAAAAAGACCACGGTGGAAATAGAGCTGGACCCCTACTACTCGGCCATCGGCGTCTATAACAGTCTTACCGGCAAGCCCATTCCGCACCTTGAAGTCCGCAACGAACTGGAGATCTACAGGGAGCTGATAAAGAATTTCTACCGCCCCCGCACGCTGATAGTTGAGGCCAGCCTCAACCCCCTGCCTTACGCCGGCACGCTGATAAAGCGCCACCAGCCCGGCTTCTACGAGGACATGCAGCTGGCCAGCAACTTCAACGCCGTGCAGGCGGCCACGGCCGGCTTCGAGGAGCCCTGGGCGCTGTCGGTCTTCCTCGGCAACGTCGTTTCTTTCGACACCATCAAGAAGTCCCTGCAGGGCAAGCGCAACGGCTACTCCGGCCTGCTGGTGGACATGGGCACGCACCATATCAAGGACAATGTGCTGATACGGGACCGCTGGGTGCAGCTGGAGGGCAAGCTGAAAGGCGAGCAGATCCTGGCCGACCGCAGCCTGCGCTGGAGCTTCCGCGGCGGCATGAAGTTCCACGGCGACAAGCACATAGCCGACTCTTTCTTCGTCGGCTTCAGGCGCAGCCGCACCGATTTCGCCGGCAGCGGCGCCACCAGCTTCTGGCTGCATAACAGCGGCTTCGAATACGTCTCGGACTTCTCGCAGGAGAAGCTGGAGCCGATCCGGCACCTGCTGATACTGGACAAGAAATTCCCGATGAAGAAGTCGCGCGCGGCCTTCACGCTGGGGCTGGGCTTCGTCTGGACTGCGGACAAAAAATATTCCGGCCCGCTTTCCAACAGCGCGGCCGGAACCAAAACCCCCAACAGTTTCCAGTTCGTGCTTCGCCCGAACCTGGAATTCTAGAAGCCCATCGACAGGCTGAACCGGCGGGTGGTGTCGAACCCGCCGAACGGCGCGAAAGAATAATCCATGCGGAACGAGCCGGCGTTGAAGCCCACGCCGCCGGTCATCGCGCCCAGGCCCTCGCCCGAGGCCGCGGCGTAGCCGCCGCGCAGGGCCAGCATGCCGCCCAGGCCGTACTCGGTGCCCACCGAGAAGGTGGTCCGGCGGTCGTGCACCAGCCTGCCAACCTCCGCCGAGAGGTTCACCGAGGGCAGCACCGCGTAGGAGGCGCCGGCGTTGAGGCTCAGCGGCAGGTTCTCGCGGCGGTCCACGAACTTCAGGCCTGAGCCGAGATTGCGCACCGCCAGGCCCAGGGTCACCGGGGCCCCGCTCATCTTCTTCATCGCGCCCAGATCGAAAGCCACGGCCGAAGCCTGGTAGCCGGCTATGCTGCTCGACAGCAGCTTGGCGCCGACGCCCACGCTGTAAGAACCCATGCCGCGCGCCAGGGCCAGGCCCAGCGCCTTGTCGGAGGCCGAGAAGCCGCCCGAGCGCTCGCCGCCCGCGCCGCGCCCTTCCAGCCCGCCGTGGTCCAGGCGGGTCACCGAGACCGCCGCCTTGAACTTGCCGGCGGGGAAGGCCGCCGAGGCGAAATCGTAGCTGCCGCCCAGCGCCCAGGCCGAGTGCATCACGGAGAACTCGCGGCGGGCGTAGGCCAGGCCGCCGGGATTGTAATAGATGGCGTTGCTGTCGTCGGCCAGCGCGGTATAGGCCGAGCCCATGGCCGAGGCGCGCGCGCCCGCGCCGATATTCAGGAAGTCCGCGCCGCTCTCCAGCGCCCGCGAGAGCTGCACCGAGGGCACGAGCAGGAAAGCGGCCGCCAGCGCCAGCGCATAGGGCCGCGACAGCCAGTAGATCAGGCCGTTCGCGAAGTCCTTTTTTGTCCCGCCGTCCAGGGATTTCATAATCTTACCGTACCACCGCGAACTTTCCCGAGCGCTTGAGCTTGCCGCCGCCGCTCTGCACCTCCGCCTGGTAATAGTACACGCCGCTGGGGAAAGAGCCGCGCAGTTCCAGCTCATAAGCGCCGCCGGCGGCAGGGGCCCCGCTCACCGCCCCCTCATAGGCCAGACGGCCCGAGGCGGAGAACACCTTTACCTGCAGCCGCTCGCCGGCCGCTGCTTCCACGCGCAGCACCGGCACCGCACCGCCCTTGGCGGGATTCGGGAAAACATAGACCTCGCCCAGCGCCGCGACGGGGGCCGGGGCGGCGGGGGCTGCCGCGGGGGCGGCGCCGGCCATTACCTGGTAGGTAGAGAAGTGCCCGGTCTGGGCGCTGACGGACTTGTCGGCTTTGGAGACTGCCGAGGGGAGTATCTCCCAGTCGCCGGCCGCCGCGTTCCAGTAGGCCACCTGCAGGGCGTTCTCGTCGGCGCCCGGGGGCAGCAGCTCGGGGCGGTACGGCAGAGAGATGGTTACCGGCTTCTCGAAGACCGAGCCGTGGGGGCCGAATTCGAAAGCTTCGGAAACGGCCGCCAGCGAGCGATTCTTGAGCCCTTTGGCGCGCTTGCCTTTCTCCTCCTCGCCCACCTCTTCGGCTTCCTCGGGAGCGGCGGTGAGCAGCAGCTCGGGGTTGCCCTTGAAGGCTCCGGCGGGGATGTCCACCTTGAGGCCGCCGGCGCCGCGGCGCTCGCCCGCGCGCTTGGCGAGCAGGGCGGTAAAGGTCTTTTTGCTGGAGAGGGCCCGGTTCATGCTCTCTCCGGAGAAATTCCGGCCGTCGGCCAGCTGGCCGGTCAGCTTCAGCGAGAACTCGCCGTCGGGAATGATAGCCGCCACGTCGGCGCGCATGAACTTGAGCATCAGGTAGGTCACGCCGGCCAGGCCGTCGAAGTCGGCGGTGTCGCCGCTCTGCACCTTGGCGACGAACTTGGGATCGGGCGCGATCGGGGTCACGGGCTCGCCGTTCACGGCGGAGATCCTGACGGTTTCGGCCAGCACGTCGGCCGCGTCGGCCTCGGGCAGGCCGATGACGACGGTAACCCACTTGCCGTTGGCGTCCTTATTGATGGAGGAAGGGGTCATCTTCACGAAAGCCTTGGGCTCGGAGCGCAGCCTGGAGAAATAGATGGCGTCCACCGGGTCGTCTATATAGGAAAGGCCGCCGCCGATGGAGTACAGGTAGTCCTGGGTGGACACGGCCGCCAGCGACACCAGGTTCTGCGGCAGCGCGTGCAGCGCCTGCCAGGCGCCCAGCGCGCCGTCGGCGGCGATTGGCGAGAAGTAGACCGCGTTGGTAACGCCGCCGTCGAAACCGCCCAGCACGTAGACGCTCTTGTCGGTGGCCACCATGCCGTAGAAGGCCAGGCTGGAGGGCAGCTGCGGCTGGGCCGTCCAGGCGCCCAGGGTACCGTCGGCGTTGATGGCCGCCGCGTAGACCCCGCGGGACACCCCGGCGGGCGGCAGGCCGCCGGGCCCGTACAGCCCGGCGTCGGTAAAACCGCCGAGGGAGTAGAGTTTGCCGGCCTTGGCGAAGGTGCGGTGGCCGAACAGCGTGGAGGGCAGCGCTGTTTCGTCGCGCCAGGCCCCCATGGAACCGTCCGCGTTGATGGGCGCGGAGTAGACCAGGTTCACGGGGCCGATGTTGCGGGCTATGCCGCCGGTCACGTAAATCCTGTTATTGTAGACGGCCGCGGAATGGGCGGAGAGGCGCTGCGGCAGCGTGGTGCCGCGCATCCAGCCGCTCAGCGTGCCGTCGGCTTTGGCCCCGGAATAGTAGACGAGGTTGCGCTGGCCGGAGTAGTTGATGCCGCCCAGGATGTAGACGCGCTCGTTGTGCACCGTCGAAGCGTGCAGGCCAAGGCCGAGCAGCTCCGGCATAGCGCTGGCGGGCTGCCAGGCCCCCAGCGTGCCGTCTTCGTTCATCGTGGCGCAGTAGTAGACGTTATTTATGTATCCGGCGCCGGTCACGCTGCCCCGGTCGCTGACGCCGCCGGAAACGTAAATACGGCCGCCCATGATGACGGCCGTATGCGACAGCAGGGGCTGCGGCAGGGAAGCCGCGGGCTCGAACTGGGCGAAGGCGCAGAACGGCAGCAGCATCATTGCCGCCGTCGCCATTATCGCCTTACCCGCTGCGTACATAATGCCTCCTCGCTGAAAGTAAAAAAAACCGAACAGGAACAGCCCATTAATGGACTTCCTCATTCGGTAGCCTGGCCGGCAAAATACACGCTCTCACTTTCGGCAGCCCGTCCGGCGTGTGGACCCTCGTCCCTTTGCCCCGCGGCTTTGCGCCCCCGGCCTTCAGGTCCGGGTTTGCTATTATCGTTAGTATGTTATAGCAGACGGAACCCGATTGCGCAAGGTGCTGTTGTATACATTCGGGAGCGGGTCAGAGCGGCCTATTTCCGGCTATAGCGGCCGCCCTTCATGGATTCGAAATAGGCGGTTTCCTGGCCGGTCAGGAACCTGGGGGTAAGGCCCAGCCCCTCTATGCAGCCCAGTATGTAGAACAGGGCTGCCAGCACTTCGTTCTCTGCCTCGCCGCAGCGCCCGTCCAGGGCCTCCGGGCCGCAATACAGGGCCTGGTCCGGGGAAAGCACCTTGGACAGCAGGAAGGCTTTGCCGTACCTGGCCAGCAGCGCCGCGTTGGCCGGCGATAGGCCGGAATCCCCCCCGGCCGGCCGGAAGGGCGGCAGCCCCAGCCCGGATTTGATCTTCTCGTTCACCCCGGCGTTGAGTTCCAGGGCGCCTTCTACCCCGGCGTGGGCCGCTACCAGGCCATGGTTGGCCAGGAAGAACACCTGCGGCCCGGCGGGCAGGGCCCGTTCGCTTATGGCGGCGCACAGCTGCGCGCCGGGCGCCTTGTACGGGATAAATTCAGCGTTGGGGAACAGCTCCCTGCCGAGTTTGTGTCCCTCCTCGCTCATGTTCAGAACATTGGCGTATACCGAATGGGTGTGGATGACCACGGTATTGAGCAGGGAATGAAAGCCGGTCTCTATGGAGGGCCGGGCCGGCGGCATCCCTTTCACCGGCAGCGCCTGTGAGACGATGTAATCGGAAAATTCGGCGTCGCCGCCGGGCCCGGCGGCTATGCGCCGCTTAATGTTGCCGTAGTTTACCAGCGCCCAGCCGCGGGCCGGGGTCAGGTCGCCCAGCCGCGAGCCGGAGGCTTTGACCAGCATGCGCTCGGCGCCGGTCTTGACCGAGACATTGCCGCCGCCGCCCTGCGCCAGATCGGGGCCGGCGCCGGCTGCGCGGGCGGCCCGGGCCAGCAGTTCGGGGGCCATGTCGAGCGCGGGGTCGTAGGCCATTATTTCTTGGACCTCGGGTGCGCCTTCTCGTACACCTCTTTGAGGCGCTCCAGTGAAACGTGGGTATAGATCTCGGTGGTCTGCAGGTTCTTGTGCCCAAGCATCTCCTGCACCGACTTCAGGTCGCAGCCGCGGTCGAGCAGGTGGGTGGCGAAAGAGTGGCGCACCGAATGCGGGTTCATCGGCCTGGCGAACCTGGCGCGCTTGGCCATCTTTTTGAAGATCAGGGCTATGCCAGCCCCGCTCAGGCGGGTCTGCTTGTGATTGAGGAAGAGCGGCAGGCCGTGGGCCAGCGGGCGCGGGCGGGTCTCCAGGTAGGCCTTGAGCGCTTCCAGCGCCCTGTCCCCCACCGGCACCAGGCGTTCCTTGGAGCCTTTGCCCATCACGCGGGCGAAGCCGGAAAAAAAGTCCACGTCGCCGATGTTGAGGCCGGCCGCCTCGGAGCGGCGCAGGCCGCTGGAGTAGACCAGCTCGAACAGGGCGAAGTCGCGCAGGGCGAAATAGTAGCCCTTCTCCCTGGCGTTAACCTCTTCGGGCCTGTTGAGGTCCTGCAGCTTGCCCACCTCCCCCTCGGTGAGAAAACGCGGCAGCCGTTTCTCCTTCTTGGGGATGGTGATCAGGTCGAAGGGGTCGGTCTCCAGTTGCCCGGTCTCCTGCAGGTAGCGCAGGAAAGAGCGCACCGCCGAGATCTTGCGCAGCAGCGTATTGCGGGAAACTTTCCGTTCGCTGATATGGGCGATATAGCCGCGCATCAGCAGGCGGTCCAGCGCCTTGGGTTCCACGGCCCTGGAGGCGGCCGCGTAGGCGAGGAACTCGCCCAGGTCGAACTGGTAGGCCTTGATGGTATTGCGCGCGAAGTTCCGCTGCGCGCGCAGGTGCAGCAGGAACTGGTCCGCCAGGAGTTTCATGGCTAAATTTTAGCATTTGCCGGCAGGCTAGGCGGCCATGGGCAGCGTGAAATAGAAAGTGGCGCCCTGTCCCTCCGGGCTCTCGGCCCAGACGCGCCCTTTATGCTGCGCCACGAATTCTTTAACGATGGAAAGGCCCAGGCCCACGCCTTCGCGGGGGCCGCTCTCCTCGAGCTGCACGAAGCGCTCGAAGATCTTGGCCATGTTCTCCTTGCTGATGCCGGGGCCGGTGTCGCGCACGCCCACCAGCGCGCTGTGCTCCGGAGTGAGCGCCCGCGCGGCGGCCACTATCACCTCGCCGCCGGGGGGCGTGGACTTGATGGCGTTGGAAACCAGATTGGTCACCACCTGCACTATGCGGCCGTGATCGGCCAGCACCGTGACGTCGGGCTTGCAGACGCGCAGCGTCAGCGTCACGCCCTTGGTCTTGGCCCAGGGCAGCAGGCTGTCCACCGCCTCGTTGAGGATAGGGCTCAGCGGCATAGGCTCCGGGTGCACCGGCATCTTGCCGGCCTTGAGCTTGGAGAAATCCAGTATGCCGCGTATCATCTCCGTCAGGCGGCGGCTGTTGCGCAGGCTTATAGTGAGGAAGTTGGACTCGTCGGAACTGAGCTTGGCGGCGGCGCTCTCGGTGAGGATCTCCAGCGCCGCGCTGATGGAGGAGAGCGGGGACTGCAGGTCGTGCGTGACGCGCGAGAGGAACTCGTCCTGCAGGCGCTGGGCTTCCTTGAACTTGGTCATGTCGGGCAGCGTCGCGTAGGCGCCTACCACGCGGCCCTGGTCGTCCTCCAGCAGGGCCATGGAGCGCCGCAGCGCGCCGCTCACCATCTCGTCGCCGGCCACGCTCACCTCGCCGGTAATGGGATTTCCGGCGGAGAGGTCCATGTCCCTGGAGATGGTCAGCATGTGTTCGGCCGGGTTCAAGTGTTCGCTGACGTGCCTGCCCACCACTTCGGAAAGCCTGTGGCCGGAGATCTGCTCGGCGGCGGGGTTCATCATCAGTATCCTGCCGTCCTTGTCCACTATCACCTTGCCCTCGGCCACGTGCGACAGCACGGTCTCGGTGCGGTTGCGGGTATTGAGTATCTCCTCCTTCTCAGCCGCCATCACCTTTGTGGCCTGATCTATCTGCCGGTCCATGCCCTCGCGCAGCATCTTGAGCGTGTCCTCGTACATCTTCACGCGCTCGCGGGGGTCCTTCACCGCTGATTCCACCAGCGTGGTCAGCAGCGCGCCCAGGCTGGCTCCAGCGGCCCCGCCCTCGGCGCCTCCGCCCTGGCCGTTGCCCTGGCCACTCCCCTGGCCTTCTCCCCGGCCGCCGCCTTGCCCCGCGCCCTGGCCACTCCCCTGGCCTTCACCGCGCCCCTCTCCACGGCCTTCACCGCGGCCGCCGCCTTGTCCCGCGCCCTGGCCGGCTCCGCGCCCTCCTCCTTGGCCGGCGCCCTGCCCTTTGCCCTGGCCGCCGCCGGAGCCAGGCCCTTCCCCGGGACCACGCCCGGTACCGCCGCGGCCCGCCGGGTCACCGGGGCCGCCGCCGGGCGAGGGCACCTGCGGGGGCGGTGCCGCGGGTAGCGGCGCCCTGGCCGGCCTTACCGCCGGGGCTGGCGCTATATCCGGAAATTGAGCCGCCGGCCGGGGACTCACCTTGGGGGCGGGATCGAGTACCGCCGGCCGGGGCTTTACTGCGGGGGTTTGCGCGGCTGCCGCCTGGGGCGCCCCCATGCCGCCCGCGTAGCCGCTCTCTTTCACATAGCGCACTTCCTCCGAGCGTATATGGGCAACTCCCCTGCCCGACATGAAAGCCATGAAAGTACCGGCCGTCTGACCCCTGGGCGAGACGCCGAGGAATTCGCAGAGGGCCGCCACCTCCGAGGGCCTGACCCCCGGGTCGAAGATCAAGCCGCGCACTCCGTGGGCCTTGAGCATGCCGTCAAGGCCGTGCGGGTCTCCCCCGGCCACCGGTACGGCGCGCCCGTTGAACATCCAGGCGTCGTTGGAGAAGGAAACGGACAGTTCTCCGCCGCCGCTGGCTTCCAGCACCTCCGCCAGCGAGGCGTAGGCCCGGCCCAGAGATTCCATCACTACCGGGTGGCTGAGGGAATACAGGGCCGCGCTCTTGGCCGCCCTGGAGGCCGCGGCCAGGAATTCGGCGCAAAGCTCTTCATAAGGGATCCCGTACCTCTCCTGCCCGAGGTCCCTTTGAGCGCCCGTATAATCCTGGTCTATAGGGTTCATAACTCTACCCCATCATTATCTTCAGCGCCTCCGCCATCGAGGTGCTGCCGTTCGCCACCGCCGTTAGGGCCGACTGCCGCAGCGTGGTCATTCCCTCTTTTACCGCGAGTTCGCTGAGCATGTCCACGTTGAAATTGGAGGTGATGAGCTGGCGCATCGCCGAGCTCTCGACCGGCATCACCTCGAACAGGGCTTTGCGGCCGGAGTAACCGCTCTGGCCGCAGTGGTGGCAGCCGGGGGCGTGCCAGACCTTTTTCAGCATTTCTTTTTCGGAGTCGGTCAGAAAGCGCGCGTCCTCCTCGGAAAGCCGGCCAGGGCGCTTGCAATGCGGGCACAGCGTGCGCACCAGCCGCTGGGCTATCACCATCTTCACGCTGGCCGCCACCAGGAAAGGCGCCACGCCCATATGCGTCAGGCGCACCACGGTGGCCGGCGCGCTGTTGGTATGCAGCGTGGAGAAGACCAGGTGGCCGGTGATGGAGGCCTTGATGGAGATCTCCGCCGTTTCCAGGTCGCGGATCTCGCCCACCAGCATGATGTCGGGGTCCTGGCGCAGGAAGGCGCGCAGCGTGGACTCGAACGTAAGGCCCACCGCGGGGACGATCTTCACCTGGTTGACGTGGGGCACCTCGTACTCCACAGGGTCCTCGGCCGTCATGATATTCACGTCGGGCTTGTTGAGCACGTTGATCATGGTGTAGAGCGTGGTGGTCTTGCCGCTGCCGGTGGGGCCGGTCACGAGGATCAGCCCGTGGGGGCTCTTCAGCGCCCCCTCCACGCAGCGGTGCTCGCGCTCCGTCAGTGCCAGGCTGCTCAGGTCGGAATTCAGCTTGCTCTGGCCCAGCACGCGCATCACTATCTTCTCGCCCTTTATGCAGGGCAGCGTGCTGACGCGGAACTCTATCTTGTTGCCCTTGATGTTGACGCGGAACTGGCCGTCCTGCGGTATGCGCCGCTCCGTGATCACCAAATTGCTCATGATCTTTACGCGCGCGGTCACGCGGGGATGTATGGTTATGGGCAGGGTGGTCAGCTGGCGCAGGACGCCGTCCACGCGCACGCGCACGGCCACCGTGTCCTCCTGCGGCTCCATGTGTATGTCCGAGGCGCGCATTTCCACCGCCCGCACGAGGATCTTGTTGACCATCTGTATCAGCGGGGAATCCTTTTCCAGGGCCTCTATGCCCGCCACTTCCGTCGCCTCTTCCTTCTTCTCCGCGTCGGCGTCTATCAGCTCCAGCTCCTGCGCGTCCTCCTGGGTAAAGACCTCGTTCATCTCCGGCACCACTTCCTCCGGTTCCTGCGGCTCGGGCACCGCTTCAGCCTCCGGCTCGGCCGCCGTCTCCGGCTCTGGTTCCGGCAGTTGCACCGGGGCCGGGACCGGCGCGGGCGCGGGCCGCCTGACAGACTCGGGCGGCAGCTCGACCGAAACCGGCCTGGGCGGCGGCTCGAAATGCGGGGCCGCCGGTTCCTCACCTTCCTCGGGCAGGCCGAAGCGCTCTATCTGCAGCCCCGTCTCCCCTGGCGGCGGCGGCTCCACCGTCTCGGCGGCCGGGGCCGGCGCCGCGGGACGGCGCGGCGGGGCCGCGGGCTTCTGGCCTATGCCCAGCGCACGGTTCACGCTCTCCAGCAGCTTGGCGTTGGGCACCGGCTTGTCCAGGAAGTCGGAGATGTTCATGTTGAGCGTCTTCAGGTGCTGGCGGTTGGCTGCGCCGGTGAACATGATGATGCGCATGTTCTTGAGCTCGTAATTGCTGCGCACCTCCTGTATCAGCTCGTAGCCGTTCATCTTGGGCATGTTGAAATCCACCAGCGCCAGGTCCGGCACGCTGGCGTTGATCATCTGCAGCGCCTCTTCCCCGTTCACCGCCTCGAGCACGTTGAAGTGGTGTACGCTCAGCAAATGCCTGACCAGGTCGCGGTAGTCCTTATTATCGTCCACCACGATCACGGTATATACTTTAGGTTTAGGGACGGGGACGGGCGGAAGTGCCGCCCTGGCCGGGGCCGCGGGCGCCGGCGCCTGGGGCGCGGGGACCTGCGCGGGCCTGGGCGCGACCGCTGCCCGGGGAGAGTTCCCCCCGAACAACGCGTCCAATTGCGCGCCGAAATTCTCAGCGTCCAGATTTTCCATAGCGTATCACCGCCCTTTCTACGCTACCCCCACCGCACAAAACCCCGCTAGGCATAGTATACGCCGCGGCGGCCCGGCTTACCATGGCCGGTTTCCGCATTGTATTGACTTTTTTCCGCTTGGTGGGGTTTAGAGCGAGGCGCGGCGCCGGTGGCGCTTGCCGTTACTGGCCGCGCGGTAGCGCGACGGGGCGATTTTCTGTATCTTCTCGAACTGCCGGATGAAGGACTCGGCGTTGGCGTAGCCCAGCTTGGCCGAGATCTGTTTGACGGTGAGGCCGGAAGTCTGCAGCAGTTTTCTCGCCTGCTCCATCTTGACCTTCAGCTTATAATCGCTGAAGCCCATGCCCGTCCACTGGCGGAAGACGCGGCTGAGATACTTGGGAGTGAGGTAGACGGCCTCGGCGGCGTCTTTCAGAGTTATCTTCTTGAAGCAGTTGCCCTCGATGAAGCCGCGCACATGCTCCATCTTGGCGGCCATGCTCATCTCGCCGGGGGCGGCCTCGCCGCCGGAGCGCGCCAGTTCCTTTTCAATGACGGCGCGCGCGGCGGCTATGGAGAAAGGCTTCTCTATGTAATTGTCGGCTTTTGCCGTCAGCGCGTGTATGGCTATGTCCTTGCTGCTGAAGCCGGTCATGATGATCACGGGCTTCTCGGGGGCCAGCGCCTTGATCTTTTCCAGGGCGGCGATGCCGTCCATACCGGGCAGGTAGACGTCCAGCAGCACGAGGGCGAAAGAGTTGGGCTTGCGCAGGCGGTCGAGGGCCTCTTCGCCGCTGGCGGCGCAGGTCACGTCGTACTCGCGGAACCACAGGGGAAAATCCTCCCTGAGGTCCTTATTGTCGTCCACGAAAAGTATTTTTGCTCGCATAAACTCCGCCCCTGCCGATATTCTATCAATAAAAAAGCCCGGGCTGCCCCGGGCTTTTTCATCCGCCGGAGGTCAGGCCGGCTTCTGGCCGGTCAGCCTCTCGAGTTCCTCTGGGGTGGGCTGCTCGATGTTGCGGCATTTCGGGAAGCCGGAACAGGCCAGGAAGTAGCCGCGCGCGCTCTTGCGCAGCAGCATCTCGTTCTTGCCGCACTTGGAGCAGGTCTTGCCGGTCTTGATCGGCGCGAAGTACTCCTGCTTGTTGCCTTCCTTGTCGAGCGGGATCTTGCCCTTGCACTTGGGAAAGCGCGAGCAGGAGAGGTACTTCCCGAAGCGGCTCTCGCGCTGCACCATGGGGCTCAGGCACAGCGGGCATTTCTCCGAGGTCTTGATGACGTTCGGGCGGGACTTGGTCATGTCCTTCTCGGCCGTCGCCAGCTCCTCGGCGAACGGGGCGTAGAAATCCTGCATGAACTTCACCCAGTCCATGTTGCCGTCGGCGATATCGTCCAGCTTGTCCTCGATGGAGGCCGTGTAGGAGATCTCCATGATGTCCTTGAAGAAATCCTTGAGCTTCTCGGTCACCAGCGCGCCCAGGTCCGTGATCAGCAGCTTGCGGTCCTTCTCGCGGTTGATGTAGCCGCGGTCTATGATGTTCTTGATGATGACGGCGTACGTGGAGGGGCGGCCGATGCCGTGCTTTTCCAGCGTCTTGATGATGCTGGCCTCGTTGTAGTTGGGCGGCGGGCTGGTCTTGTGCGACTTGGTGGAGACGTCCTTGAGGATGACGACGTCGCCCTCCTTGAGCGGGGGCAGCGCCATCGAGCCTTCCTCGTCCTCGCCTGCCACCTCCTCTTCCTTCTCCTCCATGTAGATCTTCAGGTAGCCTTCGAACTTGATGGTGCGCCCGCTGGTGCGCAGCACGGAGCGGCCTTTTTCGTCGGAGAATTCCACGGAGAGCGAGTCGAAGATCGCCTCTTCCATCTGGCTGGCCATGAAGCGGCGCCAGATGAGGTCGTAGAGCTTGGTCTGGTCGGGATTGAGGAACTTGGCGACCTCCTCGGGCCGCTTATAGGCCGAGGTGGGGTGGATAGCCTCGTGGGCTTCCTGCGCGCCCTTCACCTTCTTCAGGTACGTGGGCGGCTTGGCCGGGCAGAAATCCTTGCCGTAGATCTCGTTGATGAACTTGGCGGCCTCTTTCTGCATCTCGCCAGACACGTTGAACGAGTCGGTACGCATGTAGGTGATCAGACCGGAGCGGTCCCCGTCCATCTCCACGCCTTCGTAGAGGCTCTGCGCCACCTTCATCGTGCGGTCCGAAGAGAAGCCCAGCTTGTTGTAGGCGTCCTGCTGCAGCGTGCTGGTGATGAACGGCGGCTTGGGCTTCTGGCGCACCGCCTTGGCGTCCACCTTGGACACCGTCAGTTTCGAATTGCGCAGGTGCGTGCCCGCCTCCACCGTGTCTTCGAGCTTCTTGAAGACGGAGGTCTTGTAGCGGTAATCCTCGGCGAAGAGCTTGAGCAGTATCGTCTGCTCCACGGCGGCGCCTTCCCAGCGCACCAGCTTGGAGTCGAAATCCTTGTAGCCGCTCTTGTCGCCCTCGGGCATCTCCTTGGCGAGGCGGGTGTAAAGGGTGTAATAGTCCTCTTCCTTGAAGGCGGCTATTTCCTTGGCGCGCTCGGCGATCAGGCGCACGGTGACGCTCTGCACGCGCCCGGCGCTCAGGCCGCTCTTGATCTTGCTCCACAGCAGCGGCGAAAGTTTGTAGCCCACGATGCGGTCTATGATGCGGCGGCTCTGCTGGGCGTTGACCAGCGCCATGTCCAGGTCGCGGGGGCTCTTGAGGGATTCCTCTATGGCGCTCTTGGTGATCTCGTGGAAGCTGATGCGCTTGAAAGGCACGTCCGCCTTGATGGCCTCGCGCAAATGCCAGCTGATGGCCTCGCCCTCGCGGTCGGGGTCGGTGGCCAGGTAGATGACGTCGGCGTTCTTGGCGATGGTATTGAGCTCGGAGATGATCTTCTTGGCGCGCTCCACCAGCACGTACTTGGGGGTGAATTTGTCTTTCACGTCCACGCCCAGTTCGTCCTTGGGCAGGTCGCGCACGTGGCCGAAGGAGCTGCGCACCACGTAACTGGCGTCCAGGAAGCGGCCTATGGTCTTCTCCTTGGTGGGAGACTCCACTATGACGAGATGCCGCTTGGCGGTCTTTGAAGGTTTAACGGGTTTTTCAATTTTTTCAGCCATAAATTTAGATATCTATAATATTATATTTATTCCATATAAGCAAAAGCCCCCGCCGTTTCCCCCCTCGATACGGGGGCCCGGCCGCTTTGCAGCTACGATCGAGTGGGGACTGGTTCCGCGCGATTTTGGGGAAGGGGGCCCCGCCATAATTACCCCAGGCGGGGGGAACCGCGCAACGGTTCCCTCTTCCATGAGCGCGGGGCCAGTTCCCACTCGGTCCCGGTGGTTTCAGACCGCGCGGCAGTAGCGGCCATTGCGCGACAGCAGCAGGGAGGACACCTCTAGCTCGAACAGCGCGGCGGCCGCCCGCTGCACCTGCCACCCCAGCGCCGCCGTCACCTCGTCCGCGTTCAGCCCTTCCTCGCGGCCGGCTATGGCGTTGAAAGCCGCCAGCGCGTCCGGAGAGAGTTCCAGCAGGGCCGCCCCGGCCGGGCTCTGCGCTCCGGCCCGGCGCCGCTTCAGGCCGAATAGCTGGTCCGGCGGGAAGCAGGCGATGATATCCTCCGCGTTCTCGGCCGGGTAAGCCCCGTTCTTGATATAGAAATTAGGCCCGCGGCTGACCGGGGAATCCACCGGCCCGGGCACGGCCAGCACCTCGCGGCCCTGCTCCGTGGCGAAGCGCGCGGTGATCAGCGCCCCGGACTCGAAGCCCCCCTCCACCACCACGGTAGCCAGCGACAGCCCGGAGATGATCCTGTTGCGACGGGGAAAATTCGCCGGCAGCGGCCCCTTGTCCAGCGGGAATTCGGAGACAAGGGCGCCCCCGCTTTCCACAATTTCGGCGGCCAGCCGTGCGTTCTCCTCGGGGTACACGCAGTTCAGCCCGGTGCCCAGCGCCGCCCAGGTTACGCCGCCCGCCTCCACCGCCGCGCGGTGCGCCGCGGTGTCTATGCCGCGGGCCAGGCCGCTGACCACGGCCGCCCCGGCCTGCGCCAGTTCCCGCGCCAGCCGGGCCGCGGTACGCAGGCCGTAAGCCGTGGCCTTGCGCGTGCCCACTATGGCGGCCGCCGGCAGGGGCCGCAGGCCGCCGCGCGCGTAGAGCACGAGCGGCGGGTCGTAGATCTTTTTGAGAAGTTCCGGATAGCCCTCGTCGAGGGCGGTGTATACCGCGACGCCGGCTTTTTCGGCGGACAGCAGTTCGGCTTCAGGGTCGGCCGCCGCGGTCTGCGCGCGCAGGCGCTCGGCCGTCTCAAGGAGCAGACCGCCCGCGGCGGCCAGCTCCGGGGCAGGGCGCCGCAACAGCTCAGCCGCGCCGCCGTACAGCTCCAGCAGGCGCAGCAGCCAGTCGCTGCGGTGGCAGGCGAAAAAATTCAGCCTGACCCTAGCGAGCCTTTCCTCAGCGTCAGAGGTCCCCATCCTCCGCCCCCCCCCGCCCGGCCAGCCGGGTCGGTTTACCTCTTCTTGACTATAAAACCCTTGGTAATGGCCGTCACGGCCTCCACGATGCGGGCTTTTACTTCCGAGCCGTCCACGCTTATAACCTCGGCCAGGCCGGCCGGCTGCACTTCCCGCCCCAGTTCCTTGCCGGCCTTGTCGTAAGCCATGGAGCCCTTCAGGTAGATGGCCAGATAATCTCCAGGCTTTACCTGGCCGGAATCGTTCATGGCTATCTGCAGCATCTCGCCGGAGACGGCCATGGCCTCGTTCAGAAAATCGTCGTCGTTCTTGAGTTTGGCCGTTATCACGCCGTCCTCGCGCCAGCCTTCAGGCACTATCTTTACGCCTGTGCCCCATTCCTTATGATGCTCCGGCATCTCCTCGGAGAGCTGGTCGTAGGCGTCTATGAACGCGTCCCCGGGCCGGGCCGGGGCGGGCCGGGGCGCGGCCGCGGCGGGCTGCCGCACTTCTGAAACCGAGACGCCGGGCTCCCTGAAAGTATCGGACCCGGAGACCGCGGCGGGCTTCCTGACCGGCCTGACCTCTTCGGTGATATCGGGGATCACCAGTTCCTCCCTGGGATAGATGCGGTCAGGGTCCTCCACGGTCTGCAGGTTGGCGTTGTAGATCTTCCCCCATTTATAGGGGTCCTGGTAGTATTTTTCGGAAAGGTCCCAGAGCGTGTCGCCGCCTGAAACTGTATGGGTTTTCCCGGCCTGCAGCCCGGCGGGAGCGGGGGCGGCCACCGCCTTGACCGGGGCGGCGGGCTTCGGGGCGGGGGCGGCTTTAGCCGGGGCCGCGGGCTGGCGCTTCCATTTTGGCGCCGGCTTTGCAGCGCCGGGGGCTATCGCCGGTATTATTTCAGCCGCTTCAGTAGGAGTGGCGGGCGCTGCCGCCGCTACGGACGGTGTAGCGGTCTTGACCTCCGGTTCGGCGGGGGTCTTAATGTCCAACAGGGGCTGCTGGGCGGCTAGCCCGGCAGGAACAAGGCAGAATAACGCCGCAAAGACTATCTTTTTCATATGCCTCCAGTTAAATGGCGACGGCCGGCACGGCCGCCTTATCGAGCATCCGGTACTGCACCGCCTCTACTATATCCTCTTTCCTAATGTCGCGCGAACCTTCCAGGTCCGCGATGGTGCGGGAGATCCTGAGTATCTTGTCCAGCGAACGGGCGGAGAACCCCAGCCTGTTCATGGCCGTTTCCAGCACCGCCGAGGCGCCCTGCGGCAGGGCGCAATGCCTGCGCAACTCGGCCCCGGCCATGAAAGCGTTGGCCTGCTCCCGGCCGAAGCGGACGCGCTGCCGTTGCCTGGCCGCCAGCACCCTGCCGGCGATGACGGCGCTGCTCTCGCCGGAAGGCAGGCCGGCCCAGTCGGCGTATTTCACGGCCGAGAGCTGCACCTGCAGGTCGATGCGGTCAAGTATGGGGCCCGAAACCTTGGCGCGGTAGCGCTGCACCTGCACCGGGGTGCAGTTGCACTCCCTGGCCTGGTGGCCGAGGTAACCGCAGGGGCAGGGATTCATGGCCGCCACCAGCAGGAAGCGGGCCGGGTAGCACACGCTCTCCCTGACGCGCGCCACGGTGACCGTGCAGGCCTCCAGCGGCTCTCGCAGGGCTTCTATGGCCTGGCGGGAGAATTCGGGGAATTCGTCTAGGAACAGCACCCCGTTATGGGCCAGCGATACCTCTCCGGGCCGCGGGCTGGAGCCGCCGCCTATCAGCGCGGCGTCCGAAATGGTATGGTGCGGGTCCCTGAAGGGGCGGTTGGCCAACAGGGCGCCGGCCCTGGCCAGGCCGCTGACCGAATAAAGCTTGGTGGTCTCCAGCGACTCGTCCGGCGTCATCGGCGGCAGCAGCGCGCCGAAACGGCGCGCCAGCATGCTCTTGCCGGCGCCGGGCGGGCCGACCAGGATGATATTGTGCGAACCGGCCGCGGCTATCTCCATGGCGCGCTTGGCGAAGGCCTGCCCCTTTACTTCGGAAAAATCCGGGTAGGAGACCGTGGCGCCCTGCGGGGCGGCGGCCGGGGCGCAGGGACGCAGTTCGCATTCACCGCGCACCCAGGCGGCGGCTTCCTTCAGGCTGGCCGCCGCCAGGCAGTCCACGCCCGAAACAGCGGCTTCGGCGGCGTTGCCCTCCGGTACCACGGCCGCCGCGCCGCGCCCTTTAAGGGCCAGCAGCATGGGCAGCACGCCGGCCACCGGGCGCAGCCTGCCGTCCAGCGCCAGCTCGCCTATAAAGAAAGTTTCCTTGAGGCGGGCCGGGGGTTCCTTGCCCAGCCGGCCCGTGGCGGCTATGACACCCAGCGCTATGGGCAGGTCGAAATGCGTGCCGGCCTTGCGGATCTCGGCGGGGGCCAGGTTGACCGTGATGCGCTTGGCCGGGAAATCGTAGCCGGAATTGCGCACGGCCGCCACTACGCGGTCCCTGGCCTCCTTGACCCCGGCGTCGGGCAGGCCTACCACGGTGTAAGCGGGCAGGCCGGAGGCGATATATACCTCCGCGCTGACCTCTTTACCGTCTATGCCCTTGAGGCACAGTGTGCGCAGTGTCGACAGCATGATTTAAGTATAGCAGGCCAACCCGACAACGGTCTGTCGGGTTGATGGCTCCTTATTTAGCCAAGCGGCAGACGTCCTTGGCCCTGGCCGCGGCGCCGGCGGACTTTACGATGCGGGCCACGGCGCAGTCGCCGCCTTCGCCGCAGTAGCGCTGCACCTCGGCCCGGCCGATATATTCCTCGCGGTGGCCTATGACCAGGTTGGAGCGCGGGTCGCGGATCTCGGCGCCCTGGCGGTAGCAGTCCAGTTTGGCCCCGGTCTCCAGGCCCGAGTCCTGCCCGGCGTTAAGGTAAAGTTCTTCGCCGTAGGCGTCGGCGATCACGCAGCTCCAGGCCTTCTTGTTGAGCTGGCTGGCGATATTGGTGACGAACTGCACCAGCGCGGCGCGCAGCGCCTCGCCCTCCAGCGTCTCGTCGTAGCCGCCCTTGGTGCCCATGCCCAGGAAGGAGGCCTTGGTGCTCTTGGCCCGGCCCTTGCCGGAGTCGGCCATGATCACCTGGCCGCTCTGCACGTCTATCAGGCGCAGGTCCACGGTCACTTCGGCGAGCTGGCGCTTGGACTGGGTGAGCAGGTAGTCGGACCCTTCCTTCTTGACGCCGAACTGCGAGACCGAGCCGACCACGATGGCCTCTAGTCCCATCACCTGGCCGAGCCGGGCCACGGTAGCCGGGTCGGTCATGCCCTGCGACTGGAACTTCTGTTCCTCCATCACCTTGTTCAGGCGGTCGCGCTCCACCACTATGAATTTGCCGGACTTCACCAGCTCGGTGACGAGGATGTCGGAGGCCGCGCCGCCGAGGCGCCCCTGGCCGTAGGCCGACTTATTCTCAAATTCCACGACGCCGATGCGGCGCTTCGGACCGGTCAGCGAGGACTGCACCTTTTCGGTGACGTTCACGCTGATGGCCTGCTGCTGCTTGACGGAGCGCGAGGGCGCGCAGCCCGCCGCGACTATCATGGCCACTATAATAAATGCGGTTCTCTTCATATTCCCCTCCCTGTTTTTCTACTGCCTGCGAGGCAGGCCGTTCAGCGCGTTCCAGGCCGCGGCTTCCGCCTCTTTCTTCAGCGGCGTCTTCAGCAGGTTCTGCGCCAGCTTGACCGCCAGCTGCCCGACAAAGGCGGCCTTGGCCTCATCCTTGTCGGTGTAGATCTTCAGGTCCCGGCCGGTCCCGGACGCCTCGTAGAGCGTCTCGCCGCTGGCCGCGGACAGCACCTTCACGTCCAGCGCCACGTTCTTGCGCACGATGAAACCGAGGTTCTGAAAAGTGAAATCCCGCACGTCCCCGTAGCACAGCAGGTCCGTTCCGAGCGCGCGGCCGATCTCCTCCGGCTTAACGGCCGGCAGTTGCCCGCCCTCGGAGATCCCGAGCCCCGTCAGCGCGGCGTCCACCTGTTCGAAGGGCAGCGTGGCGTAACCCCGCTTCTGAAAGCCCTCCGCGGCCAGCCGGCGCAGCACGTCGGCCGCGCTGAAGTCGGTGCTCTGGTTGTCGAAGGGCAGCACCGCCACCCTGGGGTCGGCGAGCTCTCGCAGCGCCGGAGAAACGAGCGTCACCGATTTGCCGGCGCAGCCGCAGGCCAGGGCCAGCAGGCCCGCGCAGAGCAGGGGCGCGGCCTTGGCCATCAGCGCGCCAGCGAGAAGGCCATCTCCCCGGGGCCCACCGCGTCCAGTTCCAGACCTATCGAGTCGCTGCGCAGCACCGTGCTGGCTAGTTCCTGCGTGTCGGAGCGCAGCGGAACGGCGGTAAAGACCGCCCTGCCGGAGGCATAGCTTTCCAGGCGCAGGCCGGAGAAGTCGCCGCGCTGCAGCTGCGCCTTGAGCCGCTCGAGCAGTTCCAGGCCGTCGAGGCCGGAGACGCTGATGCGCAGCGGCGCGTCCGTTTTAAAGAGGCGGTCGAACCTGGAGGCGGCGTCCTGGGCCAGCAGTTCGCCGGCCGCGGCCAGGGCCTTGGAGAAGGAGGCGGCTTCGGAGGACTCTACCGCGCTGGCCTGGCCGGACAGGGCCAGCAGCTCGGCGCCGGTGCGGGCGTCGTAGATCTTAAGCGAGGCGTCGGCCCGCGAAGGGTGGAAGCCGGTGTCCAGGCCGCCGCCCGCGGCCGCGACCGAGGCGGAGGCGGCGAAGAGCAGGCCGGCGCCGGCGCCGGCGGCGGCTTCGGCCAGCGGGGCGTCGGGCCCGGAGAGCAGGGCCGCGTCGGAAGTGAATGAATATTCTTTAAAAGCCACCTTGGAGCGGCGGGAGAAAGCCTCGCGGAAAGCGGCGCCGAAGACCTTGTCGGCAGTACCGCGCTGCACGAAAGCCGCCGCCGGGGCGGAGGCGCCGGGACCGGCGAGGTTGAGGCCGCGCAGCGCCGAGGCTATCCGGTCGTGGTACAGCCACACGCGCACCGAGGCGCGGTACATGGCCCCGTCCTGACCCTCGGAGAGCACCTTGCGCTTGGCCACGTAGAACTGGGGGGTCTTGAGCAGGCCGGCTTCCAGGGCGGCGTAGCCCTCGGCGAGGGCCGTCTCGTCCATGAAGAGTTCGGCCACGCGGCGCAGCGCGGCGCGCTCGGCGTCCAGCGCGGCGGCCTCGCCGGAGGCGCCGATATTGCGCGGGTCGAACGGCGCGGAGCCCTCGCTGAGCAGCGGCTCGGGCGCGGCGCGGAAAGTGCCGGGGGCCGGCGGGGTGGCGCAGGCCGACAGCAGCATGACGAGCGGTAGTATTCTGCCGAGAGTCTTCATAAATTCCCCCTGCTCAGGCTTCTTTGCGGGTCTTGTCCACCGGCAGCGCGAAGCAGAACCGGCAGCCCTTGCCCGGCTTGGATTCCAGCCAGATCTTGCCGCCGTGCTTCTCCACCACCGACTTGGAGATGGCCAGGCCCAGGCCGGTGCCGGGCACCTGGTTGAGGCTGGTCCTGCCCCGGTAAAACTTGTCGAACACCAGCTTCTGCTCCTCGGCCGGGATGCCGGGGCCGTTGTCCTCTACGCAGATGACCACGGCCTCGCCCTTGTCGGTGCCGGTCACCTTCACGTGGGCGCCGCGGCCGGCGTACTTGATGGCGTTGATGACCAGGTTGTCTATCACCTGGGCTATCCAGCGCGTGTCCGCCTTCACGTGCGGCAGCTCCTTGGCCTCGTTGACCAGTTCCACGTTGTTCTCGCGGGCCTTGAGCAGCATCATCGAGATGGAGTTGCGCACCATCTCGGCGAGGTCCACCTTCTGGAACTCCATCTCCACCTTGCCGTTGAGCCGCGACAGGTCCAGCAGGTTGTTGATGAGGCTGCTGAGCCGGTTGACGCTCTGGTCCGTGACGCTGAGGAAATTGGTCTGCTGCTCGTTGAGCGGCCCCACCTCGCCGCTGAGGATCACGGAGACGAAGCCCTTGATGGTGGTGAGCGGCGTCTTGAGCTCGTGGCTGACGGTGGCCAGGAACTCGTCCTTCATCTTGTTGAGCTGGGCCAGCTCCTGCGCGGTGTTGGAGAGGTTCTCGTAGAGCGTGAACATCTCTATGATGATCGCCAGCTCGTCGGCGATGATGCTCAGGAACTCCAGCTGGTCGGGGGTGAAGAAATCCTTGCGGCGGCTGCCCACGCGCATCACGCCGATAATGCGGTCGTGCAGCGAGATCGGCACGATCATCAGCGAGTGGATCTCCCAGAGCTTGGCGTAGCGCGCCAGCACGTCCGGGTCGTCCTGGGCGTCGTCGGTGATGAACGGCTTGCGGCTGAGGAAGGTGCGCACCGAGGCGCTGGCCTGGTTGCCCAGCGGGATGCTGTAGAGCATCCGGTCCTCGTCGGGGATGCCGTAGGCGCCGGGGCTGACCACCAGCTCGCCCTTGGTCTCGTCGAAGAGCAGCGTGGCCACCACGTCGGCCTCCATCATCTTGGCGACGATGTTGAGGATGGCGGCGCAGCCGCCCTGCGCGTCCTTTTCGGGGCCGGTCACCTTGGTGACCACCTCGTAGAGGGCCTTGCGCTCGCGGGCGCGCTGTATCAGGCGCGAGCCGGCCACGTCCAGCTCTTTTACCATCGCGTCCACCTCCTGCTTGAGGTGGTCGGATTCTTTCTTGAGCGCGAAGACGCGGTCGGAGACCTTGGAGATGGAGGAAAGCTGCGAGGCCACGAAGCGCAGGTAGGGCTGCGCCGCGTCGAAGGCCGCCGGCGTCGGGGCGCCGAGCAGGATCAGCCTGTCGGGAGCGCCGGCCGCCGGCCGGAACGGGCAGATCAGCGCCGAGCGGATGTCGAAGATGGAGAACAGCTCGGCGACGCCCTGGTAGTCCCCGGCGCGGGCGTCGTCGAAGCGCAGCAGCTCGCTGTCGGCGAGACTGCGGTCGAAGGCGCTCCACTTGTAGGAAGTGAGCAGCTTGGGCTCGGCCTTGAAATGCTTGAGGTAGTTGACCAGGCGCCACTGCCCGTCCCCCTTCTCGAAGACCAGCAGGCAGCTGTCGGGAAAGACCTTGTGCAGCTTGATCAGGTAATAATTGGCGATGTCCCCGTAATGCTCGGGCTGCTCGGGCGCGTAGGCCCGCTCCATCGTGTCCCGGGTGAACGCGGTGAAATCGTGCAGCGACCGCTGCGAGGCGCGCAGGGCGCTCTCCATGGGCAGCACGTCCCGGAACTTCAGGTACCAGTAAGCGCCGAAAGCGCCCGTGGCCCCCAGTACGCCCGCTCCTACGAGTTCGCTGAGCATCGTTTACACCAGGTCCATCAGAATTTTGGCGTAGGCCGCCTTCGACTTTATCTTGTCGGCGTAGAGCCACGCCCCTTTCACCAGGAAGCTGTCGAGGATCTTGAACGTGATGTGGCGGAACTCGGCCTCCTGCGCCCCTAGCGCCGAGCTGGGCTGCGGGCCGAGCACGATGACGCCGTTGACGTTCTTGTCGCTGGCGAAATTGCCTATCTTGAAGGGGATGCCGTAGAGCTCGTCGGAGTTGTACTCCTCCATGAAGACCTGGCTCCACTCGGTATTGAGCCCCAGTTCCTTGGCCCGCTCGTGCAGGCTGAACAGCGCGAAATCCGCCTCGCGCTTCATGCCCTTGGGGTAGAAGATGCCCCACTTGAACCAGGCCGAGTCGATCTGCGACGGGTGCCACGAGGAGGCGTGGTGCGCGTCCTCCTCGGTAACGGCCCCGGCCATCGGGGTTTCCGCCTGCCCCAGCAGCGTCTCCAGCAGCTGGGCGTGCGTGGAATTGTTCATGGCGTTCACCACGAACTTCTCCAGCTTCTTCACGGACTCCAGCGTCTTGGCCACCTCGTTGAAGGGCATGCCGGCGGAGGCGAAGAGGGTGTTCATCTCGTCCTCGGAGAGCTTTATGTCGCGGCCCTGCAGCAGCTGGTTGAGTATGGCCTTGTAGGCCTGCGAGGCCGGCGTCTTGAGGTCCACCATCCAGCCCTGGCTGAACTCGAACCCGATGGCCTCCTCCAGCCCGGACAGGGACTTGGGCGGGAAGACGGAGGTAACGACGATCTGCTTGTTCTGCGCCACGAAGTCATTGAGCCACTTGGAGATGTACTTCTTGTTGGACTCGGAGACCATCAGCATGTGCACGTCGTCGATGATCAGCACCTTCACCTTGGAGAACAGGCCCTCCAGGCGCTCCATGCCGCCTTCCTTGATGGCCATCTCCACGCCCTTGGACAGCTTTATGCCGTCGGTGACGAAGATGTTGCTCTGGCCGATGGAGGCCGAGAGGCCGTAGGAGATGGAATTGACGAAATGCGTCTTGCCGGTGCCGGGGCCGCCGAACACCAGCAGCGGGTTGTAGATCACGCCCGGGTTCTCCACTACGGCCATGGCGGCGGCGTGGGCGAACCGGTTGTGGGAACCGGCGATCAGCGTCTGGAAGCTGTAGGTCGGGATCAGCGGCAGCTCCATGGACCACTTGGCCTTGATGCGCGCCGAGGCCGATGGCGCGGCGGCGGCCGGGACGGCGGCGGAAGGCGAGCCGGCTTCGGCCGGGGCGGGCTCCTCCTTCCTGGTCCTGGTGGAAATGGACGGCACGCCCGAGCCGGGCCTGCCCGAAGGGGGCTGAGCGGGGCGGGGCGGCTCGGCCGGAGGCGGGGCGGGCTGCGGGGCCGGTGCGGGCGCGGGGGCCGGAACGGGAGCCGGCTTGGGCTGCTCCACGGGCTTCGGCGGCGCGGCCTGCATGGGTGCCGGCTGCGGCGCCGGGGCGGGCGCGGGAGCAGGAGCCGGCTTGGGCTGCTCCATGGGCTCCGGCTGCTCGGCCGGTTTAGGCGCGGGCTGCGGCGCCGGAGCAGGTTCGGTCTTGAGTTTGGGCTTAGGCGCGTCGAAAGGGGCGGGCTCGTCGGCGAAGGTCTCTTCTTCGGCCGGGGCCGGGCCGCTGAGCTCCGCGGTCACGGCCTTCAACTTCTTCATAGTGTCCATCTCCAGCTTGGAGAGGTAAATGATGAAATCGAATTCGCCGCTGGTCTTCTCGGGACGCGAGCAAAGGCTGCCGAGCTTCTTGACGATCAGGAAGATGTCCTTCATCTCCCCTTTTATCAGCAGTTTGTGCCGGCTCGGATTTTTATCCGTGGGGGCCGGGGCCACGTCCCATTTTTTCAGCATAATTTCAGTGTAGCGTCAGCGAAGTATCAGGTCGGCCACCAGGTCCAGCGCCGCCGAATGGCTGAACGTGGAGGAGTCGTAGTAGCGGAAGAAGCCCCCGGAGGTGCCGAAGGCGTTCTCGATCTCGTAGACCTTCTCCTGGGGCACGCTGCCCAGGCAGATCAGGCCCTGCGCGCCGGCATCGGTCACGGTCTGGATGACGTAGTTCGGGTTCACGTCGGGGTCGCACTCCTTAACGGAGGCCCGCTTGATGAACATCGGCTTGGTGGGGGATTTGAGGCAGATGGCGTCCAGCTCGGCCAGCGCGGTGGCGCAGAGGGCCTTGTCGTCGGGGCCGTAGAGGAACATCAGCGTGCGCAGGCGCTCCGCCGGTATGCCCTCGGGGGCCTGCTTGGCGGCGAGCTCCTCGAGGTCGCCGGCCTGCGCGCGGGAAGTATTGGAAGGGGCGGCCTGGTAGACCATGGTCCTGTCGCCTTCAGAATCCCCCTCGGGGGCAGGCGCCACCAGCGTCTCTTCGCCGCCGGGGGTCCCGCCGTCAAGTTCCAGGCCGCCGCCGGGCATGGCCGCGGCCGGCTCCTGCGGGGGCTGGCCCACGCTGAGCTCCAGGCCGACGCCGCCGGGGATGGTCTGGTCGGCGCCCTCCGGCTGCGGCTGCGCGCCGGAGAGGTCGAGGGAAGGAGAAAGTTCCAAGCCGCCGGCCGCGGGCGGCTGGCCGCCCAGTTCCAGCCCTGGCTCCGCTGCGGCGTTTTCGGCCGCGGGCTCGGTACCGAACGGCGAATCCTGCGCCGGGGCCGCCGCGGCTTCCGCCGAGCTTTCGAATTTAAGTTCTTCGCCGCCCTGCGCGGGAGTCTCGCCGGCGGGCTCCAGGCGCAGGGTTTCCCCGCCGTCCTGGCCCGCAGGCATGGCCGCGGAGGGTTCGAGGTTCAGGCCGCCGGCTTCCTGCGCGGCGGGCGTTTCAACGGAAGGCTCGAGGTTCAGGCCGCCGGCTTCCTGCGCCGGGGGCGTTTCCGGGGAAGGTTCGAGGTTCAGGCCGCCAGTCTCCTGCGCCAAGGGCGTTTCAGCGGAGGGTTCGAGGTTCAGGCCGGCGTCGGCCGACGGCTCGAGGTTAAGCTCACCGCCCTGGGGCTGCGCCCCGCTCTCCGGGGCCGGGGAATCGATAGCGAAAGCGTCAAAGGGGCTGGGCTCAGCCGCGGGCGCGGGCTCCTGCGGCAGTCCGTCGTTCTCTTCGGTTTTTTTCTCGTCCATCATCCCCCCCGCCTGTTCAGGCTGCTGCGCGGCCGCGTCCAGTCCCTGTATGGAGACGGCGGGTTTCTCCTGCTCTATGGCCTGCACCGATTCCGGCAGGACTCCGGCCTCGGGCAGCTGCTGCCCGGGTTTTTCCTCTATGGAACCGTCACCCGACAGCTGAAGCAGCGCGTCGATGTCGGGGATGCCGAAATCGCGGGTATTGTCGTAGGCCGGCAGCGCCGCCTGCTCTACGCGCTCCGGTTCTGCGGCCGCCTGCAGCGGCGCCTCGGGCGCGGCTTCTGTCGCGGGCTCGGGCTGAGGTTCTAAAGAAATCCCGGACTCGGGCGCTTCGGGCTCGAAAGCCGGAACGGGCTGGAGACCGGCGGAGGGCTCATCGGCCTTTTCAGCGGGGGCCGCGGGCTCGGCCTGAAACTCGGGCGCGGCCTGCGGTTCAGGTTCGGCGGGCGCGGCGGCCGCGGGCTGCTGCTCTTCGGAACCGGGACCGTACATAAAATCTCCCAGGCTCTGCGGGGCCAGCGGCTCGGGCGCCGGGGCGCCTTCACCGAGACCGTTGAAAGCCTCAAGCATCACGGTTTTCTCTGCGTCGAAAGAGGGGGCGGACTCCGCCTCCGGCTGCTGAGGCAGCTCGTTCTGGGGTGTGGCGGCTTCTTCGGCCGCGGGAGTCTCGGGAAGAACGACAGCGGGCTCCGGAGTCACAGGCTCGGCAGCGGGCTGCGGCTCAGGCTGTAGCGCGGCGGCCTCGGCGGCCGGGGCAGTCTCGAAAAAAACGGCAGGTTCCGGGGTTACAGGTTCGGCGGCGGACTGAGGCTCGGGCTGGGGCGCGGCGGCCTCGGCAGTCTCCGGATGAAAAGCCTCCGGCTCCGGATTTACGGGTTCGGCGGCGGGCTCTTCCTTGCGCGGAAGTTCCAGGGGCTGCATCTCGGGCATCTTTATACCGTCCAGGATGGACGGCATCTTGTTGAGCAAGCCGTTGAGATCGGAGAGTATCTCGTCTATTGATTCTTTTTTCTTGTCCGGTTTCCCTTCCATAAAGTCCGCCCCCAGACCGATTATATATATACGCGATTTACTTTTTAATTATAGCAAGTTGTTTGCGCAACATTAAGGCCCTTTTGGCGCTCTCGGCCGAACCGGGAGAAAACAGGTCCAGCGAGGCAGAGGCCAAAAGGCTTTCGGCCTCCGGGGCGGCAGAATAGGTCAGGCAGGCTATGGCCTCCAGTTTTTCCTCCGGGTCGGCGCCTGAAATAGCGCCGGCAAGGTGGGCGTTCCCCTCGGCGGCGCCCAGACGGGAGAGGGCGCAGGCGGCATACAACTTGTACCTGCGCACCGGGTCGTATTTCAGCGCGTCGAGCAGGGCCCGCTCGTAAGATCTGTCCCCGGCCATGGCGGCCAGGAAGTAGCCGGCATAGCGCAGTTCGGCGTCGCCCTCGGCGGCCAGCGCGGCGGCGGCCCGCCCCAGCCTGGCGGCCTGGGCGCCCAGCGGGAAGCCGGCGGCCAGCGCGTAGCCGGCCTCGGTAGCCGCCAGGCGCCGCGCCCCGGCAGTCCCCGCTTCTGCGGCGCCGAGCAGCGCCCCGAACAGGGCCGCGCCCGTTCCCCCGTCGGCGCCGGCGCGCAGCCAGGCCCCGGCCGCCCCGATGGCGGCGCGGGCCACGGCCGGGTCCGGACTGGAGAGCAGCGGCAGCGCGCGCAGTTTGTCCTCGTCGGGCAGATAGCGCTGCCGCCCCGCCAGTTCTATCGAGACCGCTATAGCCGGGTAGTCCGGCGGCTCGTCAACGGCGGAGTCCGGGGCGGCCGCGGGCTGCCAGGCGAAATTCTGCAGCGCGTAGAAAAGGACCGCGCAGCCGAGCAGCACCATGGCCGAGGCCGGCAGCAGGGAGGGTTCCTTAGGGCGTGCAAGTTCCGGCAGCGGCGCCACGGCGGAGAGGTCGCGGCGGCAGATCGCGCAGTAGGCGGTCCCGGCCGGGTTGACGTAACCGCAAGCCGGGCATTTCTTCACGCTGCTTCCGCCAGGCAGGCGCCGGAGCGGGCCGCCGTGACGCGGCAGCGCAACAGGCGGCCCGGCGGCACGGGGGCCGGCAGCTCCAGGTTCAGGAAATTGGAGGCCAGCGCCAGCGCGCGCCCGTCCTTGTTCTTCAGGGTGAGCGCCAGGAGTTCCCGGCCCAGCATGGAGGCCGCGTAGGCCGCGCGCAGTTCTCCGTCGAGCGAGCGCAGCGCGGACGAACGGGCGGCCACGACCCCCGGCGGCAGGGGTTTGAGCGCCGCGGCGCGCGTGCCTGGGCGGGCCGAGAAACTGAACACGTGCAGCCCGGAGAGCCCGAGGGCCCGCACGTAAGCCAGCGCCGCGGCGAAGTCGGCTTCGGTCTCGGTGGGATAGCCGGCGATGATATCGGCGTAAACGCCCACGCCCGGGAACAGCGAGCGCAACTCCTCCACTTTCGCCCGGTAGGCGGCGGTATCGTAGGGCCGGCCCATGGCCCTGAGCACCGGGTCGGCCCCGGCCTGCAGCGGCAGGTGGAAATAATCGCAGAACTTCGGCCCGGCGGCGCGGAGAACTTTCAGCAGTTCCGGCGTAAGCTCGCCGGACTCTATAGACGAGAAGCGCAGCCGGAACTCCCCCGGCAAAGAGAAGAGGCGCTCCATCAGCTGCGCCAGCGGAGCGCCGGTCTCGCCGCAGCGGTAGATGCCCAGCCGCGTGCCGCACAGCACTATCTCCGCGAAGCCGGCGGCTATCAATTTCTCTATTTCCGCCGCGGCCGCCGCCAGCGGTTTGGACTTCAGCTCGGGGCGGGCTATGTTGACCAGGCAGTAGGCGCATTTCAGGTTGCAGCCGTCCTGCACCTTCACGAAAGCTCTGGCCTTGCCGTGGAATTTGCCGACGGAGAAGAAGTCCGCGTCGGCCGGCGTACCGCACAGCTGCGCGGGGATATTCTCCTTGTCCTTGTTGGCAAAAACGGCGGCGCCCGGCGCCGCGGCCAGGATCTTCTGCGGCTCCAGCGTGGCCAGGCAGCCGGTCACGGCGATGGAGGCCCGCGGATTGGCTGCCGCGGTCTTGCGCAGGAAAGCGACGCAGTCCCGGTCCGCCTTGGCGGTTACCGAGCAGGTATTCACCACCACCAGGTCGGCCTCCTCCGGGGAGGCCGCGGCGGAGTGGCCCAGCGCCGCGAACTTCTCGCGCAGGCTTTCCGTCTCCACCTGGTTGACCCTGCAGCCGACGGTCTTAAAATAGATTTTCACCCCTATATTCTACAAATTCCTGTCGAGGCTTCGCCTCGATAGCGGCCAGGCGCTCGTCATTGCCTCAGTTGCTTCGCCGCCTATCGAGAAGCTATCGAGGCGAAGCCTCGATAAAAGCCGTATGTGACTTTTGTGACATTTGGCGTAATTCGGATAAAAGCGGGCCGACTTTATGCTATATTTAGTCGAGAGTCGGGGGGAAGCTGCAAATGAAGAAGATACTTATAGTGGACGACGAAGAGTCCATCCAGGAGATGCTGAGGCGCGTGCTCGAGCACGACGGGCACCTCGTGATCACCGCCGGAAAAGGGCAGACCGCCCTGCAGTGGCTCAGGGAAACGCGGCTGGACCTGGCCATAGTGGACCTGGGCCTGCCGGACATCAACGGCATGGAAGTCTGCCGCGCCATCAAGGAAGATCCGCGCACCCGGTGCATCCCGGTCATCATCCTTACCGGAGACAGCAGCAACGAGGCCCGCATAGCCGGCAACCTCGGCAACAGCGTCGAGCTGTTCCTGAACAAGCCCGTCAGCATAGACGACCTGAAAAAGGCCGTGGCGCTGAGTTTTGAAAAGGCGGATAAGAAGAAGCTGCTGCTGCGCAGTTCGGTAAGGTCCAGGCTGGAAAACTAAAAGATCAGCGAAGGCGGGTGAGCAGGGCCGACGCCGCCGCCAGGCAGGCCGTCTCGGCCCTGAGCGTGTACAGGCCCAGGTTCATGAAGACAGCGCCCTTGGAACGGGCGAACTCCAGTTCCCCTCTCGTAAAGCCTCCCTCCGGTCCCACAAAAAGTTTTATCTCCCCCCCGCCGTCCAGCGCGCGCGCCGCCTCGTCGGGATTCTGCCCGTCCGCGGAGGCGAAGACGCAGTTGCCGCCGGCCGCGAGCAGGTCGTCCAGCTTCTCCGGCTTGCGCACTTCGGGCAGGCGGCCGCGGCCGCACTGCTTGGCCGCCGAGGTCACTATCTGCTCCAGGCGCGGCAGGCGGCGCTCCCAGTCGCTGAACAGGTCGAACTGCACGCGCGAGGCCATCACCGGCTGGAAGGCGTTCACGCCGGCCTCGGTACAATGCTCCAGGATGCTCTCCAGCGCCGGGCGCGCCACCACGGCGAAGCAGAGCGTCAGCCGCGCCGCGTACTCCGGGCTCGGCAGGGCTTCCTTCACCGTGCCCTCCACGCGGGCGCCGTCCACCGAGCCGATCACGGCCCGGTAACGATTGCCCTTCCCGTCGAAGATCTCTATCTCGTCGCCGGCGCGGGCGCGCGCGGCGCGGGCTATGTGGTTGGACTCCTCCGGGCCCGCGAAGAAGCGGCCGTCCCGGATATTCTCGGCGGGGATCAGGTATTGCGGCATCAGCCCAGGATCTTCTTGAAGAAGCCTTTTTCCTTTCCGGCCTCGGGCGCCTCGTGGCCGGCCAGCGCCGCCAGCTCCTCGAACAGCTCCCGCTGCCGGGGGGTAAGGTCGTGCGGCACTTCCAGCCGCACCTTGACCAGCAGGTCGCCCCGGGCCTTGCCGCCCGCCCCGGGCATGCCCTGCTCGTGCACGCGGAACACCTTGCCGTGCTGCGTGCCGGGCGGGATCTTGATCTTCACGCGGCCGCCCTCTATCACCGGCACGTCGGTCTCGCCGCCCAGCGCGGCCTGCCAGACCTGCACCTGGCACTCGTAGACCAGGTCGCGGCCGTGGCGCTCGAAATGGGAATGGTGCTTCAGGCGCACCTGGATGTAGAGGTCGCCGGAGTCGCCGCCCTTCAGGCCGGCGTCGCCGCCGCCGGAAACGCGCAGCACCGCCCCCTCCTCGACGCCGGAGGGGATCTTGACGTTGATGGAGGCGCTCTTCTTCTGCCGGCCGGCGCCGCCGCAGGCCTTGCAGGGGGTGGAGATGATCTCGCCCTGGCCGCCGCACTCGGGGCAGGCCTGGCTGAAGGCGAAGAAGCCCTGTGAGTACTGCACGCGGCCGCTGCCGCGGCAGGTGGGGCATTTCTTTATGCCGGTGCGGCCGCGCGCGCCGGTGCCGTCGCACTCGCCGCACACCTCGGTGCGGTCGAAATTCACGGGGATCTTGACGCCGGTGAAAGCCTCCTCCAGCGTGATCTCGGCCTCGTATTTCAGGTCGGAGCCGCGCCGCGAGCGCGGCCGGCCGTGGCCGCCCGCCCCGCCCTGCGCGAAAAGGTTCTCGAAAAGGTCGCCGAACATGTCGCCCAGGTCGGCGCCCTGGAAACCGCCGAAACCGCCGCGGCCGCCGGCGCCGGCCTTCAGGCCCTCGGCGCCGTACTGGTCGTAGACCTGGCGCTTCTCGGGGGCGGAGAGCACCTCGTACGCCTCGTTGATCTCCTTGAAGACGGACTCGGACTCGGTATTGCCCTGGTTGCGGTCCGGGTGGTGTTTCATCGCCAGCTTGCGGTAAGCGCTCTTGATCTCGTCGGAGCTGGCGTTGCGGGCAACGCCCAGTATGCGGTAATAATCGTTGGAAGCCATATTAATGTTAAGGGAATTCTACCAAAAGCGGAGGCCGGGCATATAAGCCGATGGCGGATAACGGAGGGGGTCCCATCCGTTATCCGCCAGACGGCCGTCAGCGGCTTACTTCTTGTTGTCGTCGACCACTTCGGCGTCCACGACGTCGTCCTTGCCGCCGGCGTGCGCCTTGGCGCCCTCCGGGGCGGGACCGGCGCCGGGAGCGGCGCCCTCGGGACCGGCCTTGGCCTGCGCGGCCTTGTAGACGGCCTCGCCGAGCTTCTGGGAAACCTGGATCAGGTTCTCCTTGGCCTTCTTCATCTTGTCCAGGTCGTCGCCCTTCAGCGCTTCCTTGAGCTCGCCGATGGAGCGCTCCACGGCCAGGCGCTCGTCCTGACCGATCTTGTCGCCGTGTTCCTTCAACGCCTTCTCGGTGGTGTAGAGCACGGTGTCGGCCTCGTTCTTGGCTTCCACCTTCTCCTTGTACTTCTTGTCGGCGTCGGCGAACTGCTCGGCCTGCTTCATGAACTTGTCTATGTCTTCCTTGCTGAGCTTGTTCGGGGCGCTGATGGTGATATGCTGCGCCTTGCCGGTGCCCAGGTCCTTGGCGTGCACCTGCAGGATGCCGTTGGCGTCGATGTCGAAGGTGACCTCGATCTGCGGCATGCCGCGGGGGGCCGGCGGGATGCCGTCCAGGTCGAACTTGCCGAGCGACACGTTGTCGCCGGCCATCGCGCGCTCGCCCTGCAGCACGTGGATGGTGACGGCGGGCTGGTTGTCGGCGGCGGTGGAGAACACCTGGGATTTCTTGGCGGGGACCGTGGTGTTCTTGTCTATCAGGCGGGTCATCACGGAGCCCAGCGTCTCGATGCCCAGAGACAGCGGGGTCACGTCGAGCAGCAGCACATCCTTGACGTCGCCGGTCAGCACGGCCGCCTGCACGGCGGCGCCGCTGGCCACGCACTCCATCGGGTCCACGCCGTGCTCGATCTTCTTGCCGACGTATTCCTCCATGAACTTCTGCACGATGGGCATGCGGGTGGGGCCGCCTACGAGGATGATGCGGCTGATGTCCGAGGTCTTGAGCTTGGCGTCGGCCAGCGCGGTGTCGATGGACTTCTGGCAGCGCTTCACGATGGAGTCCACGAGGGATTCCAGGCGGGCGCGGGACAGCTTGAGGGCCATGTGCTTGGGGCCGCTGGCGTCGGCCGAGATGAACGGCAGGTTGATCTCGGTCTCCATCGTGGTGGAGAGCTCTATCTTGGCCTTCTCGGCGGCTTCCTTGATGCGCTGCGTGGCGGTGGCGTCCTTCATCAGGTCGATGCCGGTGTCCTTGCGGAACTCGCCGGCGATGAACTCCACCAGCGCGCGGTCCATGTCGGTGCCGCCGAGCTGCGTGTCGCCCGAGGTGGAGATCACGTCGAACGTGCCCTCCTTGCCCAGCTCCATGATGGTCACGTCGAGCGTGCCGCCGCCCAGGTCGAAGACCATGATCTTCTGGTCCTTGCCTTCCTTATCGATGCCATAGGCCAGCGCGGCCGCGGTGGGCTCGTTGACGAGGCGCACCACCTCGAGGCCGGCGATGGTGCCGGCGTCCTTGGTGGCCTGGCGCTGGTTGTCGTTGAAGTAGGCGGGCACGGTGATGACGGCTTTCTCCACCTTCTCGCCGAGGAAGGCCTCGGCGTCGCGCTTCACTTTCTGCAGCAGGAACGCGGCCAGCTGAGGGGGCGTGAACTCCTTGCCGCCGATGTTGTATTTGTGCTCGGTGCCCATCTTGCGCTTAAAGGCGCTGACGGTGCCTTCCGGGTTGGCGACGGCCTGCCTGCGGGCGGGCTCGCCGACGAGCATCTGCCCGTCCTTGGCGAAAGCCACGTAGGAAGGGAAAGCCTTCCCGCCCAGGCTCGTGCCTTCGGCCGACGGGATGATGGTGACTTTGCCGCCTTCCATCACCGCCGCGGCGGTGTTAGACGTACCGAGGTCTATGCCTATTATCTTTGCCATATATGTTTCCTCCAAATTAAGTTACTGAAAATTCACTGCCCTTCTTCTTCCGACGGCTTCTGCTCCGGCTCCGGGACCGGTTCCGGCGCCGGCTCCGCCTTCTTCTTGGCTATCTTCACCCGCGCGGGCCGCAGGATCTTGTCGCCGTAGTAGAAGCCCTTCTGCAGCTCCTCCGTTACCAGGCCGTCGTTCTCCTCCGTCCCCTCCACCACCCCGAGTATCTCCGAAGCCATCGGGTCGTAGGGCTTGCCCACCGGTTCCATCTGGCGCAGCCCTTCCGCCTCGAACACCTTGGAAAATTCCTTGAAGATCATCTCCAGGCCCTTCAGCACGTCGTCGCTGTTGCCGCCGTCCTTGGCGCTGTTGATGTGGTTGTGGGCCGACAGCAGCAGGTCGTAGAGCGGCAGCAGGCGGATGAGAATATCGGCCTTGCCGTATTTTATCAGCTCCGGTTTCTCCTTCTCCACGCGCTTGCGGTAGTTCTCGAAGTCGGCCTGCAGGCGCAGCAGCTGGTTGTAGTAGTCCTCCGACTGCTTCTTCTGCTGCTCCAGCTCGCCCTGCGGCGCTTCCGTCGGGGCCTCGGCCCCGGGCGCTGCCTCCGTCTCCTCCGCTTTCTTCCCCTTCTTTTCTTCGGCCTTATGGTTTTTCATAATTATTCTTCGAAATCTATCTTGTCCCACTCGCCCAGCATGTCCTCCATCATGGAGCTGACGGTATCCACCAGCGAGATCATGCGGGGGTATTCCATGCGCTTGTAGCCCAGTATGCCTACCAGGCCCACGGCCTTGTCGTTCATACAGTAGGAACTGGACACCAGGCTGAAATTCTTGAATTCCTTGATGCTGTTCTCGGAGCCTATCGTGACGTCCACGATGTGGCGCTTGCCGGGCTCGCCGAGGGCCTTGGCCTTCAGCGAGCTGTCGCGCAGGCGCTCGCGCAGCAGGCCGGAGAAGCGCTCCTTCTCCTCGAGCAGGCGGGCGATGTTGCGCATGTCCTCCACGCTGCCGTCCTCGAGGTTGGAGAAGATGCGGCTGAGGCCTTCCAGATAGAGCGCGTCCTCGCTTTTCACGAGGCTCTTGAAATAGTCCACCAGCTTGCGCAGCAGCTCCTCCAGCCCCTTGTCCCGCTCCCGCGCGAGGAACTCCTTGAAGATCACCTGCGGCAGGTCCGTCAGCGGCAGGTCCTTGAGGCGCTTGTTGAGGCGCACGGACAGGGCTTTGACGGCGGCCTTTTCGGCCGTGTGCTCCAGGTTGAAGGCGGCGTGCTTGATGAGGCCCGAGTGGGCGAACATCACGGAAAGCACGCTCTTGGGGCCCATCGAAAGCAGGTCCAGGCGCTTGACGCTGTCGAGGGCCATGTCGGCGCTCATCACGAAGCCGGCCCACCGGGACATGTCAGACAGCATCCGGGAGGTGTGCTTGAGAAAGCCGTCGAGCTGTTCCACGCGGCGGTCGTACTCGTGCTCCAGGCGGTCCTTCTCGCTGGCGGCCAGGCGCTGCATGCGCACTATATTATCCACGTAGGCGCGGTAACCCTTGTCGGAAGGCACGCGCCCGCCCGAGGTGTGGGGCTGCACCAGGTAGCCCTCGGTCTCCAGTTCTTTTAAAATATTCCTTATGGTAGCGCTGGAAACGTTGAAACGGCCCTCATCCGCTATCACATCGGAGCTGACCGGGCGGCCCGTGCTGACATAGTTGTACACCACCCAGTTAAGGATCTTGTCTTTCCTGTCCTGCGCCACTTCCGGTTTAAGTACCCTCATAAATCCACCCGGTCTTTAATTAGCACTCAAAACATTTGTCTGCCAAAAATATTATACACCTTGGCCTCATAATTGTCAATACCGCCCCGCGACTGCTAAAAATAGAAGGACGCTGCTTCCTATCTTCCTACTTGCTTCTCATGGCTCCCGTTAGGAAGATAGGGAGCAGCGTCCCCTACCGCCTGACCGCCGTCAAGGCGCTTGGCGGAGCCCCTATGGTAGACTATACGTGGTTAGGGAACGGAGGGAAAGATGATGAGAATTTTAACACTGGTTTTAGCAGCGGCCTTGCAGGCCGGCGGCGCCGCCGCGCTGGATTGGAGCCCGGCGGTAAGTCCGGAGACGCTCTCCGCCGTGACGGTCGCCGCCCCGTCCCCCGCCGCCGCGGCCGGCCCGCGCGACGGGCAGAACTATTCGGGCGCCGAGGAGCTGCTGATCAAGGAATTCTCGATAGCCGGGATCGGCATGGACATCCCCGAAGCCGAGGTAATGCGCCAGGACCGGGAATACAACAACGCCTTCTGCTTCGATCACGCCCTGCGCCTTGCCGTAAAGGCGGTACTGGAAAACTATGCCAGGCCCACCAGCCCGCTGGCCAGGGAACTTTCCGCCATGGGCTCGCTGCAGGCCCCCTCCAAGTCCGAGGTCAAGAAAGCCTCGCGCCGCGTGCTGGAAGCGCTCAACAGGCGCGGCTCCCTGGTGGCCGTGGTCCGCCCTTTTAAGTTCTATCAGCCGCTCAACGGCGAGACCCTGGACCTGAACTGGATCTTCTTCCTGCGCGTGGACGGCAGGCCCTACTGGGCCGTGGTGGACCGCTCCGGAGAGACCGCCCCTTACGTCTACGGCGACTAAGCACCTCGAGCCATGAAAAACCCCGGGACTGCCCGGGGTTTTTATTTATATCTTCAGCGCCCCGCGCAGCCCCCAGTCCAGCACGGCGTCCGGCAGCAGCCACTTCAGGAATATTATTAAAGAAGCCCTGAACGGGACGGCATAGCGCGCGGCGGGGCGGCGGCTGCGCAGGGCCTTCAGGATCACGGCCGCCACCGCTTCCGGGCCGGGCGCCCCGCTCCTGTAGCCGGCGCGGAACTTTTCGGTGAGCCGGGCCACCATGGGCGCGTAGACCCCGGAGCCTGAATACTTCTGCAGGTTCACCAGCGCGGTACTGTCCCACTCGGTACGGATAGGCCCGGGCTCCACCAGCACCACCTTTATGCCGAACTGCGCCGTCTCCAGGCGCAGCGCGTCGGAATAGGCCTCCAGCGCGTACTTGCTGGCGTGGTACCAGCCGCCGGCGGGCACGCTGATCTTGCCGGCTATGGAGGAGATATTGATTATCCTGCCGCCGCCGGCGGCGCGCATATGCGGCAGCGCCAGCTGCGTCAGCCGGGCCAGGCCGAACAGGTTCACCTCGAACTGCCGCCGGGCCTCGGCCAGCGGCACATCCTCCACCGCCCCGTGCGCGCCGTAGCCGGCATTGTTGACCAGCGCGTCCAGGCGCCCGGCGTCCCGGAGCACGTAGTCCACGGCGTTCTTCACCGAGCCCTCGTCGGTGACGTCCAGCGCGAAGACCTTGGCGCCCAGGTATTCCAGGCCGCGCATCTTTTCCACCCGCCGCGCCCCGGCGTAGACCTTGCAGCCGCTCTTGAGCAGCAGTTCGGCCGTCGCGTAGCCGATGCCTGCCGAAGCCCCGGTGATCAGTACGGTTTCGTTCATACCCTCTTTGTAGAATATTATGCGGGCCGGCGCAACAGCCGGCGCGTTTTTTTTTGCTAACATAAACGCATGGAAGAGAGAGCTTTCCCCCTCCCCCCCGGCTCGTTCGAGGAGAAGTTCGTGCGCAGCGGCGGGCACGGCGGGCAGAACGTCAACAAGGTAGCCACCTCGGTGCAGCTGCGCTTCTTCCCGCGCCTGTCCGGGCTGCCGTACGCGGCGCAGGAGCGCCTCAAGGAGCTGGCCGGAGCCAAGCTGACCGAAGAGGGAGACATCCTGATAACGGCCAGCGAATACCGCACGCAAGACCAGAACCGGCAGGCGGCGCGGGCGCGCCTTGCCGAACTGATAGGCCGCGCGCTGCGCCCGCCCAAGCGCCGGCGCCCCACGCGGCCCACCTTCGGCTCCAAGCAGCGGCGCATAGAGGGCAAGAAGCGCCGCTCCGACGTAAAGCGCTCCCGCGGCGGGGACTTCGAATAGCCTTTTGTATAATATGCCTATGGAAAACGCCATTTACATATCGGCGGCCGCGGCCCTCGGCCTGGCCATAGCGCTGGCCGTCTTTTTCCTGCGCCGCAACGGCGCGGCCGACGCCGCGCCGGCCAAGGGCAGCGCCTTCGGCGAGTACGGCGAGCACGTCAAGCTGCGCGACCTGTTCCGCCTGGCCGCGCTGATAGAGGAGAAGGGCGAGGCCCTCTACGCCAAGATGGAATTGAAGGCGGCGCGGCCCGAAACAAAAAAGCTCTGCGCCTGGCTGGCCGAGCAGGAAGGCATACACCGGGGCATCATACAGGACCAGATCAGCAAGTGGCGACCGCTGCCCCCGCACCTTACAGAATGGCCCGCATTCATGGAGAAAGTAAAAAAGGCGGGTTTCTTCGCCGACCCGCCAGCCGAGAGCGCCTCCGAGGACGAGCTGGCGGCCTTCGCCATCCGCCAGGAGATAAAGACGGCTGAATTCTACGCGCTTTTCGAACAGGCCTTCCCGCAGGCATGGAAGAGAGTGCACATGCGCCGGCTGGTGGACGAAGAGCGCAGCCACGAGGCCCGGCTGCGCGAGGCCTACCCCCACATCAGATAATTTATTGGGCGCAACCGCCGTCCGGGAGGTCGAACTCCAGGACGGCCGTTTTTTTGGCGTCCGCCGCGGCCGAGGCGTAGGGGCCGCAGGCCCTCTCGGCCAGCGCCCCCTCCCGGCCTATCCTGACGGCGCCTATCTCCCAGTTCACCTTATCCCCGCGGCCAGTATAGCCGGGCGCGCCGCCCCAGGCGGCCTTGACCCCCGCCGCCGTCTCTCCCGGCCACAGCGCCACGCGCTCCGCCCCGGCCGGCAGCGCGGCGGCCAGCGCCTGAGGCAGGGGCCCCGGAGGCAGGAAGACTTTTTCAACTCCCACTGTGGCGCCCAGCCCGGCCAGGCCGCTGTAATTCTTCTCCTCCAGCGAGGTCAGCAGCACGCCGCGCAGGTTGCGCGTCCCCTGCGCCAGCACGGCGTCGGTCAGGGCCCTGGGATTAACCCCGGGATTCACCAGATAAAGCCCGTCCGGGCCGTAGACCAGGGCGCTGCTGGTATTGGAGTCCCCGAACAGCGCCACCCGGTAGCCGGCGGTCCGCGCGCCGACGGGTCCGGCGGAGAGACCGGCCGCCATCAGCGCCAGGCCCAGCAAAGCCGGGACGTATAGCTTGCGGTTGGCCCCCAGCAGCGGCGCGTGCAGCAGCGCCAGCGCGAGCATGAAGAAGCCGGCCACCAGCACCGGCGAAGGCTCCGGCACGCTGACAGCGGCGAAAGGCAGACCCGCGAAGAATTTTACAGCGCCTATGAAGAAGCGCATGAACAGGCCCGCCGCCCAGGCCAGCGCGCCGAACAGCGGCCCTCCCGTGAGGGCCAGCAGGAAGCCCAGCGCCATGGCCAGCCCCGAGGCCGGCACCAGCACCATGTTGGACAGCAGCGAAACCAGCGAGATCTTGTGAAAATACACGGCCAGCAGCGGGTACAGGCAGAGCTGGGCGAAGAAGCTGACCAGCAGCAGGCCCAGGGCCCGGCCAGGCAGCCCGGCAGGCAACCGGCGCCCCCAAAGGGCCAGGCCCACGGTCAGGCCATAGGCCGCCAGGAAGGACATCTGGAACCCCGCGTCGAAGAGGTAGCGCGGGGCCGGCAGCAGTATCAGCAGGGCGGCCGCCGTAAGCGCGTGGAAGGCGCCGCTCTCGCGCCGCAGCAGCCAGGCCGTCAGGCCGGCGGCGAACATCAGGTAGGCCCGCACCAGCGGCGCGTCCAGCCCCGCCGCCAGCACGTAGAAGCCCGCCAGGCCCAGCGCGGCCAGCCCGGCGTAGCGGCGGCGCAGGCCCAGGCGCGAGGCCAGGAAATAGACCACCGCCACCACGAAGCCCACGTTGGAGCCCGAGGCCACCAGCAAATGCATGGCGCCGGAATCCTGGAAGGCCGTTTTCAACTCGGGCGGCACGCTTTTCTTCTCCCCCAGCACCACGCCGCCGAATACCGCCGCGGCCCCCGGCTCCAGCCCCGCCCGGAAAGAGGCCAGGGCCGAGGAGCGGAAACGGCGGGCCAGCAGCAACAACGGCCCCGCAGGCTTGGTCACCTCCAGGTCGGCCGCCCGCGCCTGGGCCGCTATGCCGCGCCGGGCGAGGTAATCGCGCCAGTCCAGGCTGCCCGGCGCCGAGGCGCCAGGAGGGCTTTCCAGGTCGGCCAGCAGGGAGACCGTGTCGCCGTAGGAGGCGCCGCCGGCTTCGCCGCGCGCGTAGACCATGAGCCCGGTCTCCAGCGGCCGGCCGTAGACAGTATCGGTCTCCAGGGCGAAGCGCAGCCCGCCCGGCACGGCCACCGGGTACTCGGTCACCCGGCCTTCCACCAGCACCCCGGCCCGCGGCAGGGCGAAAGGCAATTCCGCCGGCGGCCGCAGCAGCCGGTCGCGGAAAGCGAAGATGCCGGCCGAGTAAGCCAGCAGCAGGAGAAACAGCGGCCTGCGGTAGTATGAAAAATGCATAGCGCGTAGCGCGGGAGCGCGGCTATGAGGAATGACAGGTTGTAAGTAGCGGACCCAGCCCTAAATCTTTATGCGCCCTTTGAGCGCGTAGCCGAGGGTGACCTCGTCCATGTAGTCTATGTCGCCGCCCAGCGGCACGCCGTAGGCTATGCGGGTGATGCCTTCCACGTAAGGCTTGAGCAGGCGCGTCAGGTACATGGCCGTGGCTTCGCCGTCGGCGTCCGGGTTGGTGGCGATGATGACTTCCTTGACGGCGCCGTCGGAGGCGCGCACGCGGTCGAGCAGCTCTTTCATCCGGATCTGGTCCGGGGAGACGCCGGCCACCGGGGAGACGGCGCCGTGCAGCACGTGGTAGACGCCGGAAAAACTTTTGGCCTTCTCTATGGCGGCCAGGTCCTGCGGGCGCTCCACCACGCAGATCAGCGAGCGGTCGCGGCTCTGGTCGGCGCAGATGGGGCAGAGGCCGCCCTCGGCGTAGTTGTAGCAGTCCGGGCAGTACTTGACCAGGGCCTTCACCTCGCGCAGGGCTTCCACCATGCTCTCCACCTCGCCGGGGGAGGCCTTTACCACGTACATGGCGAAGCGCTCGGCCTGCTTGGGGCCGACGCCGGGAAAACGGCGGAAGATGCCGATGATCTTTTCTAGCGCTTTCATTTAACCTTGTCTATGCGGGTGATGCGGCCGTGGAAAACCTTGGCCAGGTGCTTGAGCTCCGGCTCGTTGGCGGCGGTCACCTGCCTGGGGGCGTGCGGCGATTTAGGGGCCGGGGGCGCGTCCTGGGTGGCCTCCTCGTCGGAGAGGTCGGCCATCGTCGGTTCCCCGGGGCCCGGGTCCTCCGGGGCGGAGAACTCGGCCGCCGCCGGGGCCGGGGCCTGCGAGAACTCGGGGACCAGCGCGATGCGCCGGCCGGCGAATTTCTCCAGCATCTCCTCGAGCTCGGGGCGGGCCGTCTCTATCATCGAGGTCTCGAACTTGTTGCCGCTGAGCAGGCGCCACTTGTTCTCCTCGGCGAAGACGATCTTTACCGACAGCAGGATATTGTAGAGGGCAGGCTTGCGCGACGAGGCCTGGCCCAGCAGGCGCTTCCAGGCTTCCGCGCCGCTGCGCTGCTCCCCGGAACTGGCCGCAGGGGCCGCGGCCGCGGGGGCGGACGCCGGGGCGGCGGCGGCCGGAGCCGGGGCCGGGGACGTCAGAAAATCATTTTTTTTTTGCGCGGGAACCGGCGCGGGCTGGGCGGGCGCGCCGGAGGCGGCGGCCGTTTCCATGGCTTCCAGGCGGCGCACCAACGCCTCCAGGTCCTGCGGGGTCTCTATCAGCGTGAACAGGGCGATCTCGGCCGACAGGGCCGGCGAGTCCGAGAACTTCACTTCCTCGACTATGATGTTGAGCTTGCGCGACAGGCGCGCCAGCAGCGCCGGGCTGACGCCCTTGGGCAGGCCCTTTATGGGCTCGCCCTCGTTGAAGCCCTGCGCGGCCAGGAAGGCTTCGGCGAAATTATTGCGCAGCTCGCGCAGCGAGGCCAGCGCGTCGTAGCCCTCGGCGTTGAGCCGGTCGAAGGCGGCGTGCAGCGCGGCGGCGTCGCGGTTGACCAGCGCCAGCGCCATGGAGTTCACGCTCTCGCCGCCGGGGTAGCCCAGCAGCTCGTTGATCAGGTCGGCCTTGATCTCGCCGTGGCCGAAGGAGGCCGCGCGGTCGAGCATCGTGAGCGCGTCGCGCAGGGCGCCGCCGGAGGAGCGGGCTATCAGGCGCAGGGCCTCGGGCTCGGCCTTCATCTTTTCGGCCGCGGTCACGGTCTTGAGGCGGGCGATGATGTCGGCGTCGGAAATGGGGCGGAAGCGGAAGCACTGCGAGCGGGACAGGATGGTGACCGGCACCTTGTTCTGCTCGGTGGTGGCCATGATGAACACCACGTGCGCCGGCGGCTCCTCCACGGTCTTGAGCAGCGCGTTGAAGGCGCCGGTGGAGAGCATGTGCACTTCGTCGAGGATGTAGATCTTGTACTTGTCGCGCGAGGGCGCGAACGACGCCTGCTCCACGATCACGCTGCGCACCTTGTCCACCTGCGTGTTGGAGGCCGCGTCTATCTCTATGACGTCGAGCGACTTGCTCTCGGCTATCTCCACGCACGAGGGGCACTTACCGCACGGCACCCCGTCCTTGGGCTTGTGGCAGTTCAGCGTGCGGGCCAAAATGCGCGCTATCGTGGTCTTGCCGCAGCCCCGCTGCCCGTAGAAGACGTAGGAATGGGCCACGCGGCCCAGTTTCACGGCGTTCTGCAGCGTGACCTTGATGGTTTCCTGGCCCATTACCTCGGTGAGGTCGCCGGGCCGGTACTTGGTGGCAAAGTTTTCGTACATAGTTTTTGGAACCGCTCTTTAAAATGGCCGGCCGGAGGAGGGCCCCCGGCCGGCGGCTGCTGGCCGTCTTAGAACTTCAGACCGGCGTTCAGCGAGATATAGCTTTCCTTGGTGTTGCCGTCATCGAGTATCTGGTACATGGCATTGGCGCCGACCATGTTGAGGTCTATATAGGCGCCGAAGCCGTACGCTTTGGTGTCGTCCACGTTCGCGTTGTACTTGGTGGTGGTATAGCTGGCGTACGGAGCGACCATCGGCAGAGTGGACGGGATATCCAGGCGAACGTTCACGCTGGACTTGGCGGGCAGGCCTATTATGGCCAGAGACTGGCCGGTAATCGGCGCCACGTTGAAGATGGGATTGCTCTTATCGTCGTAGCTGAAGCCGGTCCAGGTGGCGCTGAGGTTGGCCATGGCGATCTTGGCGCCGGCGAAGACCGAGAAAGCGGTCTGCGCCGCGTCCAGGTCGCTGGTGGCCGACTCCACCTTGTGGGTGGTGCGCTTTATACCGGCCCCCACGTCCACGCGGGTTATCCCCCCGCCGCCGCCGGAAGAGGCCCTGGAGTTGGGGCCGGCCAGGCGGTCTTTGCCGCTGCCGGAAGGATTGAGCGAGAAGGTGATGTCGCCGCCGAAGAACACGCTGGAGTAGTCCACGCCGGGGGAGTACTCGGTGGCGGGGGTCATACCGACCTCGCCGGCCACCGTATACACGGAGGAGTCCTTGCCCACGCGCAAGGAATAGGTGTTAAAGGCGTTGTTAAGGTTATCGGAATCCTGGCGCAGCAGGGCGGGCTTTATCCACATGGAGTCGCCGCCCATGGTGAGATAGGCGTCGGTCCGGCTGTAGCCGTCGGGACCGGTGGTCATGCCGAGGCCGCCGTCGAACCAGGCCGAGGCGCCGCTGCCCAGCACCGCTACCATGGCCGCCGCTAATATGAGTTTTTTCATTGTTTCTCCCCTTTATGTCGGTCGAGAGTCGCCCCTCCCCCGTATTGAAACCGCAGGTATATTATACGATTTTAGCCCGCCGGCCATAAAGAAAAACCCCGCGGAGTTCCGCGGGGTTTTCTTTGTTCTGGAACGAGGGCTAGTTGCAGCCGGCGGCGGCATACCCGGCGCGGTTGCACTTGCTCAACACATTGCAGGCACTCTGCACGTTCCGCTCAATAACAGCCACGTCGTTCTTTGTCAGAGTACCCCTCATCAGAGCATTCGAGTCGTTCAATGCCACCCTGATTATATCCGACTGGGCATTGGTGCAGTTGCTGGCGCCGTTCTCGACTCCCACGCCATAGCGATGAACGGAACGTATGATCGCGAGGTTAGCCTCGGCTTCCGCAACCTCGTCCGCGCTGGCGGCATTGGGGTTCGGCTTGATGGGATCAGGCTTGATGGGGTCCGGCTTGATAGGCTCCGGCTTGATGGGATCAGGCTTGATGGGATCAGGCTTGACATCGGGGGTTTCCCCGGTCGTAGAGGCCGCGCAGCCCGCCTCAGTGAAGTTACACGGGGCGGCCAGTTCTTTCAGGTCGTCCACGGTGGCCTGGGTGTTGGTTTCGGCCGTATCCAGCAGGGTCGCTATGTCCGAAAGGCCCTTTTTGGCGCCGGCGATAGAGGTGATCATCTCGTTGGGGCGCTGTACGGCGGCCTCGAAGTTGACCGGCGCGCCGAGAGTCCCGGGGGCCTCGGTACCGGCGGCTTTATCGAAAGGCTCCCAGGCGGTCTGTTCGGCCGTCACGGTATGCTTGGCGTCGAATTCTTCTTCCCAGAAAGACGCCAGGGTGATGCCGCGCAGGTCCTCTATGGCTATAAGCAGGGGCTTTTTGTCCTCGTTGGACTTGGCGGCGGGCACCGGATCCGCGGGAATATCCGCGTCCTTGGCTATTATTTCCTCTATCTTGGCCAGCATGGTCTTGCCTTCGGCCACGTCCAGTATGGCTTTAACCTTGACGGGCACGGTGGCATGCCTGGTCATCATGGCGGACACCGCGCCGTCCATAGCATCCATCTGGGTGCCCAAGACGGCGTTCCTGCGGGTATGGGACTTGAGCGCGTCCTTGGCAAGATTGAAACTGCCCTTGCCGGTCTTGTAGGACTCGTTGCCGTCTATCCTGGCCACGATGGCCTCGCAGTTGGCCTTGGCCGCGGCGACCTCGGAACCAGTCTGGGCCGTGGTCGTGTTCAGCTTGACCGTGCATTTGCCGGCGGCGGCGTCGGCAGCGGCGGCGGCCCTCAGGCGATCAAGCTGGTCTATATTCTGTTTAGCCTTGGAAGAAGCTACCAGCGAAGAGGCTGTATTGACCGCCCTGCCGTACGTGTTAAGCTCTTTTCTGGCCGCGGCGTTCTTGGCGGTTATCGCGTTGGTGACGGAACTGGTCGCGGCGGTGTTCAGCTTGGTCATGGCGTCGTTCAGGGCCAGCGTAACCTCCTGCTCCTCTTCCTTATCCACCGCCTTGGGCTGCATGTTCCCGTCCACGGACTTTTTGGCCACCTTGTGATACCCCTTCACGGCCGGCAGCACAACGGTCTTCAGGACCGAGTCATAGTCCGATATGTTCTCCGCCGTATTAGCGGCGATCTGGTCCGGGGTAGCGCCCGGAACTATGGGGTTGGCGCCGCCAGGGGTGGTTCCCGGCGCGGCAGACCCGGTGGAACCCGCGAAAGAATCGCAGATACACTTCTTTTTCATCGAAGAGGCGGCTTCCTTACCCATCTGGTAGGATACAACTATGGGACCGCCGTCGGCTTTACATACATATTCCAGGGTGCTCGCGGCCGTGCCGGCGGCTACCGCGGCCTCGGCCGCGGCCCAGTCGGGCTCCTCGCGCACCGTGGTATAGCACTTGGGCGCCGAACCGGGCGTCATGCCCAGGGCGCCTTCCATCTGGCCGGTCAGGAACTTGCCCAGCGTGGTGGAGAAAGCCTCAACCACGGCTTTGACGATGGTCTTCTTGATCTCGTACTTCTTGAAGAATTCCCACTCGAGCGCTTTCTTCTGGCGCTCTTTGGCCGCCATTTCGGCGAGGGATTCGCCGGAGCGCTCATGCTTGTACTTGTTATCGTAGTTGTTGGAGCCCTTGGTCTTTTCGCCTTCGCCCAGGCCGCCGGCGCCGCCGGTGCCCGCGCCGATCTGCACGGCGTCGGCCGCGGCCTTGTCCAGCGAACTCATGGCGGAACCGCCGGAGAAGTTGCTGGCCGACTTGTCGGCCGCACCGCGGAGTTTTTCGAAGGCGCCCTTGGAGGCGCTGTTGGGGGTGCCGGAGGCCACGCCCTTATAGCCGGCCATGGCCACGGGGCCTATCATCGAGCGCTTGGCGGCCTTGGAAGAAGCCGACTTGGCGTCATCTATGATCTTGCCGCCGCCCAGGGTGCCGGAGGTGCGGGAGCTGCCGTCGCCGCCGAAGGAGGTGAAGCCGCGCAGGCTGGCCGACATCTTGGGAATGACGGTAGGCGCGCCGACCGATTTGGTGGCCGCGCTGAAGGCGGCCCGGCCCGAATCGGTAACGGCGTCGCGCCAGCTGCTGCTGGGCGGCGCGGTGACGGCCGGGGGCAGCACGGGCTGCGAAGACTGGGAGCCGAGTATCAGCGAGGCGGGGTCGCGCGAGGTCAGCGGGGTGATGACTTCACCGGAGCCGTCCGCCGAGCCCTGGCTGAGGCCGTGGATGCCGGGCTCGAAAGGGCCGGCGTCGCCGTGCCGCTGGGCGAAATCGTTGCCCTTAAGCACGTTGTCCTGGGAGGGCTGGGAGATCATGTACTCCGCCACCGGGGCCATGACCAGCACGCTCAGGCCGATGCCCACGAAGGCCATGTCCCTGCGGGAGAGGTTTTTCAGCCTGTCCACGAAGCTGCCCGCGGCGCGGGAGAACATCGGGGCTTTTCCGAAGGCTGAAGTTTTCCTGAACGGCGAAGCCGCCCCGGGGATCACCGGGATATCCGCCTTCTTTTCGTCCTCATTGTAAAAGTTCATAACCGCCTCCGATGCTTAACTTGCTTGATTTAAAATCCCGCAGCGAACAACGACCGCCGAAATTATATTATAGACTTCTCCAACTATACTCTACCTAAAACCGCGCGCCGGGCCAAGTGTCATTAGTCCCCCAGGCTGCTAGGCCCTTTGGCCCCGGCCGCAAAAAAGCCCTGCGGTCAGCCTGCCGCCTGTGTGGCGGCCGCGGAGGTGTTCCTCGTAAAACTCTTTCGCTGAAGCGTACCGTCGAAGCATTTGTTTCGCGACACCGGAACATTCCTCCGTACAGGCTGTAACCTCGGGCTTAAGAGTACCGCTCACTTCCTGGGGTCCATGGGAGGCAGGCTGGTGGCCTCATCCTTGGAATTTTCATCCTGGCCTCCGGAAGCTACAAAACTTACCATGCTCTCCACGAAACTCGTCATCTGCGGGCCGAACAGGCCGGAGACGGAACCGCCTATCATCACGCCGACGGCTATCATGCCGATTATGCCGAACAGGCCGCCCAGCAGTATCATCAGTATTATCGCCAGCCAGCACTTCCACTTTTTGCAGGGCTTGATGATCATCTTGTTGTAGCTGCTGCAGTTCATGGGCTTGCTGGTGATCTGGCAAGCGGCCGCCTGCTGCGCCTCGTGCACGTTGAAATCGTTGCAGTAGCCGATTATGCTGCGTATCTTGCTGTTCCAGGCGCCCACGCCGCTGCTGCAGCATTTCGGGGGCTTGCCCAGGGTCTTGGCGGTATCGTCTATCTTCTTGCCGTCGTCGGACATGGCAGCGCCGTGCGTGCCCTGCGCGTCGGTGCAGCGCTTGGCGTCCTCCTGCAGCGCGCCGGCGCCGGAGATCAGGTTGCCGGTAAAGGAAGTGTCGGGCACTATCGGGGCGGCGGTATCGGTCTGCAGCGCGTCAGCGCTGACATCGTTGCCGTCGTAGGTGCTGCCGGTATAGGAAGCCTGGTACTCGTAGGCGGCGTCCTTGGACCTGAACGCCGTCGCCGTCATACCGAAGGTCTCGGCCAGCTGGAACATCGGCTTCTTGGACCCCAGTTTGGTGTCCATGCGGGCGCTCTTGGTCTTATACCCGACGTTCTTCCAGGAGAAACCTGAAACCCTGCCCATGGTCTTGGAATTCACTTTCTGGGGCGAGCCGGGCACCGGCACCTTGCTGGCCGCCTGGCCCACCACCCGCGCGTACATGCCGGAGGCGCTGCCGCCGGCGCCGCCGGGGCCGCTCAACATGGTGCGGTTCATGTACGGGCCCGAGCCCGAAGCGGAACCGCTGCCGAAATTGCCGGCCAGGTTCTGACCCATCGTGTCGCCGTAGAGACCGCCGTCCGCTCCGGGCCCTCCGGCTCCGGCCAGCAGGCCCTCCAGGTCCACCGCGTCGGCATTCTCGCCGCGCGAGCGTTCATCGTCGTTGACCACGCCCTTAACCTGCCCGGGCCTGGCCCGGCCTGAACCGTCCTTAAGTTCCGGGGTGCCGAAGATGTCGTCGCCGCCGCCGCGTATCATCGCGATGGAGGACGGCCCGCCGCCGGGGGGCAGCGTGGCGTTGAGGTTATTGAGGAACTTCTGCCAGAAGGAATTCTGGGCGCTGTCCGCGGCCGCGCGGTCAAGGGCCGCTTTCATCAGGTCGTTGGAATACTTGGGGTTGATGGCCGAGACGACGCTGCCCAGGCCTACAGTGCGCAGGAAGGCCGCGACGGGCTGGAACATAACGATGCGGCCGAAGGTCTCTCCGGAGATGACGAAAGGGACGGAGAGCACGGCGAGGACGAGCAGGACGCCCACGTACTTGGCCCTGCCGCGGAAAATCAGCAGCAAGGCGGCCAAGAGAGATTTGCGTTTATGTTTTTCTACGAATTTGCTGCCCATATAACCTCCAGTGGCCTACCCGGCCTACCGGAAAACTCCATCTATTTACCGCGCCGCGCCGACTCTTTTACGCCTGATGCCGCCGGGCCTTTAACCCGGCGGCAGCCGCGGCCTTTCCCCCAAAAGAACTACTTGCCGCCCAGCATGCTGGAAATCAAAGCTAATGCACCCGCACCAGCCAGAAGCACCATGGCGTTGGGGTTTATATCTGTCTTGTTGTAAGCGCCTGTTATCGCCATAACGGCAGCCGCAACAGCCGCTATACCTCCGAGCAGATACATGGTCCCCATCAGGGCCTGGGACCCCATGACCTTTACCGCAATGACAATAGCCGCAAGTGCAAGGAGCGCAGCTATCGCGGCGAGAATTATAGCGACAATTCTCCCCCAAGGAAGTATGTTGGCAACCTTGGAAGCGATAAAAGTGAGAATACAGGAAAGCATGAGGTACGTCATGATCTTTGAAAGATCGTCGGCCCATGGGCTTTCGTCGGTGTTGCCGGAAGCGTCCGGAATACTGCTATCCGGGACGTCAGTGCCGCCGCCGCCGCTCATGCCGTCCACATTGTCGAGCGAGGGCGAGGACACTATGCCAGCGCCGCCGTCGCTGATGCCGGCGCCGCCGCCGGTGGCGCTGTCGTCGCCGGTGGTGCCTTCCCAGGCCTTATCCTGGGTGGAGCGGGCCCCGTCCACCGTGTCGCCGGTGAAAGATTTCTGTATCGCGCGCATGCCCTTGGCCTGGTTCATGGCGCCGGCGCCTATGCTGCCTTTCTTGCCGGCCTTGGAGCTGCCGAACACCGGCCTCGCGGCCCCTTTCATCGCCAGCATCTTGCCCTTGCGGTTGTCGAACTTGGGCATGGAGGAGAAGCCCGCGCCGATGCCGGAGGTAAAGCCGGTCTTGGCGCCGGTAGCCCCGGAACCGAACTTGTTGCTGAAGCCGCCCATGTTGGAGAACTTGTTGGAGCCGCCGCCCAACTGGCTGGTCAGCGAAGCCATCTCGCCTCCCTGCAGCTTGCCCATCATGTCTTGGGCCATGTTGTTGCCGTCGGGTTGGGCATTGGGATCCTGGGGCTGCCCTTCCTCGCCGTCGGCCGCGGCCGCGTTGGGGTCCGCCGCCTGGTCCTTCTTGGCGGCGGGCGCTTCGTCCATGGCCAGGGACCCCTTGTTGGTGTCCTTGAACATGTCGAGCGAGGAGCCCTGGTTGGCGGCCTGGCTGCGCAATATGGCCGGTACGTAGTTGTCGTGCGACTGGTTGGAGCTGAAGGCCGAAGTGGCGGTGCTCGGCGCCGGCGCGTTATTGGCCAGGTAGAGCCCGCCTGCCACCGCCACCATGGCGACGGTGGCTACCAGACCGGCGTTACCGGCCAGGAAACTGCCCAGGCCGGCCGAAGCCCCGAACTTGGAGGCGCCGCCGAAGGCGGCCTTGCCCACGTTCATGGCGGAAGGGTTAACGCCCGCCTGGCCGATTGAGCCGCGCGAGCCCAAGCCCAGTTTGCCGCGCAGCCAGCCAATGGCGCCGCCCTTCTTCTCTTTTTTCTCTTTAAAGTTTATATCCGGCAGATTGTCGTTCATAACGCCTCCAGAAAACCCGCATTTGTCCGCATACCTGATTAGGGCTTCTTAGCCGCGCCCGCCGCACCGGCGGCGGCCGCGCCGCCGCTACCGCCGAACATACCGCCGAGGTTTATCCCGGCGCCGCTGAGACTGCTGGCGCCCCACGGGGTATTGCCCGCCGCGGTGGTGGCCTTAGCCGCCCCGCACAGGGCGTTCCAGGCGGCGATAATCAGCATGACGCCGGTAAGGACGTAAATGCCGCCCATCATTTTCTGGTCATACTTCGTCATCATCTCTATGCCGGCGAAGATCACGACCAGAGCGGCCGCTATGGCCAGAGCGCAGGTGACCATGGCCGCATAGTAGGCGATGGGAGACTTGAAGTTGGACAGGATTTTAGTCAGGAGCACCAGGCCGGCGGAGATCATTAGAAACTTCATCGCCCGGTCTTCGGTCGCCTGCCACGGGTCCACGTCCTCGGGCTTGCTGGGTTCGGGCACGCTGGACTCGTTGGCGCTCAGGCTGGGATCATTGCCCTTAAGGGACGCGCCGTCGGCTATGCCCGCGCCGCCAAGGCCCGCGCCGGTGCCGGGGGTGGCCACGTCGCCGCTGTTGCCGGTCTCGCCGGAGAAAGCCTCGGTGGCCCCGGTGCGCGCGCCGGCCGCGTCAGCGGAGAAAGCGGCCTTGCTGCCCATGTTCCGGGCGAACTTGGCCTGGCCGTAGGCGCCCTTCCTGTTGGTATTGGGAACCGCGTACTTGGGAGAATTCTTTACCCGCGCGGCGGCCTGCGCCGTCATGCCGGAACTCCTGCCGGTATTGGCCTGGGCCGGGGGCCTGTAGACGGGCTGGAACTTGGCGCCTATGCCGCCGGCCAGTCCGCCGCCGCCCTGCATCCTGGGGATCGAGGTGCCGCTGCCGGCGCCGCCCTTGCCGCCGCCGAAACCGGCGGAAGCCTGCAGTTTGGGCGCGCCGCCCGCGCCGCCGCCCGCCGCGGAGTCAGCCGCGGGAGCCTCGGCAGAAGCGTCGGAGTAAGAACCGTCAACAGCGGCGTCCGCTGAAGCTTCGGCGCCGGCGCCGGCCGAGTCGCCGGGCAGGCCTATGCCGTCTTTCTTGGCCTGTTCCCTGAACATGTCCAGGGTAGAGGAAGCGGCCGCGGAGGAGTCGCGGGAGAGCGCCCGCTCATGCCCGGCCCTGGAGGCTTCTTCTTCGTAGTAGGTGTTCTGGAAGAGGTCGGGAGAGTAAACGGGTTTGGAGGTAGGGCCCACGAAGTTGTAGACCACGCCCACGCCGGCCGCTATAGTGGCTCCGCCCAGCACCATGCCGACTATGCCCGCCTTGCTGGCGAAAAGCCCCCCTAGGCCGCCGGCCGAACCCATGCCGGAAGAGGCGCCGCCCGCAACGGAAGACCCGCCCCTGAAAAGCGCTGAAAGGCTGGAAAGGAAACCGCCTTTCTCTTCTTTTTTCTCGTTATAGTCGTTCATAACTCCTCCCGGTAAAGTCCTGAAATTAAGCGGGCATCATCCCCTGGAACACCGCACCCAGCGCCATTTTCAGCACCATCTGTATGACCATCATCTTTATCTGATTCTTCATCTCTTCGCTCTCGTCAGTGGCGTCCTCCGGCTTGGAGGGAGGCGTGACCTTGGTCTTGCTTATAGAAGGATCGTTCTTCTTCAGGTCCTGGGCGGTCTGGCCCATCTGCAGGCCGGAAAGCGCGGTCTGCTCCTCCAGGTTGCTGTTGAGGTCCGTGCTGGAAGTTTTGGACGTATTGGCGAAAGCCTGGGCCGCGCCGCCTTTGGCCGCGCCCAGGTCCGCGCCGGTCTTGAGCGCCGACTGGCTCTTGTTGGCGCTGTTGCCGAGCAGGGCCACGAGCGTGTTGCGCTTCTCCACCGAAGCGGACTTACCGAGGTCGGCGGCCGACACCGAGGCGAGTTCCGCCTTATTATTGCCGGTACCGAAGAACTTGTTATGCGTGCCGCCGGCGGTCATGCTGTTGGAATTGCCGCCGGTTATGGAGGCGGCAGCGGCCAGTTTACCGCGGGGGGCCGCCGGCGCCGGTGCCGCTCCGGAAGCGGAAGGTGCGGGGGCGTCGGCCGAGACCGAGGCTTCGGCGGTAACAGCCTCGGGCTCCTCTACGCCCGGGCCGGACTGGAAGAGTGAAGAGGCGATGTCCTCGCCGGAAGTGGCCGGGTTGTTTATCATCTCGCCGCTCAGGGGGGAGCCGGGGGCGCCCGCCTCGGAGGCGATGTCGCTGCCAAGCAGGCCTATGTCGGCCACCTTGGAACGGAAAGGATTGCCTGCGGAAACACGGGAATCGAGCGAAGAGCCGCTCATCAGGGGGATAGAAACCCAGATGCCCAGGATTATCACGGCCACGGTGCCGCCTATCACATACTGGGTCGACTTGTTCTTTTTGGGCTGGAATTTCATCATAACCCCGCCTTTATATCTCCGAGAATGCCGCACAAAATAACTTTAAACTTTTCCTGACACAGCCCCCTCGGGCGTTCAGGTCAAAGTTGATTCACAAGGATGTTATAGCAGACAAACATTGACTTGTCAAGAGCCCACTGACCAAATCTGTCCCGGTTACTTATCTCAGGACGGGCACGGGGGTCTCTACGGGAGTCTTCCACTCCACAATGGTCACGTTCCCCTTGGAGTCTACTTCCATTACCGCCGTATCGCCGTAATTGACCGGCTGCCCTTTATACTGGTCGGTGATACCCGGCCCGGTGCCCGAGTAAGTGACCTCGTATCTCTTGGCTCCGTCCGTCCCCTCCCCGGCCTCTTTCCAGTCCACTTTGGTATCGGAATCCATAGTGTTGCTGTCACCCAGCGCCGCGGAACACAGCGCAGTAGGGGGGCCGGCGCTCAGATCGCAGGTGCCTGATTCCGGGGGATCCTGGGCCTCGGGACTATCGCCCTTTTCCGTCTTGGGCTTCGTCGCCGCATCCTCCAAACCCTCAAGGGCGCCCGCGGCCGCTTTTTTCTTAATCTCGGCTTCGACGTCTTCCTTAAGCTTCTTATCCGCGGACAGGGCTTTTGAGGTGCCTTCGCTGTCCTTTACGGGGGAACTGACTTCGGTGGTCTTCAAACTCCCCGCCTTATCGAACTTAAGATTGGAGATCTCCCCGCTCTTTATCTTGTCGAGGTTCACCAGTCCGGTCTTATTATAGGCCAGGCTGCCGCCGCCGCTGCCGCTGCCGGCGGAGCCCACTCCGAAGCTCTGGTTCCACTTGTTGCTGGCCGTCATGGCGGAATTGGAGCGAAGGCCTTCGCCCAGCAGGGCGCGGGAATTCTTAAGCGCGGCCAGCGTGCCTTTTTCGGTAATACCCTGGGAGCCGGCAAGGCCTTTGCCGGAAACAGAGGTCATGCCGGCAGCAGAGCCCGGGCCGAAGCGGGTTACGCCGCCGGCTGATTTGGAACCGCCGGCCGAGGCGCCGCCCACCGGCGACTTGGAGCGGCCGGCCATCTTGGGCACCCGGGTGGGGGCCGCGGGCCGGCCTGAAGGGGAAGGCGAGGCGGCGGAGGGAGCCTGCGCCATCCAATCGGAAACATCCGCCGGCGGCGCCGCCACTTCTTCTCCTGAAGCCTGTTCCTCCACTTTCCTGGGGCGGACCACTTCCTCTTCGAAGTTGGTAATGCCCATGCGCTTGAAAAGCGGCAGAACGGCGTCGCGGACAGCGAACCCGTAGGAGAAGGTGTTCTTCTTGCCCGCTCCCGTAATGTCGTTTGAGCCCTGCACGATGAAGAAAAGGAATATTCCGCCGCCGGCGAAAAGAAAAGCCAGCACGGAAATGATGAGCGCTTTTTTCCTGTTATTAGAGTTATCAGCCATACGGCCCCCTACAATAAAAAAACTTGCCCGTTTTTCACCCTTCCCCCGCGGGGAAACTGAAAAAGCAGGTACCGATATTTAGAGTCTAGCAGACAAAACCCGGATTTTCAAGGCCTAGAATAAAAGGCCCCGGGCCGGCTCAGCCGCAGGCCGGCAGGCTCTTGTGCTTTTCGGCTATGAGGGCGCCCAGCTCGTCTATCAGCGCCAGGTCCGCCTCGGTGGGCATACCCTTGATCATGACCGGCTTAAGCACCTCGGCCTTTATGTTCGGGATAAGCCCGGCTATGGTCTCCACGGCCTTGCCCCCCCAGCCGAAGGAGCCGATAACGGAAACATACTTGGCCTTGGGCCGCAGCAAATTGGCCAGGTGCGCCGCGTAGACGGCCTTGGGATGCGCGCCGGTCAGAACGGTGGGCGTGCCGATAACTATGGTGGCGGCGTCCACCAGGGACATCGCCACGCGCCCCTCGTCCATCTGGTCGAGGTTGAGTTTTTCCACGCAGACGCCGGCCTCCTGCAGCCGGCTGACCAGCCGGTTGACCAGCATATAGGTGCTGCCGTGCATGGAAATATAGGCCACTACCGCCTTGTTGCGCGGCTCGCTGACGGCCCAGTCGCGGTAGATGTCCATCGCGAACTTGGCGTTCTGGTGCACCGGGCCGTGGCTGGGGCAGATGTAGGCGATATCGTACTTGGCGAGTTTCTCCAGGTGGCTCTTGATATTGGAGCGGAACGGCATCATGATCTCGGCGTAGTAGCGCTTCATGGGTTCGTAGACCACGTGCTCCTCGGAGAACAGCGCGCTGGTGGCCAGGTGGGAGCCGAAGAAGTCGCAGGAGAACAGAACTTTTTCCTCGCGCAGGTAGGTGCCCATGGTCTCGGGCCAGTGCACCCAGGGCAGGTAGACGAACTCGAGCGTCTTGCCGCCCAGCGAGAGCGTCTCGCCGTCCTTGACCTCTATAAATTTGTCGGCCGGCAGGTGCAGGTGCGTCATCAGGAACTCTTTGCACTTGGGGTTGGTGACTACCTTCGCCGCCGGGTAGCGCTCCAGCACCAGCGGAATGGAGCCGGAATGGTCCTGCTCGGCGTGGTGGGCGATCACGTAATCTATCTTTTTCTCGTCCTTGAGATACTCGAACAGCACCGCGGCCTTTTCCGGGTCGGCCGAGTCGAGCAGCGCGGTTTTCTCCGTGCCCTTTACCAGGTAGGCGTTGTAACTGGTCCCCTCCGGCAGCGGGATCAGCGAGTCGAACAACCGCCTGTTGAAATGGTTCACCCTCAGCGAATACACGTCGTTGGTTATTTTTTCGGGGTTCATAGTCCTCTCCGTTCGTTCCGCGATTATCGAGCCGCCGGAATCCGGCGGGAAATACTTAGAGCGCCTCCAGGATCTGCCGGGCGAAATCGGCCAGCGTCGCGTCGCGCGCGCCGATGACCACCACTATATCGCCGGGCGCCGCTGCCCCGGAGATAACGGCCGGGATGTCGGCGCGGTTCTCGTAAAAAGCCGTCTTGCGGCCGCGCGCGGCCACCGCGTCGGAGATGTCCTTGGACGAAATATTCTTGGTGACGGTGCCGCCGGCGTAATAGATCTCCGGCATGATCAGCATATCCCCGGGGTTGAGGCCCGCGGCGAAGCTCTCTATCAGCTCGGCCTTCAGATGGCGCGTGGGCGTAAAACCGTGCGGCTGGTAGACGGCCAGCAACCGCCGGCCCGGCGCCTGGTGCAGCGCGGCGAGCAGGGCCGAGATCTTGGCGGGGTTATGGGCGTAATCGTCGATCACGGTGACGCCGCGCTTCTCCCCCACCAGCACGAAGCGGCGCTCTACGCCGCGGAAATCCTTAAGGCCGGCCGCGCAGTCGGCGAGGCTTACGCCGTAGAGCGAGGCCGCCGCGCAGGCCGCCAGCGCGTTCTCCACGTTGTAGCGGCCGGGCGCCGGCAGTTCGAACGGGGTCCCGTTTATCCTGAAAAAGGAAGAGAAAGGGCCGAGCTTCACATCGGACACCTTCCAGCCGCCGGCGTCGAAACCGAACACCGGCGCGGCGGGCAGCGCGGCCGCGGCCGGGGCGTCGTCGGCGTTGACGAGCACGCGGCCGCAGTTGCCGGCGAATTCGGCGAAGATCTTGTTGAGGACCTCCACGTCCTTGTGGTCCTTGCTGATGTTGAGCACCAGGCCGGTCCTGGGGCGGTAGCGGACTATGGTGCCGTCTGACTCGTCGGCCTCCACCACCAGCACCCGGCCCTTGCCGCGGTAAGCGTTGCCCACCAGGCCGCGCTGCTTGAGCGCGCCGAGCGCGCCGCCGGTCACTATGGACGGCTGCAGGCCGCCCGCCTCGAGCACTGTGAACAGCATCGCGGCCACGGTGGACTTGCCGCTGGTGCCGGCCACGGCTATGGTGTCGGAACCGTTCACTCGCTCGGCCAGCAACTCGGAGCGGTGGCTGATCTTGAGGCCGAGTTCTTTGGCTTTCAGCACCTCGGGGTTGCTGTCCTCGATGGCCGTGGAGAGGGCCAGCTCGGCGGAATTGCCGTTTATGCCCGTGCCGTCCTGCGGGAAGATCTTTATGCCCAGCGCCTCCAGCGCGGCTTTTACGCCGAGGTTGCGGCCCCGGTCGAAATCGCGGTCCGAGCCGCTTACGGGGCGCCCTTCCATGGCGGCCACCTGCGCCAGCGCGCTCATGCCGACCCCGCCTATGCCGGAAAAGTGTATGGTATCTCTCATTAATAGAGATTATTGATAATTAGCCTGCCGCAGGGCAAGGCGGCATGGCGGGGCTTGAGCGGGGGTTATTCTTCCGTCCCGGCGTCCGTCCCGCTGACGGCGTCGCCGTCCGCAGGGTTCTCTGCCTCCGCCAAGCTCTCCTCCCGGGCGGGAGGCCGCGGCCGCGCCGAGGCGGGCAGCGTGAAGCCTACCGTATAAGGCCGCCACTTCTTGTCCACGTACTTGAGGCCCAGCAGCAGCTTTGCTCCCGTCCTGGTCTTCATGGTAAGGTAGCCTTCGGTCAGGCCGTGCTCGGCGCAGAGCTCGCGCCCGGCGCCGCATGAGGTGTAGACGATATCCTCCATGGCCCCGTAGCGGCGCTCTATGCGCTTAAGGAAAACATGGATCTCCTTCTTGAGTTCCTTTCTGCGTTCGGACGAAAGGGCGGAAAATTGCTCCGGGTCGGCCTTAGCCCTGGCCTTGCGGTCCGGGGCCGAGCGGGCGGCCAGGAAGTCCTTTTCCGCGGGAGCCTCGGTGAGCGCGGCGCCGGATTTCAGCAGCGACTCGTCCAGCTCGCCGGCGGCGTCTTCCTCGGTGACATACTTGACCTCGGCGCCTTTGCTCCGCTCCAGGACCACCGTCTTCAGAAAGGACTGGTTCTCCGGCGCGGCGGCGAAAAAACGGGACCTGTCAGGCGCTTCTTCCGCTTTGGGCTCCGCGGGTTCTGTGTTATCCCCGGCTTTGTCGCCGGCAGCGGCGTCGGGCGCAGCATCTCCGCCGCCGGAGGTATCGCCGGAACCGGAACCGCCGCCGGAACCGCCACCGCCACCGCCACCGGCGGAAACTTCCTTGGGCTTGGAGGCGGAGGGAACAGCGCCAGGAGCGGCCGCCGCGGCCGCGGCCGCGCCGCCGGCCATCTTGGAATTGTAGCTGCCCCGGGAACCGGAACGGGCGCTCTCACCGACGCCGTCAAGGGAACCGGGGGCCCGCGGGCCGGGCATGCCGGAGAGCGTGCCGCCTTTTTCACCTTTCACTCCGGACGGGGAGAGACCTCCTCCGGAAAGCTCACCAGGGCGCTCCAGCCCCTGCCGGGGCCCCGCGCCCTGCGGCAGCGAGGCGTGCAGCTGTTCCCGAGGCGCGGCCTTGCCCAACGGGCCGCCGAAAACGGGGCTGCCGGGAGTTTCGCCGCCGCCGGAGGATTCTTCCTCCGGTGCCGCGGCGGCCGTATCCGGTGAAGGTTCACGGGCAGGACCCTCCGCGGCGCTTTCAGAGCGGCCCGCGGTGGAACTGCCGCCGGAGCCGCGCCAGGAGGAGGCGGAACCGCCCCATGAGGCGGCCGGGGCGGAGTAAGACGCGCCGGCGCCGCGGCCGTAATTCTTCTCGTAAAATTCCTCGAACGGGTCCTTTTCGCCGGGCGCGCCGTTGCGCTCCTCGTCGTAGATGGAGGCCCGCTTGCCGGACGCCGTGTAGGAGGCCCGCGCCGCGGGCCTGTTGTCCGGCCGGGAAAAAAGCCCGCCGGTGAAATTCCTGGCCTGCGCGGCCACTATGGCGCCGCCGCGCTTGAAATCGCCAGCGAAGGAACTCTTCTCCGGCGCCGGGGCCCCGCGGAAAGCGAAGCCGTGCTGTATCTGCTCGGCCTTCCTGGCGCTGATCCCGACGTGCATGACGGTAAAGAAGCCGCCCAGCGTCATGATGAACATGCCGTAAACGACCAAGTGAGCGGGTTTGATGAATTTGCCTTCCATAGTTCCTGCCTGAAAAGCGGGCCCAGGCCCGCGTTAATAGTATAGACCCTTTTAGGGCTTTTCGCCAGCCCCCTCCCCCTGCCGCCCTTTTTTAATATAATGAGTTTGAACATGGACTGCAAAAAACACAGCAACAAGGCCGGCTGCGCCTGCACCTACGAGCCCTGCCCCAGGAAAGGCGTCTGCTGCGACTGCGTGGCCTACCATAAGGCCGCCGGAGAGCTGCCCGGCTGCCTCTTCACGCCGGAGGCGGAGCGCACCTACGACCGCACGATAGAGAATTTCATACGCACCAGCAAAAGGAACTAGCATGAAAAATATCATCTCCACCCCGAACGCCCCGGCCGCCATCGGCCCCTACTCCCAGGCCGTAGAGGCCGGCGGACTGATCTTCATCTCCGGCCAGCTGCCGGTAGACCCCGCCACCGGCGCCATGGCCCCGGCCGAGATAAAAGCCCAGACCGAGGCCGTCATTAAAAACCTGGAAAGCATACTCAAGTCCGAAGGCCTCTCGCTGGAGAACGTCCTCAAGACCACCGTTTTCATGGCCGACCTCGGCCAGTTCGCGGCGATGAACGAGGTATACGGCCGCTTCTTCGCGGCCAACCCTCCCGCCCGCGCCACGGTAGAAGTGAAAGCCCTGCCCAAGGCCGCGCTGGTGGAGATAGAGGCGGTAGCCGCCCGCTAAGCCGGCCGCCCCGGAAGGAACGGACCTTATGCACCCTTTACTGGAAAAAAAACATACCGGCACCCTCTTCCCGCTTTTCTCCATGCGCCATAAGAAAGACTGGGGCATCGGCGACACCCGCTCGATGACCCTCTGGTTCGACGCCATGAAGGCGCTGAACCTGGACCTGCTGCAGGTGCTGCCGATAAACGAGATGCCCCCCGGCGTGTCCTGCCCTTACACCGCCCTGTCCGCCTTCGCGCTGGACCCGATCTACATAGCCGTGGACGAACTGCCCGAGTTCAGGGAATCCCCCGCCCTGCTCGAGGAGGTCAACTCCCGCCGCTTCCAGTCCGGCCTGCGCCGGCTGCGCGCCTCCAAGGCCGTGCTGTACAACGAGGTGCGCCACCTCAAGTTCAGCACGCTCTGGAAGGTCTATACCCATTTCCACCAGAACCACATCCTCAAGGATTCCAAGTTGGCGGCCGAGTTCCGCGCTTTCTGCCGCTCCAACTCCGGCTGGCTGGAGGACTACGCCGTCTTCCGCCGCCTCAAGGACACGCACGACTGGACCTCCTGGACGCACTGGGAGGAGCCGCTGCGCCGGCGCGACGCCGCCGCCCTGGCCGGGCTGCACGCCCGGGAGGAACTGCAGGTGGTGTTCTTCAAGTACCTGCAGTGGGCCATACACCGACAGTGGACCGCCGCCCGCGAGCGCGCCTCCGGCCTGGGCATCAAGCTGCTGGGCGACCTGCCTTTCATGGTGAACCAGGAAAGCTCCGACGTATGGGCCCGCCAGGCCGAGTTCGACCTCAACCGCGAGATCGGCGCCCCGCCCGACGCCTTCAGCGAGACCGGCCAGCGCTGGGGCCTGCCGGCCTATAACTGGGACGTGGTAGAGGGCAACAATTTCGACTGGTGGCGCTCCAAAGTAAAGAAGGCCGCCGAGTTCTACGACCTGTTCCGCATAGACCACATGGTGGGCTTCTTCCGCACCTGGGTCATACCGCGCGACGTGTCGCTCAAGCCCGATTTCGACATCAAGGACGAGGCCGGCCAGCGCGCGCGCGGCAAGCGCTTCCTGCGGGCGGTGGCCGGGGCCAGCTCCATGCTGCCGGTGGCCGAGGACCTGGGCCTGATCCCCCCTTACGTCGGCGAAGTGCTGGCGGAACTCAATATCCCCGGCTACAAGGTGATGCGCTGGGAGAAGGCCAAGGACGGCAACTACACCGACCCGGCCACCTACCACCCGGTGTCGCTGGCCACCTCCTCCACGCACGACAATGAACCGCTGGCCGACTGGTGGGACACGGTGGACGGCGCCGAGAAGCGCCTCTTCTGGAAGCTGGTCTCCGGCGACGAGAGCCGGCCCCCGGTGTTCTCCAAGGCCCGCGCGAAGGCGCTCGGCTCGCTGCTGACCGCGAATTCCCGCATAGTCATACTGCCCATACAGGATATCTTCGGCTCCAAGGAACGGGTCAACACGCCGGGCACGCTCGGGGACCACAACTGGACCTACCGCTTCCCCACGGCGGCCGAGGATTTCCTGAAGAAGCACGCCGGCGAGGCCGAAAGCTTCTCGGCGCTGGTCACGGAGAACCGAAAATGAAAAAACTGCTGCTCCTGCTGCCGCTGGCCGCGCTGGCCGGCTGTTCCCTGAACCGCACGGCGGCCCGGGTGACCTCCGGCGTGGTGGACGCCGGCCTGCCCGCCGTCTTCTCCCAGAGCGACCCGCAATATGTCAGGGAGGCCCTGCCGGCCAACCTCCAGCTGATGGAGATCCTGCTCGCGAGCGACCCCGGCAACAAGAAGATGCTGGTCAACGCCGCGCAGGGCTTCTGCGGCTACGCCTTCATGTTCCTAGAGGAGGACCAGCCGGAGCGGGCCTCCTTCTTCTATCTGAAAGGCCAGGCCTACGCCGGGCGCGCGCTGCGCGGGGCCACCACCGAAACCGCGAAGAAGCGGGACGCCCACCCGCTGTTCTGGCACACCTTCTGCAAGGCCCTCTACATGAACATCAACCGCGACAAGCCGGAGGCCATCGCGGAGATCCCCACGCTGGAGCCGGCCGCGCTGAAACTGCTGGAGCTCGATCCCGGCTACTACTACAACGCCGCGCACGACATCATGGGCGCCTACCACGCCATACGCCCGCGCATGCTGGGCGGCAGCCCGGAAAAAGCGGCCGAGCACTTCGAGCTGGCGCTCAAGGGGCACGGCGCCGACTTCCACCTGAGCCGCTACCTGTACGCCAAGATGGCCGCGGTAGCCGCGCAGGACCAGGCGCTTTTCGAACGCCTGCTCGGCGAGATACTCTCTTCGGAACTTAAGGACGGGGACACCCGCCTGGCCAACGAAGTCGCAAAAATCAAAGCCAAGAAACTGCTGGAGAAAAAAGATGAACTATTTTAAGACCCTGCTCCTCGCCGCCGCGCTGCTGGCGCCGGCCCTGCCCGCCTCCGCCCAGACCGTGGTGAAGTTCGCCACGCTGGCCCCGGAAGGCTCCACCTGGATGAAGGCGATGCGCCAGTTCACCAAGGAGACCACCGCCAGGACGGACGGCCGCGTGAAGTTCAAGATCTACGCCGGCGGCGTCTCGGGCGACGAGAAGGACGTGGTGCGCAAGATCCGCCTGGGCCAGCTGCACGCCGGCGGCTTCACCGGCCTGGGCATCGGCGAGGTGGCGCCCGAGGTGCGCCTGCTCGACACCCCCTTCCTCTTCAAGAACGCCGCCGAAATAGACCATATCTACAAGGCGCTCGACGCCGATTTCAGGAAGTTCTTCGAGAACCGCGGCTACGTGCTGCTGGGCTGGGCCGAGGTCGGGACCGTGAACGTGTTCTCCAACTCCCCGGTCACCAAGCCCGAGGACCTCAGGGACGTGAAGATGTGGATCTGGGAAGGCGACCCCATAGCGGAGGCCACCTTCCAGGCGCTGCACATAAAGCCGATCCCGCTGTCCATTACCGACGTGATGACCTCCCTGCAGACCGGCATGATCAACGGCGTCTACGGCTCGCCCCTCTCGGTGATAGCCCTGCAGTGGTTCGCGCGCATGAAATACGTCTTCTCGCTGCCGCTGACCAACGCCTCCGGCGCCGTGCTGATCTCCAAGAAAAGTTTCGACACGCTTTCCAAGGACGACCAGAAGGTGATGCTGGAGCTCGGCGAGAAGCACATGCGGGCGCTGACGCTCAAGAGCCGCAAGGAGAACGAGGAATCCGTGGGCATACTTAAGAAGAAGGGCCTGATCTTCACCGACCCGGCCTCCCCTTCCGTGATAACCGACCTGGAAGCGGCGGGGCAGGCGGCCCGCGTGTCGCTGGTTGGCAAGCTGTATTCCAGGGAACTGCTGGAAAAAGTGGAGAAGGAACTAAAGGAGTTCCGCGCCCCGAAAAAGAAGTAATTGCTATAATTAAAACGGCGATGATGTCCGCCGCCCCGGCCGCCCGGGGGAACCGTCCGCGGGGACTAATGACCTCTACCCTTAAGGTGGAGGTCATTTTTATATGAGGAGATATGGAACCTGACAAAATACCGCTGATAGCCGGGCTGCTGGTCTTCGCGGCCAGCGCGCTGAGCCTTAAGCTGGGAGTTTCGGTGGCTATCTTCGAAGTGCTGCTGGGGCTGGGCGCCGGCAACCTGGGGCTGCGCGCCGAAGAGTGGATGCTCTACATAGCCGGCTTCGGCGGCATAGTGCTGACCTTCCTGGCCGGGGCGGAGGTGGACGTAAAACTGCTCAGGGATAATTTCAGGCGGGCGGCGGCCGTGGGGCTGGGCTCTTTCCTGGCCCCGCTGGCCGCCGGCTACCTCTTCTGCCGCTACGGCGCGGGCTGGAGCGTCCGGGCCTCGCTGCTGGCCGGCATAGCGCTTTCGGAAACCTCGGTGGCGGTGGTCTACTCGGTGGTCACCGAGACCGGCCTGGGCGGGTCGCGCACCGGCAAGCTGCTGCTGGCCTGCACCTTTCTCACCAACACGCTGACGGCCCTCGCCCTGAGCCTCGCCTTCCTGAAACCCAACCTCTACACGCTGCTGTTCCTGGCCCTTTCTGGCGGTTTCCTGCTCTTGGCCGGGCGTTTCTCGGCTGGCCTGCTCTCCCACCCGGCGCTGGCGGGCAAGGTGATAGAGCCGGAGATAAAATATGTTTTCTTCGTGCTGCTGGCCTTCATCTACCTGGCCGACCTGGGCGCCAGCCAGGCCATGCTGCCGGCCTTCCTCTTCGGCCTGACCATGAGCGGTCATTTCGCGAGCGGGGCCGGGGGCCCGGCGGTAAAGAGCCGTTTGCGCACGGTGGCCTACGCCTTTATCACCCCGCTCTTCTTCATAGTCGCCGGCATGCAGGTCTCCCTGCCGGCGCTGTGGGCCGGAGCCGGACTTTTCGCCGCGCTGTTCCTGCTGCGCCAGGCCGCCAAGATAGCGGCGGTCTACCTGCCGGCGCGCCGGCTCTTCCGCGCCAACAGCGGCTACTCCACGCTGCTGATGTCCACTGGCCTGACCTTCGGCCTGATGGCCGCCCTGTTCGGGCTCAAGGCCGGCTACCTGGACCCGGGCCAGTACTCGATACTGACCGGCGTGCTGGTGGCCAGCGCCGTGCTGCCGGCCTTCGCGGCCCAGCGCTGGTTCCCCCCCGTGGAAGAGGAAGATATAGTCTGAAAGCGAAAAGGCCCGGTCACCCGGGCCTTTTCCATGACCGGCCGCCGTCAGAAGAGGCCGGTGATGTTGCCCTCGGCGTCTATGTCTATGTTCTCGGAGGCCGGGTGCTCGGGCAGGCCGGGCATGCGCATGATGTCGCCGGTGATGGGGATGATAAACCCCGCGCCGGAGGCTATCTCTATCTCGCGCACCGTCACCACGAAGTCCTTAGGGCGGCCTATAAGGTCGGGGTTGTCGGACAGGGATTTCTGGGTCTTGGCGATGCAGACCGGCAGCTTGTCCAGGCCGAGATTATTTATTTTCTCCAGGTCCTTCCTGGCCCGCGCCGTATAGTCGATGTGGGCCGCGCCGTACATCTTGCCGGCTATGGCCTCTATCTTCTTCTCCACCGGCCACTCCCACTCGTAGACCGGCTTGAAACCGCAGTTCGTCCTGCCCTCTACCGCCCTGGCCACCAGCTCCGCAAGCTCCGCGGCGCCGGCGCCGCCCTGGCCCCACACGTCGGCCACGGCCACCGGCACGCCCAGTTCGGCGCAGCGGGCCTTGACCACCGCCAGTTCCTCGTCGGTGTCGGACGCGAATTTGTTGATGGCTATCACCGGGGACAGCTCGAACTGCCGCATGTTCTCCACGTGCTTCTCGAGGTTCTCGAGGCCGCGCTTGACCGCCGCCGGGTCGGGCTTGTTGAGTTCTTTGAGGCCCACGCCGCCGTGGTACTTGAGCGCGCGCACGGTGGCCACCAGCACGGCCGCGCTGGGGCAGAGCCCGGCGTAGCGGCACTTGATGTCCAGGAACTTCTCGGCACCCAGCTCGAAGGCGAAGCCCGCCTCGGTAACGACATAGTCGGACAGGGACAGGCCCATGCGCGTGGCGATGATGGAGTTGCAGCCGTGCGCGATGTTGGCGAAAGGCCCGCCGTGGATGATGGCGGGCGTGCCCTCGCTGGTCTGCACCAGGTTCGGCATCAGCGCGTCCTTCAGGAGCGCGGCCATGGCGCCGTTGGCCTTGAGGTCGCGGGCGTAGACGGGTTTGCGGTCATAGGTGTAGCCTACGAAGATGCTGCCCAGCTTCTCCTTGAGGTGCCGCAGGTCGTCGGACAGACAGAAGATGGCCATCACTTCGGACGCGGCCACGATGTCGAAGCCGGTCTCGCGCGGCACGCCGCTCATCGTGCCGCCCAGGCCCACGATGATCTTGCGCAGCGAGCGGTCGTTCATGTCCATCACGCGTTTCCAGGTGACGGTGCGGGGGTCGATATTGAGGTTGTTCTTCTTGTTCTGTATATTGTTGTCGATGATGGCGGCCAGCAAATTATGCGCCTTCTCTATGGCGGCGAAGTCGCCGGTGAAGTGCAGGTTGATGTCCTCCATCGGCAGCACCTGCGAGCGGCCGCCGCCCGTGGCGCCGCCCTTGATGCCGAACACAGGGCCCAGCGACGGCTCGCGCAGCACCACGGTGGTCTTCCTGCCTATCCGGTTGAGGCCCAGCGTGAGGCCGATGGAAACCGTGGTCTTGCCCTCGCCGGCCGGCGTGGGCGAGATGGCCGAAACCAGCACCAGTTTGTTTTGCTTCGCCTTCTCACGGTCTATGAGCTTGAGCGGCAGTTTGGCCTTGTACTTGCCGAACAGGTGCAGGTCGTCGGCGGGCACGCCGAGGGCCGCGGCGATCTCGCCGATGGGCTTGAGCTGGATGGTGCGGGCTATCTCTATATCCGTAGGCATATGGTCCCCTTTAAGGAGAGAGCGGGCCGCTCCCTCCCGGGAAAATGATACTAAAATACGGGCCCGCCTTTTCGCCCTCCTTGCGGACCGCCGCCGACATTTACAATAATAAAGACATGCGCCGCGTGTTTAAAGTTGAGGAGTACCTGGTAAAGGCCGAAAAAGCCGCCGTGGTGACGCTTATCCTGGCGATGGTGTCGCTGTCCTTCCTGCAGATGCTGCTGCGCATCATCTTCCACTCCGGTGTGGTCTGGCTGGACCCGATGCTGCGCCACATGGTGCTCTGGGCCGGCCTCATCGGCGCCGCGCTGGCGGCCCGCTACTCGCACCATTTCGCGCTGGAAACTTTCGTCAAGCTCACCCCCAAGCGCATGCAGCGCCCGCTGGAGGTCTGCGCCGACCTGTTCACCGCGGCAGCCTCGGCGCTGCTGTTCTACGCCTCATACAAGTTCATCCGCGACGAGTTCGAGGCCGGTTCCGTGGCTTTCTACATAAACCATTTCGCCGTGCTGGGCGGTTGGGCCGAGATCATCATCCCCGCCTCTTTCGCGCTGATAGGCCTGCACACCATCATCGGCATCTTCAGGCCGCCGGACCACGAGGAGGGACCCTTCTGATGGCCTTCCTTGTTATCCCGCTCATCCTGCTGCTGGCCTTCCTGGGCTCGCCCGTCTTCACGCTGATAGGCGGCGGCGCCATCTTCCTGTTCGCGGCCGAGGGCATAGATTCCTCCGCCGTCATCGTGGAGATGCTGCGCCTGGCCTCGCTGCCCGCCCTCATCGCCATCCCGCTGTTCACCTTCTCCGGCTACATGCTCGCCGAGAGCAAGGCGCCGCAGCGCATGCTGGCCCTGGCCGAGGCGCTGTTCGGCACGCTGCCCGGCGGCCTGGCCATAGTGGCCCTGTTCACCACCGCCCTGTTCACGGCTTTCACCGGCGCCTCCGGCGTCACCATCATCGCCCTCGGCGGCCTGCTGTACCCGATGCTGTCCAAGCAGGGCTACCCGGAAAAATTCACGCTGGGCCTGCTGACCACCACCGGCAGCCTGGGCCTGCTGTTCCCCCCCAGCCTGCCCATCATCCTCTACGGCATCGTGGCCAAGATAGACATAGACCGCCTGTTCAGGGCCGGCCTGCTGCCCGGCGGGCTGCTGCTGGCGGCCCTCTCCGTCTACGCCTATTTCATCGCCCGCAAGGCCGGGGTCAAGAGCATCCCTTTCTCCATGAAGGCGCTCAAGAAGTCGGTGCGCGACATAGCCTGGGAGCTGCCGCTGCCCTTCCTCATCATCGGCGGCATCTACCAGGGGCTGTTCACCGCCAGCGAGGCCGCGAGCGTGATGGCCTTCTACGTGATCGTCACCGAGGTCTTCATCTACAAGGACCTGGACCTGATCAGGGACATCCCGCGCGTGGCGGTGAAGAGCATGCTGCTCGTGGGCGCCATCTTCATGGTGCTGGGCACCGCGCTCGGTTTCACGAATTACCTGATAGACGCTCAGATCCCCGACCGCATCTTCGGCTGGCTGCACACCTACGTCTCCAGCAAGGTCATCTTCCTGATCCTGCTCAATATCTTCCTGCTGATCATCAACATGATAGAGATCTTCTCGGCGATCATCATCGTCGTGCCGATCATCGTGCCGGTGGCCGCGCAGTACGGCATAGACCCGATACACCTGGGCATCATCTTCCTGCTCAACCTCGAGATCGGCTACATGCTGCCGCCGCTGGGCCTGAACCTCTTCCTGGCCAGTTCGCGCTTCCACCGCAAGCTGCCCACGCTCTACCGCGCGATAGGCCCCTTCCTGCTCATCCTGCTGGCCATGCTCGCGCTGGTCACCTACCTGCCCGAACTCAGCCTGCTCGGCGCCAAGCCCTGACGGCCCGCCGCGCCGCGAGGAACGACACTTCATCATGAACATAGAATTAAGCGAGAAACTCAGGTCCTTCCCCCCTTTCCTCTTCGAGGAGCTCTACCGCAAGGAGCGGGCCGAGCGCGCCAGGGGCAAGGACATCATCAGCCTGGCCGTCGGCGACCCCGACCTGCCCACCGCCAAGCCGATAGTGGACTGCGCGGTGCGCGAGGTGCGCAAGGGCGCCAACCACCGCTACCCCAACACCAAGGGCAACGAGAATTTAAGGAAAGAGATCTCCGCCTGGCATAAACGCCGGCACGGCCTGGACTTCCATCCCGGCGACGAGGTTTCCATCCTCATCGGCTCCAAGGAAGGCATCGCCCACCTGCCCTTCGCCGTGCTGAACCCCGGCGACTACTGCCTTATCCCGGACCCCACCTACCCCACCTACAGGACCGGCGTGATTCTTTCCGGCGGCCGCATCCACGACGTGCCGCTGGAAGAGAAGAACGGCTTCCTGCCGGATCTCGGGAAGATCCCGCGCAAGGTGCTGGAGCGGACCAGGCTCTTCTTCCTGAACTACCCCAACAACCCCACCGGCGCGGGCGCCACGCCGGAATTCTACAAGGACCTGGTGAAGTGGGCCCGGAAGAACGGCGTGATCATAGCGCAGGACGCGGCCTACTGCGACCTCTATTTCGGCGAGCCGGCCCCGAGCATACTGCAGGCGCCCGGAGCGCGCGACGTGGCGGTGGAGTTCTACTCCACGTCCAAGACCTACTGCATGGCTGGCTGGCGCATAGGCTGGGTGGTGGGCAATTCCAAACTGGTCTGCGCGCTGAACCAGCTTAAGGAGAACATAGACTCCGGCCCGTTCAACGCCATACAGAACGCCGCGGCCTTCGGCCTGAAGCACCACGAGAGCATAGTGCCCCCGGTGCGCGCGCATTTCAAGCGCAGGGCGGACAGCTTCTGCGCCGCGCTGGAAAGCGCCGGCTGGCGCTTCAAGCGGCCCGGCGGCAGCTGCTTCGTGTGGGCGCGGCCGCCCGTGGACTGCGCCTCGCTCGACGCCGTGTATTTTATGCTGGAGAAAGCTTCCATCCTCACCGCGCCCGGCTCGGGCTTCGGCAAGTACGGCGAAGGTTACGTGCGGTTCTCGCTCACCGAGCCCGACGCTAAACTGCGCGAGGCCGCCCGCCGCGTAAAAGCCCTGGACTGGACCAAGCTAAAATAAGTTCTGTCGCTTAGATATAGAGAAAGCCCGGCTTCCCGGGCTTTCTCTTTTATTGTCTTTTTAGGCCGACGAGGGTATGCCTTCGGAGGGGCCTCGCGTAGGTGAGGCTTGCGTAGCGCCGAACCGAAGCGAAAGAGCGAGGCCACGGTGTGGCCGAGCGTACCCGGAGAAGGCGTACCCTTGGCGGCCTCTCCCCCTAATCGCAGGTAGTCTTGTCGAACCTGATCTCGGAGTTCTCGCCTACGTTGAGCTGGTCCTTGCGGCCGATCACGGTGGCGCTCGGGCCCACCAGCGAGCCGGCGAGGTTGATGTTCATGATCTGGGCGTTCTCGTTGACGATGGAGTCGGAGATGATGGCTGAATCTATGCGCGCGCCGTCGCCGATGGCGGCGTAGGGGCCGACTATCGAGTTGGTCACCTTCGCCGTCGGGGAGATGTAGACGGGCGGGATGATCACGGAGTTCCTGGCCTTGGGCGAGAACCGCTTGCGGTCGAGGATGTGGCGGTTGGTCTCCAGCAGCGTCTCGGGCTTGCCGCAGTCGTACCAGCCCTCTATCGGCACGGGGCGGATCTTGTGCCCGCCCTTGACCATCAGCGCCATCGCGTCGGTGAACTGGATCTCGCCCTTGGTGGTCCTGCCCGAATCCACCAGGCGCTGCAGGCTGTTGTAGAGCTGCAGCGAGTTATGAAAGGAATAGATGCCCACGATGGCCAGTTTGGTGCGGGGCTTCTCCGGCTTCTCGACCATCGCCGAGATATAGCCGCCACGGGTCTCCACCACGCCGAAGCGGCGCGGGTCGGCCACTTCCTTTACCGCTATGCAGTCGTCCTTGGAGGTCAGGAACTTGGACAGGTCCGCGTCGAGCACGGTGTCGCCCAGCATCACCACCACGGGGCCGCTCACGGCGCCGCGGGTCAGCCAGATGGCGTGGCCCAGGCCGCGCGGCTCCACCTGTTCCACGTAGGTCACCTCGAGATGCTTGTAGTGCCGGCCGACGTACTCCCTGATCATCCCGCCGAGGTAGCCCACCACCATGCAGACTTTCTTGATGCCGGCGGCGGACAGGTCGTCGAGGATATGGCCGATGATCGGCTTGTCGCCCACGGTGAGCAGCACCTTGGGGTAGGTATGGGTGTGCGGGCGCAGGCGGGTTCCCGCCCCGGCCACCGGCACTACCGCTGTAAATTCTGTCTTTTTCATATTTATCTCCAGTGCAGTTATCTTACAGGAAAATCCCGCCGCTTACAAGGCCGGCGCAATGCCGCCGCGCGCGCGTCAGTCCACCGTCATCTGCCGGTAGACCTCGGCGTAATCCGGCGCGGCCTTGAGCCCGGCACGGGCGTACTTTTTAGAATCCCAGAAGTTGGGCCGCGCGGCCGCGGTCCGGTAGTCGGCCAGGGCCGCGGCGCGCCGGCCCAGCAGGTCCAGCGCCTGCGCCCGGCGCAGGTAGCAGTAAGTCACCCAGCCCTTGGCCGGGAAACCGGTCTTCTCTATGCCGCCGGTCAGCCAAACGGCGGCTTCCTCGTAGCGCTTGAGCGCTATCAGCGCGTCGCCGGCCGATAGGTAGATCATGGCCAGCTGCTGCTCCAGCCCCCGCTGGGGCTTCATCTGCCAGGCCCCCAGGAAGGCCTCGCATTCCGCCAGCACGCCCTTCCAGTCCTCGGCCTGCATATGCGTCATGATCTCGCCCAGCCGGAAGAGCAGGTTGGTCGGGTCCACGGCCTTGAGCGCCTCCGTCTCGGCGTAGGCGGCCTTATAGTCGTGCTCGTGCATCGAGTAGATTTCGATCAGGAAGAACCTGGCCTCGGTCTTGAAGAAGCGCCCTCGCTCCTTGGCCACCCGCACGTACTCTATGCCGCGCTCCCTGTCGCCCCCGACGAAAAGCTTCGCGGCCAGCCCCAGCGCGCCGGGCAGCGTGGCGGCGTAATAATCGAAGATGCCCAAACCCAGGAAGGCGTCGTAGACGGCGGGATTCAGCTCTACGCAGCGCTTCAGGAGCTTGCGGCCCTTCTTGCCGTGGGTGTAGGCCCGCCACCAGTTGCGTTTCACCGCGTGCCAGCGCCCCTGCAGGCCGAGAGCGCTGCCCATGAAGAAATAGGCCTGGTCCAGGTCCCGCCCTTCCTTCTCCATGCGCCGGGCGAGCTCTATGACGCGGTCGGAGTTGGAGAGAAAGTCGCGCTCCAGGCCGCCGGCGCCGCCCTGCATGTCGAAGTTCTGCGAGTGGCGCCACCAGGCCAGCGCCGCCAGCGCGAAATAGCCGGCGGGGTCCTGCGGAGACAACTTGATTATCTCCTTGAATTCATGCTCCGCCCCGTCGAATTCCAGACGGTACATCATGGCGATGCCGCGGTCGTAGCGCTCGTCGGCGCCGGGGCTCAGCGCGAAGGGCCTGGTGGAGGCGTTCAGGTCCACCAGCGCGGGGCCCAGCCCGTCGTCGGCCCCGGCCGGGCCGGTGGCGCCGGCATTAAGCCAGGCAGGGAGCAGCAGCAGAAGAAGCAGTAATTTTTTCATATTATCCAGCCAGCATCGAAACGATCAGCACCGCCAGCACCACGAAGGAGGCCAGCGCGAAATACGACTCGCCGGTACGCCAGTAGCCGTAGACCAGCATGACCACGCGCGCCACCGGCGTGAGTATCAGCGCCAGCAGGCCGGCCCTCAGCAGGCCGGGGCCGGACGGCGCGCCGGCCAGCGACAGGCCGAAGCCTGCCGACACCAGGAAGACGCTCAGGAACACGCCGCCGAGCAGCGTGCGCTGTATGAGCCTGTTGAAATCTTTTTCCTGGAACATATTACAGAGCTCCGAAGAGCATCTTCAGCCCCACCAGCAGCGTCAGGGCCGAGAAGATTATCTGCAGTTTTTCAGACCTGGCCCTGTAGAGCACGTAGATGCCCAGGAAGGAGCCCAGCAGCACGCCGGTGACGATGACGCCGGTCAGCTCCAGCGGCATCAGGCCGCGGCGGAAATAGACCAAGGCG